>URQQ01000082.1 GCA_900549995.1 uncultured Lachnospiraceae bacterium | reverse complement strand
TGGAAATCACAATTCCTTTCAGGAATGATGATGCCGATCATGCAGTTTGTCGGCAATCTTGGCTATGTGGCAGTTGCGGTGATGGGAGGATATCTGGTCATACAGAAATCAATCGAAGTCGGTGATATCCAGTCATTTATCCAGTATGTCCGTAACTTTACACAGCCGATCCAGCAGGTGGCGCAGGTGGCAAATATGCTCCAGTCAACAGCCGCAGCAGCAGAGAGGGTATTCGAATTCCTGGATGAGAGCGAAGAAGACCAGACAGTGCCGGATGCAGTGCCAGTCGAAGGGCTGGAAGGAAATGTTGAGTTTGAACATGTACATTTCGGATACAGCGAGGACAGAATTATTATCAATGATTTCTCAGCGGACATCAGACAGGGACAGAAGATTGCGATTGTAGGACCGACAGGTGCAGGTAAGACGACGATGGTAAAACTTCTGATGAGATTCTATGATGTAAACAGCGGAGCCATTAAAATTGACGGGCACAATGTCAAGGACTTTAACCGGAGTGAACTACGGGAAATGTTCGGTATGGTGCTTCAGGATACCTGGCTGTTCCACGGAAGTATCAAAGATAATATCCGTTACGGTAAACTGGATGCAACAGATGAAGAGGTTATCGAAGCGGCAAAAGCAGCACATGTGCACAGGTTTGTACAGACACTTCCAAATGGATATGACATGGAACTGAATGAAGAGGCAAGCAATGTGTCACAGGGACAGAAACAGCTGCTGACGATCGCAAGGGCAATTCTTGCGGATCCGAAGATCCTGATTCTGGATGAGGCGACAAGTTCTGTAGATACAAGAACAGAAGTGAGAATTCAGAAAGCAATGGATAACCTGATGAAGGGCAGAACAAGTTTTGTCATTGCCCACAGACTTTCCACAATCAGAGATGCAGATCTGATTCTCGTTATGAAGGACGGAGATATTATAGAACAGGGCAATCATGAAGAACTGATTGCGAGAGGCGGGTTCTACGCAGAACTGTACAATTCACAGTTTGAACAGGAGACCGCATAGAACAGATGCCGGAGGGAGAAAATCCTTCCGGCATCTTGCGTATAAAGGGGCAAAAAAATACTTGTAAGTGAACAGGCGATATGATATAATCAGCCTAAAAATTTAAATCCGGTGTAAAACACCGGCAAAAAAAGAGGAGGTTTTATTTTATGGATTTAGATCCTGACCCTGGGGCCACACAGATCATGTCCCAGCTTTTGTTACTTGTTGTCCTTACTTTAATCAACGCATATTTTGCAGGTGCCGAGATGGCAGTCGTATCGGTGAATAAGAATAAGATACGAAAGCTTTCGGAGGAAGGCAATCAGAAGGCCACTATGGTGCAGAGCCTGTTTGACGACTCGACCAGATTCCTTTCCACCATCCAGGTGGCAATTACACTTGCGAACTTCTTTTCAAGTGCGTCAGCAGCATCCGGGATATCAGTAGCCCTGGGAGGGTGGATGCTAAGAGCAGGGATTCCTTACAGTGAGACGATAGCGATGGTTTTTGTGACTGTTGTACTTTCATTTCTGACACTGATTTTTGGAGAACTTGTGCCGAAGCGTATTGCACTTCAGAAGGCAGAGGCATTCAGTATGTGGACGGTTAAGCCTATTTACTATATTTCAAAGGTGATGTCTCCGTTCATCAGGCTTTTGTCCGCATCAACCAATCTTGTGCTGCGTATTGCGGGGATGAAGACCGGGAATATTGAGGAGAAGATTACGGAGGAGGAGATCAGGGGACTTCTTAAGTCAGGCCGTGAGCAGGGCGTGTTTAATGAGATTGAGCAGGATATGATTACTTCTGTATTTTCTTTCGATGATAAGACTGCGAGAGAGATTATGGTACCGAGAAAGGATGTCTTTGCAATTGACATCTTGGAACCGCTTCCAGAATACCTGGATGAAATGCTGGAGTGCAGATATACAAAGATTCCGGTGTACAGGGAAGAAAGAGACAATATTGTCGGTGTCCTTGATATGAGAGATTTTGCAATTGAGGCAAGAAAAGTATCGTTTGAAAATGTAGAGATTGAAAAACTGATGCAGAAACCGTACTTTGTGCCGGAGACAAAAAATGCAGATTCTCTGTTCCGGGAGCTTCAGAGCCGTAAAAATCATATCGCTGTTTTGATTGATGAATATGGAGGATTTTCAGGAATTGTCACGGTGGAGGATCTTGTGGAAGAGGTCATGGGAGAGATCTACAATGAATATGATCAGGAAGACCCCCAGATGCTTCAGATCTCAGATACGACTTATATTATAGATGGTGGTATCCTGGTTGATGAGTTGAATGAAAAGCTGAATCTAAAACTGGAGACAGAGAATTCAGATACTGTTTCGGGGTATGTCATAGAACAGCTTGGATATATACCTGAGGAGGATGAACATCCTGAGGTGCAGGCCGGAGACATTCGTCTTAAGGTGGAAAAAATGAACCATAAGGCAATCCATAGAATACTTTTAGCATTCGGGTCCTAAAAGAGGATCCGGAATCATATAGAAAAAGAGCGGCAGCAAAATGCAGACGATCAATCTGCTTTTGCTGCCGCTTCTTTTCTTAGGATTCCTGTATCTGATTAATCGTTTTTGTGTTTCAGAGAAGCTTTGATAAAGCCGCTGAACAATGGGTGAGGTCTGTTTGGCCTTGATTTCAGTTCAGGATGGGCCTGGGTTGCGACAAACCATGGATGCTCTGGAATCTCGATCATTTCAACGATACGGCCGTCCGGAGAGAGGCCGGATAATTTCATTCCATTTTCAATCAATGTGCTGCGGTAATCATTGTTGACTTCGTAGCGGTGGCGGTGGCGTTCGTAAATCGTGTCTGTGCCATACATCTCATAAGCTCTGGAATCCTGGTCCAGAATACATGGATAGGAGCCGAGACGGAGTGTACCGCCGATCTCTTCGATATTTTGCTGGTCAGGCATGATGTGGACGACCGGATGTGTCGTATCTGGCTTCAGTTCCACACTGTGAGCGTCATGGAATCCGACGACATTGCGGGCGAATTCGACGATCGAAAGCTGCATTCCAAGACAGAGGCCAAGGAATGGGATCTTGTGTGTTCTGGCATATTTGACCGCAGAGATTTTCCCTTCGATTCCACGGTCGCCGAAACCGCCGGGAACGATAATTCCGTGAACACCAGAGAAGACGGAGTCAGCATTATCATCGCTCAGTTCTTCGGAGTCCACCCATTTGATTTCGATTTCAGCATGGTTAGCGATGCCTCCGTGTTTCAGTGCCTCAACAACGCTGATATATGCATCATGCAGAGTGATATACTTTCCGACGAGGGCAATGCTCACTTTATCTACAGGATTTCTCAGTGCGTCAACCATAGCCTCCCAGTCGGAGAGGTCAGGATCCGGACAGTCTAAATTCAGACACTCACAGGCAACATTTGCGAGATTTTCCCTCTCCATCGCAAGCGGTGCCTCGTACAGATATTCCACATCCAGGTTCTGGAGAACATGGCGTGCCGGAACGTTACAGAACAGGGCAATCTTATCCTTCAATCCGTCATCCAGCGGATACTCTGAACGGCATACGATAATGTCCGGCCGCAGGCCAAGCCCCTGAAGTTCCTTGACGCTTGCCTGCGTCGGTTTCGTCTTCATCTCACCGGAAGCTTTCAGGTAAGGGATGAGGGTGACATGGATCAGTATGGCATTCTCATGCCCCACATCATGCTGGAACTGGCGGATTGCCTCAAGAAAAGGCTGGCTTTCGATATCACCGACCGTGCCTCCTACTTCAATGATGGCGATTTCTGTATCTTTTGCTGTAACATTTCTGTAAAAACGGTCCTTGATTTCGTTTGTAATGTGCGGAATAACCTGTACAGTACCGCCGCCGAAATCACCGCGTCTTTCTTTTTGAAGAACCGACCAGTAGATCTTACCAGTTGTAACGTTCGAATTCTGTGTCAGATTTTCATCGATAAAACGTTCATAATGTCCAAGATCCAGGTCCGTCTCAGCGCCGTCATCGGTGACGAAAACTTCACCGTGCTGCACCGGGTTCATAGTACCTGGATCAATATTGATATAAGGGTCAAATTTCTGCATAGTTACAGTATATCCACGGGCTTTTAAAAGTCGTCCAAGAGATGCTGCTGTGATACCTTTACCGAGTCCGGAGACAACTCCGCCCGTGACAAATACATATTTTACTGCCATGTATTTCCTCCTTTATAATTGACTGATGATTGAACAGTTACAGGCAGATCAATGACCTGCCTGAAAAAACAAATATGCGAAAAAATATACACCTTTTTGGAGGAAATTGCAAGGCTTTTTTTTGATTAACAAAAAGTTCCTGTCACTATACTGCGTGATAAATAGATTTTTTTTCGTACTTTGCCTCGGATGTTACCTGGATGGAAAGTTTTTTGAAAGACTTGATATCCACCTGGGACAGCATCACAGAAGTGTGTGCCTGACAGTCCTTCAGTTTCGGAAGCTGGGAAAGAGCCAGCTGGGCAGTTTCACTCGTCGCGGCGCTCATGGAGAGGGCAATCAGGACTTCATCTGTGTGAAGCCTTGGATTTTTGCTTCCAAGATATTCTACCTTCAGTTTCTGGATCGGTCCGATAGCATCTGGGGAAATGACGTGTTTTTTATGGTTAATTCCGGCCAGTTTTTTCAGTGCATTTAATAAAAGGGCAGCTGAGGCACCCAGAAGATCCGACGTTTTGCCAGTCACAATCGTGCCGTCCGGGAGTTCCAGGGCAGCAGCAGGGGCACCGGTCTTTTCTTCTTTCTTAAGGGCAGCGGCAACAACTTTCCGGTCTTCGGTTGTCACATTTGCCTGCTTCATCAGAAGCTCGAGTTTGAATACTTCATCATCCTGGCTTGTACCTTCCAGAAGGCCGTTGCGGGAATTATAATACCGGCGGATAATTTCCTGGCGGGAGGCTTCTTTGCACGCTTCGTCGTCAGAAATACATTTTCCGGCCATATTGACCCCCATATCTGTGGGAGATTTATATGGATTTTCCCCGTAAATACGCTCGAATATTGCACCAAGGACAGGGAAGATCTCTACATCCCGGTTATAGTTTACTGTAGTTACACCGTATGCATCCAGATGGAATGGGTCAATCATATTGACATCATTTAAATCAGCCGTTGCTGCCTCGTAAGCAAGGTTGACCGGGTGCTTGAGAGGAAGATTCCAGATAGGGAATGTCTCGAACTTCGCATATCCTGCCCGGATACCTTTTTTGTGTTCATGGTAGAGCTGGGACAGGCAGGTCGCCATCTTGCCGCTTCCGGGACCCGGAGCTGTGACGATGACAAGCGGCCGGCTTGTCTTGATATATTCATTCTTTCCGTATCCTTCATCGCTTACAATTAATGGGATATTCGACGGATATCCTTCGATTGCGTAATGGATGTAGACTGTAATTCCCAGTTTTTCCAGACGGCTCTTGAATAGGTCCGCGCTGTTCTGCCCAGAATATTGAGTAATAACAACACTCCCTACAAAAAGCCCGTTTTCTTTAAATGAGTCTATCAGACGGAGAACATCAGAATCATAAGTGATGCCAAGATCTCCGCGTATTTTATTTTTTTCGATATCTCCTGCGCTGATTACGATGACGATTTCTGCCTGATCGGAAAGCTGCATCAGAAGACGGAGTTTGCTGTCCGGCTTAAAGCCTGGCAGAACTCTGGAAGCGTGGAAGTCATCAAAAAGTTTTCCGCCGAATTCCAGATAAAGTTTGTTGTCGAATTGCGAGATCCGTTCCCGGATGTGTTCTGACTGCATAGCCAGATATTTGTCATTGTCAAATCCTATTTTCATACGTATAATCATCCTTTGTCATTTTTATGGAACTTTCCATACTATTTTATTAGTATACTACAAAATGAATTATTTACGCCATAGAATTATCGCAGAAATTTACTGCTATTTTAGAAAACTTTAAGAAAACATGCTGCCTTTTCACAATGTTTTTATTGATTTATAGAATTTCTGTCCTTATAATAGAAGAGACAAGATTTAGGAGGAAAAACATGGATAACCAGAATAATAATAATAAAGGGCCTAAACGAGGGAAACAGGGCTTAAGTGTCATACTGCTGACGACACTGATTACAGCGCTGCTTGTTTTAGGCTTATATCAGTTTATGCAGGACAGTACATCGAAAGAGATACCATACAGTAAATTTTTAAAGATGGTAGATAACGGTGAGGTTGAAAAAGTAACCATTGATTCTGATAAGTTAATCATCACACCGAAGGAATCCAAGAAATCATCGGATTCAGAAGGCAGCGGAAGCGTATTTGGCAATGGGACAGCAGTTCCGGGAGTTACATACTATACCGGCGTTGTAAAAGATGAGACACTGTCACAGAGATTATATGATGCAGGAGTAGAGTATGGACAGAAGATACCGGATTCCACATCCGCTGTTCTTCTCAATGTATTCTTAAGTATTATTCTTCCGTTTGTCATCATTTTCTTCGGACTGAATTTCCTGATGAAGAAGATGTCAAAAGGCGGCGGAATGATGGGCGTTGGAAAGAGCAATGCCAAAATGTACGGTGTAGAGAAGAAAACAGGCGTCACATTCAAGGATGTGGCCGGACAGGATGAGGCGAAGGAGTCGCTGCAGGAAGTTGTGGATTTCCTTCACAATCCAGGCAAGTATACGGCGATCGGAGCAAAACTTCCGAAGGGCGCGCTTCTTGTCGGACCTCCCGGTACAGGTAAGACACTTCTTGCCAAAGCTGTTGCAGGAGAGGCAAAAGTACCGTTTTTCTCTTTGTCCGGATCTGCATTTGTCGAGATGTATGTCGGCGTAGGTGCTTCCAGGGTCCGTGATCTGTTCAAGCAGGCACAGTCTATGGCTCCATGTATTATTTTTATAGATGAGATAGATGCAATTGGTAAAAGCCGTGATAATGCAATGGGAAGCAACGATGAGCGCGAGCAGACGCTGAACCAGCTCCTTGCGGAGATGGACGGATTTGATACAGATAAAGGCCTGCTGCTTCTTGCGGCGACGAACCGTCCCGAAGTTCTGGATCCTGCGCTTCTGCGTCCCGGAAGGTTTGACAGACGGATTATTGTTGACAAGCCTGATCTGAAGGGAAGAATTGATGTATTGAAAGTACATTCGAAGGATGTCAAAATGGACGAGACGGTTGACCTGGAGGCGATTGCGCTTGCAACTTCCGGAGCGGTGGGATCTGACCTTGCCAACATGATTAACGAGGCAGCGATCAATGCGGTAAAGAAAGGACGCCATGTGGTTTCACAGGCTGATCTTTTCGAGGCTGTAGAGGTCGTACTCGTCGGAAAAGAGAAGAAAGACCGTATCATGAGCCAGGAGGAACGCCGGATTGTATCGTATCATGAGGTCGGGCATGCACTTGTAAGTGCGCTGCAGAAACACTCTGAGCCAGTGCAGAAGATTACGATTGTCCCGAGAACAATGGGAGCGCTTGGATATGTGATGCAGACACCGGAAGAGGAGAAGTTCCTGAATACAAAGAAGGAACTGGAGGCGATGCTGGTAGGCATACTTGGAGGCCGTGCCGCTGAGGAGATTGTATTTGACACGATTTCTACAGGCGCATCGAACGATATTGAGAAAGCAACTTCCATTGCGAGGGCAATGATCACACAGTATGGTATGTCAGAAAAATTCGGACTGATAGGGCTGGAATCGATCCAGCACCGTTATCTGGATGGACGCCCGGTATCAAACTGTGGTCAGGAGACTGCCTCTGAGATCGACCAGGAAGTTATGAAGATGCTGAAAAATGCATATGAGGAAGCGAAGAGACTTCTGGCAGAGAACCGTGATGCACTGGATAAGATTGCAGCGTATCTGATCGAGAAAGAGACGATTACCGGCAAGGAATTCATGAAAATTCTGCGTGAAGTCAAGGGAATCGAGCTTGATGAGGAGCAGAAAGAAGAACGGGTAGGAATGAAAGATCCTGTGGCTTTGGAAACTGTCTCCGAAGAAGTGGTTACAGAAGAAACGCCTTCCATTCAGGCAGAGGAAATAAAAACAGAAGCAGCAGTAGAGAGTGATGAGACTGCAGAAACTCCTGCGGTAAAAGAAGCAGAAGACGCTGCAGTGGAAAATGAATAACAAAACAACAAAAAAAGGAAGCAGGTCCGGCAGGATATGCTTCCTTTTTTGTAGATTATTTCACGTATTTATCAAGTGTTCTGCGGACTGCACCGGTTCCGGCGATCATCTGCGTGAAGTACTCACATACCAGATCAGCCATTCCTGCTTCATAGAGATTTACGCCGAAGATTTTTGCGTTCTCAAGAATCGGTTTCAACAGTTCCGCTGCGTTTACATTGTCTCCTAAGTGAATGGAAGCCACGTAAGGGCATACCGTATCGAGCAGAGGGTCAGGGCTTAATGTAAACGCATTTCCATTGTCATCCACTGCCATGAGATAACGAAGCCATCCTGCGAATACAAGCGGGATCAGTTTCAGATCGGCGGTGTCAAGATCCGGTGAAGCTGTATATGCTTTGATCGTTTCTCCATAACGGATCGCAAGTTTCTGGGAAGTATCGGTTGCAATACGCTGAGGGGTATCCGGCATAAATGGATTCGGAATGCGGACATTGATGACCGTATCAATGAACTCTTTTGGATCAAGGATTCCAGGATTTACAACGACCGGAAGCCCTTCTGTGTAACCAATTCCTTCGACCAGTTTCTTCAGTGTACTGTCATTCATTTCTTTCGAAATTAAATCATATCCAAGGACACATCCAAAGACTGCAAGAGCCGTGTGAAGAGGGTTCAGGCAGGTGCAGACTTTCATTTTCTCAACTTTGTCTACAGTCTCACGGGAAGTAAACATCAATCCGCCTTTTTCCAGGGCAGGCTTTCCGTTCGGAAATGCGTCCTCGATGACGAGATACTCGCATTCTTCTGCATTGACAAATGGTGCCACATAAGTATTCTTTGAGGTTACGACAGGTTTAAGTTCTTCGATCCCGTCTTTTTTCAGAATTTCTACAACTGACGGGTCCGGACGAGGGGTGATTTTATCAATCATAGACCACGGGAAGGATACCTTTTCTTTTGTATTGATGTAGGTTACAAATTCTTTTTCAACAAGGCCGTTATCTGCCCATTTCACTGCGAACTCAGAGACTGCATTGTACAGTTTCGTACCATTATGTGAACAGTTGTCCATACTCACCATGGCAATTGGTTTTTGGCCGGATTTAAACCGGGTATACAGAAGACTTACGACTTTACCGATGTAGCTTTCCGGTTTCTGAGGGCCGCAAGCGAAGTCGGATGCGACAGAAGGGAGCAGTTCTCCTTTTCCGTTGACAAGGCTGTACCCTTTTTCTGTGATAGTAAAACTTGCCATCTGCAGAGAGTCTTTTTCGAAGATTTCTCTGAGGCGTGAAAAATCAGCATCATTGTCGGAATTGACAGTCAGAGATTCTACTACGGAGCCAACCACTGTTTTTTCTACTGACCCATCGGCTTTTAATGTAACAAGAATACTGTAGCCGTCATGAGGATGATTCATTTTTTCTATGATTTCATAGTCAAATCCTTCTGCGACGATAAGTCCACGGTCAAGAATCCCCTGATTGAGAAGATTCTGGACTACATTTGCCTGGAATGCCCGGAAGATATTCCCGGCGCCGAAATGCACCCAGTAAGGATTCTCCTTTGTCTTTTCAGTGACTGCCTCACGGTCATATTCCGGAAGGGAATAGCCAAGAGAAGTCCATTGTTCTTTGTTTTCCAAACCTTGTCTGTTTAACTTCATGCTTATTTCGCTCCTTTCACAATTGCTTCCCAAAGTCCGTTCAGATATGTGGCACCGAGTGCTCTGTCATACAATCCGTATCCAGGCATTGCAACTTCGTCCCAGATCATGCGTCCGTGGTCAGGACGGATCGGTCCGTCAAATCCAATGTCATACAGCGCTTTCATAATCTCATACATATCAAAAGTTCCGTCCGATGAGAGGTGCGCCGCTTCCTCAAAGTTGGTAGGTGAATTGAATTTCAGATTACGCACATGTGCAAAATGGATTCTTCCTTTCAGTGAACGGATCATATCCGGAAGATCGTTTTCCAGATTGGTTCCATAAGAACCGGAGCAGAAAGTAACACCATTGTGCGGATTGTCAACCATTTCCATCATGCGCAGAATATTTGTCTTGTTTATGATAATCCTTGGCAGTCCAAAGACACTCCATGCAGGGTCGTCCGGGTGAATTGCCATGTTGATATCGTATTTATCACAGACCGGCATGATACGTTCCAGAAAATATTTCAGATTTTCAAACAGTTTTTCATCATCGATGTCTTTGTACATTTCGAAAAGTTCTTTGATTTTCGCCATTCTTTCTGGTTCCCAGCCAGGCATCACTGTACCGTTCATGTCGCCTGCGATAGATTCAAACATATTCTCAGGATTCAATGCATCAACTGCCTCCTGTGTATAGGCGAGTACAGTGGAACCGTCCGGCCTCACACGGGCGAGTTCAGTTCTTGTCCAGTCGAACACAGGCATAAAGTTGTAGCATACAAGATGAATATCTTCCTGGCCAAGATTTTCAAGTGTCTCGATATAATGATCGATGTATTGGTCGCGTTCAGGTGCTCCTGTTTTGATAGCATCATGGATATTCACACTTTCGATCCCTGCGATATGAAGGCCGGAAGCATTTACTTCCTCTTTCAGTTCACGGATTCTCTCGCGGCTCCATACTTCGCCGGGCACAGTGTCGTAGAGTGTAGTGATTACGCCTGTTACGCCCGGGATCTGGCGGATTTGTTTCAAAGTAACGGTGTCAAATTTTGATCCATACCATCTTAATGTCATTTCCATAATTATGATATTCCTTTCTTTGTAGAGGTTCTTTGCTGTTCTTAATATTTATTATAAATAATTTCGTCAAAAATCCAATTGACGGAATTGTTGTATACATTGCAAAAGTTGTGGTAACGTGATATCCTCTAAGTATTCAGTAAGAGACGAAAAAGAGGGTGATTTGTATATGAAGAAAAATCTGCAGACTACGTTCAGTACGAGACAATATATGGTGTCAAAGGATTTTGAGATCTACTATTATAAGGATTATTATCTTTCAAAGGTAGAAGACCATACACATAATTATTATGAATTCTATTTTTTCCTGGAGGGAGATGTGACGATCATGATTGAAGGGGAGGAGTATGCGCTCAAACCGGGAGATGTCGTGCTGATCCCGCCCAAAGTGAGGCATCATGCAAGGATTCACAGCCAGGATGCGCCATACCGGAGATTTGTATTCTGGATCAGTGAGGAATACTGTAACCATCTGCTTGAGGTATCGAAAGATTATGTATATCTGATGCAGCACGTCCTTGTGTCGGGGAACTATATTTTTCATAATGATGTGATCTCATTCAATACGATCCAGTCCAAGGTGTTTCTGCTGATTGAGGAACTGCAGTCAGAACGATTTGGGAAGGAGGCGAAGATTTCATTAGGGGTCAATGATCTGATTCTTCATCTGAACCGAATCGTATATGAACAGAATCACCCAAAGAGTGAGAAAGAAGAACTAAGTCTTTATCAAAGCATTCTTTTTTTTATTGAAGAACATCTGGATGAAGATTTGTCTCTGGAGCGTCTGGCAAAGGAGTTTTATGTGAGTAAATATTATATCGCCCATCTGTTTAAAGACAGTATCGGAATGTCGATTCATCAGTATATAACGAAAAAACGGCTTCTGGCCTGCAAAGAGGCGATTCTGGGAGATACCGGAATCAGTACGGCATATCAGATGTTTGGATTTGGGGATTATTCCAGCTTTTACCGGGCATTCAAAAAGGAATATGGGGTTTCACCCAAAGAATTTAAAGATATGCAAAGAGAGCTGGAATAAGAGGAGGTAAAAAATGGGAATGGTCAGGATTAAGGATATTGCGGCAAAGGCCGGGGTAAGCCCGACAACGGTATCGAATGTTATACATGGAAATACGAAAAAGGTATCGAAAGATACTATTGAAAAAATACAGCGGCTTCTGGAGGAATCGTCCTATGTGCCGAGTATGAGCGCAAGAATGCTGGCTGAAAACCGCTCCCGGCTGATCGGTGTGATGATCGGCGGGGGTGATTTTCAGAAACAGGAGGGATCTCAGAGAGGATTTACGGATATTCTGATCAAGTCTCTGGAATCAGAAATTTATAAAAAGAATTATTATATGCTGTTTCATTTGTCCAACTCTCCGGAGGAGAGTGTTCAGATTGCTGCTACGTGGAACGTGGAGGGGTTGCTGACGATCGGTCTGACTGCCCAGGATAATTATAAGATTCAAAGTAAGTGTAAGGTTCCGGTCGTATCCATTGACACCTATTATGAGGCAGAAAAGACTGCGAATGTAGGACTTGATGACAGCCAGGGCGGATATGAAATGACAAGATTTCTTCTGGAACATGGGCACCGGGATATTGTATTTCTTGCGGATAACGATTATGGCGTGGATTATCACAGATGGATTGGCATGAAGGGGGCACTGGATCGTTTTCAGGTTGCCTATTCTGAAAAAAGCAGTCATATCATCATCCCGCGGAACCGACAGGAACGGTTTGAATTTTACAATGAGAATATGGAGGAACTTGCAAGGAGAGATGTCTTGTTTTTTGCTTCCGATTATTATGCGGCGGAGGCAGTGATGTATCTTAAGGATCATGGAATCAAAGTGCCGGAAGATATATCGGTCGCAGGGTTTGATGACAGTGAGTATGCCCGGATGTGCAGGCCGGAGCTGACAACGATACATCAGGATATGGCACTGAAAGGGGAGGCTGCAGTGATGAAGCTCTTCGATATTATCGAAGGGAAAAAAGAAATAAGGTTGAACACAAAACTTCCGGTCAGGCTGGTAATCAGAGACTCCGTAAAACTTCGGTCATCTTGCATTAAATAGACAAAAACAGAATACACAAATTGTACAAGAATACGTTTTGCGCAAAACCTATTGAAATAACCGAAGAAGAAAAGTATAATTTAGACAAAGAAATAGGTTTTGCGCAAAACGCAGACCTCGCAGCCAGTATGTCAAAGTGTACTTAAAATTTATAGCGGAGGAAAGCAAACATGAATAAAGCATGGTGGAAAGAAAGTGTAGTTTACCAGATATACCCAAGAAGTTTCTGCGACAGCAACGGAGACGGAATTGGAGATTTGAACGGAATTACAGGTAAGCTTGAGTACCTGAAAGAACTTGGCATTGATGTCATCTGGCTCTCACCGGTCTATCAGTCTCCGAACGATGATAATGGCTATGATATCAGCGATTACCAGGCGATCATGACAGAATTCGGTACAATGGAAGATTATGACAGAATGCTGAACAGAGCACATGAACTTGGAATTAAAATCATGATGGATCTTGTTGTAAACCACACGTCGGATGAACATGCGTGGTTTGTGGAAAGCAGGAAATCCAAAGAGAATCCATACAGAGATTATTATATCTGGAGAGAACCAAAAGACGGGAAAGAACCGAATAACTGGGGATCTTGTTTCGGCGGATCAGCGTGGGAGTATGACGAAGCAACAAAAATGTATTTTCTGCACCTGTTTTCCAAGAAACAGCCGGATCTGAACTGGGATAATGAAAAGGTCAGAGATGAAGTGTTTTGCATGATGGACTGGTGGTGTAAAAAGGGAATTGACGGGTTCCGTATGGATGTGATCAGCATGATTTCCAAAGTACCTGGGCTTCCGGATGGTGAGATGAATAAAAAAGGATATGGAGATTTTGGTCCATTTGTGCATAACGGCCCGCATGTCCATGAATATCTTCAGGAGATGAATGAGAAGGTACTGTCCAAATACGATCTCATTACCGTGGGGGAATGTGCCGGTGTGACAGTGGATGAGGCGAAAAAATATGCATCGGACAGTGGAAAAGAACTGAATATGGTATTTCAGTTTGAGCACATGGATCTGGACGGAGGAGAAACTTTTAAGTGGAATGAACAGAAAATCCGCCTGACAGAACTGAAAAAGGTGCTGTCAAAATGGCAGACAGAATTGAATGGCAAGGCATGGAACAGTCTGTACTGGTGTAATCATGACCAGCCGAGAATGCTTTCAAGGCTTGGCAATGACAGCAGCAAGTACAGAGAAATTTCAGCGAAAATGCTTGGGACGTGTCTGCATATGATGCAGGGAACCCCATACATATATCAGGGAGAGGAACTTGGGATGACCAATTATCCTTTCACGTCGCTGGAAGAATTCCGTGATATCGAAAGCATCAATGCTTACCATGAGATGACAGAAAAAGGAATCATTGGAAAAGAAGATATGTTCCGCTATATCAGTTATAAAGGAAGAGACAATGCCAGGACACCGATGCAGTGGGATGACAGTGAAAATGCCGGGTTCACAACAGGAACCCCATGGATCAATGTGAATCCAAATTATAAAGAGATCAATGCAAAGGAAGAGACAGGAAGAGAAACTTCTGTGTTCCATTACTATAAACAGTTGATCAGGCTTCGCAAAGAGAATGAGATCATTGTCTATGGAACGTACGAACTTCTTCTCCCAGACAGCGAAGAACTGTATGTATATACAAGAACACTCGGAGAAGAAAAACTGATTACGATCTGTAACTTTACGGAGCATGAGACCGGATATCGGTTACCGGAGGAATTTGCGCAGAATACGGCAGAGATTTTAATTGGCAATTATGAAGACGCAGAAGTGAAGGCACAGATGACACTCCGCCCATATGAGGCAGTTGTCATCCGCAGAAGACAGTCATAGTCATAAAGAGCGACAGTAGGAGGGAAAGAGATGCAGCAGGAGCAGCGTGACAGTATTATTGCTTACCAGATTTACCCGAAAAGTTTTCAGGATACGAATGGAGATGGCATTGGTGATCTGAGGGGGATTATAAAGAGGCTTGATTATCTGAAAAGTCTCGGCATCAATGTAATCTGGCTTTGTCCTGTCTATCAGTCACCGATGAAGGACAACGGATATGATATTTCTGATTATTATCAGATTGATCCAAGATTCGGGACAATGAAAGACATGGAAGAGCTGATCAGTGAGTGTGAAAAGCGGGGAATCCGTATTCTGATGGATCTGGTTGTCAATCACTGCTCCTGTGAGCATGCGTGGTTCCAGAATGCGCTGGCTGACCCCGAAGGACCGTACGGAGAGTATTTTATTATGAAAAAGGGGTCCTGCGGGCAGCCTCCGAATAACTGGCGGTCTGTGTTTGAGGGAAGTGTGTGGGAGCCGGTTGCGGGAACGGACTATTACTATTACCATACATTTGCAAAAGAACAGCCGGATCTGAACTGGGAGAATGAGAATCTCCGCCGGGAAGTATACAAGATGATGAACTTCTGGCTTGAAAAAGGTCTTGGCGGTTTCCGGGTAGATGCGATCACATACATTAAAAAAGATCCATCATACAGATCGCTCCCGGCAGATGGGGCAGATGGCCTTGCAGGACTTTCGAAGGTGTCTGAAAATTACCCGGGGATTGAAGTGTTCCTCAGAGAAATGAGAGAGCAGACATTTGACCGCTATCATGCGTTCAGCGTTGCCGAAATGTCCGGTGTGACGGAAGAGAAGCTGGAAACATTTATCGGAGAGGACGGCGCCTTTTCCAGCATTTTCGATTTCAGCTGTATTGATCTGGATGTGGAGGATGGACTTTGGTTTCAGGAGCATAAGATTACTGCGGCAGATATCAGGGAGGCGATGTATCCGATGCAGATCATGGCACAGAAGACAGGCGGGATGCTGTCCGTTGTTCTGGGCAACCATGATCATCAGCGCTCATTGAATAAGTTTATTCCATGGAAGGATATCGGATATGAAAGTGCTTCGATGCTTGCGACAATGAATCTGACGCTGAGGGGAATCCCATTTATCTATCAGGGAGAAGAGATTGGTATGACGAACATCACGCTGGATTCGATTGATGAGTTCGATGATGTCGCGACACATGGGCAGTATGACAGGGCGGTACTTGAAGGCTTCAGCGCCAAAGAAGCCCTGAGGGCTGTCAACCGGAGAAGCCGTGACCACAGCAGGACTCCGATGCAGTGGGAAGATGGAGCAAATGCCGGATTTTCAAAAGTAAAACCATGGTTCCCTGTAAACCCGGATTACCCTGAGGTGAATGTGTGCAGACAGGAAGAACAGGAAAAGTCAATCCTCAAATATTACAGAGCGCTGATCGCACTCAGAAACGGTGAGGAATATGGAAGTATCCTGAGGAGCGGAACATTTTCACCGCTTTATGACGGGGAAGAAGACATTATCGCGTACAGAAGAGCGTTAAACCAGGAGCATGTGGACGTACTCATCAATTTCGGAGGCCAGGAGAGGGAAATAATACTGGAAGAGATGCCGGAAAAGGTAATCTTTGGAAACTACAGGGAACCGTTGATCCGTGGAAACAGTGTGACTCTCAGGCCATACGAAGCGATGATTCTTTGGTAAAACACATTTGTTCTGGTTTGTCAATTGTAATTTCTTAAAAATAAAAGTAAAATTATGGAATTTATTTGACTATGTGGCAAGATTGTATTATTCTATAGTTAATTGGCAATAACTAAAAATAAAACATTGGGCACAACTGCTGAAAGGCAGCGTCGCAAAGCTATAGGGGTTTCACCTTTTGGGAAAATGCAGGAAAGCCAGCCAGCTGTAGTAGTGTAACCGGCATTGTTGCGTAACAAAGCCGGTTTTCTTTGCGCTTAGCAATGAGCCCACAATTTACGAAGGCTCCAGGGCGGCAGCCGGAGTCAAATCTTAAACCTATCAGACAGACACAATTGAAAACGTAGATTGCCAAGCAGCAACGTATATATATGCAAAAACGCAAAAGAGGTGCTACTATGGAAAGAACAGATATTCAGAGAAAGAAAGAATATCCGGCAAGTGGTTTGTTTGACTGTCTTTATGATGAGAAATTTACTTTATACAATTCGCAGAACAATCTCTATGAATTTCTTGGTTATACTTTGGATGAAATGGATCGTCTGTTTCATAATTATCTGATCGAGTGTATCTACCCGGATGACCGGCTGAAAATCAAAGAAGAAATCAAAAAACAACTGGCGGTCAGCAATGTGTTTGTACTTGAAAACCGCCTGCTCACAAAAACAGGACAGATCCGCTTTATATGGATCAGCGGAGAACTGAGGCAAGATGAGATACAGGGAGATTATTTTCACTGCATTTTTCACGATATATCAGACGCTAAAAAAAGCCAGGAGGCTCTGGCAATCAGTGAACAGCGTTATGAGATCGTATTGTCACAGATGCAGGATATTATCTTTGAACTGGACTGCAAGACGCTGGATATATACTATTCCCCGAATTTTGAAAAGAAATTCGGATACACAATTCCTTCCAAAGGATTTCCGGATTCCATGTTTAAAACAGACATCATATTTGAAGCGGACAAGGCACCGCTTCGCGAAAAGTTCCAGAGCCTTTTAAAAGGCGAAAAGCAGATGCAGCATGAATACCGGATACGTCGAAGAGACGGAGTGTACCTCTGGGTAGATGTACACGCTACTACGCTGTGTGATTCCGAGGGGAATTTGATGAAAATACTTGGAATCATCTCCGATATCAATGAACGGAAGACAGAAATTCTGGAGACACAGAAGATCGCAAAGCTGGATCCGCTGACGGGGCTTTTAAACCGGCGGGAATGTATAAGGCGTATTGAAAAATATATGGAAGAGAGCAGCCGGACTGCCGCCTTTTTACTGATTGATATTGATAATTTCAAACAGTTAAATGATACGATGGGGCATCTTTATGGGGATACAGTACTCAAAGAGATTGCAGGAAGACTGAAATCCATTTTCAGGAGAACGGATGTTGTGTCAAGGATTGGCGGAGATGAATTTGTAATCTTCCTTCCGGAAATCGGGGAGAAGGAAAATGTTTTTCCAAAGCTCAAAGAAATCCAGAATCTTTTTTTCTGCATGGATACATCAGCGGATGTACCCCAGATCAGCAGCAGTGTAGGGGTCTGTTTTTATCCTGAACATGGCACTGATTTTACATCACTGTTTGCAAAGGCTGATGATTCTATGTATTATACAAAAAAACATGGAAAAAACAGCTATTGTCTCTATGCAGGCCATAAGCCTTCGGTTGTGGAGAAATCTCAGCCGGTAAGAACAATTTTGTCTATCCAGAAAAATTTTCACAGCGAGATTGTGGAAGGGATGTTTGACATCTTTCTGAAAAATACCAAAAGTCAGCCGGCAATGCCAAAGCTTCTGCAGTTTCTTGGCACCAGATTCCGTTCGGACAGAGTTTACATATGCCAGAAGACAAAGGACGGACAATTTAGAAAGGTATACAGCTGGTGTTCCCAAGGGATCGGGCTTGAGGAAGATACGCTGAAGGAAGTGATTACGCTGGACTGGAAATTACCTTCTGAACTTCCGGTTGCAGCCTACCGCGATATTAAAAAGATCAGAGAACAGTCAATCCGCACATGGTTTGAACGGCGCAAAGTGAAGTCGGCATTTCTCTGCCTGCTTGGCGAGGAAAAGGAGTTACTGAATATTATCGGTTTTGAGGATTGCCATGGAATCCGTCCGGAGGGGGAGGAAATGAGGTACGCACTTTTTATGGTGAGTGAAATACTGAATTTGTTCTTAGTGAAGGATTACAGTTCTGATATGATACACAGTCAAAAGGAAGAGAAGAAATGAAACTGAATGACGGCAGCGGATAGTATTGTCCGCTGCCGTCATTTATTGTTAGGCCATGGGCCTGTTTTTCATTGTGGAGTTTTTCGTGTTCCGAAA
>URQQ01000081.1 GCA_900549995.1 uncultured Lachnospiraceae bacterium | reverse complement strand
GAGCTGACTGTTACTAATCGATCGAGGGCATAACCAGAACAGGTGATAGGAAAAAAGATGGATGATAAAAAACTTTGTATGTGATTTTGAAGGTATGTGAAGAGAAGCACATGTAGGAAACTGCATGTGCTTTTTTCGTATATAAAATACGGAATTAAATCCTTGTGGTTTGAGTATTCTCTGTTATAATGTTTATAATACTATAAAGGTTTCCACGAACAGGAGGTAGAAAATATGATCGCAGGGATAATTATTGGCGCTGTTGTGCTGATTATTGTTATATGGCTTGTCAGTGCATATAACGGTTTTGTTACACTGAGGAATAAAACAGAAGAGGCATTTTCTGCAATGGACGTATCATTGAAGAAGCGCTATGATTTGATTCCGAACTATGTAGAGACTGTAAAGGGATATGCGAAACATGAATCAGAGACGCTTACAAAGGTGATTGAAGCCAGGAATATGGCTATGAATTCATCAACTGCGGAAGAGCGCATTGCAAATGACAATATCTTAAGCGGTACACTGAAGTCTCTATTCGCTTTATCTGAATCATATCCTGATTTGAAGGCGAATCAGAACTTTATGATGCTGCAGGAGCAGCTTCAGCGCATAGAAGAGGAGATTGCGGGATCGAGAAGATATTACAACGGAGTGGTCAATAAGTTTAATACTAAGACAGAAGTATTTCCCGGGAATATCATAGCCAATATTTTTGGGTTTCAAAGAAAGCCTCTCTATGTAGTGAATGACGAGACCGAACGGAATAATGTGAAAGTGTCATTCTAAAAACGGAGGGCGAGACATGGCAGGGAAGAGGAGAAACGGTATAACGATATGGATTATTCTGATTTTTCTAATGATGAACAGTGGGATTGTTGAGAGACTTTTTAATACTTCCCGAGCAGAGGTGACCCCGGATTATAATATGTCCACATCAGCGTATCAGGCAGATATCCGTATCGGAGAAGATAACAGCTATACTGTTGAGGAAAATATATCTGTGCAGTTTCTAAGTCAGAGACATGGGATCTACAGGTATTTTCCGGACAAAGGAACGGTGGTATCTTATGACGATGATGAAGAAATTGTGAAAGTTCCCTACTATGCAAAAGTGGAGCTGATAGATGCGAATGACGATGTGGAGATTACGAGTGAAAATGGCAATAAAGTATTTCGATTTGGATCGGAAGATAAGACGTTAAATGAGAAAGACTATAAATACTCATTTAAATTTACACCGCAGTTTCAGCAGAGTTCCTATAATAATATATATTATAATGTTTTTCCAGATCAGTGGCGAACACCCATACCAGAGGGGAGCAGTTTCACAATACAGTTTCCCAAGGAATTTGATATGGGGAAACTGAGATTTATATATGGAAAATACGGAGAGACGAAAGATGCCTCAGAAATATTAGAGATCAGCTACGACGCCAGCGCGATGAAGGTTACCGGAGTATTGAAAGATGGCCTTAACTTTGGCGAAGGGCTGACCTGTTACGCCGAAGCAGGAGATGGCTATTTTACAGGAACGCATCAATTGAATTATCTTCCGTGGCTTTTATTAATTCCTGCTCTTCTGGCAGGGGCAATTGTCCTGATACTCTTCCTTTTATTTGGCAGAGATGAACCAATTATTCCATCAGTACAGTATCAGCCTCCGGATGGACTGGACAGTGCTGCTGTCGGCTATATCATTGATGGGAAAGTGCAGGAGAAGGACTTACTCTCGTTGATCATCTACTGGGCTGACAAAGGATACCTGACTATTGAGGAGAAACTGAAAGATAAGCTGACACTTCATATGAAGAAGCAGCTGCCGGAAAATGCTCCCGGATATCAGCGTGTAATGTATGATGAGTTGTTCAAAACGGGATTATCCGTCAACATTGATGAACTTCAGTATCTGTTTGCGCCTACGATACAGATGGCTGCTGAAAGGCTGAAAGAAAGCTTTTCGGATCCAAAGAAACAAATATATACCAATTCTTCTAAGAGAGCAAGAATTCTGTCAATGATATTGACCCCTGTTCCGCTGGGATGGTTTATGATTGTCACAAGTTATTATTCTTATACAAGTGCATCAAGATTTGTGATACAAGTCATTGTATGGATTGCTCTGATTGCAGGAATGCTTGTCTTTGCTTTTGCAGTTGATCAGTGGTATGCAAAAGAGAGAGGAAAGAGAAAATTCCAGGTTGCGGCGGCACTGGGAATCAGCCTGTTTTCAAGTATGGCCTATGCAAGCAGTTATGTGATTCGGGTGGTACAAAAAGAAACATTTAATTATATATGGATTTTAGCGGCTGTTCTGATTATTACAGCAGTTATGAACGTTCTGACAGCTTTCATGAAAAAACGGACAGCAATATGTATTCATTGGATGGGATATCTGGCAGGACTCAGAGACTTTATAGAGATGGCAGAACTGGATCGTATGAAGATTCTGGCAGAAGAACATCCGGATATGTTCTATCACATAATGCCCTATGCTTATGTGTTTGGATTATCCGATATCTTCGCCAGAAAGCTGAAAGCACTGTCGGTACCTGCACCGCAGTGGTACAGTACAGGCAGACAATTTACTTACTTTGATTTTTATATATTTAACCGGTGTCTGATGGGAAATATGGGACATATTGCAGAGACACTGACGATTCCGGAGCCACCGAAATCAGGCGGAAGCGGCGGAACATTTGGCGGAGGTTTTTCGGGCGGAGGTTTTTCAGGCGGAGGCTTCTCCGGCGGCGGTTTCGGCGGTGGGGGAGGCGGAAGCTGGTAAGAATATAAAAATGAATATGGAGAAAGCGAATACTCCCAGAGGAGAAAAATCCTCTGGGAGTTTTTGACGTTTTCAGGAACGGAAGCTATCGGGGAGGCAGAAGTTTTGGGAATCTGTTTTGGCAATATGGAAATGATGAAAACGGTAAGTTTTAAAATAACGATACCGGGGAAATCTAAAATAAAGAACATAAGTTTAAAAGAAGAAAGGAACAGGAAAAATGGATGGAAGATATGGATATGTGAGAGTTTCTGCCAGAGATCAGCACACAGACCGGCAGATGGCAGCTATGAAGAAAGTAAAAATCGCACCGGATCATATTTATGTTGACAGGCAGTCAGGAAAAGATTTTAACAGGCCTCAATATAAGAAGCTCGTCAGTATTTTAAAGAAAGGTGACGTTTTGTACGTGAAGTCTATAGACAGGCTTGGTAGGAATTACGATGAGATCATTGAACAATGGAGAAAACTTGTGCATGAAAAACAGATTGATATTGTAGTGATTGATTTTCCGCTTCTGGATACAAGAGAAAAAGGGAGAGATTTGACTGGAAAATTTATAGCTGATATGGTTCTTCAGATTCTTTGCTATGTGGCACAGATTGAAAGAGAAAATATAAAACAGAGACAGAAAGAAGGGATCGCAGCCGCCAGGGCAAAAGGAACTCAGCTTGGCAGGCCGAATAAAAAGATTCCCGAAGAGTTTTACAGTATTTATGAAAAATGGAAATCCGAAAAGATCAGCGGCAGAGAAGCAGCGCGGAGGCTTCACGTAGCACAGAGAACATTCCTGAAATGGGCCTATGATTGCCAGGACTGTGAAGGTGATTAAAAAGGTAGACATTTTTAATCATTCAGATTTGTAAATCATGCATTCATATTTTTAGTGAGTTTAAGCTCATAAGCTCTTCAAAGCAATATTTACCATGATTACAGACCGTTTAGAGTAACTTTTCATATAAAAACAAAAATATTATTTCATTACATATATTATCACAATAGTTTAAAAATGTCTGCTTTTATGAGCGGCAGGAAAGACAGTACAAAGAGAAAATAAAAGCAAAAATATAAAAAAATGATGACGCTGGCAATCAATATAGATATCCCTGCAGCTTTTAATCTCCTCCAAGATATTATTCGCTGCGGGGGATATAAAAGACATGGGAGAAGAACTAATATGAAAAGTACAAAACATCAGCTGCATAAACTTGGGTATTGCAGAAAATGTCTGAATAATAAGTATGGTATGAATATACAGCGGAAGGATTCCTATATTTTTCAGTATCCTATGAGGTGTAATTGCTGTGGGAAATCAAAGAATATCATATGTAAAGTCCGATTTCCATATAATATAATTTTATGGTTTAAAATGAATCGAAAAAGATGAAATAATTTATTGACATCTTTCTGGAGATATGGTATAAATATCTAGTGACCTGATGAAGGGGATTGGTCAAATGGTATGACAGGAGTCTCCAAAACTCTTAGCGGGAGTTCGATTCTCTCATCCCCTGTTAAAAAGCCTTGTAAATGGAGGGTTATCTGCATATCTGCTGTAAAAGATAACACGAAAGTTAACACGGTGCAAAAAAGCGAAGCGATAATATGAACACATTTGGTATGTGTCTATATTATCGCTTTTTTTATATAAGCCAGAAATGCACAACACATGATTCATGATTGATTTTCACTGTCATTTTGGAGGAACATCAAAAATTCCCGTTCTCTGTGGGTGAGCTTATAATTTTTTGCAGTCACATAGCTGGAATACATCAGCAGCTTTTTATCCAGGAAAGGCAGTATTACGAGGCCGCTCCTCTGCCGCTTGTGACGGTAAGCCATGATGGACAGGTACTCACCGCTCATCAGGGCATCATAAAAGCTGCCCCGGTCTGAGACTTCCAGAAGCTGGGGATGATTTTCAATGCCCAAAAGTGTCAGATACTTTTTGGAACTGGCATCATCGAAGGAGACGTAAGGGTATTGTCCGAGCATATCTATATTCAAACCAGGCAAGTTGGCCAGCGGATGATTTTCTGACATGACAGCATATACGGTCATCGGCTCGAAAAGCTCACTGATCTGCAGTCCGAGTTCTTCTGCCATTTTCTGATATTTATCTCTCTTGTCATAGGCATAAAAAATGATTCCCATCGTACTTTCACCTGACAATACAGATTCCATGGCTTCTCTGTTTCCCATTTCTCTTATCTTATCTGAGAGTTTTAAGGGAGAAGAGTTGCGGAATTTCAGGAATTTATCCATAATGATTGTTGCATAGTAGCAGGAAATGTTCAGCTGCTTTTCTTCGTTTTCCATATTCAGTTCTTTTATTTTCTTAAGTTCCAGCAGGATCAGCTGGGCACTTTTTATAAATTCCCCGCCTTCTCTTGTCAAAGTAATTCCATTGGTGTTCCTGTCGAAGATTTTGTATCCAAGTTCTTCTTCCAGACCTTTGATCATTCCGCTTAAGTATGGCTGCGACATGAAAAGTTTTTGTGATGCTTTGCTGATGGAACCATATTTTGATATGGCTACGGCGTATTCTAAATGATTGAAATTCATACGGGTTCTCACTTTCTGGTAATGTAGTTAACATAACAAAATACATATAGGAGTTAAAAAATTGGAGATAACTGAAAATCTACAATACATGTTAAGATTTTTACAGGGAAAATATACAAAACGACGATGAAGTATGTGGAGGATATTTTGTCAGTATCGGATTCGTAAACCAGAATCTGATTAATTATTTTCATTATATAAAAATGTCACAGAAAATGCAAATGATATTACAGGGAGGTATTGGTATGGATCGACAACTTTTGCAGGAAGCAAAGACAATGCAGGAGGAATTAAGTACGTGGCGCAGGGCACTGCATCAGATTCCGGAAATCGGACTGGAATTGCCGGAGACGGTCAGTTATGTGGTAGAAAGACTTCATGAGATGGGAATTGAATGTGAAGTGCACAAGGATTGTTCCTGTATTACGGCAGTTATTGGAAGTGGGGACCATTGCTTTTTGCTTCGGAGTGATATGGACGGATTGCCGATGAAAGAAGAATCAGGGGAGGAGTTCTCGGCAGAAAACGGCTGTATGCATTCCTGTGGACATGATCTGCACACGTCAATATTGCTGGGGGCGGCGAAACTTTTAAAGAAGCATGAAAAAGAGCTTGACGGGAAGGTGAAATTATTATTTCAGTCAGGAGAGGAGATTTTTGCGGGAGCCAAAGCCGCAATCGATGAAGGGGTTCTGGAAAATCCTTCAGTAGATGCTGCATTTGCGATGCATGTAGCATCCACCATGAGGAAAAATCTGATCATCTATGGTTCCTATCCGATGGCGGCAGTCTACGGATTCAGAATCACACTGACCGGAGTAGGGGCGCATGGATCAACGCCTCATCTGGGGGTGGATCCGATCAATACAGGGGTACATATTCATCTGGCACTGCAGGAGCTGATCGCAAGAGAAATATCCTCGACGGAAGAAGCGTGTCTGACGATCGGATGCTTCCAAGCCGGAAGCGCGGCCAATATTATTCCCAAAACAGCAGTGATGGAAGGGACACTTCGGGCATTTAAGCCAGAGATTAAGGAACAGCTGGTGAGAAGGATCCATGAGGTTGTAAATCAGGTTGCACAGACTTACAGGACAAAAGCGGAGATAGAAGTTCTAAGTGATGTGCCGCCGGTTGTATGTGACGAGAATCTCAATCAGCAGATGATTGAAAGCATCCACAAACTGGATGATACTGTGAAGGTACTTCCGCTTTATCATGTGATGGGATCGGAAGATTTTGCGTTCTTCACAGAAAAGATACCTGCAAGCTACTTTTGTATCGGGGCGGGCACGGAGGATCAGTCAAAATGGAAAGGACAGCATAATCCGGGAGTCTGCTTTAATGAAGAATGCCTTCCTCTCGGGGCGGCAGTTTATGCCAATGCAGCTTTTGAATGGCTTGCATCACAGAAGGAATCAAAATAAATATAGAAAGTATACGTTCACCGGCCGGTCAGATGGTATCACACCATTTGGCCGGTTTTTACATATAGTAATAAGAGTTCGGCATCAAGGAGTGAGGCAATGTGTAATAAAAAGTATGATTTTGCAGTGATGGGCGGTGATATGCGGATGGTCTATACTGCAGAAGTTTTAAAGGAAATGGGGTATCATGTGTGCACCTGCGGATTGTGCGGAGAATATAAAGAAACTGAAAGATTGCTGAATGCACAATCCCTAGAGAGTGTGGCGAAAGCATCAGATGCTGTGATTCTTCCAATTCCGGTGACAAAGAATCAAAAAGAACTCTATTGCGAAAGAGAAGAAACAAAAATATTGCTTATGGACATTTTGGATGAAATGCATGAGAATCAGATACTTTTTGCAGGGTGTATCCCGGCAGAAGTAAAGAAGATGGCTGAGAGGAAAGGAATCCGTTGCCATGATTTTATGGAGGATGAATGCCTTGCTGTGTACAACAGTATTGCAACAGCAGAGGGTGCTGTGGCGGAGGCAATTATGAGAAGTCCTCTGAATCTGAATAAAAGCCGGTGTCTGGTTCTTGGGTATGGGAAATGCGGGAAAACACTGGCGGCATATCTGAAAGGGCTTTTCTGCCACGTGACAGTCTGCGCCAGAAGAAAAGAAGTACGTCAGGAGGCGGCCGTAACGGTTGACCGCGTCTGTGATTTTGAGCATTTGGAAGAAGAGCTGGGGAAATACCAGTTTATATTTAATACAGTGCCAGAGATGGTGCTGGACAGTGAAAAACTAAAGCTGGTAAACGAAAAAGTGTGTATTATCGATATCGCATCCGCGCCGTATGGGGTTGATTTTAAAGCGGCTGGTGAAATGGGGATCCATGCCTCTTTGTGTTCTGGTCTTCCGGGGAAATATGCGCCGGGGGCATCAGCGCAGGCGATGGCACGAATGGTAACTGAAAGGATTTATGAAAAAGGAGAGAAGTGAGATGTCTTTAGAAGGAAAAAAAATCGGAGTAGCTTTTACAGGGTCATTTTGCACATACGCAAAAGTATTTGACGAACTAGAGAAACTTGTTGCCGGGGGAGCACAGGTTCAGCCTATATTTTCAGACGCATCACAGAGTATTGACAGCAGATTTGGCAATGCAGAGGATTTCGTGGAGGCAGCTTACAGGATCACAGGGACAAAGCCGATGCTTACTATCGACCAGGCAGAGCCTATCGGGCCGAAAAGCCTCCTGGATATTCTGGTGATTCTTCCGTGTACCGGCAATACCATTGCAAAGCTGGCAAACGGAATCACAGATACTCCGGTGCTGATGGCGGCAAAGGCACATCTTCGCAATGAAAAACCGCTGCTTGTCTCTGTCTCTACAAATGATGCGTTGGGAATGAATATGAAAAATATTGGGCTGCTCTTGAACGCGAAACATATTTATTTCGTTCCATTTGGCCAGGATAATCCGGAAAAAAAACCTAATTCTATGATTGCCCATACGGAATTACTGATTCCGGCAATTGAAGCAGCGCTGGAAGGAAGACAATATCAGCCGATTATAAAGTAGACGGAGTCTTTAGAAAGAAAGGTGGTAAATCAATGTGTGGAATTGCTGGATTTTGTAATCCTGAGATGAATTATGAGAGTGAAAGTGTGAAATGGAACCGCATTCTGGAAGACATGAACCGTGTGCAGAAAAGAAGAGGGCCGGATGATGAAGGAATCTATGTGAACAAAGGCTGCGGTCTGGCACATGTGAGACTTTCTATTATTGATCTGGTGACCGGACATCAGCCGATGATACGAAAAGAGCAGGAAAGAGAATGCAGTATTGTATTTAACGGAGAGATATACAATATGAAGGAATTAAAGGAAGAACTCAGAGAAGAAGGTGCCAGATTCGAGACGACAAGTGATACAGAAGTAGTTCTTACGGGATACATGTATCATGGACCAGATTATGTGAAGAAACTCAATGGAATCTTTACCATGGCAATCTGGGATTCAGGAAAGGAAAGCTTGTATCTTTTCAGGGACCGGCTTGGAGTAAAACCTTTATTTTATACGATGGCAGGACGGACACTTGTGTTTTCCTCGGAGATCAAAGGATTATTTGAGTATCCTGGTATAAAACCGCAGATCGACCGAAGCGGTTTATGTGAGATTTTTGCGCTGGGACCTGCGAAATCTTACGGCAGAGGAGTATTTAAAGATGTAATGGAAGTTTTGCCGGGGCAGATGATTCATTTTGCAAAGAACACATGGGCGGAAAGTTTTTACTGGAAGCTTCAGAGCCGGCCGCATGAAGATTCTTATGCGGAGACAGTTGAGAAGACTGCATGGCTTGTGGAGGACTCGGTAAAAAAGCAGATGCTGTCGGATATCCCAATCAGTACATTTTTATCCGGAGGGGTCGACAGCAGCCTTGTCACTGCAATCTGTGCGAAGGAGCTTCGAAAGCAGGGGAAAGAGCTGAATACGTTTTCCTTTGATTTTGAGGGAAATAAAAAGTATTTTAAATCAAATTCCTTCCAGCCAAGCGAAGACCGTCCGTGGGTCGACCGGATGGTAGAGTATGCGGGAACAAACCATCATTATCTGGAATGTGATAATATAGAACTTTACGAATATCTGTTCAAGGCAGTGGATGCCAGAGACCTTCCGTGTATGGCAGATGTGGAGTCCTCGCTGCTGTATTTCTGTTCGGAAGTAGTAGGATACAATAAAGTGACGCTGACAGGCGAATGTGCGGATGAAATTTTTGGAGGCTATCCATGGTTTCACAAAAGAGAAGCCTTCGAGGCAGACAGTTTTCCATGGTCGATGAGCATGGAGCCCAGAAAAGCACTGCTCAGTGATGATGTCATCGGGGAACTTCAGATGGAGGAATATGCTCATGCAGCATATGCAAAGACAATTTCTGAGACACCGGTTATTACAGGAGAGAGTCCGGAAGAAAAGAGGAGAAGGGAAATCGCGTATCTGAATCTCCGCTGGTTTATGGTGACACTGCTTGACCGCATGGACCGCACAAGCATGTATTCCGGGCTGGAGGCAAGAGTTCCGCTGGCAGATTACCGGATTGTGGAATATGTCTTTAATGTGCCGTGGAAGATGAAGTGCCCGGATGGAATTGTGAAAGGCCTGCTTCGCGCGGCAGGTGTGGGGAATCTTCCGGCAGAAGTTTTGTGGAGAAAAAAGAGCCCGTACCCAAAAACTTATCATCCCGAATATGAACAGATGCTTGGACGAAAATTAAAAGAGGTGCTGTGCGAGCCAAATGCTCCGATACGGCAGCTTTTGGATACAAAGAAAGTAAATCGTTTCCTGGAAAGCCCGTCAGATTACGGCAGGCCATGGGATGGACAGCTGATGGCGGGGCCGCAGATGCTGGCATTCATGCTGCAGGTGAATTACTGGCTGGAAAAATATAAGATTGAAATACTGTAAAAAAATACTGCCCGGTACTTCCGGGCAGCTAAAAACTATTCCTATGATTCCTGGATGTATGCGGCTAACAGCTCCAACGTATTTTTCACACCCCGTATATGGGAACGTTCATAGGTGTGGGAAGCGTAGACACCAGGGCCTACAAGACCATGGCGGATGTCATATCCGCTTTTCAGGGCAGCCTCGACATCGGAACCATAATGGGGATAGACATCCACAGCGTAGTCGAGATTGTGGCTTTTCGCCAGGGCAATCAGCCGGCTGGTGACATCGTAGTCGTAGGGTCCTCCTGAATCTTTTGCGCAGATAGAGACCATCGTTTCTTTACAGCCCAGGTCTGCTCCTACGCACCCCATGTCTACAGAGATCATCTCTTTTGTATCCGGGGGAATGTGGCAGCCGCCGTGGCCCACCTCTTCATAGACCGTAAACATCAGGGTCAGATGATAGTTGAGATTCACATGATTTTCATGAACGTATCTGGCCAGTGCAATCAGGATCGCTGAAGACAGCTTATCATCCAGAAAACGGCTTTTGATATATCCGCTTTTGGTAATGACAGTTCTGGGATCCATGCTTATAAAGTCTCCGGGGGCAATTCCCAATGCAAGAGTGTCTTCTTTTTTTTCGACATTTTCATCCAGCAGTATTTCCATGTTTTTCTCGATTTTTTCCAGCGGTTCATCTGCCACATGACGGGAGGGTTCGTTGTTCAGGACAACCCCGGTATAGACTTTCCCATCTCTTGTGAAAATCTGGCAGTTTTCCCCATCTGCGGTATCCCAGCAGTGTCCGCCCACTGTGGTAGGGCGGAGTCTGCCGTTGTCCTTGATGGAACGGACCATGGCACCCAGCGTATCAAGATGCGCTGCGAGAACCAGATGGTCTCCTTTGCCTCCGAGATCTGCGAATACAGTGCCCTTATTGCCCAGAGAAACATCGGCTCCCCATTGTTTTAATTTATCGGCGGTATAAGCAGACACCTGTTTCGTATATCCGGCAGGGCTTGGAATCTGAGTCAGCAGATTCAGTTCTTGTACCGCGTATTCTTCATAGTTCTTCAAGTTCAATGTATATAACTCCTCTCTCTGACAATTTAAATACTTTTTTACAGCACCTGTCTACTGAAGTGATTGTTCCGGTTTCAGAAAAAGACTGTTAAATCTTTTGGAACTGTCATCCCGGTTGTTCTGATGATAAGTAGCTACGATGTCAAGAGCTGATGTCAGGACATTGACCAATGCCATCGGAACAGAGACGGTATTCAGAAATAATCTCGTAGAACTTGGCGCCAGCAGTGCGATATCGGCAAATTCAATAATGGGGGAAGTCGTGGAATCAGTAATGGCAATGACTTTACAGCCCTCACCTTTCGCGTGCTCGGCTACTTTATTTGTCATAAAGTAATAATCTGGGAATGAAATGGCGGCTACGAGCGTCTTTTCGTCAAACATTGGCAGCGCAGCATGCAGGCTGTCATTCAGCTCAGTGTCCATGATCGTAGAGGCAATATTCACCCCGGCCAGGCGGATGGAAAGAAAGTCTGCAATAATTTTGGAGACACCTCTTCCGCACAGTACAATTTTTTCATATTGCATAAACAGTTCCGCCGCTTTAAACAGCAGATCGGTATCTGTGGATTCTACAAAGGACTCCATCTGCCTTGATTCTTCCTGTATAATGCTTGAAAGCAATTCCATCTGGTTCTGAAGTTCATATTCCGGCAGATAGATGGAAGAGTACTCCATGTCCCGGTGAAGGTTCACTTTTTCCATGAGGCTGGCGTATTTCCGGCTTTCGTATTTCAGCTCGTTAAAACTGGAAAAACCCAGGGCACTGCAGGTATTTAAGATCGTCACCTCTGTGACTTCCAACTCTTCACTGAGTTCTCTAAGTGTCAGGAAAGACATTTTCTCAATATTCTTCAACATATAATCCGCAACCAGTTTCTGCTTACGGGTCAGCTCCGGATACTTGTTTTTCATCTTGGCAATCATATCCATTTGTTAAATCCCCTCACGTGTTCTATTTTATTCTTCTGTATCAGCTGACGTCTGAAGTTTTGATTTCAGGAACGTTCTGGTGCTTTAAGTATTCTGCTACAATGATACCACATTCCAGCTGAATTGAAACCAGTTTTTGGATGGGAACTACCTCATAATCGATCTCTTCTTCCAGTTTTTCTGCCAGTTTCTCATGTTCTGCGGCAGCAGTCTGTGCAGCGATTTTTAGTGCGTCTGCTTTGGCAGAATTGTTGTCATTCTTTTGTGCCATCCGTTCAAGTTCCCATTCATTTGCACGGATTAGCATGCCATAGCTGAGCAGTTTGTAGAATTTGGAAACAAGGAGATTGTCAAATTTCTCGGCGACAGTGGCGGTTACATTGTATTCCGGATTTTCCTGCACCATCTTTTTCGTCGCTTCTGCGCTGTCACTTGTAGTGAAAGCCTGCAATGCAAGAAGAAATGGATTTTTTTCATCCATATATTTCTGTGTAAGGGCAAGGGTGTCCTTGATAAAGCGGTTGGATTCCTCTTCCCATTCCAATTTTTTCAGTACGGCATCTTTTCTTGGCATATCGGACGGACTCATGTCGGTGATCCGTTTGTCATAGAAATAGGGTTCCTCGGTCAGGAGTGTAAAAGCCTGGCATACATCGGACGCATAAGCAGCACTGCAGGTGCCCCATTTGACTGCCTCTTTCATATCGGAATTGCCGTATTTCTCCATATAATCGTATTCTGCCTTGATATCCAGTGCCTGATAAACTGCAGGTGCCCATTCCACACAGAAGGGAGCCTCCGGCTCACCGAGGTGCATCGGGATATTCTGTTTTACAGTTGCTTCCCTCATGGCTTCGTAGATTTCAGGGGTCTGCCATGACAGGTACCAGTACACCCCGCCGAAACCTGCATTGTGCAGAGAATAGATGAACTGCGGCCTGATTTCATCAATGAGACGCATCATTGCCTCGCTCTCGGGGATGGTGTCGTGAAAATGCAGTTCCTTGTAGTCGATTGGAAATGTCCAGTCTACCTGCTGATGTCCTGCGGGACGGAAGAAGTTCCGGGAGTAATTATAGAGTGTATACGGACCTTTCAGCCATTTCTCATTCAGGCGGAGTCCGTCCATGTCCCATACTTTGACGACGTACCATGTGTAATCAAGCTCTTTTCTTAATTCTTCATTTTCGGCCAGCTGTTTTGTGAAATATTCCAACATCATGGTGCCGATCGGCTCATTTGGATGCGGACAGCCAAACATCAGCGCCGTGTGGCTGCCATCCCCGATTTTCAGACAGTTCAGTGTGCTGCCATCCCTTGTTGTGCCAAACGGAAACAGTGTGACGCAGTCCGGGTATTTTCTGGCCAGTTCCTGTGAACTGGCTTCCATCTCGTCGACGGTCAGGAATTCGTTATAATCAGGAATTGATTTCAGTAACTGTTCGTAGACTTGCTTCATGATATATGCCACCTTTCTTATCACTGACAGGAAATTCCTGCGAATTTCCTGTCAGCAAATACAAATCTTATTTTATTTCACCATTTCTGTATGGGAATAGTCTGCCCAGCCCCATTTGCCCTGCCCGTCATATGGGAGGTTTTCGAATCTGGTACTGTTAGCTTCAGGTCCGGCAAAGCTTACAATATTCACATAAGGAAGTTCTTCGGCAAGGATCGTCTGTGCCTGTTTGTAATAGCCTGCACGTTCAGATTCGTCGCTTGTAGAAGCACCTTTGGTCAGTAGGTCATCCACCTGGGCATTGCTGTAGCTTCCCCAGTTAAATGTCATGCCGGTTCCGACACGTGTTTTTAATGCTGCCGGGTCAGGACCCATGAATCCGCCCTGCAATTCGATGGTAAAGTCATTCTCGACACCGACTTTCTGGTTCCATGCGTTATATTCGGATACCTGGATTTCAATGCCGATGCCGGCTTTTGCCAATGTAGCTTTGATCAGTTTGGCTGTGTCAGGATAGCCGTTTCCTTCAAAGACATCCAGAGTCAGCCCTTTGATGTAGAATCCGTCGGCATCTTTCTGATACCCTGCATCTTCCAATATTTTGGAAGCTTCGTTTATATTGAATTTTGGAGCAGTGTCTTCGGTATTTGCTGCCCATTTGATCATGGATGGATACATTGTATATTCCGGTGCCTGGATTCCGTTGAATACCTTCTCAGAGATTTCGTCACGGTCGATTGCGGTTGCGATCGCTTTTCTGACTGCGATATCTGTGACTTTCTCATCTTTCATGTTGAAGACCATTCTGATTGGTGAAGGATATTCGTTCTTGATGACACGGATATTCTCATCTGCTTCCAGCTCTTTTACAGAAGCGGCCGGGAAGTTCTCGAAGAAATCAATCTCACCATTTTTCAAAGCCTGGAGTGCGGTTGCTTCATCCGGGATAATGGAAAAGATCAGTTTGTCAAGTTTTGCAGGTTCCGGATAGTCCGGATTTTTAGCCAATGTGACACTTTCCCCCTGTTTGTATTCTTCGAACATAAAAGGTCCGCAGGTGACCGGATTTTTGTTTGCTTCATTATCAGCCCAGTCTGTACCGTTATTGTAGATATGTTCCGGGATAATAAAAGTAGCGTACCAGCCGACAATTTTGACAAAAGATGCATCTGGTTCGGTCAGGTTAAAGACTACGGTGTAGTCATCCGGTGCCTCAATCGAAGACACGTTCTGCATGTTGGAGCTGAAATAGTAAGCGGGATTCGCCTTGATTCCGTCAAACGTATATTTGACGTCTTCACTGGTCAGAGGCTCACCGTCACTCCATTTGAGGTCATCGCGGAGCTTGAATGTCAGCACGGTTGCATTGTCGTTGTAGGACCATTCGGTTGCCGCTTCAGGAACCAGGTTCTGCTTGCTTGAGTCCAATGCACAAAGTCTTCTGAACATGTTCTGGAAGATCGGGTATCCATTGTCATCGGCATTGATGACTGGATTCAGTGACATCGGATCACCCTGGGAGCGGATAATAAATGTTCCGCCGTCTGTGGTTTCTGCTTTGCTTCCTGAGTCTGAGCTGTTTTTCTTCTGGCCGCCGCATCCGCTTACAAGTATCGAGATACTCATGACTGCTGCGAGGCACATTGCGAGTTTCTTCTTCATCATTTTTTTCCTCCTTAATGTATGATTAAACAGGACAATTCCTGCTTATTCCGTTTTGGCTGCTGTTGCAATTCTTGAGCACGCTGCCCAGTGACTGCTGTCAAGCATTACTTTGTCCGGGTATTTTTTATAGCATTCTTCACAGGCCATATAACACCTTGGGGCGAAATAACATCCGGGACCGGGGTTCAGCGGAGTAGGCGGCTCACCCTCGATACTGATGGATTCTGATTTTTCCTCGGGATCGATGGATGCGCAGTTGGAAATCAATGCTTTCGTATACGGATGTCTCGGTGACCGGACAACCTCATTGGCAGGTCCGTATTCCACAATTCTTCCAAGGTACATCACTGCAATGTTATCTGAAATATATCTGGTGAGCGCGATATCGTGGCTGATAAACATGACAGCGGCACTTTTCTCCCTGCTGAGTCTTATGAGCATATTGATGATCTCCGCACGTACAGACACATCGAGCATGGAGACTGGTTCATCTGCGATGATGAACCCCGGGTTAAGGAACATGGAACGGATGATGGAGATCCTCTGAAGCTGCCCTCCAGAAAGTTCATGGGGGTAACGTTTCATGATATCTTCTGCCGGGCGGAATCCGCCGGACTCGAGTGCGTCAATACAGAGCTGATACCGTGCGTCATCGTCAGCGCCGATCTTATAGTTTTTCAGGGGCCTCATGAGAATCTTGGCAATCGTATCTCTTGGTGTAAATGTGTCAAATGGATTCTGGAATACGATCTGTACCTGGCTTCGGAACTGTTTCTGATCCTTTTTGATCATTTCACGGGTCGAGACACCGTCGATATAACAGTCCCCCTGTGTCGGATCTTCTAATCGGGTCAGAATCTTTCCGAGTGTGGATTTGCCGCAGCCGGATTCTCCGATGACTCCCAGGATTTCTCCGTGTTGGATATCAATGGTGATACCGTCTACTGCCTTGATCCAGTCTTTTTCTTTTTTGCCATGGGAACTTTTTTTCTTGCCCTTATAGGGGTACCATTTGGCAATGTCTTTCACAGAGACAAATGCTTCTTGTGGTTCATGATTCATCTGATACACCTCCTTGGTACAGCCAGCAGGCTGTCATGTGTCCGTTCTCTGTCTGTGTCTGCGCAGGTTTCTGGCTTCGGCATCTGTTGGTGGCATGCGGGCATCTGGGTGCAAAGATGCATCCGCATGCTTCTTTAGACAGGTCCGGCAGAAATCCCGGGATTGCAAGCAGCTGGCTGTTCTCACCTTTCAGGGATGGGAAAGATTTCAGAAGTCCCTGGGTATAAGGATGCAGTGGATTTTTGAAGATATCTTTGACAAGGCCGACTTCCATCATCTCTCCGGCATACATGACTGCCACCTTATTACAGGAGGCTGCCACAACCGACATATCGTGGGTGATCATGATCCGGGTCATATTGATTTCCTTTTCCATCTGAACCACTTCTTTTAAAATCTGTCCCTGTGTCACGACGTCAAGCGCAGTGGTAGCTTCATCGAAGATAATCAGCTTCGGGCTGTGGAGCAGGCTGATCGCGATCGCGACTCTCTGAAGCATTCCGCCTGACATTTCGTGGGGGTATAGTTTGTATACCCGTTCAGGGAGATTTACAAGTTTCAGAAGATGAAGCATACGCTCTTCGATTTCTTTTTTGGATGCTTTGGGCTCATGGACGTGGTAAATGTCCTCAACCTGTTCGTTGATGCGGTGTACAGGGCTCAGTGCGTTCATTGCTTTCTGAAATACAACGGAAATTTCACACCAGCGGAGTCTGTTCATCTCTTCCTGTGTTACCGACAGAAGATCGGTGTCTTCAAACAACGCTTTACCGGTAATCTTTGCAGTGTCCGGATCATGAAGTCTGAGGAGTGCCATCGCCAGTGTGGATTTGCCGGAACCGGATTCACCGACAATTCCGAGGGAATCTCCTTTGTTGATTTCAAATGTAACATTGCGGACTGCATGGACTTCTTTGTCTTTATTTACGTAGGATACATTTACATTTTCCAGTTTTAATAATTGTTCCATGGTCTACCCCCTTCCGTTCGAATGCTTTGGATCCAGAATGTGGTTTAATCCATCTCCAAGCAGATAGAAGACCAGTACAGTCAGGACGATGGCAAGTCCTGCAAATGCAGAAATCCACCATGCACTTGTGATGTACTGTTTGCCGGTATAGATCATCTGTCCCCAGCTGATGATGCCAGGATCGCCAAGTCCGAGGAAGGAAAGCCCGGCTTCTGTCAGAATGGCATTGGACATTCCCATCGTCGTGTTGGAGATGACGGGGAAGATTCCGTTCGGGATAATGTATTTGAACAAAATCTGGCTTTTCGTCTCGCCCATGGCGACTGCACTTTTGACAAAAGTACGTTCCCGCAGGGATAATGCCTGTGCACGCATCAGCTTTGCATTGCTGGGCCAGGTTGTGATGCCGATGACAATCATCACATTCGTGATACTGTTTCCAAAAAGAGAGATGATCAGGAGAATCAGAAAGAAACTCGGCAGCATCATAAAGATGTTGATCAGTTCTGAAACAAAAGTATCGGCTTTGCCGCCAAGGAATCCTCCGATTCCTCCGATGAATACGCCCAGTGCCCCTGAGATCAGAGCCGATATGACAGCGACCCTCAGAGAAGTCCGTATGCCGTAGATAATCATGCTGTAGATATCCTGTCCCATGTGGTTTGTGCCAAGCAGATGGCCGTTTTTCCCAAGGCCTGTCAGGATGTCTTTTCCATAGGTATATGGATTTTCAGTTGCCACAAGCGGTGCGCACAGTGCCAGAAGAAGCAGAAGTGCAAGTCCGATGACACCGGCAAGCATCTGGCTGTCAGATGTAATTGCTTTTCTAATGTTTTTCAAAGATATTTTTTTCATAGGCTACCTCTATTCGTAACGGATTCTGGGATCCAGCATTGCATAGACAATATCTACAACAAGCATCACCACAGCGACGGAAATCGACATGATCAGATAGATACCCATCAAGGTTGGATAATCTCTTTGTGTGATGGCTGTCATGACAAGACGTCCCATTCCCGGCCAGGCAAATACGATTTCAATCAGTGTCACGCCTGTGATCAGATAGGCCATGGAGATACCGAAAATTGTAACAGTAGGCAGGATCGCATTTCGGAAAATATATTTGTTGAATATCTTTTTTTCGCTCATACCTGTTGCCCGGAGTGTTGTGATGAAATCCTCGTTGGAAGTCTGGATTACGGAAGATTTGGCAATCCGGAAATACTGTGGCAGCAGAACAAGTGTCAGTGTCAGGACTGGAAGGAACATGTGCTTTAATACATCCAGTATGTAGGCAGCTCCGCTGTAACCAGCCCTTGTGTCGCTCATACCATACGAGGGGAACCAGCCAAGGATGGAAGAAAACAGGATGATGAGCATCAGGCCAAGCCAGAAAGCCGGCATGGAGTTAAATACATAGGAGGTGCCGGATGAGACGATATCGAAACCTCCGCCTTCCCGCCGGGCGGCAATGATTCCCATAGCAGTTCCAAGTACTGCGGCA
>URQQ01000080.1 GCA_900549995.1 uncultured Lachnospiraceae bacterium | reverse complement strand
ATGTTCTGTGTGTTGCTTGTCTGTCTTGCGACAGCTCATTTATTATATCTCATTGTCATCCGCTTGTCAAGAACTTTTTTAATTTCTTTTTTCAAGCTTTGCTGAAGCTTTTGATTCGTGTTCAGCGACAACTCTGATAGAATAACATATGTTGTACTACTTTGTCAACAACTTTTTTATTTTTCTGATCAGCATGTCCTATGCTTTTCTTCAAAATACCACTGCGTTTTGCGGTGGAGTTTTATAATACCATTAACGCTTTTTATAGTCAAGACCCTTTTTCATTTTTTCTTCTTTTTTCTCTGCATGCTTACCCAGTTTCGTTTGAAGAGTATTTCGATGCTCCTTTTTAAGGTACTTTGGCCTGCTTTGAGGACACTTTCATTATGCTTAGGAGGAGTAACTTCGATTCCGCTTCGCACCATCTCAGTACGGCTAAGCGCCATATACCAACAGAGAGAGGCAGAGTGCCACAAAAGTTTACTTGTGCGGCACTCTGCCTCTCTCTGTTAGTGCATGGCTAAATAGAAACGATACCTTATCGGAATACGGTAATCCATTTCAGGATGGGGTTGGTGTTGTAGAGGATTTGAAGAATCCAGCTCTCCTGAATCCATTTAAAACACATCTGCCCTATCTCAGAATCATACATTAATGTAAGAACAAGAAATACAATCCATACTATAATTAAACCAAATACAATTCCAAACAGACCTCCCACCAGTCTGTTCACTCCGTGTATGACCGGAAGTTCTTCCATGATTGCCAGTGCATACACGATAATTTTCATAATGATTCCGGCCAGAATAAGTGTGATCAAAAATGAAATTATCGTCATGACTATTTTCGTTACATATGCTCCAATATATTCCTGGAATTTTGTGACACCGAGTTCTTTGTATGTTTCATCATTGTTATCTTCTATAAGTCTATCCTCAAGAAACTTTGGCAGGCCCGCCTTTTTAATCAGATTCGTCTGTGTTTCTTTCGGAATTTCGATGGATGAAAGAGCCTCCTTAATATCTTTATCACTGATTCCAAGACTTTCAAAATCCACATCGCCCAGATTGATGTTCCCCAGGATTCCGAGATCTACCCCACCAACTTTTATACCAGACAGATCGATATTCTCCAGATCCGGTTCCATCGCTTTCTCACACTTTTCCTGTATCATCTCATCAATCGGAGTCCATTTATAGAGTGCTTCCGTTGTGTAAGGCGTCAGGAAAATAACCAGCGCAATCGTTGCTGCTGTTGCCGCCAGTGAAATTATAATTTTCAAAAATCCCTGGATGATTCCAGATATAATGCAAACAAGAAAAATAACCCCTACTGCAATTAATAACCAATTCATTTTTTCTCCTATTTTGTTAACCGTATCTCTGTAAGCCCGTCGGCCGTTATCACCGCGTATTTATTTATCCCTGATAATGGCATAATTTCCTTAATTTCTTTCGGTAACTCTCCCTCGAATTTATGAACACCTGATTTTTTAAATACACTGCACTTTTTCCCATCATACAGCATAATATGATTGCCTGATATCTTAACATTGCTGTAATCACCGGTAAACTGTTCCGTCATCACAAGTTTGCCGCCTTTATTATATAGCCTGATCCGGTCCCCCTCTCCTTCATTATTCTTCACAATAAGCCCTATATATTTATCCGAGTGAACCACACTCTTTATTTCTTCGCTGACCGTAATTTTGGCATCCAGTTCCGGCGTACCTGATCCGCTGTAGATCAGCAGTGTCTGATCCCCAACCGCCGCCGACGTCTGATTGTCCATAAAAAATACAGTCGGAATCACTTCGTCCGGATAATCTTTTCCATTTACCGGATGGTCAGTTTCTCCTTCTTCTGCATTTTTCAGATTATAATAAGAAACTTTACTCGAGACACTGCCTCCGGTAAACTGAAGATATGATACTGCCATTGTATAACCATCTTCAGAAATCGCCACAGCCATCGGGTAACCAACCGCCGCCACTGACACTTTTTGCTCCGCAATGACATTCCCTGCTGCATCATAACACATGACCCTCGGCGAAGAGCCATCTTTCAGAATTGCACACACAATCCCCTGCCCCGAAACAGAAACCTTCTCAATTGGCAGATTTGTATGAATCTCCCCCTTCAGTCCCTTTTTTTCCAGTACAATAATATCGTTCCCTCCCTTATCAGCTACAAGGGCCGCTGTTTTATTCGTATCCGCTATCGGATTCTGAATCTGACAAGGCTGGTTCCATCGTTCTTTGGCATTCAAATCTATATAGGATATTCCATCTTTATTATACTGGAGCATCCCATCTGCAAACTCTACGTATGAACTATTTCCGGCACCATCTATATTTACATTTCCAATCATTTTCACATTTCCGTAAGTCTCATATTCTATCAAAAAGTATGTAGCAGCCAAAACAAGAAGAATCATAGCCGCTGTTGATAAAAAATGTGACCAGAACTGGTGTCTGTGCTGTCTGATTTTCTGTTCCATGCCTGCCAGCGGATCTAAAACGCTTTCTTCCTGTCCCACATTTTCCTTTGACAGACGCTGGTTCATTTCAACAATATTTTTCTTTTTACTATTTTTGTGTTTCATTTATTACCCCTTTATCCGGATCTTTCGTATATGTCAAGGCTTATTTTCCAGCCATTATTATTCATAGTATAGCATACTTCACCATTATGGTAATAATAATTTTTGTCCTATATAGATCAGATTGCCATCCTTCAATCCATTCATTCTGCAGATAGCATCTACATGCGACGTATCACCGTATGCCTTTTTACTGATTTTCGCCAGCGTATCTCCTTTCTGAACCATATAAATTTCCTGCGCGTCATCTGCGCCTTGCGCTGCTGCGTCGTCAGGCTGGGGCTCATCTGTCTTCGGTTCCTCCGTCTGCACTTCAGCCCCATCTTCATCCGAAGCCTGTCCATCGGCGGGATCTGTTACATTTTGCCCGGTATCCGTGATTCCGTCATCCATCTTGGGCAGATTTTCATCTTTCCCTTCTGCTTCCCCGAAACCGCCAGCTGCCTGCGGGTCTCCCTCACCGACAACAGTACCGCTTGTCTCCTGGGTTTCAGGAGCTTGTCCCTGAGAGGACACCGATTTTGCAATATTGTCTATCGAATTCTGTACAGACTGCATTTTGTCATAATTGTTAATGGTTGTGATACCGATGATGAGCACGACAAGTACAAGAAATGCGCCCACCGCATATACGAACCTGCCATTTGACTTATGGCTGTCCGCTTCCATCCGTTCTCTTACAATAGAACGAAAATCCTTTGCAGCTCGGTCCTCAACCACTTCACTGGGTGTCACGCCGATCTGTTTTCTCGATGCAATCATATAATTCTGCATGGCCGGATTTTTTTCATAATAAATATAATGGCCTCCAAGCTCCAGCAGTTCTTTGAATTTATAGCAATAGTATGTTTCTTCTTTTTCTATGGGATCTTTCAGCACGAATATGCTGTTTTCTTTAGGAATGAATTTTTCATGAATATGTAACATATTAGAATTAAGCGATAAGGGAAGTCCGGGAGCTGTCACAAACCAGCCGACAGGCTGCGCTTCCCCGAAATACTCTTTACACTGCTCATACAAAAGCTTCTGGGTATCCTCAGGCATTGTAATCTCACTGCCCTTTATTTCCAGATCCTGTATCTGTACCGCGCCATGGATAAACACACATTCCTGCTCGTCCACCTTTCGTATCTCGCCGACCAGAAAAGCCCCTTTTGCTTCTTCCTTCGCTTTGTCACATAATTGATTTAAAAATGTGTCGACATAGTCTTCAATATATACCTTCGGGGTGTCACTGACATTCCCTATCTGACGCACATTTTTGGGAAACTGATTTTCCATATACTCTCACCTCATCTGCATTTTTGCTAATATTACCATACGCAAAACGCCGATTTTATCATATGGTGTCAGCCTGTCCCATAAAATGTACGACAAATAAAACAGCTGTTTACTACCCTTTGACTTATTTCCGCCTTCCCGTCTCACAAAGACCGCAAAATTTGTCAGTAAACGTTGTAATCCAGCCCTCTTTCGTCCTTGGAACTGACCGCAGAGTAACTGGCCACATATGATTGATAATAATATCCCTCTCTTTCCTGTTCAGACGAAAATGTTTTTCCGCATTCTCAAGTGCAGCTTTCGGATGTGTCATTCCATGAAAATGATCCCCTGTACGCTTTGCATGCGTATGCCAGTCATACAGAAACAGGTCATGAATCATCCCTGCCCTGGCCGCAGACCTTGCATCAAATCCAAAAAAACGGCAGATACGGTAATTATAATAAGCCACATTCATACAATGCTGATAACAGGATGAATTCCCGTGGTGTCTGTATTTTTTCATCTGAAGAACAGCGGGATGGCTGGCAATATCTTTTATACATTCATAAAATTCTTCTTTATATCTCTTTTCAGGCATAAAATATACCCCTTTCAAAATCCCATTCATTTATTTCGCCCCTATTATAGCATTCCCCTCTATTCTATAAAAGGAAATTTTTTTTAAGATTTTATGAATGAACAAAGTGGACAAGTCCACTTCAACTCCCTGAATCCCTCACTCATGAGGGAATTGTACACTTTGTGCGCCAATGTGCAGCTGCGAAGCAGCTTTCCTTGGCACATTGTGTGCATCCTGCCCGGAGGGCTTTTTATTACATAGGCAAGTTCGAAGAACTTGCCTATGTAATAAAAAACCGGTCTGAAGCAGCAATTTCACTCTACTCCAAACCGGAAATATATCATCTTACATAAATTCTTTTACTTTTGCATAAATACTGTCTGCATCCAGACCATATTTTTTAACAAGCTCAACGGCCGGTCCTGATTCACCGAATGTATCGTTAATTCCGATCTTCATTACCTTTGTCGGCTGTTTTTCTGATAACACATCACACACAGCACTGCCAAGTCCGCCGATCACTGAATGTTCTTCAATTGTCACAACTTTACCTGTCTCTTTTGCTGATGCAATGATAAGTTCCTCATCCAGCGGTTTAATCGTGTGAATGTTGATTACTTTTGCATCGATCCCGTCTTCTGCAAGTTTTGAAGCTGCGGCAAGTGTCTCTGACACCGGAAGTCCTGTTGCAATCAGAGTGATATCTTTTCCTTCACGGAGAACCACTCCTTTTCCAAGCTCAAATTTATAATCCGGATTGTCATTGATTACCGGTACTGCAAGTCTTCCAAATCTGAGATAAACCGGTCCCTGATGCTCATACGCTGCTGCCACTGCTGCTTTGGCTTCTACATCATCCGATGGGTTGATCACAACCATTCCCGGAATTGTACGCATCAAAGCGATGTCTTCATTACACTGGTGTGTTGCACCGTCCTCACCTACAGAGATACCTGCATGTGTGGCACCGATTTTCACATTCAGTTTCGGATAACCGATAGAGTTACGAACCTGCTCAAATGCACGTCCTGCCGCAAACATTGCGAAAGAACTTGCGAATGGGACTTTGCCTGTTGTTGCAATTCCGGCTGCAATCCCCATCATATTGCTCTCCGCGATTCCGCAGTCTATATGTCTTTCAGGATAAGCTTTCTTGAATGTTCCAGTCTTTGTAGCTGCTGCCAGATCGGCATCTAATACAACTAAATCATCATGTTTTGCACCCAGTTCAACTAAAGCATTACCATAACTTTCCCTTGTTGCAATTTTCTTTACTTCTGACATAATGATTCACCTACCTTTTCTAAATCTGCCATTGCTACAGCATACTGCTCGTCATTCGGAGCAGCTCCATGCCATCCTGCCTGATTTTCCATGAAGGATACGTCTTTTCCTTTAACAGTTTTTGCGATAATTGCTGTCGGCATACCTTTTGTCTCTTTTGCTTCTTTAAACGCAGCTGCAATTTCATCCAGGTTGTTTCCATCGATATTAATTACATGGAAATTAAATGCCTCAAACTTTTTGTCAATCGGGTATGGAGAACATACATCTTCGATGGATCCGTCAATCTGAAGGTTATTGTTATCCACAATCACTACAAGGTTGTCAAGTTTTCGTGCCCCTGCGAACATCGATGCTTCCCAGACCTGTCCTTCCTGGATCTCTCCGTCTCCAAGCAATGTATATACACGGTAATCATCACCTGAAAGTTTTGCAGAAAGTGCCATTCCTACCGCTGCTGAAATCCCCTGTCCAAGAGATCCGCTTGACATATCTACACCCGGGATATGTTTCATATCCGGATGTCCCTGAAGGTATGAACCTGTATGACGCAGTGTTTTAAGGTCTTCTACCGGGAAATATCCTCTCTGCGCAAGTACGGAATAATATCCTGGTGCACAGTGTCCTTTTGATAATACGAACCTGTCACGGTCAGCTTTCTTAGGATCCTTCGGATCAATATTCATCTCTTCAAAAAATAAGTAAGTGAAAATATCTGCTGCTGACAGAGATCCGCCTGGATGTCCAGATTTTGCACTGTGAACTGCAGTGATAATTCCTTTACGAACTTCATTAGCTGTTTTCTGTAATTCTAATTTGTTCATTGTTTCCTCCTGTTTCTCTTTTCTTCCCTATTCGCAGGCCGTCCGGCCTTATTTTCCTGAATCAGACGATACCGGAGCGGATTATTCTCCGAATACAGCTCTGTAATCAGCCTGGAATTTAGCAATACCCTGATCTGTCAGAGGATGTTTTGTCATCTGCTCAATTACGCTGTATGGAACTGTTGCAATATCTGCACCAGCCAGTGCACAGTCATGTACATGCATTGTGTGACGTACACTTGCAGCAATGATCTCTGTCTCAATTCCGTGAATATCAAACATCTCAGCGATATCTCTGATCAGATCTACTCCCGGTGTATTAATATCATCTAAACGTCCAAGGAAAGGAGATACATATGTTGCACCAGCTCTAGCTGCCAACAATGCCTGATTCGCTGAAAATACTAATGTAACATTGGTCTTGATTCCTTCTGCTGTTAATGCTTTGCAGGCTTTCAGACCTTCCACTGTCATTGGAATTTTAACTACCATGTTCGGATGAATTTTAGCGATTTCACGGCCTTCTGCAATCATTCCTTCTGCATCAACAGTGGTAGCTTTTACTTCCCCGCTGATTGCTCCGTCTACGATAGATGCGATCTCTGCGATTACTTCTTCGAAAACACGTCCTTCTTTTGCGATCAAAGACGGATTCGTTGTTACACCACAGATCACTCCCATATCATTTGCTTTTTTAATGTCCTCAACATTGGCTGTGTCGATAAAAAATTTCATTTTAGTTCCTCCTTAAATTTGGCGTTTTCCTGCCCGGAGCCGATCTCTCTGAAACCTTCCGGGTTAAACTACTCTGATAGAAAAATTATACCTATTGAATAGGTTTTGGTCAATAGGCATGATTTTTTATTAATGGATTTTCAGTATTAATATTTTGCAATTATTAATTGATTATCCGTAAAATATTAGTTGGAATTTCAATATTCTGCTGTGTTTCCACGGGTTTACTACAATTGTCTCAAAGAATATTATTAATATTTTGTGCAAATACATTAATTTTTATTTTTTGTAGTCTTTGCATAGGAGGTTGTCTTTCTCACAATCAGTTTTGGTTCATATTCCACATGATAGATACTGATCGGTTCCATTTCCGAATATTTCATAGTTCTGGAACGTATTTTCTTCATTATAATGTCACATGCATCTCTGCCCTTATACACAACAAAATGCTCAATGGTCGTCAGGGAAATACTGTTCATCCTTGCAAACAATGTATTATCACACCCCATAACCGAGATATCTCCCGGAACCTTGTACTTCTTCTCATGAAGGGCGTCGAGTATCCCAAACGCAATCATGTCATTCAGGCCTACAATTGCCGTCAGCTCTTCTTCCTCCTGCATAAGTTCCATGGTAAGGTCATAGCCCAGTTTATATTCCGAATCAAAATTCGGAACATCTCTGTCCATCTGCTCGTCCGCAGACTTGATCACCACATTCTCCCGGAGTCCTGCAGCATCGAACTCTTTCAGGAACCCTTCCACTCTCTTTGAACGCTGCTTCTGCCTCGTCGTAAGGGGCGGTGTAATATAAGCCACCTTCCGGTGCCCAAGTCCCAGCAGATGCCTCGCCATCAGCCGTCCAAGCTTCGAATTATCAAGTTCAACCGCATCGACATTCAAATGCTCATTCTGGTTATTGATAATTGCAATCGGAATTTTCTCGGACAGTTCTTCCACAAGTTCCATAAAGCAATGGCTGGGATTGCATGTATATATAATTCCAAACGGATTTAAAGAAGGCATCATCTTAAGATACTGTTCTTCCATCTTAAGGTCACGCTGTGTGTTACATACAAAAAGTCCGTATCCCTCTTCTTTCGCCCTCGTCTCAATTCCCTGAAGCAGCATCACATAATAAGGATTCGTCAGGTTCGGGCTGAATACAACGAGCAGCTTTTCCTGCCTGTTCTCCTTCTTCGGTCTGTGCTTCGGCACCTGATATCCAAGTTTTTTCGCAGCATCTTCCACTTTCTGCACTGTTTCTTTCGAAAATGAAACATTATATTTTTTATTCAGCACCATAGAAACAGTGGACTGAGATACTCCGGCCTCCCGGGCAATATCTGATGATGTCACTTTTCTTTTCTTCATATCCGTCACCTGCTAAATCTCTGTTCTCCCATCCAATGCACGCAGAAGCGTCACCTCATCAATATATTCCAGATCTCCGCCCACAGGAACTCCGCTTGCAATCCTGCTGACTTTAATTCCGGTCGGTTTGATCAGCTTGCTGATATACATCGCTGTCGTCTCACCTTCCAGGCTTGAGTTCGTCGCTACAATCACCTCGTCAACCTCTCCTCTTAACCGTTCCATCAGCTCCTTCAGACGGATGTCCGACGGACCGATTCCAAGCATCGGAGAAATTGCGCCGTGAAGTACATGATACACGCCATTATATTTCCCTGTCTTTTCGTAGGCCGCAAGATCTCTCGGTGTCTCGACTACCATGATTGTTTTCTGGTCACGTTCATCACTTGCACAGATCGGACACAATTCCCGGTCTGTAAGGGTACAGCACTGCTTACAGTACTTTACATCTTTTTTGGCAGAAACGATTGCGCCTGCCAGTTTTTCTACCTGCTCACCAGGCATATTAATAATGTGAAAAGCCAGCCTTCCGGCTGACTTTGCCCCTATGCCCGGGAGTCTTGATAGTTCTTCAATCAGTTCATTAATTTTACCACTATAATAATCCATTTTATATCCTGCTCCTGCCTGAGGCACTGTCATTTTATCTGTAAGACATGCTTAGAACGGCATCTGTCCGCCTAATCCGCCTCCAAGTCCTCCGGTAAGTTTGCCCATCGCCGAAGAGGATTCCTCTTCCACCTGTCTGAGCGCTTCATTCGTCGCTGCCACAATCAGATCTTCCAGCATCTCAATATCATCCGGGTCAACCACTTCTTCTGCCAGTTTTACCTTCGTCACTTCACGTTTTCCCGACACAGTAACTTCAACGGCTCCTCCGCCTGCTGTTGCTGTAAATTCCTTTGTTTCAAGCTCCTTCGCCTGCTCTTCCATCTGGCGCTGCATCTTCTGCGCCTGTTTCATAAGATTTGCCATATTGCCAGGCATTCCTCCGCCTGGAAATCCACCACGTTTTGCCATGGGTATATCCTCCTTTTATTGTTAAATTTATTCATCTTCAATAGTAATATCCATATGGATCAGCTGTTCAAGGTCTACATAAGAATCCTCAAAATGACGGCCTTCCTCAACATGACGCACTTCGATTTGAACCGTCTTTCCAATTCTATTCTCGATCAGAGACGAAAGTTCAGCCTTATGTTCCTCTGTACCAACCAGACCTGAACTCAGCTCATCCGGAAGGATAATCAGAAGCTGATCCTGGGCTCCGACACTTAATTTTGCCCGTTTCAAATATGTCCGCATTGGTTCAGAAGCCGCATTCGCAATCGGCCGGAACTCTTTCACCACCGCTTTCACATCTTCTGTCAATGCTTTCGGAAGTGACGGTGCCGGACTCTGAGGTCTGGCCGGTTCATACGCTGCAGCCCGCGGTGCCGCGGCAGCTTCCTGCACTGTAATCCCCTTCTCAAGCTTCTCCTCAATCGCGCGGATACGTGCTAATAAGGTGTCCTGCTTCGCCTCCATCTGAGGTCTGCAAAGCTTGATCAATGCCACCTCCAGAAGCACTCTCTTCTGGGCAGCATATTTTAACTGGCCAGACAGCTCCGAGAATATCCTGATAAACCGGATCAGTTCATCCTGCGCAATCATAGCAGCTTCTTCTTTCAGTCTCGCCAGATTCTCTGTAGATACATCCAGCACGTCTTCCATGTTCTCTGAACTCTTTGCAAGAAGCAGATTCCTCAGATACCATGTGAAATCCGCTGCCATCTGGGACAATTCCCTCCCCTGCATCACAAGTTCTTCGACCGTCGCAAGCACACGGTCCACATCCTTTTCCAGCACTTCTCTTAAAAGCCTGCTGAACACTTCTGTGTCTACAGCTCCTGTCACTTCCAGCACATGGTCATAGGTCAGCTTCTCTCCAAGGTAAAACGCAATACACTGCTCCAGTATACTCAATGCGTCACGCATAGAACCATCCGCTGCTTTCGCGATATAGCGGATGGCTTTTTCTTCTGTCTCTACATTTTCCTTTTCCATCAGGTCCGAAAGCTGTGCCGCAATCGTATCTATGCTGATTCTCTTAAAATCATATCTCTGGCATCTCGATAGAATCGTCACCGGAATCTTATGCACCTCAGTTGTTGCCAGGATAAAGATTACGTATTCCGGAGGCTCTTCCAGCGTCTTCAGAAGTGCATTAAAGGCACCTATAGAAAGCATATGAACCTCATCTATGATATAGACTTTATACTTTCCTTCCGTCGGACGGTACGCCACCTCATCCCGGATTTCTCTGATGTTATCCACACCGTTGTTCGATGCGGCATCGATTTCAATCACATTCATCGATGACCCATCTGCAATGGACGTGCACATACTGCATTCCCCGCAGGGACTCCCATCCACCGGATGTTCACAGTTGACCGCTTTTGCAAAAATCTTAGCTACCGAAGTTTTACCGGTTCCTCTTGTCCCGCAGAACAGATACGCATGTCCGATTCTGTCAGCCTTGATCTGGTTCTTAAGCGTTGACACAATATGATCCTGGCCTTTGACACCTTCAAATCCTGAAGGCCTGAACTTCCGGTATAACGCCATATATGACATCTGTTACACTTTCCTTTCTAATCACCGAAACTGATTCCTGTCAGCTTCGCTTCCTCGATGATGCTTGAACCCGGATCTACCACTTTGAGTTTGCCAGCGACTTCTTCCAGCGGAACTTTTGTAGTTTCCCCCTTCTTTATCGCCACCATGTACCCGAACTCCTCATTCATGATCAGCTTCGCTGCCGCCGCACCAAGTCTTGTTGCAAGGACCCTGTCGTATGGACACGGTGATCCGCCTCTCTGCGTATGGCCCGGTATCGTAATTCTGACTTCCTGATCCGGCATTCTCTCCTGGATCTTCTGTTCCATCTCATATGCAACAGAAGGATATTTGCGATCCCTTAATTTTGCTTTATATTCTTTCTTCGACAGCTGGGCATCTTCCTTCGAAATCGCCCCCTCTGCCACCGCAAGTATTGTAAAATGCTTGCCGCTTGCAGAACGTTTCTGAATGGATGCGACTACACGGTCCAGATCATACGGAATCTCCGGTATCAGAATAATATCTGCCCCTCCTGCAATTCCCGCATGGAGCGTCACCCACCCCACTTTGTGTCCCATTACTTCTACAATAAACACACGGCTGTGAGACGTCGCTGTTGTGTGAATACAGTCAATCGTATTCGTTGCAATATCTACTGCACTCTGGAAACCAAATGTCATATCTGTCCCCCAGAGATCATTGTCGATCGTCTTTGGAAGGGTGATCACATTCAATCCCTCTTCCCTGAGCATGTTCGCCGTCTTATGCGTTCCATTTCCGCCCAGAATTACAAGACAGTTCAGATTCAGCTTATGGTACGTGTGTTTCATTGCCTCAACTTTATCAAGCCCCTTGTCATCCGGAACCCGCATCAGTTTAAACGGCTGTCTTGACGTCCCAAGGATTGTCCCGCCTTTTGTGAGAATTCCTGAAAAATCCTTCGAAGTCAGCATTTCAAAGTTCGCATAAATCAAACCTTTATATCCATCCCGGAAGCCGTAGATTTCCACTTCTTCCACTTTCGAACAGATTCCTTTTACCACACCGCGCATGGCCGCATTCAGTGCCTGACAGTCACCGCCGCTTGTAAGCATCCCGATCCGTAACATTCGCTCACATCCTTTCTTTTCTCCTTATCAATACCGGATTCGGTGTGTTGGAAACACGCTGAAAAACCGATATGTTTTATTATATCTTATTTTCTAGATGCTAACAACAGGAAAATGCGATATACTTATAGGAGCATTACCGTTCAGATTATGAAAAGGAGATTCATTAATTATGACAATATTCAGGCCATTTCCATGCATCCGCCCGCGTGCGGACCTTGCATCTTCCATTGCCGCTCTGCCGTATGACGTATACAATTCCGCCGAGGCAAGAACGATAGTACAACAGAATCCTCTCTCCTTTCTTACAGTGGACCGGGCCGAAACGCTTCTCCCTGAGGGGACAGATCTCTACAGCCCCCAGGTTTACGAAAAGGCCCGCGGACAGTTACATTCTATGATAAACAGCGGATATTTTGAGAAAGATAAAGATACATGCTACTATCTCTATGAACTGACAATGGACGGCAGAAGCCAGACCGGCTGGGTCGGTTTATCTTCCGTGGACGATTACGAGAACCAGGTAATCCGGCGCCATGAAAATACACGGGCTGATAAAGAAAAGGACCGTATCTGCCACATCACCACACTCAAGGCGCAGACAGGACCTATCTTTCTGGCTTACCGCTCCTGCGAAGACCTTCATCAGACAATGGAAGCCTTAAAAAAGGCACCTCCGATCTATGATTTCACCGCCGAAGACCAGGTCCGCCACCGTGTATGGCGTGTATCAGATCTACACATCATTCATACCATCGGGGCTTCCTTTGAGAAAATTCCCCATACGTATATTGCAGACGGCCATCACCGTGCCGCATCGGCAGTCCGCGTTGCTTTAAATGAACGGAAGGCCCACCCAGATTACGATGGAAGCGAAGAATTTAACTACTTTTTGTCCGTCGCATTTCCAGATGACCAGCTGAAAATTCTGGACTACAACCGTGTAATCCGCGACTTAAATGGATATACTCCAGAGGATTTTCTAAATGCACTTCCCCTGGACTTTACAGTTGAAGACTGCGGCACTGTACCTGTCTCCCCTTCAGGGAAACAGGAATTCGGACTCTATACTGCCGGAAGATGGTACCGCCTGACAAAGAAAACACCTGTCTGTTCTGATGATCCAACGGACAGTCTTGACGTCTCAATCCTTCAGACACAGATTCTAAAGCCGCTGCTTGGCATCCATGATCCAAAGACGGACAAAAGAATCCGTTTTGTCGGCGGAATCCGCGGGCTTACTGAACTTCAGAGACTTGTAGATGAGCAGGGAGACGGAGCTGCATTTTCCATGTATCCAACTTCCATGCAGGAACTTTTTGATGTAGCTGATGCTAAAATGCTGATGCCTCCAAAATCTACCTGGTTCGAACCAAAACTTCGAAGCGGCCTGTTCATTCATCAGATATAAACCAATTATAGTTAAGGAGATGTTTTAAATGGAACGAAATGAATTATGCTGGTGTGGCAGCGGCAGGAAATATAAAAAATGCCATATGAATATCGATGAGCGGCTTCTGCTTTTATCCGCCGCAAGGGAAATTGTTCCTGACCGGAAGATATTAAAAACACCGCAGCAAATTGAGGGGATTAAAAAAAGTGCCCGCCTGAACACCGCAGTACTTGACCATGTGGCAGAACATATCCACGCCGGCATGAGTACAGAAGAAATCAACACTCTGGTTCACGACTTCACAGTATCGCACGGGGGAATCCCTGCACCGCTTGGGTATGGAGGCTTTCCGAAAAGTGTATGCACTTCGCTGAACAATGAAATCTGCCATGGAATCCCGGATGAGAATATTATTCTTGAAGAAGGTGATATTATTAATGTCGATGTGTCCACCATTTTAGATGGATATTTCTCAGACGCATCCCGGATGTTTACCATCGGGCAGATTTCGGAACGCGCCAGGAAAATCGTGCGTGTGACAGAAGAATGCGTTGAGCTTGGGCTGAAGGAAGCAAAACCATGGAACCACTTAGGTGACATTGCCCACGCAATCAATACCCACGCGATGAAAAATGGCTACAGCGTGGTAGAAGATATCGGCGGCCACGGAATCGGACTGGAATTCCACGAAGATCCATTCGTAAGTTATGTCATTCCCCAGGGGACGGGTATGGTTCTTGTCCCAGGCATGATGTTTACCATCGAGCCTATGATTAATGAAGGAAGTCCTGATTTCTTTGTCGATGAAGACAATGAATGGACTGTATATACTGAAGATGACGGTTTATCTGCCCAGATTGAGTACATGGTTCTGATTACAGAAACCGGGGCAGAAATACTGACAAAATAAAGGAGTACCAATTATGCCTGCATCATATGCACACTATACATTCGGAAGCCAGGTGCTGTCCGAAATAAAGAACCTGTCCATCAAGCAGCTTTTACTTGGCCATCATGATACTTATGATATCGGGCTTCACGGTCCGGATATCCTGTTTTACTATAAGCCAATCAAAAGCAACCACGTATCCAAAACAGGATATGCATTGCATGACAAGACGGCTGACGACTTTTTTGACCACGCAAGACAGGTCATAAAGCAGGCATCCTCTCAGGAAGAAAAGGATGCCGCGATGGCATATGCCATTGGTTTTATCTGCCACTTTGCACTGGATAGTGAATGTCATGGCTATGTAGATGATATGGTGAAAAAATTAAGTGTCTCCCACACAAAAATCGAATCTGAATTCGAGAGACTGCTGCTGGATAAAAATCATCTTAACCCAATCACAACAAGGACTACCGCACACATTATGGCATCCGAAAAATGCGCCAGCTGTATCGCACCATTTTTTCAGGGGCTCATGTCCTTTGAAGATATTACACCTGAGGAGATTCTAAAGGCACTGAAATCATTTAAATTCTACAGCACTCTCCTTCTTGCTCCTCACAAACCCGAACGTGCTTTGATTGATTTGGTCCTGAAGCTGAGCGGTCATTATGATTTTATGCACGGTCTTATGATCAGTTATAAACCTGAGCCAAAATGTGAGACTACCAACCGGGAACTTTACCGGAGATATGAACAGGCAATTCCCGTAGCTGTCCGTCTGATCCAGAAATTCTACGAAGCGGCTGATCAGGATACGCCCCTTCCGGAGCGGTTTCATCGGAATTTTGAATAACCATTGAAAGAGACGTCAGATATTGACGTTTCTTTTTTTACGCGTTATAATTGTTTTGCTAATAGTTAGCTTTCAAACTTTATGAAACGAGGTGGCTGAATGACCAAAGCACTTTTTCATCCAAATCTGATAAAAATATACCACGCTTATAATCAGCAGATCCGTCCATACATGACGGAACTTGAGCTCTCCGACGGCCAGCCCAAGATCCTTGCCTATATCAGCCTTCATGACGGCTGTCTTCAGAAAGATCTTGCCGACTGGTATGCCATTAAGCCGGCAACTGTCTCACGCCTCCTGAATCATATGGAAGATCAGGGTCTGATTACACGGGAAACTCCGGAAGGCAACCGGCGGATCACTAAAGTATACATTACCAAAAAAGGGACTGAAAAATACCAGAAATTCGCGCAATACAGAAAAGCTGTCGACAATATGGCTTTCCAGGGATTTACAGAAGAGGAGCGCACTGCCTTTATCGGGCAGCTGGATCGAATACGCCAGAACCTTCTATAGAGAGTGTATAAACATCATTTTTTCGCAAAAATGAAAGAAAGGATTGAATGAATATGGCTGAACAGACAACAGAACAAAATCAATTTAACAAAATGACACAGACTCCGGTATCCCGGCTGATCTGTACCCTGGCCATTCCTACCATTATCAGCATGCTCGTCACTGCCGTCTATAACACCGCGGATACCTTCTTCGTGTCACAGCTTGGAACAAGCGCGGCAGGCGCAGTCGGCGTCGTTTTCTCGCTGATGGCCATCATACAGGCCGTAGGTTTCATGCTTGGAATGGGAACGGGAAGTCTGATCTCGAGGCTTCTCGGAGAACGCAGATATGAACAGGCGAACCAGATCGGATCGACCGGTTTCTTCACCGCATTCTTTTTTGGCCTCTTTCTGACAATTGCAGGATTTCTTTTGATGCATCCGCTGCTTCGTCTTCTGGGATCCACACCCACGATCCTTCCCTACGCCGAGGACTATGCCCGTTATATCCTGCTTGGAGCACCCGTTATGTGTGCCTCCTTCGTCCTGAATAATATCCTGCGCTCCGAAGGAAAAGCCGTTCTTGCCATGACCGGAATTGCTTCCGGCGGTGTACTGAACATCATCCTTGACCCCATTTTTATCTTTGTATTTGGACTTGGGATCTCCGGCGCAGCGATCGCGACTCTTCTGAGTCAGTGTATCAGCTTCTGCATCCTGTTATCCTGTTTCCTCCGCAGAAAGAGCACGATACATCTTCACCTCAGAAACCTGTCCAGAGACTTTGCTGCATACAAACTTATTATTTCAACCGGATTCCCTTCCTTTGCCCGTCAGGGACTTGCCAGCATCGCAACAGCGGCATTGAATCTTCAGGCAGCCGCCTATGGGGACGCAGCGGTCGCTGCAATGTCAATTGTAGGAAGAATCCTGATGCTTGTATTCTCTGTCATGATCGGATTTGGCCAGGGATTTCAGCCGGTAGCAGGGCAGAACTACGGTGCCAAAAGATATGACCGCGTAAAAGATGCGCTCTTATTCTCAATAAAGACAGGAACCATACTGATGGCGGTTCTTTCCCTCGCCGGATTTATCTTTGCGCCGCAGATTCTTACACTCTTCCGCCGCAATGATCCTGACGTCATCGCCATCGGAACCTTTGCCATGCGTGCACAATGTATCATCCTGCCGCTTGTACCGCTTACCACAATCAGCAATATGGTCTTCCAGGTCATCGGACGTTCCAGGACCGCAACATTTTTATCCTCCGCCCGACAGGGAATTTACTTTCTTCCGCTGATCCTGATCCTTCCCGGACTCCTGGGGCTTAAAGGTGTTCAGCTGACACAGAGTGTCTCTGACCTGCTTACATTTATCACCTGCATCTTCTTTATTGTTCCATTTATCAGAGAACTGAGTCAGAAGATCACAGAACAGAACGAACAAGAGGAAATTCATATATTAGAAGGAGAACAAAGTCTATGAGATACGAAATTGAAAAACATCTTCTGCCATTACAGGGCACCAAAAACACAAGAGATATCGGAGGATACCCTACCAAAGACGGGAAAATTACACGGACAGGAATGTTCCTGCGTTCCGATGATCCCTCCGGACTCACAGCTGATGATATTCAAACTCTGAAGTCGCTCGGTCTGAAGCTGCAGATCGACCTCCGCTCAACAATGGAGACCGGCCTGAACCCTTCCGCTCTCTCTGAATGCGGATTTCTAAATTATGAGAAGGTTCCGCTTCTCGACCATATGAATTCTGCGGTTTCCATTACTGAACTTCCGGACTCTCTGCTCTCCATCTATCTGGAACTGCTTGAAAATTCAAAAGATTCTTTTGCAAGGATCTTCAAACTTTTCGCTGACTGTGAGGGGACGGCACTGTTTAACTGCACTGCCGGAAAAGACCGCACAGGGCTGACCGCCATGCTGCTCCTCTCGCTTGCACAGGTTCCAGAAGACATAATTACAGAAGATTATGCAGCTTCTGAAATCTTCCTGGAAGCAAAAATCAGCGGTCAGGAACAGCTTCTGAGCTCCCAGGGAATTACCGTTCCCCGGACGCTCCTCGGCTCTCCAAAGGAAAACATGGTACAGACGCTGGAACATATACACCACAATTACGGCAGTGCAGAAAGCTATCTCCTTGGATGCGGTGTATCCGCCCGGGAAATCTACACAATCAAAGAGCGGCTTGTTATGAGTTAACATTCTGAAGTATAAAAAAGAGGTACGCTCCAGTAACGGAAACGTACCTCTTCTTCTATGTTCAAACGTCCCTGGCAGCAAATCAGATACACGTGAAAGCTGCCTTAGCAAGCATTTCCATGTCTTTCTCATCCGGATGGGATAATGCACGGTCAAAGTTTTCAATCATCCCCTGTACCTTCTCAGGATCTCTCGGCATCATAGATTCATAACGGGTTCTCACTGTCATCGGCATCTTCCCCTGACACATAAATGTTCCGTCCACAGTGTTTGATGGATCCAGATGCTGTTCAACGTGAGCTAATATCCGGTCAAAATAGGTATTGCTCTCTCCAAATCCTGCGGTACCAAACAGAAATACCTTCTTACCGCGCAGTTTCTCCAGAAAAGAAGCGGCTTTCTCATCCCCATCTCCCTTATCCGTCCAGAAACCTGCAAATATCAGTCCGGCCTCCAATGCCTTATCATCCGGTTCTCCATAGTACACACATTCCTTTTCCGGTAATATGGTTTTCAGCTTCTCGGCCAGCATCTCTGTATTTCCTGTTCTGCTGCTATAGACAATTGAATATTTCATCATTCCCAGATACCTCCTTCTGAATCAGTTTGTTTAACAGTCCCCAGAGCATCTCCCTCTCTTCCTTTGATAAAGATTCCAGCACCTCCTTATCCCATTCCAAAAAAAGCTCATGGCTCAGCGTAAATGCTTCTTTCCCGGAATCGGTAAGATTCAGAATCCGCGCTCTCCGGTCATCCGGATTCACTTTCTGCGTGATAAATCCACCCTGCTCCAGTTTCACAAGCGACCGGGCTGTATGCCCGATGTCCATCCTGAGCGCCAGGGACAGCTCTTTTGGAGAACACGATGGATGTCTTCCGATATAAATAATAAAAAATATCATCCCCTGGGACAATCCTATTTCTGAAAGCTGCTGATTGCAATACTCCGCAAATGCCCTGCGCAGCAAGGTCACATAATAGGCAAGCGATATCACCATACTTATTCCTCCATTACTTGATAAAGTCAAGTATATTCATATTACATGACTTTGTCAAGTTTTCTTTTGTTTTCTATTTTGGCACGCAAAAAAAGAAACCTTGATAAATCAAGATTTCCTGTTTTAAACCTGAGAGCGGGTGATGGGAATCGAACCCACGTATCTAGCTTGGAAGGCTAGTGTTCTACC
>URQQ01000079.1 GCA_900549995.1 uncultured Lachnospiraceae bacterium | reverse complement strand
GTTGTCATTTTCATTGAGTGCAAAAAGTTCCGGATTCATCTGAATGACCATGCACAGATTTTTGTCATCGCCGACACTTTGAATGGCGTGAATTACATTCGAATTGATCAGGAGGATGTCGTTCTTTGAAAGTACCATAACTTCTGACTGAACCCGAAGCCTCACACTTCCCTCTAAAATTCCAATCAGCTCATATTCATTATGCCAATGGAATGTACTCTCTTCAATTGGCGCTACAAATGCATGAACCATAGATGCTCTGCTGTTATGGATGCTTTCATATACTGAATATGCCATCTCTTCTCCTCTGTATATAAACGATGCAGGAAACTGCACAGAATTACGGGTACTTCCACCACGCAGCATGTTTTTGTGTTCTTTACCACATTATATTCTGTTTATGATAAGAATGCAATTTGAACAGTGATGTTTCCTATCCCTTTATTTTCCGCTCTGCAAGCCCTGATGCGATCTGCGGATAAATCTTATCCAGATTACAGAAGAACAAAGTAACCATGCCGATGATAATCAGGACAACCGGAACAACTGTAAATACCATTTTAATTCCCATGACCGTAGACGCAGCCTGTACTTTAAGCCCGCCGTCATACGCTGCCCAGGCAAGTCCCCAGCCCACCAGCGCACTGCCGAGCCCTGCACCGACCTTCATTCCAAAGGATGTGGCTGAATTTGTAAGTCCGTCAAGACGTACACCTGTCTTCCATTCTCCATAATCAATCACATCAGCTACCATCGCAAACAGTCCTGCATTGTGAGGAATTCCTCCGATACCAAGACAGACAAGCCCGATCACTGCAGTTGTGAAACCAGACTCTGTGAGCGCCATGATAAGAAGACCGATTATTTCAATACCGTAGCCAATCATCATACTCTTCCACTTCCCGAGAAACTTATTGATATAAGGATATACCAGATTCCCAATCAGCTTTGGAAGAATGAAGCAAAGTGTCAAAGTTCCCATCAGTCCGGCATTGCCCAGAACATCTCTTGCGTAGAATATACGAAGCCCGTTATTCACTCCCAGAATGGTATAATTTACAACAAATACAACTGTCAATAGTATAAAATATTTATTTTTAAACAACATCTTAAATGACTGGTTCACATGCATCTTATCTTCTGATTTTTGCACCTTGGCAGTATTCTGCACCAGGTTTACGCGCTCTTTCGTACCAAGAAATGTGATCAGTAAGAGGGCAATTGCTATAATGCCAAAAATTGCTGCCATACCTGTCCATCCAAACTTCTCCACAAAACTGTTACAGTTATAATTGATGAAAAGCACAACGGACATCGTAATAAAGAACCGGATGGAACTCATAAAAACTCTGTCTTTCGGATTCGGCGCTGCCAGAGAAAGCAGCGTATTGTATGACAGATTACAGGCTGTATAAATCACTGCAGCCATGAGCACATACGTGACAGAGACATAGATAAGTTTTCCTCCGCTGCTCAATCCTGCCGGAACACTGAACATCAGAATCAATCCGACTCCCATAGGGATTGCCGACCAGAGAATCCAGGGCCTTGCTTTCCCCCAGCGTGTATGTGTCCTGTCGATAATGGAACCCATCACTAAATCAGAAATTCCATCCAGAAGACGGCTCAATAACATTAATGTACCAATTGTTGCTGCTGCAATTCCAACACTGTCCGTATAATATAGTGTTAAATACGATCCAATCGTCGTCCAGACCAGATTGCATCCGCCATCACCTACGGCAAATGCCAGAACCTCTTTAAAACTTGGCTTATTATTCTCTCTCATCATCTTTTCCTCCCTTTAGATTCAATGTCTGTATTGAGACATTCCCACTTCCTCTGTAAATGAAATACAACTCCTTTTCACTTGGACTGCATATAATATCCGTCCCTGCCGCCGTCCACTTCGTACAACTGTACAGCATAAGTTCTGCCTTCTTTTCTTTTTGGATGTCTGTGTATATTTCCAGCATCCCTTTTCCCTGGGATTGATAGACAATCTCCACCTGCCTTGTTTCTGACAGGTTGATAAATTTATATCCGATCAAATCCCCATCTTTTACATTTGCAATATACCTCTCCCCATTGACACTCGTAATATATGGGAAGTCCGCCTCCATATTCGTCCTGCCCAAAGAAGAAAGCGCCCCCATATGCCCATTTGTAAGGTTACAGCAGTATACCGCGGGATAAGATGCGTTTCCGGATAACGGTACATCATTCATTCCGCTTGTCGTTATCGTTACCTGCCCAATATTTCCCTGCTCATCAAAAAATACCCTTTCTGCACATCCCTGGCGGTTATATTGATTCAGGGACGTGTGTCTGTGATAGAAGATATACCACTGATCTTTCACACAAACAAGGCCGCCATGGTTATTCCCGACAGACATTACTTTATCTTCTTCTTTTCTTCCCTGATATCCAACATCACCATTGCTTACAATAATCCCTCCATAAGCGAAACCGCCCATCGGCCTGTCACTGACTGCATAACATAATTGATGCGTATGTACAGAAGAATATACCAAATAGTATCTGTGATTTATTTTGCGGACAGACGGCCCTTCAAAATATTCGTTTCCTTCAAAGGAAGTCCCCTTCCCATACCGCAGACTTGGAATAACGATCTCCGGCCCTTCTTCAATGGTCAGCATATCATCTCCTAGACGAACTACACTGCACCCTTTCAAATCCTGGTCATGATATCTCGGAATGTCGATCATGCAGGGAGCGAATCCAAAATAAAGAAAATTCCCCTCTTCCGAACAGATCACCGATGGATCATACGGCTGGTTCTCTGTCATCAGCGCTCCGTCACTGTAGTGCACTCTTCCGTAGAATTCATACTGTCCGGCCGGCGTATCACATACCGCTACATGGATGGCATCCTGAAATTTAATACAATAGTATAGATAAAATCTGCCGTCCCTGCCCTGCACCACATCCGGCGCATAAAGAGGAAGCGCCTCCCCATTATAGGGATCCTGCTGTTTCTGATAAATGACACCCTCGTACTTCCAGTCAGATAAATCGTCCAATGGTGCTGACCAAGTCACATAATCAAGCTCACAGAACTCGTTTCCGTTTTCCATATCATGGCTCCCAAATACATACAGCCGGTTCCCGAATACACGCGGTTCCCCATCCGGTATATGCTCATACAGGGGCAGATATGGATTATAACATTGACTCTTCATGATTTCCTCCTCCCAAATTATAATTTAGGTTCCTCTATAAAGCCTGCTTATGAATCAAACTTAATAAGGTATGTTTTTATTTTACAAGAACTTTACGGTTCTGTTCTGTCAATACATTCTATTTTCCCTGTCAAAATCGGACATTTTTGTGCAAGATAACCATAACTTTGTCAGTCAGCAATGTATTTGAAACTTTGATAAATAGATCCGTTATTTTTAAGTACATTTAAGTCATGGGTTCTAAAGTGAGAATTAGAGTGTATTTAAACTTAAATTTTATGTTATGATAGTGGAACAAAAGATATTTTATTGATAGAAGAAAAATCCTGCAGCATACCGGGAGGGGATCTGAATGAGACTATTAATTGCAGAAGATGAAAAATCCTTGTCTAAAGCTCTTCTGGCCATTGTAGAAAAGGACGGCTACTCAGCCGATGCCGTATATGATGGTACAGAAGCACTCGACTATCTGGAAACCAATAATTATGATGCCATGATCCTGGATATCATGATGCCGAAAATGGATGGATTTGCTGTACTGAAAGCTTTGCGGGAAAAAGAAAATCCCATTCCGGTATTGATCTTATCTGCCAGATCAGAAATCGATGATAAAGTCGCCGGCCTGGACGGAGGTGCGAATGATTATCTCACAAAGCCGTTTTCACCAAAAGAACTGCTGGCCCGCATCCGTGTCCTGACTCGAAAGCAGACCCAGGCATCAGACTCTACCCTGAAACTCGGAAACATTATTCTGAACCGTGCCCAGAATGAACTGTCTTCACCTACAGGCAGCTTTCACCTGACAAATAAGGAATTCCAGATCATGGAACTTCTGATGTGTAATCCAAGACATCTGATTCCAACAGAACGCCTGATGGAAAAAATCTGGGGATATGAGAACAATGCCGAGCTAAATGTTGTCTGGGTTTATATCTCATATCTGCGTAAAAAGCTGGAAGCATTGCACGCAGACATCCAGATTAAGGCAGCGAGAAATGCCGGTTATTCTCTGGAGGTTATCGAATGATTAAAAAACTCCGAATCAAATTTACCGCGGCAGCCATGCTCTCGGTCATTGCGGTCCTTACAGTCATCTTAGGCACTGCGAACATTCTGAATTATAAAAAAGTCATTGCAGACGCAGACCATGTCTTGTCCATACTGGCAGACAATGATGGCTCCTTCCCGGATATGCCCCCGAAAATGAAGGCAAAACCAACACCGGATAACTCTCCTGAAGTCCCTTTCGAATCCAGATTTTTCTCTGTACATTTTAACAGAGATGGGCAGATCGCCAGTACAGATACCGGGAAAATAGCAGCCATCAATACGGCGACAGCCCAGGAATATGCCAGACAGGTAATGGATTCCGTAAGACAAAGTGGTTTCATATCCAATTACCGCTATGTAAAACATTCCTCCGGCAACCAGACGCTGGTTGTCTTTCTGGACTGTACCCGCAGTCTTTCTACTTTCCGAACTTTCCTGGCGATGAGTATACTCGTGTCATCCGCCGGAGTACTTGCCGTGTTCCTGCTTGTGATTCTTCTCTCGAAGAAGATCGTCACTCCATTTGCCGAGAGCTACGAGAAACAGAAACGTTTTATTACAGACGCAGGACATGAACTTAAAACACCGCTTACCATCATTGATGCGGATGCCGCCGTTCTGGAAATGGAATCGGGAGAAAATGAATGGCTCAAAGATATCCAAAATCAGACCACAAGGCTTAAGGACTTGACCAATGATCTGATCTATCTTTCAAAGATGGAAGAAAACCAGGATCATTTACAGATGGTCGAATTCCCGGTCTCAGACATTGCCGCCGAGACAGTCCAGTCTTTTCAGTCACTTGCAAAGACACAGAACAAAACATTCCAGTCAGAAATTGAGCCGATGCTCTCATATTATGGCGATATCAAGAATATCCAGCGCCTGTTTTCCATTCTTCTGGACAATGCATTGAAATATTCCGATGATAGCGGTACGATTTCATTTACCATACGCAAAAAAAACAAAAACATCTGTATTCATGTGTTCAACACAACTGAATTGATCGAACAGGAACAGATTCCCCATTTGTTTGACCGTTTTTACCGTGCAGACCCATCCAGAAACTCCCAGACATCCGGGTATGGAATCGGCCTGTCACTTGCCCGGGCAATAGTCACTGCGCATAAAGGAAAAATTACCGCCACAACCCAGGATGGAAAATCATTATTGATTACCATCATATTATAAGAAGACTTCTGTTTTACAAAGACCATCGATCTTTCTGATGGCCCGTAAAACAGAAGTCTTTTTATGATAGACACAATTGCGTCACAGACTTTTCACAGTTTCTGCATGTCCAATTTTAAGTACATTTAAGGTACTTTTCTTATACTACAGCAGAAAAGTAAAATACACATTCACTCTGAAAGGATGGCACATCATGAAGAAAAAATATATTGGTACTATGCTTGGGATCACTTTAAGTTTCGCTCTGCTGACCGGCTGCTCAGAAAACAACAGCACCACAGCTTCCGACGCAGGCCAGACCATTTACGGGCAGGTCGCAGAAATCAGCGACGATATTCTCACAATCGAGGTCGGAACACAAAAGGAAATGGAAAAACCTGAAGACACCCCCTCAGATTCCGATGACTCCGAAAAGCCGGAAGAAATGCCTGACGGTAATGCACCGCAGGACGGAGAAACTCCCTCTATGCTGGATCTGACAGGCGAGGAAAAAGAGATTCAGATCGAATCAGATACCGTAATCAAACGCCAGAGCATGGGCGGACAGCCAGGCGGCGGTATGGGTGAGGCTCCTTCCGGCGAGGCTCCTTCCGGTGAAGCACCTTCCGAAGAACCACCTTCTGATACGGCACCTTCCGGGGAGTCAAAGGAGGAATCTTCTGATAACCAGGATACCGCAGACACCACAAGCGGCAGCAGTGAGGCACCTGACAGGCCATCCGGGGAAGCACCAGAACAATCTGAGGAAGAGATTTCACTCGATGATATCTCCGAAGGAGACACTGTAACAGTCACTTATGACGATGACGGTAATGTGGAAGAAATTACTGTAATTTCCATGGGTCAGGGACCGGGGCAATCCGGCGGTATAGAAAACTATGATGCCGCCGAAGAATATTCTGAAGATACAGAAAAAGACGGAGAAACCATAACCTCCACCGGAACCGACGAGAATGCCATCCACCTCTTGGACGGTGCATCAGCTGTTTTGAAAAATCTGACAGTCACCAGAGAATCGTCAGACAGCACCGGAGGTGACAACTCCAGTTTCTATGGCGTCGGTGCCGCACTCCTTACTACAGATGGAACCGCCTATGTAGGCAGCAGCACCATCAGCACAGACGCCGCAGGAGCTGCCGGAATCTTTGCATATGACGCCGGCAAAGTATACACCTCTGACACCAAAATCACTACTACCCAGGATACATCGGGCGGTATTCATGTGGCAGGCGGCGGTACCCTCCTGGCCTGGAATATGGATGTAGAAACTTCCGGGGAATCTTCTGCTGCAATCAGAAGTGACCGGGGCGGCGGCAAACTGGTGGCAGATGGGGGCACCTATACTTCAAACGGAATTGGTTCTCCGGCAGTTTACAGCACCGCCGACATTGCTGTAAACAATGCACAGCTCACATCCAATGGCTCCGAAGCAGTCTGCATTGAAGGTCTCAACTCCCTGCGTTTATTTGACTGTGATTTAACAGGGAATATGAGTGACAATGAACAAAATGACTGTACCTGGAATGTCATCCTGTATCAGAGCATGTCGGGGGATTCCGAAGTCGGCAACAGTACATTTGAGATGGACGGCGGCAGCCTGACTGCACAAAACGGAGGGATGTTCTACACAACCAACACCGAATCCACCTTCACTCTTTCAAATGTAAACATTACGTATGCAAATGACAGCGAATTTTTCCTCCGGTGCACCGGCAATCATAACCAGCGGGGCTGGGGAACCTCCGGGCAGAACGGAGCAGACTGCCTGTTCACAGCAATCAGCCAGGAGATGACAGGGGATGTCCTCTGGGACAGCATCAGCCAGCTTGACTTCTACATGACCAGCGGAAGCACTCTGACCGGCGCAGTGATAAACGATGAAACATATGCCCAAAGCGGCGGGGAAGGTTACTGCAATCTTACGATTGACCAGGATTCCACATGGATTGTTACAAAGGACAGTACGTTGACCAGCCTCTCCAATGCAGGCACCATAAAGGATGCAGACGGAAAAACCGTGACCATAAAAGGCACAGACCAGACGGTCTACGCAGAGGGAGACAGTGCACTGACTGTGACCGTAGATTCTTATGATAAAACCGGAGATGTCTCTGGTGCCTCAGAAATTTCGTCATGGTCAGATTATGATACGGAAAAACCGTCACAGTTATAAACCAACTTTCAGGAGGGAAAAATGGAAAAACTAAAACATCTGAAAAAGAAAAAATTATTCATAGGCGGAGCTGCCACGGCCGTCATTTTAATCGCGGCGCTTGTCGCAGGTCTTATCTTCCGCGGAAGGAGCACCAAAATCCAGGCGGCAGAAATGACGGTCCAGTCTGCCACCGCCGAGACAGGCAGTATCAGCACCACGGTGGTCGGAACCGGAACCCTTTCGGGCGGAGCAGCTACAGATATTGTCGTTCCCGTCGGTGTGAAGGTAAAAGAAGTACTGGTGGAAAGCGGAGATACGGTGACGGCCGGGCAGCATCTTGCCACACTGGATGCTGCGTCGATCGCCAGCGAACTTCTCGAGGTCAATGAAAGCATTGAAACTGTGCAGGATGAAATCAGTAATTTATCCGGGTATACTTCTTCCGACACGACAGAATTTCTGGAGGCCACTGTACTGGATGGGAAACTCGAAGAACTGACAAGTGCCCAGGCCGCACTCAGTAATCTTTTGAATACGCAGGTCATCACTGCATCCTGTGCAGGAACCATCAGCAGCATCAATGTTTCTGCTGATACTGAAATCACAAAATCTTCCGGCAGTTCCGATAGTTCTTCACAAACGGTTTCCTCCGGCAGTACATCCTCTGGAAACTCCGTATCAAAACTCTCCACCTCAGGCAGCCAGTACAGCGTCATCTCTCTTAGTACTGCAACCGGATCTTCCGGCGTTGCCAAAGACGTCGGGGTTTCCGATGACACCAGCCTCAAAACACTGAAAGATGAAGAAGCTGACGCAGACACCGACGCAGAGAAAACTTCGGATTCCGAAACCGTCCTGATTGAAACCTGCTCCATCGACGTCACAGCACCGGTTACCGGCCAGACACCGCAGTCTGAAATTACAGAAAATGATGAATACACCGGAACCATCTCCTGGAACTGCTCTACCGATACCTTTCAGGCTGATACCGTATATACCGCTGAACTCCGGCTGACGGCCCGCTCAGGGTACGAATTTTCCGGCAGCATACTCCCGGAAGTAAAAGGTGCGGATGTAACAGCGGAAGTTCTAAAAAATGACGCCGGACACAGTATCCTCAGAATCAAAGCGAAATTTGCAAAGACAGGCGCGGAAACAAATGACAAAGATACTTCAGGAAATACATCCCTGGCAGAAAATTCCGGAGAACAAAATACTCAGGATGGCGCCTTAAATAACAGCAGTTCCGGCAGCATTGACTCAGGCACAGTTTCCTCGGATCAGACAGACTCTTTAACTGGTTCCCTGGGCGGATCCACTGCGGGAAGCAGTTCCATTGCCTCATCCGCTTCCGCTGAAAGTACCTCCACAGGCTCCCAGGCCTCTGACTACAGCCCATATGAAACCGCCGCATTTTCCATTGCAAGTCAGGATCAGGCTGCTGTATCCATCAATGTAGACGAACTTGACATCCTCTCCGTAAAGGAAGGGCAGACTGCTTCCATCATCTTAGATGCCCTGGAGGGACAGGAGTTCGAAGGAACAATCAAAAGCGTCGCCTCTACGGCCCCAAGCGGCAGCAGCAGTGCCAAATACCAGGTAGAAATCACTCTGGATAAGACTGACGATATGAAACTGGGGATGAGTGCTTCCGCAACCCTGCACATTGATGAAGCCAATGACGCCATACTGATTCCGGTCAATGCTCTTCAGGAAAAAGGCAGCAGCACTTTCGTCTATACAGGGAAAGATGATGACGGCAACCTGACCGATGAAGTCGAAGTGGAAACGGGGTTATCCAACGGAAGCCAGGTAGCAATTACCAGTGGATTACAGGAAGGCGACACCGTTTACTACCTGAAGGCCGACAGTTCCGACAGCAGCAACGGCAGTATGCCGGATATGATGGGCGGTTTCGGCGGCGGCAGTATGCCGGACGGGGAGATGCCTTCCGGCGGAGCACCCTCTGGCATGTCTCCTGGCGGTGAAGGCGGCGGCAGACAGGACAAATCCGGCCAGACACAGTAATTGGAGGTATTGCAATGATTATATTCAATGATGTATCAAAGATTTACCATATCGGAGACTCCGAGGTCCATGCTCTTGACCATGCCAGTATGCATGTAAAGGAAGGAGAGTTTGTCAGCATTATCGGTCCGTCCGGAAGCGGAAAATCAACGATGATGAACATCATCGGATGTCTCGACATGGCCGACAGCGGGCAGTACCTGCTGGACGGCCAGCCCATAGAAGAATATACAGAAACCGAACTCGCCAAAATCAGGAACCGGAAAATCGGATTTATATTCCAGAACTTTAATCTGATCGGCAACATGACCGCCGCTGAGAACATTGAACTTCCTTTGATTTACCAGAAGCTTCCCAAAGAAGACCGGAAAAACCGGGTCAATGAATCTCTGAAAAAGGTGCATCTGGAAGGCAGAGGCATGCACAGGCCCAATGAACTTTCCGGCGGGCAGCAGCAGAGAGTTGCCATTGCCAGGGCAATTGCCTCCGGCCCTTCCTTATTTCTTGCCGATGAGCCTACCGGGAATCTGGATTCTGCTACCAGCCGGGAGATTATGGAGCTGTTTCACGAACTCCACCTCCAGGGGAGTACGATCGTCCTGATCACTCATGATGATTCCGTTGCCAGGCAGGCAGACCGCAGTATCCACATCCTGGACGGGAAAATCAAGGAGGTAGCCCTATGATTCTGCAGTCAATGAAAATGGCCTGGAAATCCATCGCATCCAATAAGATGCGGTCTTTCCTTACGATGCTTGGTATCATTATCGGTGTAATGTCACTCATTGTCCTTGTTTCGCTCGTAAGCGGTACCACAGACTCTGTAAATGACCAGATTTCCAGTATCGGTACCAATCTGCTCACTGTAACTGTAAAAGATGACAAAGGCAGCCCCCTGAAACTTGCGGATATCACCGCAATATCGGATCTTGACGAGATCGAAGATGCTGCTCCGACAGCACAGAGCAGCGTTACTGCTTCCAGTACTTATTCTGAAGAGACCGCCACCGTCTACGGGACAACCGGGTCTTACGCATCTATTCAGAAACTGGAACTCTATGGCGGACGCTTTCTGAAAAATACTGATGTGGAAAATCACACCAATGTAGCTGTGATCAATGCGGGGCTTGCGACAGAGGTTATGGGCAGAATGGATGTCACAGGAGAAACCATCCGCTTAAACGGCGTGGACTATCTGATTGCTGGAGTCCTCATGTCAGATTCCTCCGACTCCTCGACCCTGGAAACTTATGAGGCTTATATCCCTTACACCTCCCTGATCCGGCTGACCGATGATGTATCATCTTCGATTACATCATTCTGTGTATCGGCATCCAGCGAAGAGACAATGGCGGAAGCAGAAACCGCTCTCACCGAAACCCTCATGGAACGCTTCTCCCAGGATGAGGACGCATTTACGCTCATCAACCAGTCTGCAATCATGGAGGCCATGGAAAGCGTCAACAATACACTGGCACTGCTGCTTGGAGGAATTGCCGCTATCTCACTTCTTGTCGGAGGCATCGGTATCATGAATATCATGCTCGTCTCCGTGACAGAAAGGACGAGAGAAATCGGCATCCGCAAAGCCATCGGAGCCGGGCGTGGAACAATCATGCTGCAATTCCTGATTGAAGCGTTGATGTTAAGCCTCCTCGGATGTGCGCTTGGAATCCTTTTGTCTTTCCTCACACTGCAGATCATCGGAGCCGCCGGAGGACAGGATACCGCCTATGCCCTTTCCCCTGGTGTTGTCTGGATTTCCATCGCATTCTCCATCGCAATCGGCGTATCCTTTGGCCTCTATCCGGCCAATAAAGCAGCAAGAAAGAAACCCATCGACGCTCTGCGCTATACGGGTTAAAAAGGAGTCCCGGGACATCAAGGTATCTGATGGCCCGGGACTCCTTTTCTTCTATATGAACTTCATTGCCTCGCTGACAGATTTTACGCCCAGCACATGGATTCCTTTGATGTCTTTTACCATATCCATGGATACTTCCGGAATGATGCAAGTCTCAAACCCCAGCTTCTTCGCCTCTGCCACACGCTGTTCCGGCATACTGACTGCACGCACTTCCCCGCTCAGTCCAACTTCACCGAACACAATCGTCTTTTCATCGATCGGACGGTTCTTGTAACTTGAGGCCACGGCCATCACAATCCCGAGATCCACCGCCGGCTCGTTCATCTTAATTCCGCCGGCGATATTGACATACGCATCATAATTGGAAAGCGGCATATTCAGGCGTTTCTCAAGAACTGCCATGAGAAGATTGACACGGTTATAGTCGGTCCCGGTTGCCGTTCTCCTTGGCATACCAAAATTGCTCTGACAGACAAGCGCCTGTATCTCAATCAGAATCGGCCTCGTCCCTTCCATAGAGCATGCCACAACAGAGCCCGATGCATTTTCCGGCTTGCCGTTGAGCATGAATTCCGATGGATTCTCCACCTCCGCCAGACCGCTCTGGCGCATCTCAAAGACACCGATTTCATTGGTAGATCCGAACCGGTTTTTTACCCCCCGGAGAATCCGGTAGGACGCATGGCGGTCCCCTTCAAAATACAGTACTGTATCTACCATATGTTCCAGCACTTTCGGCCCTGCCACTGTCCCTTCTTTTGTCACGTGCCCGACAATGAAAATCGAAATTCCAAGGCCTTTTGCAAGCTGCATGTACACATTTGTCGCTTCCCTCACCTGTGACACACTTCCCGGAGCCGAACCTACCTCTTCGCTGTACATCGTCTGTATGGAGTCGATGATTACAACATCCGGTCTTTTCTGTTCGATCACCGACCGGATGATTTCCAGATTCGTCTCACACAGCAGGTAGAGCTCATCCGTAAATTCTCCCATACGCTGTGCCCTTAACTTGATCTGTTTCAGCGATTCTTCGCCTGAAATGTAGAGCACATTTCTCTTCTCCCCGGAAAGTCTCTGGCAGACCTGCAGAAGCAGTGTGGATTTGCCGATCCCCGGATCGCCTCCTACTAAAATCAACGATCCCGGTACAATTCCGCCTCCAAGTACCCGGTCCAGCTCGTCAATCTTTGTTTTGATCCGTTCCTCATGGTCTGTCTGGACACTGGACAATGCTACCACTTCAGCCGAACGTGCCTGCTTCGCCACACTTCCCTTCGCCGGAACCACCTTTTCTTCGACAAATGTATTCCACTCCTTACACATGGGGCACTGGCCAAGCCATTTGCTCTCCTCATGCCCGCAGTTCTGGCAGAAAAATACACTTTTCTTGCTTTTTGCCATATCTTATCTCCTTATCTATTCTTCCCTCACCCTTCGGATTTCTTCGATTATTTCCTCTGCCACCGCAGACTCATCCGGAATCTGATTCGGATAATCACACCAATACTTTGGGAATTCACTGTCCTTGAATCCCTCCAGCAGTATCACATCTGCCTCGGGAAAAAACTTTGACAATACGCTGACATCTGCATCCTTGCACTGCTTAGAGATCATGAACCTCCTCCCGGAATAGATTCCGCTCCCATAAGCTCCTGCCTTCTGATGGCGCCAGGTATCCGTTCCCGGCACATCTGCCTCGAAATCATGCCCGTCATGCTTAATCGTAGCTACTTTATAGCCGCTTTGGTTCAGGATCGGAATCAGCTTTGTAATCAATGTTGTTTTCCCTGAATTTTTATATCCACAGATTGTATAATAACATATTTTTTTCTCTACAGCATCTTTACACATACAATGTCACCTTTTTCCAAACCCTGATTCCCTGCCTCGATGTCAATCAGACAGTTACAGCCAATCATGGAACTGAGCACTCCCGATGCATGAAGCCCCTCGGGAAGTGTCACATACCCATCCTCATAGACCGCTCTCACCATTCTTCTTCCCGGACTCTTCTTTTGAAAACTGCACAGCATTTCCCCGCGCTTCCCGGGCAGTAAAAATCCAGTATCTCCGGTCATCTCTGCCAGTACCGGACGTACCACAAGTTCCAGATGTACCAATGCACCAAATGGATTTCCCGACAGACAGATTACCGGTACCTCTCGATAAATGGCTGAAAGCACAGGGGAACCTGGTTTCACCCGGACTCCATGGAATAAAATCTTTGCCCCAAGCTCTTCCATCACCTCTGGCATCAGATCCTTTTCTCCAACAGACACCCCTCCGGTTGTGATCACAATCTCCGCCTTCTCTGCCGCCTCTGCCACTGCCTGCAAAAGTGCCCTCTTCTCATCAGGCACCTGCTGCACCATCACCGGATTTACCCCCAGTTCCCTGAGTCTCTGACTGACCGTGTACAGATTCGTATCATAGATTTTCCCGGGCAGCAGAGGACTTCCCGGCTTCTGAATCTCATTTCCGGTCGCAAGAACTGCTGCTTTTGGAATTCTTTTTACCGGGATCTTTTCATATCCCATACTGGCAGCAATTCCGATCCTTATGGCATCCATCCGCTCTCCTGTTCTGATCAGACACTCCCCTTCCTTAAAGTCCTCCCCTGTGCGGCAGTAATTCTCATAAGCTTTGGCCTGCCCGGTGATCCCAATTTTTTCCCCGGCATCTATTACATCCTCCTGGCGGATCACCGTATCCGCACCCTCCGGAATGGGCGAACCTGTCATCAGCCGGACGGTCTCCATCTGCCCCACCTTCCGGGACGATTCTTCTCCCGCATAGATTTTATCTATCACGTTCAGCCAGACCGGATTCTCTTCGCATGCCCCTGACGTATCTTCGGCACGCACCGCATACCCATCCAGCGGTGATCTGGGAAAAGGGGGCTGTGATACAAGCGCGCATAAATCCTGTGCCGCACATCTTCCAAGTGCTTCTGACAGAGGAACCATGACCTGTCCGCTCATCATCTTCACCTCAGATGTGAGCCTTGTGACTGCCTCCTCCAATGAAATCATCTCTCTGTTGTTTCGTGCCCTTTTCTCCATCTTTCATACTCCTCCCGGGTATTGATGCTCTGTACTTCCTGAAATCCCGGAGTATTCGCCACTGCATAAAACAGCTTCCCCTCCGAATCTTTTGGAAATACGTTCATCAGCTTATAATCTTTTTGCGCCATCATTTCCTGCATCACAGGAATCTGGCTTTTCGTGTAAATTCCCGGCATCGGATAATAGCGTCCATCCTGTTTTACAATCACCGGTGTCCGCCCGTCATAAATATCAAGCATATCGTCCATAAACGCCTCCTCTATGACAGGTATGTCACAGGGCACCACGAACAGACCTTCCTCCTCACAGGAAAGAAGGCCGCTTAAAATTCCCCCAAGCGGCCCCGCATCCACATACCGGTCTGCAACAAGCGGCAGCCCCAGTTTCTTATATTCCCTCTCTTCTTTCGCTACTGACAGATATACCTTTGGTAATTTCTGCATACTCCGCATAATGCTGTGAAAAAAATCCGTCTGATGATCATAGGGTAAAAATAATTTTTTTCTGCCCTGCATCCTCCGGTTATTTCCGCCTGCCAGTATGTATCCTGCAATTCTTTCCATATCTTCCCTATATTCTTTCTAATGTAATCGCGTCTGCACAGCATGTATGTACACATGCCGGTATTCTTCCTTCCCTCAGCCGTTCCCTACACCCGTCACATTTCTCCATCCTGCCCTCAGAATGAAACCGTATGACCCCGACAGGACAGGCCGTCTCGCAGGTTCTGCATCCCGTACATTTTTCTGAATTCACAAGGATAAAACCAGAATCACTGTCACGGTATATCGCCCCCTCCGGACAGACTCTCATGCAGGCACCGCAGTGCAGGCAGCCGGGACAGACATTCTTCTGAAAATGTTCTTCTTCACGGACAACCGTCCGGATTGCCCGGAAACTCAACGCCTGCTCTTCCTCATCCGCGTGATGAGCGTCCAGACAGGCAGCATGGCATGCATAACATCCTGTACATTTCTCCTGATCAAACCGTAATCTATAGCCCACTTTTTTTAGTCCCTTTCTCTCTCATATTCTGTCTGTTTCTCTGTTCTTCTTCATCTTAGCCGCATGTAAAACCTTTCATTTCCTCTAAAAACCCACGGATAAAATCCACCGAAAGATCAAGTGCTTCCTGCCCCAGGCTGGCGGTAGAATCTTTCGGGTCAAACGGACCAAACCATCCGCTTGGCGCAATTTCTTTCGTATCCCTCACAAGGCGCACCGTTCCGCCTTTATAGTTTACCGCCTGAATATAAGCAGCTTTTACATTCTCGGAAGGGTTCTTTGGATTCATCGGCTGCCCCAGTTCCAGGTGCACTGCATCCGGGTCGACCGCCATCATCGCGGAAGTCTCCAGGATATCTCCATGGCCGCCCCTGAATTTCTCATCCAGCTCTGCAACCAGGCTCCACCAGTCGATGCTGGCACAGATGCCTCCTTTGTGGTATACCTCCAAAGCTGCCCTGTCTATAGACGGTGTGTTCCCGCCATGTCCATTCAGGACAACGAATCTCCTGACCCCATGCTGCATCAGCGAATCCATAATCCCATGAAGCACCATATACAATCCTTCATATCCGATATTAATACTTCCTTCAAAACTCAGATGATACGGACATACACCATACGGAACTGTCGGTGCAACAATCACATCCTCCATATCAGCCACGTGATCCGCAAGATAGGTCGGAACCATATAATCAGTCCCCAGAGCACACTGCGCGCCATGCTGCTCCGTACTTCCCACCGGAATTACAAGAACCGGATCTCTGCTAAATGCTTCTTTTGCCTGTGCCGTCGTCATTTTCCCAAGATACATAACCAAATTCCTCCTTTTGTTTTTAATGCCGTCTCTTTCCCCAAAACTCTTACCTTATTATACTATTACAGGACATATGCTTGCAAATCTTTTATAAAATCTATATATTAAGGTTAGATGCAGCTTTTCATACGGCAATAGAAGTGAATCGCTGCCGTAAAATAAACGGAGGAGGTTTCATTATGGAAATTGGAGGTTTTTTCCCTTACGAAAACACTGACCCTGACGAGAACGGTTATCTGGATCTGGTATGCCCGGATGCCGGCGACGTCAAACACCTCATGTCTGGACGCTGTGCCATCTATCTCTGTCTGCAGGACTCTATGCTGACAGATCAAAAAAGGGTGGCCTACCTCCCGGCTTATACATGCGAGACTGTGAGCGGCTGTTTTGTAAAAGCAGACTATAAAATCTACTATTATGATGTAGATGAACATCTGGTTCCACAGTTTGATGAAAATCTGATCGATGACATCAGCTTTCTTTTGATCTGCGGCTACTACGGTTACACAACATTTGACGCAGAATTTGTCAAAAAATGCAGAAACCGCGGGGTAACAGTCATGCAGGATACTACCCACACTGCCCTCTCACCTGCCGGCCCATGCCCGGATACTGATTACATCGCTGTCAGCCTCAGGAAATGGATGGGTGTCATCTCCGGCGGCCTTGCCATCAAACGCAGCGGAAAATTCGGTGTCTCCCCGCTTCCGGCCGATATGGAACACCTGAAAATCCGTGACAAAGCGCTGAAAACAAGGCAGGACTATGAACGCTCCGGTGATGAGACTCTCAATAAAGAAAGTGCCGATGCCTTCTGGAAAGCCGAATGGATGCTGCGGGAAATTTTCGATATGCAGGAGGGTGATGCAGAATCACTTCAGACAATCCTTCATTATCCCCTGAAGGAAGCGGTTGAAAAAAGACGGGAAAATTACACATACCTGCTTGCCCACCTGCCGGAAAATAAGGCAGTCCGTCCTGTTTTCCCAGAGCTTGATAAAGACACCTGCCCGATGTTCTTTCCATTCTTCTGCGATGACCGGGAATCGCTCATGGCATATCTGGCAGAGAATCACATCCCGCCGAAAGTATACTGGCCGGTACCTCCGTTTATTCACATTGAAGATTATCCGGGTGCGCAGTATATTTACGGACATATCATGTCAATCAGCTGTGACCAGCGTTTCAGCACCGAAGATATGCAGCACGTAGCCGATGTCTTCCAGGCATACAAGGAAAAAACAGCCAAAGAAAACTAACTGCATATCAAAACAGTGTCCGGTATCCTCTCCATAAAGATCAGGTGCCGGGCACTGTTTTTCTATTTTACAGCAGTTCCCTGGCCGGCTCGATCCTGCAGAAGTAACTCTTATACCCTGGAAATCCGGAATACGGGTCCAGATAATCCTTCGAGATCAATTCGTTCGCTTCTCCATCCTTGCTGCCATGGTACATACTTACAACTCCCGGATGGCCGCTGATACAAAAGGCTGCCGTACCTGTCACACTGCCTGCAGGTGATGTGACTTTTACCATGCCCCCTTCTTCGATCCCATATCTTTTTGCATCCTCCGGATGAAGCTCGACCAAAGGTGTTTTTTCCAATCCGGAAAGCCATGACATACGGTACATTCTCGAGTGGAACAGCTGTGGTTTTCTCGATCCGGTGCTCAAAATGAGTGGAAATCCCTCCCTCTCAGCTCTTTTCATCTCCCGGAAATCATGATACACCGGCAATCCCTCATATCCGTAATCTTCCCGGTGACGCTCAAATACCTGTGACTTTAATTCTATTTTCCCGGAAGGAGTATCAAATGGCTCTTCCTCATACACTCTCTCCTTCGGCGGAATCACTCTGGGAGCCTTCACAAGTCCGGTCTCGCTTTTTCTCAGCTCCTCCAATGTGACACCAGAAGGTTTCAGAACATATTCCATATATTCCTCAGAATTTAATTGTAAAATCTCATCCTTGGCACCCATCCTTTTTGCCGTCTCCAGAATGATCTCAATATCGCTTTTCGCCTCGCCGAGAGGTTCGACCGCTTTCCTCGATAAAAATACCATTCCGCCCTTATCTGCACGCACCTCATCCCGTTCAAATGAAGTACATGCCGGAAGCACCAGATCGGCCGCATCACAGGAATCTGACCAGAACAAATCTGTATTGACAAAGAAATCCAGCTTCTCCACGGCCTTGCCAAGATAAGAAGGTTCCGGCCACATCCGGCGGTTAAATCCCATCGCAAACATCGCTTTCAGCGGATATGGATCTTCCTTCATAATATAATCTGCCAGCCTTGTACACTGTGCCTCATCGCAGGGAAGGTCAAACCACGCCGGAAAATCTTTCTCCCCGACCGCTTCTTCCTGATCGTATCTATGTACCCTGCCAAATTCATTGAGCGGTACCGTAATCCCTCCTCTGGAAGGATTTCCGCCCTTCACGTCATAATTCCCTGTAATCGCAGCCAGCGCAAACACGGCCCGGTAATTTTGGACACCATTGATATTGTGCACCACCGGTGAAGCAGAAAACATAATTCCTGCAGGCTTTTCTGTGGCATAAATCCGGGCCGCCTTCACAATCAGATCTGCTTCGACTCCGGTGATCTCCTGCGCCCTTTCCGGGGTAAACTCCTGGACATACTCTCTGTATTCTTCAAAACCATATACATACTTCTCGACAAATGCTTTGTCATAAAGCCCCTCATTTACAATGACCCGCCCCATCGCAAGAGCCAGTGCACCGTCCGTTCCCGGAATCAGCGGAAGATGGATCTTTGCATCATGGGCTGTCACAGTATTTTTCGGATCTACCGCAATGATGTGTGTTCCCCGCTTTTTGATCCCCTGATACAGCCCGCTCATCACCGCATTGGAATGATAAAGATTACTGCTCCACAGCAGAAGTGTCCGCGCATTCATAAGATCCGGGAAACAGATCCGGTTGCCGTACATGGATTTCCATGCCAGTGCCGCCGCCTGAAAACAGGTGCTTGACTCTGTACAGAAATTCGGAGAACCATAATCATTGGCAAGTCTTAAAAGCGCAGGACGGTACCACTTGGGATATCCCGCATAGAAGATCACTGACTTTGCGCCA
>URQQ01000078.1 GCA_900549995.1 uncultured Lachnospiraceae bacterium | reverse complement strand
CAACTGGAAAGCACTGTCTTTTACCATCTTCAGATCCACCTGCTCCTGCTGATAGTGTTCATATTCTTTCTGCGCGGCCCGGGCGTTTGACAATAACTGATTGATATATTCTTGTGCTTCCATACGATCTACCTCCTTGAGACCTTTTTTGGTCCTTATAGAATTTGTTGCTGTTTAATGGTTCGGCATCTTATTTAAGGAGAGCCCTTCTGTATCAAGAGCCGCTTCTGATATGATCTCACTGACCGAAGGGTGTGGATGAATGGTATCTTCCAGCTCTTCGATCGTGCCTTCGCAGCGCATCACGGCTGCAATTTCTGCAATCATGTCGGCTGCCCGGGGGGCCATGATCTGGGCACCCAGGAGTTCTCCGGTCTGTGCATCGGATATGATTTTAGCCAATCCGTTTGTCTGTCCGAGAATCATCGCTTTTCCGTTGCCGGAGAGCGGAAAGGTGCCGGTTTTATAATTTCGTCCTGTTTCACGTGCTTTTGTCTCTGTGATTCCCACAGAGGCGATTTCCGGATTCGTGTAGATACAGGAGGGAATGATATCATAACGCATTTTTTTCAGTTTTCCGGCACAGTTCGAAGCGGCGCAGATCCCCTGTGCAGAAGCGACATGTGCCAGCTGTACTTTCCCGGTAATGTCTCCCACTGCGTAAATGTTCGGAACAGAGGTGCAAAGTGTTTCATCTACCTCCACGAAGCCATTCGACATGCGGATTCCCAGTGCTTCGAGGCCAAGATCTCCGGTCGCCGGTTTTCTTCCGGTGCTGATCAGACAGCAGGATGCGCTCAGTGTCTCTTCGTGTCCGTTCCATTGGTATGTAACTGAAGCGTAGGATCCACCCTGAATGGTGAGAACTTTTGCGTCCGTGTGGATTGTGATGCCTTTTTCCTCCAGATGTGTGGATAACAGGCTGACAATCTGGGGATCGGTTCCGGTCAGAAGAGACGGCATCATTTCCAAAATCGTAACCTGACGGCCTAAGGAGGCGAAAAGTTCTGCAAATTCAACCCCGATGACTCCGCCGCCGATGATGATGATACTGTCCGGTAATGTTTTCAGGGCAAGAAGCTCATTGCTTGTCAAAACATGATCGCTGTCGATCCCTGGAATCGGAGGTTTGGAAGGAACGGACCCGGCAGCCAGAATGATGTTGCCGGCAGTGATTTCTTTTCCGGTATCCAGCTGTATCGTGTGAGGATTGGCCAGTGTTCCGTATCCATATTCCAGCGCAACGCCGTGTGCGTTTTCCAGAGCAGCAATTCCGCTGCGAAGTCTTGTGACAATGGTATCTTTATAGGCAGTGCATTTGCCATAGTCCAAAGCGACGGTGCCCGTGGAGACGCCGAAAGCAGAGGCGTGAAGTGCAGATTCGTACACTTCTGCACACGCAAGCAAAGCTTTGGTGGGAATACAGCCGTGGTTGAGGCAGGTTCCTCCGAGATGTTCTGATTCGATCAAAACCGTGCGAAGTCCCAGCTGCCCGCAGCGGATTGCGGCTTCGTAGCCTCCCGGGCCGCCTCCGAGGACTGCCACATCATACTGATAAGTCTGTGAGGAGGATTTGCAGGAAGGTTTTAACGCTTCTTCCCGCTTTGTGTCAGTTTCAGGTGCACTTAAATCAGGAAGAGGTTCTCCTGGTTCCCCTACATAGGCAATCGTTTCTGTGATCGGTACTTCATCCCCGGCCGGATGCAGGATTTTCAACAGTGTGCCGGATGCAGAAGCGTCGATTGTGATTGTAAGTTTGTCAGTTTCTATTTCGAACAGAGGCTCTCCCAGGGATACGTGATCTCCTTCTTCCTTCAGCCAGTCAGTGATGATGCCGCTGGTCATCTGGAGCCCCTGTTTTGGCATTATAATTTTTTCGGCCATAATGGTAATCTCCTGTCATAGTAAAAGTGCTGGAGTCTCCAGCAGTTGTTTGATTCTGCTTAAAAAGGCTGCGGCTGGCGCGCCGTCTACAATCCGGTGGTCGTAGGTGAGAGAAAGCTGCATCAGCGGCCGGATCACGATCTGGTCATCGCGCACCGCCGGCTGTTTTTCCATCTTCCCTACAGCCAGGATTCCGGCCTCGGGTTTATTGATAATGGCGGTAAAACTTTCAATTCCGAACATGCCAAGATTTGTCACGGTAAATGTTCCGCCGGACAGTTCATCGGGCAGCAGAGTGCCGGATTTCGTCCGGGCTGCCAGATCTTTGCTTTCTTCTGCGATTTCGGATAATGATTTTTTGTCGGCATGCCGGATGACGGGGACGAGGAGTCCTTTTTCTGTAGCGACTGCCACGCCCACATGGATCTCTTTTTTCAGGAGAATGGAAGTCTCTCCCATGGTTGAATTCATCACCGGATGTTCCCCAAGAGCTTTCGCCACGCAGCGGATCACGATGTCATTATAGCTGACTTTCACATCGCAGGATTTCAGCTGTTCTCTCAGCCGGACAGCCTCGCTCATATCAACTGTAATGCGGTGGTTTGCCTGCGCCATAGTCAGCAGGCTGTCCTGCATCCTGTCTGCAATAATTTTACGCATACCGCTGAACGGAATCTCACCTCTGACCGAGGGATCCTCCTGTGCAGCCACCGGTATGGATTTGCCGGATGGCGCAGTTTCAGGTGGCGCCGTGTCTTTGGTGCATGCATTGCGGATATCTTCTGCCATGATTTTCCCGCGAAAGCCGCTGCCCGCTATTGTCTGCGGATCAATCTTGTGTATGAGGGACAGCTTTTTCGCCAGCGGCGAAATCAAAGATACGTGGTGTTCGGCAGCATATAGAATATCTTTTTCTATGATCAGTCCTTCTGGTCCCCGTCCGGCGATGGTTGTTAAGTCCACACCCAGTTCTTTTGCCCGGGTTCTGGCACGGGGAGTGGAGAAGATGCGTGAAGAGAGCGTTGTTTTCTGATCGGTCATATTGGCATTCCTCCTAGTGATCAACATAAAGAACTTGTTTGACTGCTTTTTTAATGTCCGCTACCTGAGGGGTTGCAGCTGTTTCCAGACCCAGATTAAATGGAAGAGGGCAGGCGGCTGCGCCAAGCCGTACCGGCGGAGCATCCAGATACTGAAAAGCACGTTCTGTGATTTCGGAGGCGGCTTCTGCGCCCCATCCGGCACTTCGGTGTGCTTCATGTACGACAACGAGCCGTCCGGTCTTTTTGACGGAAGATACTACTGTTTCATAATCAAACGGAACCAGTGTTCTTGGGTCGATGACTTCCGCATCAATCCCTTCCGCCTCCAGTTGTCTGGCCGCTTCTAATGCACGGCTCACATACAAAAGATTGGCGAGGATGGTAACATCTTTGCCCGGTTTTTTAATATCCGCTTTCCCAAAAGGAACCATGTAATCTGTATCATCGGGGACCTCCCCTTTTTCTGCGTATAAGGCTTTGTGCTCAAAGAAAATCACCGGATTGTCATCCCGGATTGCTGTGCGCAGAAGCCCCGCCGCATCCGCTGCGGTGGAAGGGCAGGCCACTTTCAGGCCGGGGATATGCATGAAGATTGTTTCGAGACTTTGGGAATGTGTGGCGGCATTGCCGCGGCCGATTCCCTGCTGTCCCCGGATGACCAGAGGGATTCTGGCATTTCCTCCGAAGATGTATCTCGTTTTTGCCACCTGGTTTAAAAGCTGGTCCATGGCAACTAATGTGAAATCCATGTACATGAGTTCGCAGATCGGGCGCATCCCTGCACAGGCGGCGCCAAGTCCGGCTCCGATAAATCCGGCCTCCGAGATAGGGGTGTTGCGGACACGCTCGGTTCCAAAGCGCTGATAGAGATCTCTGGTACATCCAAAGACTCCGCCCAGAGTTTCGATATCTTCCCCCATGATAAAGACACGCTCATCACGGCTCATTTCCTCGGAAATGACATCCCGGATGGCGGTTGCGTATGTTTTCCTGCTCATTTTTCAGATGCCTCCTCCCCTTCATAAAATACATCCTTCAGCAGATCCGCCGGATCTGGTTCGGGACTGTTTAGTGCAAATTCAGCCGCGTCATCGGCTTCTTTCTGCGCAGCAGCTTCAATTTCATCAAGTTCTTCTGCGCGGAACATTTCCTGCTGAAGTAAAAGATTTCTGTACCTTTTAATAGGACACTTTAATTTCCATTCTTCAACCTCTTCTCTGGTGCGGTATGGCTGTGGATCGCCGGTCCAGTGTCCGAGCCAGCGGTAGGTTTTGCATTCGATCAGGGTAGGCCCCTGGCCTTTCAGTGCCCGTTCTTTGGCAGCGGTAAATACTTCATCAATTGCTTCTACATCATTGCCGTCAACTGTGTAACCTGGAATACCGTAGGCTTTTGCGCGGACGCTGATGTCTTTGACGGAAGTTGACTGCCAGGAAGGAACGGAGATTCCATAGAGATTGTTTTCACAGACAAAGATGACAGGGAGTTTCCATACGGCTGCCAGATTCAGGGATTCGTGAAATGTGCCCTCGTTCGAAGCGCCGTCTCCGAAAAAAGAGACGCTCACCCGGTCTTTTTTCTGCATCTGGCTGGCCAGCGCACTTCCGACAGCGATCGGAATTCCGCCGCCGACGATTGCGTTTGCCCCGAGATTTCCCTTGGAAAAGTCTGCAATATGCATGGAACCGCTCCTTCCCTTGCAGTAGCCGCAGGCCTTGCCCATCAGTTCGGCCATGGCAAGGTCAAGACGTGCCCCCTTGGCGATGCAGTGCCCGTGTCCTCTGTGTGTACTTGTAATATAATCCTCAGATGTCAGGCTGGAGCAGACGGTGGCTGCCACCGCTTCTTCTCCTACATATAAATGTACAGAACCTCTGAGTTTGTTTTCTTCGAATAACTGGACGGCTTTTAACTCAAAACACCGTATCTGGTTCATTGTTTTGTAGATAAAGCGCGCCCGATCTTTTTCTATCATGCCGGCCTCTCCTTTCGATACTAAAACGCTTACGAAATAGTAATAAGTATACGTAAAATGCGGATATGCACCCCGCGTTGGGGGCGGGAAGTGCATATAATTTGAGGGAAATGATATATTTAACAATAAATATATTGCATTATAGGCAATTGTGTGATAATATATGCCTATGAAATGGTTAGACCATTTGTTAAGCAAATAGTAACACCGAATCAGATGTTTGGCAAGAGATTTTTAGAATTAATTGAGATATATATCAGGGTCTGGCAATGCCGTTTCCATTTTACTGTGTGCCTTCTCAGTGCGTCCTGATAATGCAGGTAGATAAGATAGAACTTGTACAAATATGATGCCTGAGTTAAACTATAAATAAGTGCCTGGAACCAATTTGGGGTTTTTGTGGCATAATAAATAAGATAGGTGACAGTCATGGGAGAACGGCAGCGAAAACTGTATGAAGAGATTGCAGATAAGCTTTTGGATCAGATACAGTGCGGGATATTTAAGCCAGGTGACAAACTTCCGGCGGAACGTACGCTGGCACAGGAATATGGAGTGAACCGGGCAGTAATCCGTGAAGCTTTCCGGTCTATGGAGCGTATGGGCTGCGTAGACAGCAGGGTGGGCGGAGGAACCTATGTCAAGGTTCCGGAGATTTCGGATATTACGGATTCTTTATCAATTATGCTGATCCAGGGGGAAGGGCCTGACGAGGGCCTGCTGGAGACACGCCTTATATTGGAATCGGCAATTGTAAAACTGGCTGCGGCGAGACGGACGAGAGAGATTCTGAGCGAACTGCACAGGAATCTCCAGGATATGCAGATTGCGATTCTGAGGAAAGAAGAGATTGTGAACTATGATAAAGAGTTTCATGAACTTCTGGCGGATGCTGCGGGGAATAACAGTCTGGCAGCAATTGTAGCGCTCTATTCTGACGCATTTTTGAAATGTATGAAGATTACGAACCAGATGGAACATATTCCGCAGTTAACATTTGAACAGCATGCCAGAATTCTGAATGCTGTAGAGCAAAAAGATCCGGCAGCGGCAGTGAATGCGATGGAAGAACATCTGCACGATGCATTCGGCAATCTTCAGAAAGCGAAAAAATAATCCGGAAGGATTCAGTGATTTTAGACATCAGAGACTGCACCCTGAAACGTAAGCGCTTACGTAGAAAATGGGGTAGAAGATATGAAAGAAGAAAGTAAAAAAAGTAAAAGTAATAAAGTTACGATCTATGATATAGCCCAGAAGCTGAATATATCAATCGCAACGGTAAGCAGGGCACTGAATGGGAAGGATGACATCAGTGATGATACAAGGCGGCTTGTGATAGCCGCGGCGGACAGAATGGGATATAAGGCAAGCAAGACTGCGGCCAGTCTGTCAAGGAAAGAAAAGAAATTCATAGTTCTGCTGCCAGGTGTAATGCAGGATTATACGGACGAGGTCCGCGCCGGTGTGAATCAGGCGCTGGAAGATCTCAGAGATTTCAGAGTGACGGCAGAAGTCTACAATATCGATCAGAATGTGGAAGCTTATGTGAATGCCCTTGAGGGGTTTGCCAGAAGAAATTATGACGGTGCGGTTGTAATCCCGCCGGAGAATGAGACGGTTTTAAAAGAACGGATCAAAGACTGCCGCATTCAGGGAATGCCGGTAGTCTCGGTGACAACCGATCTTGGAAAAGGGGCCAGACTCTTCAGCGTTCAGAGTAACGCGAAGGTTTCAGGACGCCTGGCTGCGCAGATGCTGGGAATCGCACTCGGCGGCAAAGGAAAGGTCGCGTTTGTGACAGGGCAGCTGACCTCCTGGGTGCACCGGACGAATGAAGAAGGGTTCCGTCAGGAAATAAAGGAACAGGGCGTAGAATATGTTGGAATCTATGAGCACAATGACAATCCTGAGAAAGCGTTTCATCTGGCGGAGACACTGATGAAAGAACACCCGGATTTAGACGGGGTTTATCTTGGGACAGCCAACTCCGTGACATTCTGCGAACGTCTCGGGGAGCTTGGATATCTTGGGAAAATCAAAATTGTGGCATCTGACCTGTTTCCGAAGATGATAGAGTTTTTGAAGCAGGGGACGGTAATGGCAACAATTTTCCAGAACCCGTTTATGCAGGGGCGGCTTGCAGTCCGGTATCTGTTTGAATACCTGACAGGGCAGCGTCTGATTACCAAAGATGAAATTTTAATAGAACCACAGCTGATTCTGAGAAGCAATCTGGAGTCTTTTGAGGAAAAGCTTGGAAGAAATATTTGACATCTCTGGCATAGGGAATGCCGGAGAACGGATAGAAACCGGTACCATCAAAATAGTAAAGTAAGTATTTACATACGAATAGTCTGTTTTTTTATTCTTATCTAATATTACCTGTTTTGGCTGTTTCCGTTGGTCTCCCCGAAGACGGAGGGGGCTTGCGGAGACAGACAGCACAGTTATCCACAGAACGTATTCTGTTCTGAATATATATCCATTTACTTAGTTTTACAGGAGAATTTCTGTAAATTGCAGTTTTAACTGTCCATTGTATCTGGCGGAAGAAAGCCGCCGCATGCTGTGTATTTTATTGCTACATAAATAAAATAAAAATGTTGGGAATGAAGAAAGGGAAGGAGGTATTTTTGTTAAGGAAAGGGAAATGTGTATTTTAGAAGCAAGATAATGTAAGAAAAAAGTGAAGGAGGATCTCTATATGAAAAATTTATTTAAAAAGGGTATGGCGGTATGTTTGGCAGCAACATTGGTACTTGGGCTTTCTGCATGCGGAGGCAAAGAGGCAGACAGCAAAAAAGACAGCGGATCGGAGAAAGACGCTTCCGCTTCTAAAGATTTTGATCCTGCAGATTATCCGGTGGCAATCAGTATGGATAATATGAATCATCCGGTTCACCGTATTGTACAGCTTGGATTTTTGAAGGCGGCAGAGGAACTTGGCTATACCAATGCCAAAGTCATCGGGACAGAGGGAACTGACTCTGCTGAGAACTTTGCAGCGGCCGAAGCATTCGCGGCCGAAGGCGGAAAAGGACTGCTTTTGTGGGCAGGTGATTCCAGTTCTTACCCAACAATTGCAAAATGTGCAGCTTCAGGAACAATTGTTGGCATTCCACACTTTAACCATCAGCAGGAAGACGGAAGCTATCCGGAAGGACTTTCCTTTAACATGGCATGTAATCCGAAAACATACGGAAAAGAAGTTGCGGATCTGATGGCAGAAAAACTGGACGGAAAAGAAGGATCTGTTGCATTAACTCAGAATACGAAAAATGTTACGGAAAACAATGCGGTCCAGTCATTCAAGGATGAGTGGGAAGCAATGGGAAGCAAGTATAAACTGGATAAAATTAAAATTCTGGATCCACAGCTTGAGGGCGGTGTGGTAGACCAGGCAACGGCTATAAATCTGGCAATCATCCAGTCCAATCCGGATCTGATCGGAGCATTTGGAACTACAGGAAATTCACCGATTACCTGGGCAGACGCTGCATCAAAAGCAGGCAAGAGTGACGGGGAAATCTTTATCGTTGGAATGGATGCGACAGAGGGCAACCTGGATTATCTGGAAAGCGGAAAAGTTCAGGCATTGGTAGCACAGCCGCTGTATGACGAAGCATATAAGACAATGGAGTACCTGGATAAGATATTCAGAGGTGAGACAGTTCCGGAGTGGACGGATCTGGAGGCACCGCTTGTAACAAAAGATGGTACAGATAAGAACAGCATCGAATATCACAGAGATATTGCGAAACAGGTACAGGAATTCTTTAAGTAGATAAATTCTGCAGAAGATGGGGGCTGCCGCACCGTAGAACCGGGCGGCAGCCCCAGTCTAAACAAAAAAGAAACCCCTTATCTAAGGAGGGATGGTATGGGCAAAGAGTATGTGCTGGAAGCAATAAATATTACGAAACGTTTTCCGGGGGTGCTGGCAAATGATTCTATCTGCCTGGATGTGAAAAAGGGAGAGATACTTGGGCTGATCGGAGAAAACGGAGCCGGAAAATCAACGTTTCTGAAAATACTGAATGGAATTTATCCCTATGGTTCCTATGAGGGCAGCCTGATGCTGGAGGGAAAGGAGCTGAAACTGACTTCCCCTATGGATGCAATGCAGGAAGGAATCGGCTATGTTCCCCAGGAAACGAACGTCCTGCAGAATTTCAGTGTAGCCGAAAATATTTATATGTCGGATCTGAAACTTCAAAGGGAGAAGGGGAAGAAGACAAAAGGATCTCCATTTGTTGATTTTAAGGAGATTTATCAGAAGACAGAAGAACTGCTTGAGAGAATCAAGGTGAATCTGGATCCAAAAGCCGATGTGAGGAAGCTCTCTGTCGGACAGCAGCAGATGCTGATGATTGCGAGGGCTCTGGCGACAAACCCGAAGGTCCTGATTCTGGATGAACCGACAACTTCACTGTCAGCCAGTGATGTGGAACGGTTATTTGTCGTAGTGAGGACACTCAAAGATGCTGGGACCAGCGTGATCTTTGTCACACATAAGATGGATGAGATTATGGAACTTACAGACAGGGCAGCGGTTCTCAGGGATGGCAGATATATTTGTACGTTTGAAAAACAGGAATATGACAGGTCAAAAATCATTGCGGCCATGATTGGAAGGGAAATTTCCGACTTATATCCAGAGAGAACGAACGTAATTGGAGAAGAAGTACTGAGGGTGGAAGGACTGACGGTCGAACATCCTTATATTATGAATAAGAATCTGATTGAAAATGTTTCATTTACCGTACATGCCGGGGAAGTGCTGGGATTTGGCGGTATGGTAGGTGCCGGAAGAAGTGAAGTCTGTATGGCGCTGTATGGGATGATGCCTGTAAAGTCCGGGAAGATTTTCATGCATGGCAAAGAGATACATATTCATAACTCACAGAATGCGGTTGCAAACGGAATCAGCATGGTCAGTGAGGACCGGAAGCATTATGGACTGAATTTTATGTGGGATATTCAGAAGAACATTGTAATATCCAACTTAAATGCAATAAGCAGAGGCGTCTTTGTCTCTCGCAAAAAGATTACGGAAAGAGCGAAGCCGTATTTTGAAACAATGCATATCAAAGCGCCGTCTCTTGGTACTAAGGTATCGAATCTTTCAGGCGGGAATCAGCAAAAGGTAGTTATTGGCAGAACCATGAACTCAGACCCGAAGGTGATTATCCTGGATGAGCCGACCAAGGGAATTGATATCGGTGCGAAGAGTGAAATCTACCAGCTGATCAATCATCTGGCCGAGAAGGGGACAGCGATTATCATGATCTCTTCAGAACTTCCGGAATTACTCGCCATGAGTGACCGTCTGCTTGTAATGGCAGAGGGCCGTGTGACAGGAGAATTATCCAGAGAAGAGGCTGGAGAAGTCAAAGTAATGGAGATGGCTACAGTTACATTTAAACGTGGGAAACAACAGGAAGGAGAGGGAAGCTGATGACGGGAAAACAAGAGAGCAGGAAGGGAAGACAGTGGCTGAGACTGCTTCTGACTCCTGAAATCGGTGTATTAGTACCGATTATTATTATTTGTATCGTTACAACAATGATAAAACCGTCATTTCTCACATGGCAGTATTTGTCAACGATACTGGCCGGATGCGTATTTATCGGGGCAGCTTCGCTTGGTGAGGCAATGTGTATCATGGCGGGTGAGATCGATCTGTCCGTTGGATTTTCCGGCTGTCTTGCCGGTGTGATGTGCGGGATTGCAGCGAGAAACTGGGAACTTCCGCTGATCGTCTGTGTGGTCATATGTCTGGGGACTGGCGCAGCCGTGGGGCTGGTCAATGGTCTGTGTGTATGTAAACTGGGACTGAGCAGCTGGATTGTAACACTGGCCACGCAGTTTATCTGTCAGGGGCTTGCCCTTACAGTTTCTCAGGGAGAGCCGATCAGTATTATGAATCTTGGGACGATGAGTTTCTCCACAGCACGGCCTTTGGGGATCAGCTGGCTGTTCTTTATTTTCATCGGGCTGATTCTGATTATGGATATTGTGCTCCGCTACACAAAATACGGGTATCACCTGAAAGCTGTGGGCGGGAATCAGGATGCTTCCGTAATGGCCGGAGTAAATGCGAAACGGATCAAGATCATTGCCTTTGTATTAGCCGGGGTATTCGCGGCAGTCGGGGGACTGTTTGATACATTAAATGCTCAGGCAGCAAGTGCATCCTTCGGAAGTGCCAGGGAATTCCGTGCGATTATCTGTTGTGCCATCGGAGGAATCTCAATGTCAGGAGGTGCAGGGTCTGCTTTTGGGATCGGACTTGGAGTTCTCCTGTTTCATACACTCTGGTACTGCCTGAGAATCTTGAGTGTAGATACAAACCTTCAGCTGGTGCTCATCGGATTGATTCTCATTTTGTCGGTAATTCTGGATATCCAGAGAAAACGTATGGAGACAAAAAGAGAAGGATTGAGGTGAGAGGAGAGGAGGACTATTCATGCAAGAGTCAGCAGCAGAAAAAAAGCAGTTTTTGAAAAAAATAGTAAAGACAGATGAATTCGGTGTTTTGATTCCTTTGATCGGAATTATCGTAATTACGGGAGTCCTCAGACCTAAATTCCTGGCACCAAATAACTTTGCCGCCATGTTTACACAGATTCCATTCATCGCACTTACCGCGCTGGGAGCAGGTTTCCCGCTGATGGTAGGGCATGTAGATATTTCTACCGGAAAGGTGGCAGGTTTTGCGGGAATTATCATGTCATCGCTTGTGGTGAGCCGGGGAATCAATATATGGCTGGCGATTCTGATCTCGCTGGCGGCAGGACTGATTGTAGGCCTGGTCAACGGGATCCTCGTTGTGCGTCTGGGAATCTCAGACTTTGTGGCAACGATGGGGACATTGTATATTGTGGGCGGACTGAGATATCTGTTCATTCAGGGGTATCAGTTTTCCCTGAATGCGTCAGATGCAAGAGGAGTTGTGGCAGTATTTGATAAAAGATACCTGAAGATGCCGCTTCACTTCTGGATTATGCTTATCATCTTCACAGTCTGCTATGTGTTAATTAAAAAGACCGTATGGGGCAGGCATCTGCTGGCTACGGGAGATAACCGTGAAGTTGCGATACTGGCGGGAGTCAAGGTAGACAGGATGAAGATGTATGCGTATCTGTTATCGGCATTTATGGCGTCGGTCGCAGGAATTCTGATTACACTGGATGTTGGAATCGGTCTTCCGGAAACGGGAGACGGCTGGGAATTCAGGGCGATTGCGGGCTGCGTGGTCGGCGGCATCAGCCTGGCCGGAGGGAAAGGCTCCCCGGTTGGAATCCTGATTGGTATTACGCTGATCTTTGTGGCTGAGAATGCGATTATTTTCCTCGGCTGTCCGGCGACAATGAAGACAGCGGTGCAGGGACTTCTCATGGCAGTGGCCGTCCTGTTCGACGTGTACAGGCAGAAGAAGAAAATACCAGCCTGAGATCCCGGGACGAAAAAAGGAACGATTGTGAAACTTCAGAAATCAACGGCATGAGGACGACAACAACATGCCAGAAGGAGGAGAAAAATATGCAGGTAGATCTGGGCGGAAAAGTAGTAATTGTAACTGGCGGAGGCGGTGCAATCGGAGGAGCTATGGCCGAGGCATTCGCGGCAAACGGCGCGAAAGTCGTCGTTGCAGGAAGAACAAAGAAGACACTGGATGCAGTGGTGGATAAGATCAAGGCTAAGGGCGGCTGTGCGGCGGCTGTCGTGACAGATGTGGGCAATCTGGAAAGTGCGGCAGCGATGATTTCTGAGACCGTAAAAATCTTTGGGAGACTGGATGTTCTGGTGAATAATGCGGGAATCAACGGAGGACCGGATGACAGGAAACCGATTCATGAATATTCAGAAGAACTCTGGAGCCGGATCATCAATGTGGATCTGAACGGTATCTTCTACTGCTCCAAGCCGGCAATTTTACAGATGATCAGTCAGGGACAGGGCGGCAATATTATCAATATCGGTTCGATCGTGGGAGTGACACCGCTGCGGCTTCAGTGTGCATTTGCAGCCGCAAAGGCAGGCGTCTTCAATCTTACGAAAGCGATGGCGTTAGAACTTGCGCCTGAAAATATCCGCGTGAACGGGATCGCACCGGGTTCTATTATGTTCGAAGGTACAAAAGCGCTGTTCTATGCGGATCCGGTGAAAGCGGAGGCAATGATGTCTCATATACCGCAGCACCGTCCGGGGGAACCGGAAGACATTGCGGGGATGGCATGTTTCCTGGCATCTGAGGATGCTGCCTATATCACAGGTTCCATTAATATTGTGGACGGAGGCTGGACCTGCGGCTATGCACGTGACTTTTAAGGAGGCTGCGTATGAAAATGAAAGTTTTACTTGCTAAGGGGGATGGAACTCTCTGTGTGACAGAGGAGGAAAGACCGGTTCCCGGACCGGGTGAAATTCTGGCGAAAGTGGCGCACTGCGGAATCTGCGCGACAGATGTTGCGATTGCGGATGGTACGTTGAATCTGGGTTCCGGCATGGATCCTGTCTACCCGGTGCGCCTGGGGCATGAATGGTCCGGGATAGTGGAAGAAACAGGTCCGGGGACAAGGCGGCTGAAGCCCGGCGACCGTGTGATCAGTGACACAGGTTATTCCTGCGGAGTGTGTAAGTACTGTCTGGCAGGAGAATATCAAAACTGTGAGAATGGAAGGGCAATCGGTACGATTGGAAACTGCTGGCCCGGAGCATTTGCAGAATATATGCTGATGCCGGAGCGGCTTACGTTTCAGATACCGGATTCTGTCCCGCTCTATGAAGCAGCGCTTGTGGAACCGGCCAGTATCGGCCTGTACGGGCTTCTGCGCTCACCGATGGGGCCGGGGCAGAACCTTCTGGTCGTGGGAACGGGACCGATCGGTCTTGGCGGAATGGCCTGTGCGAAGGCGATGGGAAGCGGAAAGATCATCCTGGCTGGAAGAAAGGATACAAAACTGAGGATCGGAGGCAAAATGGGAGCTGATCTTCTGGTAAATACAACAAAAGAAGACCTGCGTGAGATCATCATGAGAGAAACCAACGGCGAGGGAATGGATATCATTCTGGATACCACAGGCAGCGCGGGGATCTTCAACGAGACCGTCCGGCTGCTGCGGGGGAGCGGAACCATTGTGATCCCGGGATTCTACGGTGAGCCGGTAGAAAAGGCGGATATGGATTATCTGATCTCACATAACTGTACGCTGGTAGGAGCGGCAGGGACACCGAATATGGGACGGAAAATTCTCGATCTGCTGGGAAGCGGGAAGATATCGCTGGCTCCGATGATCACGGAGAGGTATCCTTTTTCACAGGTGCAGGACGCTTTTACAGCGGTTAAGCGGCATAATGACTGGCGGATCAAGATTATGATCGACTTCTAAGGAGGAGAGCGATGGGAGAGAAAGTTGTAGTACTGGGAAGTTTTGTGACTGATCTGACCAGCAGGAGTGACAGGCTCCCGATCCCTGGAGAAACCGTACTTGGCAGTTCCTTTCAGATGGGACCGGGAGGGAAGGGCTCCAATCAGGCGGTGGCAGCCCACCGTGCGGGAGCTGATGTGACCATGATCACAAAGATCGGCAGAGATGTGTTTGGCAGGGAGGCATTAAAGTTTTACAAAAAGGAAGGAATGGATACAGCTTACGTCCTGGAAGATGAAGACTATGCCACCGGATGTGCGCTGATCAATGTAGATTCACAGACTGCGCAGAATCAGATCGTGGTAGTCATTGGGGCATGTGACCATATTACGCAGGAGGACCTGATGTCATGCAGAGAGCAGATAGAAGGAGCAGGGATTCTTCTCCTTCAGCATGAAATCAACTCGGATGCCCAGTATGAAGCTGTCCGGATGGCCCACCGTGCGGGAGTGAAGATTATCTTAAATCCAGCTCCGGCTGCCGAGATTCCGGCCGACATCATGAAGAAAATTGATATCATAACGCCCAATGAGACGGAGGTGCAGGCACTTACCGGAATCTGTGTTAAGACAGAGGAAGATGCCAGAAAGGCAGCAGAAATTCTGTTTCAGAAAGGGGTAAAACAGGTAGTCATTACAATGGGCAGTATGGGAGCATTTGCCGCAGATCAGGACAAAAGTGAATGGATCCCGAGACTTTCGGTTGACGCTGTTGATACGACAGGGGCCGGAGATGCATTCAACGGAGGATTCGTGACCGCTATTTCAGAAGGCAGGGATCTGTTTACGGCACTGCGCTATGGAAATGTTACCGGTGCGCTGTCCGTCACAAAGCCGGGGTCGTCTCCGGCGATGCCGATGAGAAGTGAAATTGAGAAGATGTATCAGGAAGTGTACCAACAACCGTAGGAAAAGGAGAATCATGTTATGGAGAACAGAAAATGGAGCTTTGTAAACGCAGAAAATGTAGAACCTTTCGTGTGTGATGAGACTTACAGTTCGAAACAGCTTACCGGAGATGAAATGGCTGGTTTTGGCGTGATCAATATAAATGAAGGAACTTTAAAAGGCGGCTGCCGTACCGCAGGCGGTGTGCACGAGGATGCGGAAATCTACTATATTACCGAAGGAAAAGGGCAGCTTTGGCTTGATGAGGACTGTCTGGAAGTAAAACCAGGAGATATTATTGTCATTCCGCCGGGAGTATTTCACTGGATTGACAACCGCATGAACGAGGAAGCGTTTAAATTATTTACATTGTGGCCGAAACAGGAACAAAACGGAGTGTACTTCGAGCGGATGAAAGCATGGGGAACTTCCGTGAAATATCTGGATCCTGAGTATGACAAAAAGAGGATTGTGCAGCCAGAGGAGGCAGAGAAATGAAAATAAGCAGATATCTGGATATGGCAGTGCTGAAACCTGAGATGTGTGAGCAGGAAGTAAAGAATGCCATCCTGCTTGGAATTTCCGAGGATGTGTATTCTGTGTGCGTGCGCCCCTGCGATATCGAACTGGCAGTCAGACTCTGTCAGGGAACAAAAACGAAGGTCAGCTGTGTTCTTGATTTTCCTCATGGAGACAGCTGTGCACAGGGAAAACGGGCACTGGCAGAAATCTACGCGAACAAAGGTGTGGCAGAGATTGACATGGTCATGAATTATGGATATGCCCGTTCGGGAAAATGGGAAGAGGCAGAGGAGGGCATCCGGGGTGTTGTGGAGGCCGCAGCTTCCTGTGGAGTGGATGTAAAGGTGATACTGGAAACATGCAATCTCACGGAACAGGAGATAAAAGAGGCGACAAAGGCGAGTATCCGGGCCGGCGCGTCCTATGTAAAAACATCCACAGGATTCTCCTTGGGCGGTGCCAGTGAAGCCGCGGTTCGGGCGATGATTGAGGCGTCCGAAGGGAAGATCAAGGTGAAGGCATCCGGCGGTATCCGGGACTATGAGACAGCCAGAAAATATGTAGATATGGGAGCAGAACGTCTTGGCGTGGGCTTTGGTTCCACCCGTGCGATCTGTGACGGGGAGCGGTGAAATATGAAGTTTATGGATCAAGTGAACCAGACAGAAGTAAAACCAGATCATGTGGAAGTATTCTGGCTTGGGCAGGCCGGGTTCCTGATAAAGACGCAAGATGGGAAGCAGATCGTGATTGATCCTTATTTTTCAGACTGCGTCTTCCGGCTGAACCCGCAGGAGGGATATGGTTTTAAGAGGATGATGCCTCCGGTCTGTGACGCAAAGGACCTGGAGATTGATGTGCTGCTGATCTCCCATGAGCATAACGATCACTTTGATGTGGATGCCATAGAAGATCTGGTGAAGCCAAAGACAGAGGTTTATACGAACTGTGTTGTGGCTGATTCCATGGAACAGATGGGATTTGATATGAAAAAGGTGCATCGGATGGAAAAGGGTACGCCAGTTGAGCTTCCGGGATGCAGGATTCTTCCTGTGGACTGTGACCATGGGGAACTTTCACCGGAAGCATTAGGGTTTCTATTGGATTTTGGATTTATCCGCATCTATTACGCAGGGGATACTGCATGGACAAAAGAACGGCTTAAGGTTCCGCTTCAGATTCAGCCGGAGGCGGCAATTCTTCCGATCAACGGAGCTTATGGAAATCTGGATTCAGAAGCTGCGGTAGCCTATGCCAGAGAGCTGAATTGCAGGGTATGTATTCCCTGTCATTTCTGGACATTTCCTCTGCACCGCGGAGAGCCGCAGGAACTGATTGAACTTATGAAGGAGGTACCGGACTGCAGGCTGGTTATGCTGTGCCAGGGAGAATCCTGTACTTTGGGATTGGACCTGCTCTCAAAATAAGACCGGCTGGATTCAGGGGCGCAGAGGATGATAAGGTTTTTTCATCACATTCAAGGGAAAGGAGTGCCTGGTGAAGATAGAATTTGGATATGGAACTACGGTTCAGCCGGTAGAGATCCCGGATGAAAATATGATGGGAGTGATGACCGCCAATCCGGTCGCTCCTCCGTTAAATGAAGAGGAGGAGATACGGCAGGCTCTGAAAAATCCCATCGGAACAAAAAAACTTTCAGAGATTGTAAAGCCGGGAGAAAAGATCGCAATTGTAACAAGTGATATCACCCGTCCGATGCCGACATACCGGGTACTTCCCCTTCTTCTTCCGGAATTGTATCAGGCGGGAGTAAAAGATGAGGATATCACGGTGGTGTTTGCACTTGGAAGCCACCGCAGGCATACGGAACAGGAGAAGCGGAAGCTGGCAGGTGACAGCATCTATGAAAAGATCAGCTGTATCGACGGAGATGTAAATGATTGTGTCCATCTGGGAGTGACGAAACGGGGAACTCCGGTTGACATTGTAAGGGTTGTCGCGGAGGCAGACAAAAGAATCTGTCTCGGTAACATTGAATATCATTATTTTGCTGGTTACTCCGGGGGCGCCAAAGCAATTATGCCGGGAGTTTCCACAAGGGCGGCGATCCAGTCAAACCACAGTATGATGGTGGAACAGTCCGCATGTGCAGGGAATATCAAAGACAATCCACTGCGCAGTGATATTGAAGAAGCTGCCGGCATCTGCGGTGTAGATTTTATTTTAAATGTAGTGCTGGATGAGCATAAAAGGGTAATAAAGGCCGTCGCCGGAGATGTGACGGCCGCGCACAGGAAAGGCTGTGAATTTCTGGATACGCTGTATCAGAAAAAAATTGACAACAGAGCCGATATTGTGCTGGTTTCTCAGGGCGGGGCACCGAAAGACCTGAACCTGTACCAGACGCAGAAGGCACTTGACAATGCCAAACATGCAGTGAAAGACAGCGGCACAATTATTTTGATCGGTGCGTGCAATGAAGGGCTTGGAGAAGCGGTGTTTGAGGAATGGATGATGGCAGCCAGGGAACCAGGAGAACTGATCACCCGTGTGAAAGAACATTTTGAACTGGGCGGGCATAAAGCGGCGGCGATTGCCATGGTACTGGAACATGCAGAGATATACCTGGTGTCAGAACTTCCGCCGGATCTGGTAAGGAAACTGTTTATGGTGCCGTTTGAAACTGCGGGGCAGGCTTTACGGGCGGCATTAAAGAAGGCAGGGCCTGACGCAAAGGTACTGGCGATGCCAAGCGGAGGTTCTACGCTTCCGAAGGTTGTGCCGTCAGAGTGAAATGGAGGGAATATTCGATGGATTACGCAAAAGAATCACTGAAAAGACACCGGGAGTGGAGAGGAAAGATAGAAGTCATCTCCACGGTTCCGGTGACATCAAGGGAAGATTTATCCCTTGCCTATACTCCGGGAGTGGCACAGCCCTGTCTGGAAATACAGAGGGATATAGAAGAAAGCTATGAGCTGACGAGAAGACATAACATGTGCCTTGTTGTGACAGACGGTTCTGCGGTTCTTGGGCTTGGAGATATTGGGCCGGAGGCTGGTATGCCTGTCATGGAAGGCAAGTGCGTACTGTTCAAGACGTTCGGAGATGTGGACGCGTTCCCGCTATGTATCAAAAGCAAAGATGTGGATGAGATTGTCAACACTGTTTATCTGATATCCGGAAGTTTTGGCGGTGTGAACCTGGAAGATATTGCGGCACCCCGGTGCTTTGAGATTGAAAGAAAGCTGAAGGAAAGATGCGATATCCCGATCTTCCACGATGACCAGCATGGGACGGCGGTTGTCACTCTGGCAGGGCTTTTGAATGCGCTTAAGGTTGTGGGAAAGAACCTTTCGGATGTAAAGATTGTGGTAAACGGCGCAGGAGCAGCTGCGGTGTCAATTACGAAACTTTTGTTATCCTGCGGTGTCAGAGATATCATTCTCTGTGACAGAAAGGGTGCGGTGTATAAAGGCAGGAAAGAGGGGATGAACTGGATCAAGGAAGAGATGGCAGAGGTGACCAATCTGAACAGACAGGAAGGGACCCTGGCAGATGTTATGAAAGGTGCAGATGTATTTATCGGGGTGAGTGCGCCGGGTACGGTGACAACAGAAATGGTAAAAACAATGAACCGTGATGCAGTGATATTCGCCTGTGCGAACCCGACGCCGGAGATTTATCCGGAGGATGCAAAGGCCGGCGGAGCCAAAGTCATTGCAACCGGTCGAAGTGATTATCCGAACCAGGTCAATAACGTGCTGGCTTTCCCGGGGATTTTCAGAGGAACATTCGATGTCCGGGCGCGTGATATCAATGATGAGATGAAGATCGCGGCAGCAGAAGCACTTGCAGGTCTTGTATCACCGGACGAATTAACACCCGAGTATGTTCTGCCGGCGGCATTTGACAACAGAGTGGGGCCGGCGGTAGCAAAGGCAGTAGCAGAAGCGGCCCAAAAAAGCGGCGTGGCGAGAAGATAACCGCGGGAAAGAACGAATGATAAAATGATGAAAAGGACACACTGCTTTTTACGAAAAGCGAGGTGCCCTTTTTTATTACACAGGAAAGTTCTTCGAACTTGCCTATGTAATAAAAAGCCCTCCGGGCAGGATGCAC
>URQQ01000077.1 GCA_900549995.1 uncultured Lachnospiraceae bacterium | reverse complement strand
GAGTTTGAATACGACGGCACAACTTATGTAATCGGCGCTCCCATCGTGGGAACGCCGGAAAGCGAGTATGAGGGTCTGTATGGGACGATTACGGAAATCCGTGATGGAGAGGATAAGGAAACGGAAAATGAAACGCCGGATATATATTGCTCTTTTGAAGTTCCTGCACTGCCCTGTGAAGTAAAAAAGCTGGAAGAGGTTTTCTCTGAACTGTATGACCAGAAAAAGACCATTGACGACATCATCCTGGATCTTGTCATCATGGCTCCGTCTATGGTGGAGCCGCTTGATGACCTGAAAGAGTGTCGCCAGCATCCAAGGATTTATATTCTTTTGGAAGATTGGGCGGTTGACGGCGAACAGGGAAATTCTTCCGAGGTCTATACGGACTTCAATGATGCGAAACGCATACTGGTCCAGAAACTGAAAGAGGAGCAGGAAAGCGGCTGTATTCCGCAATGGGTGGATGATGAGAAGTTCAAGGAGCATTCCACGGACTCCCTCTATGAATGTTACATTGACGGCGAATACTGCGAGAGCCATTACCATATCGCAATCGTCTCTCAGCAGTTCTGCGTTTCCAATCGGTTTGTCAGGGAGATGGGATGGCTTTACCAGGCGTCCTGCCAGCTTGAAGATTTTGTATCACAGGTGTCAGACTGGGATGAATTGGATCAGCTGACCGATGAGCAATATAACCGCATGGTCCAGGATCCCCGTTTCCCGGAAAGGCTCCAGAACAAGCTGGGCAAAAACGATTCTTACTGGGAATCTTACTGGGAGAGCGTTTCAGAGGTTGCACATGAGTTTGTGAGTGAGTATCTGAAAAAGGAGACATAAAGACTATGAATACAAGGATTAACTATCTCTACCGGGATGCAGACAACTACAAGATGCCAAATTCCTGTGTGGTTATTGGCGAGATAAGCGAAGTGCAAATCGCAGAAGTCATATCCTGTCTGGACTGTGGGGAATATTTCATTCCCCGGCAGGTGGGGCTTCCTGAAAAACGCTTTGACAGGTTTGACGAGGAGGTGGACCATTGCTGGTTTGAATTAAGTGCAGATGGGTTTGAGGCTACCGAAAATGTTTCCAATGTTGACATGACTGTGGTGCAGCTCTTGGAGTTGTTCCGCAGTGCGAAAAACAACTGGCATGATGACGTGCCATTAGGAGGTGCAGTATGAGTTACTCAGAATGGCATACTTACGGCTATGGGATCTGCGTTTCCGATATTACGGATGAGTCTGTGGAACGCCTGCAGAAGCTGATTTCCCTGGCACCGGAGTACCAAAAGAAAATACAGGCATGGCTGGATGAGTGTGAGATATCGGAGCCGGCCTACGAGGATTATCTGGAGTTCGACCAGGACTATATGCTTGGCCTGGCAACCATCTTAAAAGAAGTGATCCTTGAGGCAGAGGACATTGATCTTGTGGCGTGCGACAGCCATGACGGCACGGATTATCTGCTCTATGTGCCGGATTATCCCTGGAACATGGGAAAACACAGACAGCTCATGACGGAGGAGGCCGTCGCAGGGCTTTTCCGAAAATATGTTTCCATTTTGACAGATGAGGCGATAGAAATAGATTACCAGTCTGTTGAGAATGGAGGTTAGGAGGTGGCGTTATGCCTTATAAAAGCGATACAAGGCCGCTGACCAGCATCGTCTCCTATCCGGAGCGTGGCGAAGGCGGCAACAACCGTTACCGGGGGAACTGTTCCCCCAGACTGATCGAGGACCTTCTGGAGTTCTTCCAGCCGGCAGAAATCTGCGATTATATGTGCGGAAGCGGGACGACCAAAGCGGCGGCGGACAAGCTGGGTATTGGCAGTCATCTCTATGACCTGCACAGCGGTTTTGACATCATGAACTGCGAGATCCCGGAGCGCCCGGAGTTTATATTCTGGCACCCTCCATACTGGGATATCGTGACCTATTCGGATGTCATGTACAAAGCGGCGGATGTCCAGAAGAGCTACGGCTATGACCCGAGGCAGTATGACCTGTCACGCATACCGGACTGGGCAGGCTTTGTGGAAAAAATGAATTACGCCATGATGAAGCAGTTTTCTGCCCTTGAAAAAGGCGGCAGGATGGCGGTGCTGATGGGCGATATCAAGAAGAAAGGCGTGCTGTACAGTATGCTTTCCGAGATCGTCAAACCGGGGTCTTTGGAGAATATCATTATCAAGGCCCAGCATAACTGCTTTTCAGACCAGATCCAGTATAGCGGGAAATTCATACCGATCTTACATGAGTATGTGATGATTGTCCGAAAGGATTCACCGCTTCTAGTTCCGATTATCATGGCAAAAAAAGCGGAGGTCGATATCCGGGATATGCCGGGAGCGACATGGCGTGATGTGGTTGCTGCCGTTTTGGAACAGTGCAGCGAGCCGGTGACGCTCACGTTTCTCTATGAGAAAATAGAGCCGCACAAAAAAGCACAGGCAAATAAGTGGTGGAAAGAAAAAATCCGCCAAACGCTTCAGATCAATCCTACATACTTCTTTCATGATGGCAGGGGAATGTGGTCGTTGAACAGAAGCGCAGCATAGTATCTGCGTCTGGGGGATGTCTTTTGTAGGCATCCCTCAGTTGCTTTAACTATATGTAGAAGAAGGATGGCCTTTTTGCTATAATACAAATATACTTATGAACAGGAGGCGAAATATGTCTGTTTATTATAATCCGGACACGTACAGAAAAATTATCAGAAATGGTGAAGAATGTTGGGTATATGATTGGGGCAAAAATGCTGATATAAATTCGTTCAATTATATGCTGGATCGCTGGGAGGGCACTCAGCAACAATTTTTTATCAATGGTGAGACCAAGCAATATTTTCTTATTAATAAACAAGAGCGTACTGTCATGGAAATATCAAATCCAGAAGTAATAAGGTTCCTGTATGAGAATCTTTATATGGCGAATATTAACGAGACTTTTATCGAACTGTTTACCTCAATCGGAGGGTTTAAAACAGTAAAGTACGAGTAGATTCTGATTTTTTTCTTGGGGATGTCATTTCGGCGGCATCCCTTTTTGTATAACTGTTTTCAATTTGGATATACTAATCTCCGAGGGTTCTATTTACATTCGCACTTCAATAGTGTATAATGTGGAGTGCGGATGTAAATGGAACCAAGGAGGTGCATTGATACGGACACGATTTGGACTAAAATTCAAACAATTGCAGAAAAAAGCAATGGGTTTGTTAAGACTTCTGATATTGAGGCGGCTGGAATCAGCAGACCGATGTTGAAAAAGTATGTTGATATGGGAAAATTAGATCCGGTGCGAAAAGGGTTATATACTTTGACCGATGAATTTACTGATGAGTTTGCGCTTCTTCAGGCACAAAGCGCAAAGATAATATATTCCTATGGCACCGCACTGTTCTTTTGGGGGATGTCGGACAGGGCGCCGAACATCTTGGATATAACGCTGCCTCGCGGAACGAACATCAGCAGGTTAAGGCGTGATAATCCAAATTTACGTTGTCATTATGTACAGACGGAAGTTTACGATCTTGGAATAACAGAAACAAAATCCCCTCAAGGCGGGATGGTAAAGCTGTATGACAGGGAGCGCTGTATTTGTGATGTGATCCGGGATAAGGATCAAATTGAGCTCCAGCTTTTTACGCAGGCAATTAAGGACTATTTTAAGACAAATCCAAATAACCGAAAATTGCTGAAATATGGCAAGGTATTTGGAATTGAAGATAAGATAAGAACATATATGGAGGTTTTATAATGAAGACACCGGAACAACTAAAAGGAGCCATTCGCAGCATGGCAGCGAAGAAAAATCTTCGTGCACAGGAAGTGCTGCAGATGTTTTTATTTGAAAGAATCATTGATCGTTTGGCAGCTTCATCCTTTCGGGACAATTTTATTTTGAAGGGCGGACTCTTGATATCATCAATGATCGGTATTGGTGAACGCACTACTATGGATATGGACACAACGGCGCGTGGTATTCAGATGGAAGAGGACGAGATCGTTTCTGCAGTCAAAGAGATTATCGCAATGGATGTGGGAGACGGAATTTCTTTTGAATTTCAGAAAATTGAACCAATCCGCGAGGATGATGCGTACAATAATTTCCGGGTTCATCTGCGTGCAAAATACGGGAAGATTGACAGCCCAATGAAGATAGACATTACTACCGGAGATATTATTACGCCTGCAGCCATTCGTTATGATTTCCCGTTTGTGTTTGAGGAGAAAACGGTTTCGGTCATGGCATATACGCTTGAGACAGTGCTTGCGGAAAAATATGAAACGATTATCCGCAGAAACATTGGAACTACAAGGGCAAGGGATTTTTATGATTTACATACTCTTTACCGCAGCCGTAAAGATGTGGTTCAGATGGAGGTTCTGAGAGCAGCAGTTATTCATACTGCGGAGAAAAGAGATTCGGTTGATGATATCATGGACTGGAGAGATATTTTGAAGGATATCCGTGAAGAGCCGCAGTTATATCTTCTGTGGGATAATTATGCTGCGGACAACAAATACATTGGAGATTTGAAATTCAATGAAGTTCTTGATACAGTGGACGAAATTGCAAAGATTCTTGATTTGTGATATCAAGTAAGAAAAGATTAAATTTTTTTTGAAACACTTATAATAGAAATCGGAATTTGAAAGTGAGGTGTAATTAAATGAATAAAGAAGAATTACATCGTGTTATAGGAGAGCAACAGCCTAATATATGCCAAGTGGTTGCAGTCAAAGATAGCAACATTATTTATAGTGATACTTGGAATGATTTCAAACAAGATGATAATGTTCATATTGCTTCGGTAACAAAAAGCATTATAGCCATACTTATAGGAATTGCTATTGACAAAGGTATGATTAAAAGTATTCATCAAAAAGTATTGGACTTTTTCCCTGACTATGTGATTAAAAGAGGAGAAAAGACCATACACGATATTACTTTATATCATTTGCTTACGATGACCGCACCGTATAAATTCAAGTCGGAGCCTTGGACAAAAGTATGTATGAGTGAGGATTGGACAAAGGCAGTTCTTGATTTGCTCGGCGGTAAAAGCGATATTATAGGTGAGTTTAAGTATTCAACACTCGGTATACATATATTGAGTACAATAATAACCAAAGTAAGCAATATGCCAACATTGGAATTTGCCAATAAATATTTATTTAAGCCCCTTGGAATAAAGAACAGACATCTTTACACAGTAAAAAACAAAGAGGAACATATTGGCTTTGTAACTTCAAAAGAACCTAAAGAAAACGGTTGGTTTTGTGATAACAAAGGAACAGTTACTTCGGGTTTTGGCTTGTGTTTATCAGCAGAAGATATGGCGAAAATAGGACAAATGTGCCTTGATAAAGGAATGTATGATAACAAAAGAATTGTATCTTCTGAATGGATTGAAAAGATAACAACACCATATTTAACTACTGATGAAAAATTTGGATTTATGCAATATGGATTTTTGTGGTGGATTATAGATAGTGAAAAGAAAATATATTCTGCAATCGGCGATAGCGGAAATGTAATATATGTTAATACCGAAAAAAATATCGTTATATCCGTTACGGCAACTTTCAAACCTTTGGTATTTGATAGGGTTCAGTTTATAAGAGAATATATCGAGCCATTTGTTTTAGGATGACAAATTCTGATTTATCAATTCATAAAGTTTTGAAATAAAAAGAATATTGTAACCCGGAGATGTTGATTATCAGCATCTCTTTTTTATATCAAAAAGGAGGTATATAGTATGGGATGGTTGATAGGTATCCTTAGTTTTATAGGCGGCAGCGTGTTTGGCGTTGTTTTTATGTGTATGTTTCAGATTAACCGAACTTACAGAAATAAGCGCTCGGAGTAAACATTTGCAGTAAGAATGCTCTTTTCTCCTGGTGGATTGACTATTGCAAATAAATCTGTTATAATATTTACATCAGTATCAAGTTTGGCTACGGCTAAACACAGTTTAACAGAGTTTATCAAAGTGTCATTTGCAATTTTGCAGATGGCACTTTTTTTGTTTTCCGGCCAATTCATTTGGGCATAAGCCAGCAGTCTTTCGGGATTGCTGGCTTTTGTTATATATCAAGGCGGCAATCCCGCCAGAAAAGAAAGGAGCATGAAATATGCAAAAACAATGTCAGGATGGTTTCTACACCACATTCAGTTCCTATCCCTTTATGCTGGATTATCACAAGGAGCAGTCCAAGAACAGCCGCTGGGTGAAAGCCAGGGTCAGTGACCTTGAAATTCAGCCGCTGGGCAAAGGCTCTGCCCTGAGCACTGATCTGCCGGCATTTGCGTCAGGAACCACACAGGACGCTGTGGATGACACAGCAAACAATCTCGGCCTGGCCATGCGTGTTGACGGGGAACTCTTCCCCATGCGCATGACAGCCTACAAAAGCCTTTTGGACAGGGCAAAAATCGGTGGCACGGCGCTCCCTAAACTGAGCCGTGAAGTGCTGGCGGAGGTGTTAAACGCCTGCCTGCGTCTTTATTCAGCGGATGCACTTTTGCTGATTCGTGATGAAAAAGTTGCGGCGGTTCATTCCGGGGATGCTGTTGATTATTCAGTGCTACCGATTGATGAGCTGCTCACTGCTCTGAAGACAAAGCTGGATGCCCGTTTTTCAGGAAACGAGTTTGAGTCCGGCTACTGTGACCATGCGATGGTAAGCGCAGCATGGACGATGCCAGATCAAAAAGAGGATTTGCTAGGAGCGTACACAAAGCTGCTGGATTCCCAAGGAAAAACGGCTATGGCTTCCAAACTGACTCCGGGTGTCCGTTTTATGAGTTCGGATACTGGAGTGGCTTCAGCAAAGGTCTCAGCCCTACTGGTGAGCGGAAAGCGTTCTATCCATATCGGGGGCTGCATCGCAGTTGACCACAGGCATCAGTCCAAGGTTTCCGACTTTGATACAGCGTTGGATCAGCTGTTTGCCCAATTCGGGGATAGCATTGCCAAACTGCAGAAACTGCTGGAGATCCATTTGGATTATCCGGTAAACGCTATGACCAGGGTATGTAAAAAACTTAGTCTGCCAAAAAAGGCTGCAGTCGAAGCTATCGCCATGTACGAGATGGCATACGGAGGCGGCCCGGCGACAGCCCATGACGTATTTCTTGCTATGCAGGAGATCCCGTTTATTTTGAGGACTGAAAACACGCCGGAAAGTAAGATGCTGGTCATAGAAGAAAATATGGCTCGTGCGCTTTCATTCAGATGGAGTGATTACGACCTTGCAAAGGCGGTGAGTTACTGATGGCAAAACCGATTGTTCTTTGTGATACCGCAGGTATGACGAATGACAGATGGCTGGAATGCCGTATGCACGGCCCCAAAGGGGATATTCCCTATACCGTGGGTGGAAGCGATGTTGCAGCTATTTTTGGTGTATCACCATGGACGACTCCGCTGGAGCTGTGGAAAATCAAAAAAGGGCAAATGAAGCCTGCAAAAAAAGCCAATGCCAATCAATTGCAAATGGGACATCTTTTAGAGCCGGTTGCTGCCTATTGGTATGGTGCAAAGACAGGCAATACCGTTACAGAAGACACGAATCTGTATCAGCACGCAGATCATCCTTACGCCCTTGCCAATTTCGACCGGCGCTTTACACGGGCGTCCGATAACGAACCGGGAATTTTGGAGTGTAAAAGCTGTACTTATCACAAAGCGGATGAGTGGGCAGATGGAGCGATTCCGCTCTACTATGAACTGCAGCTGAGGTTTTATCTTGCGGTAGCGGATGTGAACATTGGCGCTTTTTCTGCCGTTTGGGGAAATAATCCGGACAATGATCTGGCAATGCCTGAGATTATTCGTGATAAGGCGAAGGAGGATATGATCTTTGAACGCCTGGACGAATGGATCTGGAGCCTTGAGAATGATAAACCCCCGACAATGGCGGATGTTGCACCAAAGCTTGCTTTGGAGTCACTGGCAAGGATTTATGGTGCAAGTCAGGCGGGACTTCCAACAATAGAGTTTTCCCGCAAGTATGAATCGCCCTTGCGCAGAATTGCAATGCTTCAAGGGAAAATCTCTGAATGCAACAGAGAAATCAAAACATATGAAAAGGAGATTGAAGCACATAGTGTGCGAATTGCCGAAGTCATGAAGGAGCATGAGCATGGCGTCTTGGAGACGACCAGCGATAAGCTTCTGATTGATTTTGTGACAAAAACAACCCGCAGGCCCGATTCCAAAGCCTTGAAGGAAAAATACCCGGCAATTTATACTGATGTTCTAAAAGCATCGGAAAGCCGCAAGGTAAAGGTGTCGGTCCAGCCAATTTAGAAAGGAGACCATAATGGAAAACATTTATTATGAAGGTTGGGAGCAGGAGTTGATTTATCAGTTCCTGCCATATGACAGGTGCAAAAAAAGGGCGTATATCTGCTCGCCGCTCAGTGCAGACACGAATGAAGGGATTGCACAGAACATGCAGGCGACAAGGGCGTATATGTTCTATGCCATGAAAAAGATGCGTATGAACGCAAGTGCGCCACATGCGTACCTCCCGATGATCCTTTGCGACAATATTCCATCTGATAGAGCGCTTGCCCTTCAGTTCGGTCTGGAACTGCTGAAAGGCAGCGATATCCTGCTGATATGCGGTAACCGGATCAGCAGTGGGATGCGTGGGGAAATTGCCCATGCAATCCGCCTGAAGATACCGATGATTGCTTTTGATGAGGGTGTATACCTGGAAGTACAAAAGGAACTGACAAAGCGTGACTGCGATAAGCGGAAAGTTCGCCTGGACAGGGAGAATTTCTTGATGGGTATCTCCGCTCCTTTGTCATATCTTGAAAATGCGGAGATGTTCCGATGAAAGACCAACTGGCTGCAGCTTCACAAAAAACTCCCGTTGTATCTTTGGATACGATTCGGGAGTTTTTTGTATCTATAACACGACTCAGAGAAAGGAGTAAAAATTTTGCTATGTGAATTTGATAGGCTCATATATCCACAGAGTATTACGGCTGTTGATGCCAGCAGTTATATGATTGCACTCTACCATCCATGTGAAAAGATCAAAGATAGCACAGGGAACACGGTTACGCAGGTGAAAGCAGTGGGATATTGCTTACCTACATCAAGCAATCTGCGCTACGACATGCTTGGGCATTGGAGTAAAAATCCCAAATTTGGCGTCCAGTTTGAAGTGGAGAGTTACAACGAAGTGGTAATACCGACGAAGGAAGGCATCATTGCCTATCTTTCTTCCGGGCAGATTAAAGGGATTGGTCCCAAGATAGCGGAGAAAATTTACGCAGTTTTTGGCCAGCAGTCACTGGAGGTACTGGATAAAGAACCGGAAAGGCTTCTTGCCATACCAGGTATCAGTGAGATAAAACTGAAAAAAATCTATGATTCTTATCTGGTTAATCGTGGCGCCCGGGATGTGGTGGCATTTCTGTCACCGCATGGCATTACGCCGAACCGAGCGGTACGCCTATACAAAGAGTATGGGGAAAAGACGATGGATATTGTAAAAAACCATCCCTACCAGCTCTGCGACATGGCCGGGATTGGCTTCAAGACGGCAGACCATATTGCTATGAGCATGGGGTTTGACCAGCTATCGACTGAGCGTGTGGATGAAGGACTCCTGTATACGCTGGCGGATGCGGAAGCTAAAGGGCATCTCTGTATGGAGAAACATGAGTTTGTGAAAGCTTGTCTAAAAATTCTGGATACGCCTGCACTGACTTCAGAAATGGTGGCGAATCGCGCCGCAAGGCTGGTTTTCAGCGGACAGTTGGTGTCGTATCAGGGCAATGTGTATAGGGCAAAAACTGTACATGTGGAAGAACAACTTGCCTCCGCCATTCATCAGCAGATGAAGCACCGGAAGATGCACAGCTATGGGGATTTGGATGCCGCCATAGATGCAGAGGAGCAGAAGCTGAAAATGAAGTTTGCACCGGAGCAGCGCGAAGCGGTAAAGATGGCTCTGACGCAGGGACTTTCCATTATCACTGGTGGACCTGGAACAGGAAAGACTTTGATACAACGTGCCATTTTAGATATTTATCAAAAAAACAATCCCAAAAGTGAAATCTGCTGTTGTGCTCCTACGGGTAGGGCAGCAAGGAGGATGGAGCAGGCAACCGGGGTTCCGGCTTCAACCGTTCATAAAGCCCTTGGGCTGATGGCGGATGAGGACGGAGACTATGATGGACCCGAAGCGCTTACTGCAGATCTGATTGTGGTAGATGAGATTTCCATGCTGGATGTTTATCTGGCCGGATATCTGTTTGATGCAGTGAAATATGGCGCACAGATGGTGCTGATTGGCGATGCAGATCAGCTACCCTCGGTGGGGCCCGGCGCAGTGCTCAGTGAGATGATTGCCAGCGGATGTATCCCAGTTGTGCGGTTGGACAAGGTATTTCGTCAGAATGCGGGAAGCCGCATCGCGACAAATGCGAAGCTGATCCGCCATGGGAATGTGGGTCTGGAGTATGGGGACGACTTTCAGTTTATCAATTCTCCCAGACTCTCTGATTCTGCCAAACTCATTGTCGATCTCTATCTGCGGGAAACTGAGAAATATGGGGTCGATAACGTGGCGCTGCTTACGCCATACCGGCAAAAGACGGAAACCGGAGTCAATGCGCTGAATGAGCACTTGCGTGAGAAGGTGAACCCGCCGGATACGCAGAAACCGGAAGTTGTTTTCGTAAACCGGAAATTTCGGTGTGGGGACAAGGTCATGCAGATCAAAAACCATGATGATGTCAATAACGGCGATATCGGCTATATCAGAAAAATTATCCGCATTGGCGATGACACTACAGTTCATGTGGACTTTGGTGACGGGCGCATGAAAGAGTACGATTCCAGTGGATTGGATATGTTGGATTTAGGTTATGCCTCTACTATCCATAAATCGCAGGGATCGGAGTACCAGTCCGTCATCATCAATCTGCAGTGCGCCCATTCCATCATGCTGACAAGGCCTCTTATCTATACGGCAATTACACGAGGAAAAGAGCGTGTAACCATTGTCGGGGAAAAAAGGGCGCTTTGTATTTCAATCAAAAGAACTGACACAGAAAAACGCGGCACCTGCCTCGCTAAGCGGCTGCAGGGGCTTGCTTGAAGAAAGGAGCAGCTATGGCTACAATATTAGATCAATATCTTGAGAAACAGAATTCTATCAGGTCCCAGATTGCCGAGAACAGTCTTCCGCCGGAAGATTTGCTGATTATGCAGGAACTGAATTACCGCATTTGCGTCTTGGAAACATTTCAGTCTTTTTGTAAGTCCGCGCCAATCACAATGGATACAAAGGTCATGGGCTATCACTTTCAAATGGTAGATGCGTATGTACGTTTTACCTTAAATGAAAGACGATTCGGATTAAAAGCCGATGCAGAAGGCCAGAAGCGTCGTGAAACAGCACTCAGTTCTTTTGAGCGTGTTGTACAGGACGGCAGAAAGCGGTTTTCCAGCTTTAAGGCAGGGACACAGGAGCAGTACAAAACAAGCATCAGTCAATATGTTCATACGATTCTGCCGGTTTGGATGCAGTATCGGAACACATATATCAATTTATAAGGAGGCTATAATAATGAGTCAGAATAACTCGAATGAGAAGGCGGCAATGCTCGCCAAAATCGAAACTATTCATCAGGTGGATGGATTTGATCCTACGCCGTTTGCTGTGGATTATACAGATTTGGGAACCGGAGAGGTGCGTAAGCGCCTACCGGTCATGATTCAGATGGCGTGGTTCCGTCTGAAATATCCGGAAGGACGCATTGCGGTACAGGTGAATTCTGCAAAGGATTGCTTTGTGGCAACAGCCCGCGTGTATCCAAACTATAAGGATGCAGCAGACTGTTATCTGGCAGAAGCGACGGCATCCAGAGGATATTGTGAGGAGAAACCTTCGGTTTCACCACGGGAATGGGCACAGACTGCTGCTGTTGGAATTGCTCTACGAAATGCAGGCTTTGGACTTCAGTTTTCTATGGCAGGTGAAGATTTTGAGCCTTCTGCTGTGGATGAGCTGGGAATCTCCGCCGCTCAACCTCAAACAGAATCAGCAGAAAAACACGAGGTGTCAGAACCAAAACCGGAACCGGCACAAGAGGAATACACTGTAAATGAACCGGTGCAAAAGGAACTGACTCCAGAAGAAAAGCTGGCACAGGCAATGAATGTGCCTTGCCCAATCTCAAAATTCAGCGGGAAAACGCTTGGCGAGGTATTATCGCTGGATCCTGGTGCAATTAAATGGGTGGCAACGAAATTCACTGGCGGCGAGGAAATTAAAGCTGCCGCGAAGCTGATTTGTGAATTTTCCCTTCAACAGACAATTGCATAACAGGCGCTAAAGACCAGGGGATTCATGCAGTCATCCCCTAACCGGGAACAAGACGAAAAGGAGGACAAAAAATGTGTAAAAAAACAAAAAAGCTTCGTTTCAAATGGGAGTTTGGAGATGAAATGGTCTCGCTGCATGTCAATCAATATGCTTATGGCGGGCGGCTGCACATCGGTATGATCAATTACGGAGAAGATGGTCCGGAACCCTTTGCAGATATGACGGTCAACCTACCGGCCTATGATCTGGAGGATAACGAAGCATTTATTAACGGAGATATCAGCAAAGACCTGTTAAGGTTTATCAGGGAGAACAAGCTGGGAAAGGTGATGCCATATACCGTGAAATCTGGATACGGCAGATATGCGGCGGTGGCATTTGATCTGGAAAAGCTGGCGGAATACGATCCTACAGGGGTTGCGTCATTTAAGGAAAACTGTGGGTTATAAGGAAAACAGCAATGAGAAGAAGCGGGGGACAGCGTGCTGTTCCCCGCAAATTTGAAAAAGGAAAGGAGGCAGCATGGAAATATTTCATATGAGCGATGTTGTTTCGTTGCTGGGAATCCCGATGCCGCCGTCTGGAAGAAGCTCCTATTATGTGCAGTGTCCCTGCTGTGACGAAAACCCACGGAAAAAGCATTTGAACATCAATTTGAAAAAAGAAGTGTATCGCTGTCCGCGGTGCGGAATATATGGTGGTATATTTGATCTGTATTCCTTATATACCGGAGTTCCGCGTGACAAAGTGCGAAAAGCTCTGGTTGAGAAACTGGGAATGCCTGATCACCGGCCTAAACCCCAAAAGAGGATACAGCCGCAGGCAAAGCCTGAATGCCCAATAACGGATGTTGATACCCGTCATGCCACATACAGTGCGCTACTTGATAAGCTGACGCTGGCGGCAGACCATAAAGAGAACCTGCTTGGCAGAGGGCTGACGGAGGATGATATTATTCGGCTTGGATATAGAACAACACCTGTGGTCGGTATGACAGCGATTGCCGATAAACTTCAATCTGAAGGGATGTACTTAGCTGGGGTTCCTGGTTTTTATAGGAATGAAAGCGGTACATGGACTTTTATTCATGAAGAGCGCGGTATCTTAATTCCAATGAGGGATCGGCAAGGAAGGATTCAGGGACTTCAGATACGCAGAGATAAAGTGAAAAAGAGAAAATTTCGCTGGGTATCCAGTACGGAGCGACCGGATGGTTGCCCTGCAGAAGGGTGGACACATCTTGCAGGCCCGGTTAGGCCTATGCTGGTGCTGACAGAAGGTCCTATGAAAGCTGACGTGATTCATGCACTGACTGGTCTGACAGTGCTGGCGGTTCCTGGTGTTAATTCTCTGACACAGCTTGAAACAACCCTTAGCGATTTACGTGCAGAAGGGGTTGCAGAGATTAAGACTGCTTTTGATATGGATTTTGCGACCAACTACCATGTACAAAACGGTTACAACAATCTTCTCAGTCTTCTTGGCAATATGGGATTTCAGTTCGGTACTTACCTGTGGGATCCACGCTATAAGGGACTGGATGATTATATCTGGGAATATTGTTTTCAAAAGAGGCATTAAAACTGGGGTGGAGCAAAAATGCTTCACCCTTTTTTCGCGCGTTTTTTGAATCGAATGCGTATAAAAGTTGTAAATGCGCATGGCGAATCGTGTAATGATAAATATAAGAATAATTTTTGCAGGAGGTATACATATGTTAATCGCAATCGACCACGGCAACTACGCCATTAAGACTACAAACCATTCTTTCATTTCCGGGCTTTCTGAGCACACGGTTAAGCCGCCCATGACAGATGAGATTTTGGAGTATGGAGGAAAATACTGGACTTTGAGTGGACGCCGTCTGAGTTATATGAGGGACAAAACCCAGGATGACCGTTATTTCATCCTGACATTATTTGCAATCGCCAAAGAGCTGGAGAATGGAGGCAATTATACGCCGGTCGAACAGGTTCAGCTGGCTGTTGGACTACCACCTGAGCATTTTGGTGCTTTAAAAGACAGATTCGCCAATTATTTCAAAAGAGACGGAATTATCAAATTTGTTTATGGTGACAGGCCATACAGCATTAAGATAGACCGTGTTATGGTGTTCCCGCAGGCATATGCCGCTGTTATTCCCCAGAGCAGTCTGGTGGTTCATACGGTTCGTATGTTTATCGTTGATATTGGTGGTTATACCACCGATGTGCTGCTCTTGAAGAATGGAAAACCAGATTTGCAGTTTTGCCGGAGCCTGGAAACTGGTATTATTACTATGAACAATGAAATCATACGAAAGGTTGGTGCGCTTCATGATATGCGTATCGAAGATGAGCATATTAGTGCAGTGCTTCAGTGCGAGAATACCATTCTGCCGGAGGATGTCAAGGAGACAATTCGTGAAGCGACGAAGTTACATGCACAGGATATTCTGAACCAGCTTAGAGAATTGCAAGTGGATTTGCGTTCTAATCCGGCAGTTTTTATCGGAGGGGGAAGTATACTTTTAAGGCCTTTCCTGATAAATTCGCCTCTGGTAGCAAAGGCGGATTTTGTGGAATCTCCGAATGCGAATGCGCTGGGATATGAAATGTTGGGCAGGAAAACGCTTTCTCTTCGTCCACTTGGATAAGGGACGGAGGGACAATATAATGAAAAAGGATGGAAAATACCGCTTCTCGCTTCAATTTAGCGCAGATTCAGAGGAACAGGTAAGGGCTGGAGAGTTGCTCGAAAGGCTGGGAAACAGGAAAAGTGCGGTTGTTGTTGCAGCCTTGAATGATTATCTTGATTCTAACCCGAATTTACAGGATGCACATTGTAAAATAGAAGTCAAGCTAACACCTGGCTATAATCGAGATGGAATTGAGGAAATCATACGGCGCATTGTTGAGGAAAGACTTGCAGCGGTTCGCCGTGACGAACCCCAGATGGCTTTTTCAGAGGAGAGTAAGACAGATACTCTGGAGGCAGACATTGCACAGATGTTGGACAACCTGGATATGTTTTCATAGACCGACAGTGCATTTAATAGGTTCAACAATGGCTTTTTAACGCTTGAAAATTAAAAAAGTCCATGTAAATGAGTTGATATTCCACTTATAGTGCGTATATTGGAATATCAAGTTCTTCAATTCCATTGTCAGATTATATAAAATAGAAATGTAAGGAGAATGTAAAACCATGGACTATGTTATTTTAGGCAAGAATATTCGGAAGTACCGACAAATGCGCGGAATGCGCCAGGAAGATTTGGCGGAGATCTGTGATTGCGGGAATAGCCATATCGGCCAAATAGAAAATGCGAGAGGGATTCCAAGTCTGGATATGATTGTACGGATTGCAAATGCTCTTTCAGTAACAGTAGATCAATTGCTCAAAGAGTATTATTCAGAACCTGAGAAGGTCTATTTGCGAGAGATTGCGGAACGTATTGAGAAGTATCCGGTAAAGCAGCGTGTATACGCTTGCGAAGGTCTGGCTGAATTTTTGAATACCATTGAAAAATTCAGTCAAACAGATGAATAATGCGCATATAACCAAACAGAAAAAAGTTTACGCTTTATAGAACGGCTATGCTACACGAAAGTGCAGTATGGTCGTTTTTTGTTATCTGAATACAAGGAGGTGGTCCCATTGGATTAAACCATTGACAGCTGCAAAAAGGTAACAAGTCGAGAAAATTAAGGCACGCCATCACGGCGTGCCTTGACTTTTGCCCTGGTGGTGTGCCCCGTAAGGAGGTACAAAGATGAACCACCAGCAGAAGTCTGAACGTGACGAGCTGCGAGCCAGATTTACAGTTTGGCTGGAAACTACAGTTTACCGTGCCAGACTCAAATATTTGGAACGGGAGAAACCCAAGGTAGATACAGTTTCAATTGAGGAATTACCAGAGAGCGCTTTATCTGTTCTTGAACAAACCTCACATTGTGGAATATCAGGATCTGCTTTTGATTTTGAAGAGGAACGGTTGGCAGAGGCGTTTGCAAAACTGCCAATAAAACGGCAGGAGATACTGACAATGCTGTTTGTGGAGGAGCGAAAACCGGAGGAAATTGCCCGGCTATTAAATTGTTCTCCGCAGCATGTTTACGACCAGCGTTATCAGGCATTGAAGAAGCTGCGCATAGCATTGACAAAGGACGGTGATAAATTTTGAATCGCATAGAATTTGAAAAGATGCTTCAGGCGGCAGTTTCCGGCAGTCATGAGGCTCTGGAGCAACTATTTTTGCTGTATGCACCGTTAATTGATAAACATAGTAAAATTGACGGTCAGATAGATGAAGATTTAAGACAGTATCTATTGATACATATCGCGCTCAATATTTCAAAATTTGTCATTTAGGCGAAGACGGTCTCAGGTTTTTCTGAGGCCGTTTTCATGTTTTTATAAATTCTGTTCGAGATTTGAGAGATGATGAGGCTTTTTATAGGTAAAGGCATCCCCATGCCATGGCACCTTGACAACTTCATAGCTTCCAACTCTACGTTCCCGAACCGAGAAGCGGCTATCCGTTTGTGTGGCGAGCAAAACCATGAGCACTGATATACGGGCGGCACCCGTATAACGCAATGATCCGGCCGGGGATAATGATACTTCCGTAATTCGCGGCCCGGCCATAAGGCAGGCGGGGAGATGAGATATCTATGGATCTGCAGCCACAGACGGAGAAGGAGGCGGTTATTTTGAAATAAATTATTTTTTATAGTAAGGAGGCTGATTATGGGCTACAAAAGGAAAGATGTAGAGCAGACGAAGCAGTATGCAAAAAAGTTTGTGCGCTACAAAGAAGGAGCGGAGAAATACAGCCTTGGACTGACAAAGTTTCAGGAACTCGCAAAGGAGGCAAAGGCTGTCTATAAGATTGATGGTATTGCTTTAGTTAATTGCGAAATTTTTGAAAAGTTTTTGGAGTCATTCCGAGAATTTTGAAGTGGGTGGTGCTTTATGGCTTTTTTACATAAAGGGACTTTATGTGCTTTAGGGCTTGACTTTCTGTCTTACAATAAGTATAATAAAATACATGTGGAGGTAGCGGTATGACGAAAATGGGTAGACCGAAGGTGGACAACGCAAAGCGTAAATCCATTACGGTTCGGTTATCAGACAAAACCTATGATGAGTTGACCAGGTATGCTGCTGAACACAAGATGACAAAGACAGAGGTTGCCCTGCGAAGTTTGGAAGAGTATTTGTCCAAGCAAAAATAAGTGCTGTGAGTCCCTTCTTCATTATTGAAGGAGGTAACAGACATGGCAAAGACACGGAAAGATGAGCGGGGAAGAGCACTCAGGAAAGGAGAAGTACAGAGGGCATCAGACAAGCGGTATATGTACACCTATACGGATCCATTGGGCAGGCGTAGGTCCATATACGCGCAGGATTTGGCAACGCTTCGAGAAAAAGAAAAGCAGCTGATGAAGGATCAATTGGATGGTTTGGATCTGTATGTTGCAGGTAAGGCCACCATAAATGATACCTATGATCGGTATATCTCTACGAAGTATGATTTGCGGGCGACTACACGCAGCAATTACGATTACATGTATAATCGCTTTGTCAGACATACTTTCGGTAAGAAGAAAATCGCAGACATTAAGTATTCGGACGTACTCCAGTTTTACTGCTACTTGCTTAAAAAGGAAAAGTTATCGTTAGGGACGCTGGACTCAGTTCATACCCTGCTTCATCCGACATTCCAATTGGCGGTTCGAGATGAAATCATTCGGAAAAATCCGTCAGACGGAGTTATGAAGGAAGTCAGCAAGAAGGCAGATAAGACAAGAGGCGTGAGACATGCTTTAACGAGAGAGCAGCAAAGAGCATTTATGGAGTATATTTCCAATCACCCAGTGTATTATCATTGGTGGCCGTTATTTACGGTTTTGCTTGGAACTGGCTGCCGAATTGGAGAAGCACTGGGACTTCGATGGGATGATCTTGATTTTGATAATCGGATTCTGAGTATTAATCACAGTCTGGTTTATTACCCAGTTGGAGAATCGAGAAAGTCTGTTCTGCGGATATCAAAGCCGAAAACGGAGGCCGGTATCAGAACGATCCCTATGCTTGATATTGTACGTGATGCTTTTCACATGGAGCACGAGGAGCAGGAAGAAACAGGATTCAACGAGACCGAGATTGATGGAATGACTGGTTTTGTATTTGTCAATCGTTTTGGCTCAGTTTTAAATCCGCAGGCTGTGAATCGTACTATCAAGCGAATTATCAGTGGGTATAATGCGGAAGAGGTTATCAATGCTAAGCGTGAGCGGCGAGAGCCGATTATTCTTCCAGATTTCTCCTGTCATCACTTGAGGCATACCTTTTGTACAAGACTCTGTGAGCATGAAACAAATTTAAAAGTGATTCAGGCAATTATGGGCCATCGGAATATCGAAACGACGATGGATATCTATGCCGAGGCCACTGATCAAAAGAAGCAAGAATCTTTTGAAAACTTATCAAAATTGGACATCTTTTAGGAAGGGTTCTCAGCGTGAGAAGCTGACAACAAACTTTCTGCGAAGACAACAGTTTGACAACAATTTTCTTTTTTCCCTGATGTAATACGAAGCATTGTGAAGAATGGGGAAGCAAGGAAATGAAAGGATTTGAACCGATATGATGGCATGTAAGTTGGGTGGAAAACTTTTCCCCACCATGAAGCCGCTGGAAAAATAAAACACAGGATTTTTATCTTAGAGGTCGCAACAAAGAAGCCTTTAAACCGATAAACATAAAGAAAGATTGAAAAAATGGGCATATTACATATATAATATTAATATATGTAATATGCTTTCTTTTCGGGAGGTGATAATATGCCGTTGGTCCTTTTGCTTGATTTTATATTTCTTTTATTAATCAGATTTTTTATAAAAATAGTTATAACTATTTTTGGATGGGCTACGAACATATTTTTCGGAAAACTCCCTGATAAAAATAAAGTTTGGTTTTATATAATGATGATATTATCCTTTGTATGGATATATTGCCTGCTAGCTAAGCTTTTCCCAAGCATGTTTGGGATATTTACTGGTTATATTCCGGAAAAAACATTTACAAAGGTAATGCGCCACTTGCTGTATATTATTTGTGTTGTGGCTATACCACCCGGCGTTGGTGCGTTGGGGGCGATGATTACAGGTGTAAGCAGACAGAATAAAACAAAGTTTGCTCAATGGCTGCTTAAGGGATATAGATATACACTTGTTTTAGGCTGCACTATGGCTGTTATACTTGTTTGTACCCCGATAATCAGAATAAAACGAATGCTTAAGCATAAATCTGCTGAAGGTATGGCTATGGGGGTTGCAGGAAAAGGCAATATATATGTTATGGATGAAATAATTATTGCGCTCAGTCAGGCAGATATAAGGACTGTCAAAAAAATACCTTCAAAATTTTATTCTGTTCCTGTTAAAATGATTAACGGTATAATGAAAGATTTATTTAATTATGTTTCAGATAGGGAACTATATATTGCCGGAGAAGATATCAGTATATACCTCAATTCATCTGACATAATGATAGAAGGAAGCATTCAAACCATTGAAAAAGCTAAAATGGCTATAGTAAAAAGCTTTGTTGAAAATGACATATATTTAACAGAAAGTGACAAATCAAAGAAAATTGAGTCGGAAATTTTAACAATATATAAGAATTGGAAAATCGGGCTCAGAAACGCCGACAAAACTCTTGAGCTGTTGAGAAACCTTACCAATTCAAGCTTTGACGGAGGAATGACCTATGAAGAATGGGCGCTGCTGTCAGTTCAGATAAATGAGGTACAAAATAAGGTTTTGTCTAAAAAGACGAATTATGAAGAAATATAAAAAGTTTTTAAAAAAAGTTAAATAAAGCTATTGACATTCAAATCTAATTGTAGTATTATAATCAAGCTGTCGCAAGAAAAGACAGAAAAAAGATAAACAATAGCAAGACATGATCCTTGAGAACTGAACAGTTGATAAGAAAAAATTAAACCCAAGTCAAAA
>URQQ01000076.1 GCA_900549995.1 uncultured Lachnospiraceae bacterium | reverse complement strand
TGTTTACCGGGCTTTCTACAGAGACCGGCTGAATCGTGGGAGTGTACATAAAGTACTGATCAAGGAGTTATTCCCATGGCATCCAAAAGGATTGATTTACCGCGGAGAGGATGGATGCCTCTGCTGCGATGAAAGTGCCAGGGAGTTATTTCTTCGATGCAGAGAGAGTTTTTATCAGGGAAATCAGGCAAACCTGGACTTACTGGAACATGCGCCCGGGCAGATCGCGGGAAATCTGAATTCCTTTGAAGCATATGGTACGTTTTATTCCGTATTGTCTGTTCATGGAGGAAAAACTCTGCAGAAACTGCTGGATGAGGGAGAATATATCTGTACACTGCATGATGCGGCAGAGGCAGTGATCCGGATTCTTGATGCATTGGAATGTTTCCATGAGAACGGTATTCTGCATCTTGATATCAGCCCTGATAATATTCTGATGCTTCCGTCATATTCTCTTCTGATTGATTACAACAGCGTCTGGCCGATGGAGAGGGAACCGGAAGAGCTGTGGTACTTTAGTGAAAAAGAAGGGTATTCGGCGCCGGAGGTGACATTGCAGGAGGAAAGAAATATTACGCCGGCGACGGATATCTACTCAGTGAGTGCTGTTTTTTTCCGCATGCTGACAGGACGCCGGCTGGCAAAAGAAGATCTGATGGGGAGAGGAGCCGGGCAGTGTCTGAAAAAAGATCTGGAAATCTTCTGCGGGGAGCCTGTGTCTGCTGTCTATAAGGCGGTACAGATTGTGGTCAAAGGGCTGCATGTACTTGCCAGAAAACGATACCAGTCCACATCCTCTATGAAAGAAGATCTGAAGGAATTGCTCTGCCGGATAGAAGGAAAAGGTATCTCCTACAGTGCCATTTGGGAGGGAAGTGTCAGGGAACAAAACAGGATAGAGCGCATGGAGGGATCGTATCTGAAGAGAAGTATCCGGATTGGCAGCGGTGAAGAAATTACAGAGGAGAAGTGTTATCAATCTCTTCTGGATGGCAGTCTGCTTCTGATGACCGGGGTCGGAGGAATGGGAAAGACACAATTTCTGATGAAGTTATGGAAAGAAGGGACAGCGGAATATAAAAACGATCAGCCGGTTGTTGTCTATATTCCCCTCGCAGGATACCAGGAAGCGGGGGAAGAGACCGATTACATAAAAAAATATTTGATCCGCCATATTTGTTTTCATGGACAGACCGATACAATGGAGGAAGCCCTGCATGAATTGAACCGCCTTGTTCTGTCGGATGCGGGGAAGGAGAGAAACATGATCTTTCTTCTGGATGGGTTTAATGAGGCTGGATCCAGGACAAGACATTTACTGAAAGAAATTGAGAGTCTTGGAAAGAGGGAAAATACAGGGATTCTGTTGACGGACCGGACAGAAGCGGTAAAAAGTTATGGATTGTATGAATTTGAGACGGTTGAACTTTTGCCGCTGAATGCGGCAGCAGTAGAGCAGTGCCTGGAGGAATATGAAATCCATTGCCCGAATCAGGAAGTATTTTCTCTGCTGTCCAATCCAATGATGCTTTCCCTTTACCGGCAGGCAAGCCAGATGCCAGGTGCCAGCACAGGGGGATCAGGAGAAACTTTTTGTCCGGACGATATGAAAGAGATGATCCGATATTATCTGGATCATCTCTGCAGACGGGAATTGAGGAAAGATTCAGGAAACCAGGAAGAACAATTGCGCCATCAGTATCTGATCCGCCATGTACTGCCGGAACTGGCAATAGAACTCAGGCGCAGGAAGAAAACACTGTTTACGGTAGAAGAATTATACAGTTTAATCCGGAAAAATTATTGCAGGATGCAGGGAAAAGAATTTGGGATGGCATTTCCGGAATATATGGGAAAATCACGGCTGATGCTTAGAGGAATCGCAAATGAAAGGGAATGGTTTGACTATGCCGTATCGGAACAGCTCACAGGACGTTTCAGCCTGATGGTGCAAAATCCTGACGGTAATTACCGTATGGTTCATGACAATTTTGTGGATGGACTGAGTGAATGGGGGGAAGAAAACAGAAAGAAGCTTGGGCAGTATCAAAGAAGATACCGCAGGAAAAAAGTCTGTTTCGGTTTACTGGCACTGTTTCTGGTGGCAGGTACAGTCCGTCTGGTATGGAGAGGCGCGGCACCGTCCCGGCTTTCTAAAGAGGCAGACAGTGTTTTGCGCTCGGCTGTGCAGCGTCTGGAAATAAATCTGGGAATATGCAATACGCAGATCAATGCGCAGAAGATGATTCTGAAAGAGGCCAAAGAACAGGGAGTGTTAAATGGAAAACCCCAGGATATCCTTGCATTGCAGGCGATGATAGAAAGGCAGAGTACTGCGGCAGAAGCAGTTTACAGTAAGTATCGGGACGGAGCAAACCATATAGAGCGGATGGAAGAACAAAAGATAAATCTTCCTGTCGGTGTCATCGTAAAATTATATGGAAAACCGGCAGAGATGAGAATGATTATGCAAGAGGAAATAAGCGCTTTGTCTGAGAAGCTGTGTGACGAAGATTCGGTATATAATGATTCTGAAAAAAGAGAGCCGCTGATTTCGGCCTATCAGGAATATCTGGATGCCTATACGAACGTATCCTTTCTGGAAGCCAGCCAGGTGATCTTCAGTCTGAAAGAAACCGGCGCGGATGAGTCAGCCGAAGAGTTGATGGCATCCATAAGTGAGATGCAGATCTTCTGGGACTGTATTGGAGCGTATTCCCTGGGAAGCATGACAGAGGAAAAAATCCGAGCCAATCTGCAGGCGGCAGAGAGAAAATTGGAGGCTGCAGAGTCTGATATGGCAGCATGTCATTTGCCGGTGCCGCATATTTGAAATACATTTTAGGATAACGGGGGCAGGAATATGAAACGTTTTAAAAAGTTAAGCAGAGTGTTTTTTCTTGTATCTGGTTTTCTCCTGCTTTTGGGATGCAGGGAAGGGAAGAAAAATGACGCACCCAGATATCAGGAGGTCGTGGATGATTATGCAGAGATTCTTCTTGAGATGGATCAGGACAGCGCAAAGTATGATCAGGCATTGGAAAGTGTTGGAAAATATCTGGATCAGCCGGATCAGGGAACATTGAAAGAAGCAAGAGCCATTTTAAATGATACGGTAAAACAATTGGAAGAGGAGAAACATGCATGGAAAGCATATGAGATGGAGGAGGATTTTCAAAAACAGCTGGAACGTTTAGACATAGAGGAAGAAGAGTATCTTGATTATGCCGATTCCAGATTGTATGGGCTGGAAGAATATATCGGATACATACAATTTCTGGATCAGTTATTAGAGTATGAAGAGAACGGCGGTACTGCCAGTCAGGAATTGGAATTTCAATATAAACATATGCTGGAATCCCAGAGAATTATGAGAGAATGCAGTTTTGTGGAGGTGAATTACTGGTTTGCGGGGCAAAAAGAAGAGGTCGTAGATTATGTGACAGAAAAAGTATGGAACCGCCTGGAATCATATCATACAGAGACACCAATCTGGGATGACGACAGAGAAGCTGTGGAGCGCCGCATCAATGTTCTGCTGGATGAATATGAAGCGCTTGTGGAGGAGCAGGCAAGACATCTTGGTGAGGAAACGGAGAAATTATACCGAGAAGAACAGATGAAATAAAAAAACAGAGATATTTGGGGGGATTTCCAGCCCCTGGATATCTCTAAATTTTTTTTGAAAGTCCTTTTAAAAAAGCAAGAGCAATTGGTTTATCATCAGCCGGAAGAGAAGTATATAAAGACAGACATTCGGCCTGATCCTCCGTCAACCCTCTCTGGGCGTGATCCGGTTCAAAAAAAGCGGCTATGGAAATACCAAAAGCATTACAGAGCTTTTGCAATGTAGGCAGTGTTGGGACATTATGTTTGTTTATCATTGTATTTAATGTAGAGTAAGCGATGCCGGACGCCTTTGCCAGCTGGTAATAAGACCAGTTTCGTTCATCACAGAGCTCGCTGATGCGTTCCAGAGGATCAAATTCATTCATACGATAACCTCGATTTCTTATTCTGATTTTAATCATATCGGAGAAAAAACAGAATTCATAGATGCTAAGTTATGATATATATATAACGTTAAAACGTCACAAAGTAGTATGTGCCAGATCTGAAAGGATTTGTCATGGAAATAAGTTGCAATTTTCCCGGACGCTGTGTGCTAAAGTCATTATAAAGGAGGGGGAGAATGAAGAAAAAGATAAGGAAACTTTTGAAAAAAGCACTGCGTGGTGAGTGCGAAGCATACAGAAAACTGGGGTGCCGGTTTTTGGAGGGCAGGGGATGCAGAAAAGATAAACAGCTGGCAAAATTATTTTTGGCAAAATCTATGGAATCAGGATCGCAAAAGGGATTTTTAATGTATCATAGTAATTTTTCTCAGGGAAAGGAGGTTATCGATGACAGATCTTATGAAATGATCTTCAGTGAATATGAGGAAAGCAGAAGCGTAACAAGAAAGACAGAGTTAAAGCGGTATCTCAGACTGGGAACGGAAAAACAGAAATCAGCCATTATATCGAAAAAGCGTTGTAATAAAAACGTTAATTAGATATAATGAGAGTATACATAAGACATGGATCAGACGGATGAAAAAATAATATCTTTGTTCAAAAGGGAGAAGGAGGTTTCAAATGAAGGAGATTTGGAAAAAGGCTGGAAAAAAGATTGGTTATGTGTTATTAGGTGCGGCTGTTGCCGTCTTCGCTTTTTCGATGTTTGGAAATCGGAAACAAAATGACATATCCCGGGAGAGAAGCGCCTCATATGCGGCGTCGGAAGATACGGTGGAAAGGGAATTACCATCGGCAAGGACAGAGACGGAGAACACACGGGCATCTTCAGAGCCAGACATTTGGCAAAGCGAACCTGAGACAGAAAGTGAAACGGAACGTTCGGAAATTGACAATCGCACGTCTCAGAAACAGGAGGAATCAGCGCAGGAGAGCAGCAGTGAATCGAAAGGATCGGGGACCGGACTCGGAGACAGTTATGACAGACTCAATAAACAGGCAGAATCAGCATATGACAGGATACTGGAAAATTATGATAAGGAAGTGGCTGAGAGCAGGGAAAGTTCAGGAAGCAGCAGCGGAACTTCTTCCTCTTCAGCCGGAAGTTCGTCTGCGGCAAGAAGTTCAAGTGCAAATTCCGGGAGTGCTTCTGTCTGTTCCAAATGTAAGGGAGCTGGAACCGTGATGTGTTCAAGCTGTAAGGGACTTGGGAAAAAGTTTTATACGAAATCCACGGCAACCTATGGAAATACTTCAGGAAGCGGTGAGTATACTCAGACAGTGCAGTGTCCAACCTGTAAAGGAACGGGTTCGTCTACCTGTACACTGTGCGGTGGAACTGGAGGAAATTAGACTGTCTGACAGTGAAGGGAGAGAGAAAAATGAAGATCAACGGACGAAACATTGCACTTATTTTTGAGGCAATTCTATTATTGGTCATGCCGTGTACGACGACCATTGCAAAAGAAAAAGTAGCAGACAATGTAGGGTATCATGCGACGAATTTCACGTGGAATGATAATGGCAAAGGGATTTTACTGGAAGGATATCTTTATAACTCCAGTGATAAATATGATATTTTTCATTTGTCTGATGCCAAGATTGCAGTTTATGACGGAAAAGAAAAAAAGATGTTTACAGTTGAGCTGGATGATGACAAATTATCGGAAGTTGTCCTTCCGCCATGGGGGATGGTAACTTATAATATTTCCAGAGAAAATTTAAAATTCAAACCTTCCAAGTATAATCTGAAAGCAGGAATGTTCACGAGACTGTCCTGCAAGTTTAAGTATGACGAATGTGAGGGCAGTAACTGTACACGCTGCGGCGGACAGACAGGCGGAAATAATACCGGAAACGCCAATACCGGTTATCCCTATGTATCCCGGACACCAGAATCTTCTGCCGGAACTATTCAGAGTCCCTCTGTCAGCGTACCGGAATTATGCGGAGCATGCAAAGGGGGAAAATGGTGTCCCACATGTAAGGGGCTGAAAACGATTACGAATCTCGGAGTTACAACCGATTGCAGCGCCTGCAAAGGAACCGGCATCTGCTGGAAATGCGGGGGAAGCGGCTACAAATAAAGCAGGATGCTGACTGCAGCCAGGAAAATCAACAAAACAAAAGCCGCGCCAGACCGCAGTCCTGTGGTTTGGCGTGGCTTTTATCACATGGGAAATTTTGCTTCCTGCTTTGTTGAGTCAGTTCCGTTTTTTATAAAATCTTTCCAGCAGATTGATCAGTGAATACAGCCCCATTGCCATAATGCACAGCAGCACGATGGACATCAGGAGCCAGTCAAGCTTGAAGACCTGGCTGGAATAAATGATCAGATATCCAAGCCCCTCCCTTGCGGCAAGAAATTCACCGATGATTACGCCGACCAGGCACAGGCCGATGTTTACTTTCATCATACTTATGATGGAAGGAATGGAAGAAGGAATCACGACCTTTGTGAGAGCATGCAGTTTATTTCCGTGCAGTGTATAAATCAGTTTGATTTCTTCCGGATCGACGGTTGTAAAGCTGGTATAGAGACTTAAGATACTGCCGAAAATGGCGACAGACATTCCGGCTACGATAATTGTTGTCTGGTTTGCACCGAGCCATACAATAAGAAGCGGGGCAAGGGCAGATTTCGGCAGGCTGTTAAGTACCACCAGATATGGTTCCAGAATTTCAGAAAGTTTTTTGCTGAACCAGAGAAGTACTGCGATAAGTACACTGATGAAAATCGTCAAAAAGAAACTGACGATTGTTTCGTACAAAGTAATTCCGATATGGCGGAAAATGGTATGATCCTTTACCATTGACCAGAAACAAAGTACAATTTTAGAAGGACTGCTGAAGATAAAGGAATCAATGATTCCGTGATCAGCTGTGATTTCCCAGACTGCCAGAAAGAGAACGAGGATGGCAATTCGGGATAGTTCTACAATCCACCTGTGAATCAACAGGCTTTTCAGATAGTTTTTCTGTCCGACGGACATTTCATGCATTTCCATTTAACTCCCCCCAGATCAGGTTGAAATATGTTTTGAATTCAGGTGCATTTCTGCGCCCAAGAGGTGTGTCATCACAAGAAGCGAACTTCAGAGGTATTGTCTGGCAGATAGAGGCAGGCCTTCCCGAGAGAATGATAACTCTGTCCCCCAGGCTGATCGCTTCTGACAGGTCATGCGTGACGAGAATGGCTGTTTTTCTTTCTTTTTTGATAATCTGTCCGATATCATCTCCAACAGTAAGACGTGTCTGATAATCGAGCGCTGAAAATGGTTCATCCAGCAGAAGGATATCGGGTTCCAGCACAAGTGTACGTATAAGAGCTGCCCTCTGGCGCATGCCTCCGGAAAGTTCAGACGGCCTTGCATCTGCAAACTGGTCAAGGCCGTAGAGATCAAGCAGGTCATTTGCTTTTTTCTTTGCTGTGGCAGTCAGCATGTGCTGGATCTCGAGACCGAGAATCACGTTATTATAAATGGTGCGCCATTCAAATAAATGGTCTCTCTGCAGCATATAACCAATATTGGTTGTGCTTTCTTTCAGTTCTTTTCCATATAATTTTATTGTGCCGCTTTCTGGTTTCATAAGTCCGGAAATAATAGAAAGCAGGGTGGATTTTCCGCAGCCGGAAGGGCCGACAATGCTGACGAATTCTCCCTCGTTCAAAGAGAAAGAGATATTTTTCAGTACCTCTGTCTCTCCTTCTGTTGTGTGGTATGCATAATTGATATCTTTTAGTTCAAGTACATGTTCCATTAAGAAACCTCCATTTCACAAACAGGGTGCCTGATAAGACCAATCAGTATATTTCATTTTATGAAAGAATCATAAAAGGGTGCTTGATTGAAAACGTCTGACATTGTATAATCTAATGTTAAGAACAACAGGATGGTAGTTAAGATGAATTATCAGAAAGAACTTGAAAAGCTGATTGGAGAATTGAAAAAACAGGAACGTGTCCCAAAACTGCTTCTTCACAGCTGCTGTGCGCCGTGCAGCAGTTATGTGCTGGAATATTTGTCTGAGCATTTTCAAATCACTGTGTTCTACTATAATCCCAATATTTATCCTGAGGAAGAGTATGTAAAAAGAGTGAAGGAACAAAAAGAACTGATTCAGGCAATGAACCCGAAGCATCCGATTTCATTTCAGGCCGGGGTTTATGATAAAGAGAAGTTTTATCAGATGGCAAAAGGAATGGAAGATCTGCCGGAGGGAGGCATTCGCTGTTTTCAGTGTTATGCCCTGAGGCTTTCGGAGGCTGCGGCTGTGGCAGAAGCAGGAAATTATGATTATTTCACAACGACACTTTCGATCAGTCCGATGAAAAACGCCCAGAAGCTGAATGAAATCGGGATGCGGATTGCAAAAAAGTATCAGGTGGATTATCTTCCATCTGATTTTAAGAAGAAAAATGGATATCAGCGTTCGGTGGAACTGTCAAAGATTTATGGGTTATATCGGCAGGATTATTGTGGGTGCGAATTTTCATACCGTGAACGGGAACTTTACAAGCAGGACTTGTCGTGATAAACTATTATCACGTCACGGTGGTAAAGTGTACAATAAAGACGGGATGATCCAAAGTGCAAATATAAGGAGTAAATTATGTTCCCAATGGAAAAAATGTCAAAGACATTGAAAAAGTATTGTACAAATGAGGAGTTATTTGATTATTATCGGATTGTTGAACCTGTCACACATCAGGTATATGATATGGAAGACGGCAGGCTGATTCCGTATAATGAACTGTGCCATCGAGTCTGGAACAGGAAAAATGAATGCGTAAACTGCAGTTCCATCCGGGCGCTTCAGGAGCAGAATACAATTGTAAAACTTGAGTATATGGAATCGATGATTTATCTTGTATTTTCCACTCCCGTGACAATCAATGACGAGACATATGTCTTGGAGTATATAAAAGATGTCACTTTAAGTCTGATGGTAAACAGTATTCATGATGATAAAGGAGACAATAAAAATATTACATCTTTGATTCACCGGTTTAACGAACTTCTGGTTCACGATGATTATACCGGTCTTTACAATAAAAGCTATGTCTGCCAGAAACTGTCCGATGATATATCAAAGGCAAGACGAGCCAGAACATCAATTTCGGCAGTTGTGATTGATATTGATGATTTTAAGGAAATTAATGATACATATGGCCATGTGTCCGGAGACAGAGTGATCCTGAAACTGGCATCAAAGCTTAAGGAATATCAGAAAGATGACGATATATGGGCGGCAAGAATCGGGGGAGATGAATTCCTTCTCGTATTCAAAAATACTTCTGAGGAGACTGTACATCAGAGGCGCCGGGAACTGGAAACTGAGATTGGCGATATTGCGTTTAAAGGCAGCAAAGAACGCTTCCATGCATATATTAGTACAGGTGCAGCAGTATGGCAAAGCGAAGACACTGCAAAAGATCTGATTCATAAGGCAGATCTGGCGATGTACGAAGAAAAGCGTGCAAAGCAGATGAAATCATAAAATACATGAGAGAAAAGAGGAAATAATTATGGCACAGTTATGGGGCGGACGTTTTACAAAAGAAACGGACCAGCTTGTATATAATTTTAATGCATCTATTTCATTTGACAAAAGGTTCTATTCCCAGGATATCAAGGGAAGTATTGCACATGTATTGATGCTGGCAAAGCAGAAGATTGTGACGGAAGATGAGAAAAAGCAGATCATTGAAGGGCTGGAAGGTATTTTGTCCGATGTTCAGGAAGGAAAGCTTGAGATCTCTGATAAATATGAAGACATCCACAGTTTTGTGGAGGCGACCCTGATTGACAGAATTGGGGATCCGGGGAAAAAGCTTCATACCGGCCGCAGCAGAAATGACCAGGTCGCTCTTGACATGAAACTGTATACAAGAGAAGAAGTTTTGATGACTGATAAGCTGATCCGGGAACTTATGGAAGTTCTTCTGGAAATCATGGAAGAAAATACAGAGACTTATATGCCGGGATTTACTCATATGCAGAAGGCTCAGCCAATTACACTTGCGCATCATATGGGTGCGTATTTTGAGATGTTTCACAGAGACCGTCTGAGAATGCAGGATATCTATAAAAGAATGAATTACTGTCCGCTTGGATCCGGTGCGCTGGCAGGGACAACGTACCCGCTGGACAGAGATTATACAGCAGAGCTCCTTGGATTTGACGGGCCGACACTGAACAGCATGGATTCTGTGTCTGACAGGGATTACCTGATTGAACTTATGGCAGCGCTGTCAACATTGATGATGCATTTGAGCAGATTTTCCGAAGAAATTATTACATGGAATTCAAACGAATACCAGTTTGTAGAGATTGATGATGGTTTCAGTACCGGAAGCAGTATTATGCCGCAGAAAAAAAATCCGGATATTGCAGAACTTGTGAGAGGCAAAACCGGAAGGGTGTATGGCGCGCTGATGTCCATACTCACGACAATGAAGGGAATCCCGCTGGCGTATAATAAAGACATGCAGGAAGATAAAGAGCTGATTTTTGATGCGATTGACACTGCAAAAGGATGTACGGCGCTGTTTACAGGAATGCTGCGCACGATCCGTTTCAATAAAAACCGCATGGAGGAAAGCGCGAAGAATGGATTTACCAATGCGACAGATGCCGCGGATTATCTTGTAAATCATGGGGTTCCGTTCCGTGATGCCCATGGAATTGTAGGACAGCTTGTATTGAAATGCATCGAAGAAGGCTGTTCTTTAGACGATCTGCCACTGAAGGAATACAAAAAGATCTCCAAAGTGTTTGGCGAAGACATCTATGAAGCGGTCAGCATGGAAACCTGTGTGAACAGACGTTTGACGATTGGTGCGCCTTCAAAGGAAGCAATGGAACAGGTAATCAAAGAATATAAGAAATATGTGAGGGATTAGAAAAAAGTCTTGCAATTTCGACATGATTATACTAATATATTTTGAGTACGGACAAATGTATTTGCCGGAAAGACAATGGAAGTGAGGAAGAAAAGATGGATCAGAAATTAAAAGTTGGAATTCTCGGGGCAACCGGCATGGTTGGACAGCGTTTTATCTCTCTGCTTGAGAATCATCCATGGTATGAGGTGACAAAAGTAGCAGCAAGCCCAAGGTCTGCTGGCAAAACATATGAAGAAGCTGTAGGCGGAAGATGGAAAATGCTTACACCGATGCCGGAAGGGGTGAAGAACCTCGTGGTGGCAAATGTCAATGAAGTGGAGAAAGTGGCAGCAGATGTAGACTTTGTATTCAGTGCGGTAGACATGTCGAAAGACGAAATCAAGGCAATTGAAGAAGCCTACGCTAAGACGGAAACACCGGTAGTATCGAATAACAGCGCACATCGTTGGACACCGGATGTACCAATGGTAATTCCGGAATTAAATCCGGAACACTTTGAAGTAATTGAGTCCCAGAGAAAGCGTCTTGGCACAGTCAGCGGATTCGTGGCAGTAAAACCAAACTGTTCTATCCAGAGCTATGCACCGGTTCTTACTGCATGGAAGGAATTTGAGCCGACAGAAGTCGTCGCAACTACATACCAGGCAATTTCCGGAGCAGGAAAGACATTCAAAGACTGGCCGGAGATGGAAGGCAATGTGATTCCATACATCGGCGGGGAAGAAGAAAAAAGTGAGCAGGAACCTCTCCGTATCTGGGGGAAAGTAGAAAATGGGGAGATTGTGAAGGCATCTTCTCCTGTCATTACAACACAGTGTATCCGTGTCCCTGTATTGGATGGGCATACAGCAGCCGTATTTGTAAAATTTGCGAAAAAGCCGACGAAAGAACAGCTGATCGAAAAACTCGTAAACTTCAAAGGAATTCCTCAGGAACTGGAACTTCCGAGTGCACCGAAACAGTTTATTCAGTATCTGGAAGATGATAACCGTCCACAGGTTACTATGGATGTAAACTTTGAAAATGGAATGGGAATTTCCGTCGGACGTCTGAGAGAAGATACCGTTTATGATTATAAATTTGTCGGATTATCACATAACACCGTAAGAGGTGCCGCTGGCGGAGCAGTTCTCTGTGCAGAGACTTTGACGGCAAAAGGATATATTAAAGCTAAATAAAAGTGAGAACAGCATAAAATAGAGCAGACAAAAGAAAGGCTGCTCTATTTTTGTGCCGGCAATCATCCGGCAATTGTTTTTGCAGGCTGACAATGAGTCTTTCGCTGCCCGTTTGGTTAACAATACGTTAAGTGGTAGAATATCGGAGAAAAGTCTGGTATACTGTTGTAAGATTAAAAGCCGTCTGTATGACAGCCAGGCGGCAGTGAAAGGGGAAGTCCATATGCAGAAAATGAAATTGGCTTATACACAGAACAGAGAACTTTCATGGCTCAGATTTAACCAGAGAGTGCTGGAGGAGGCACAGGATCCAACGGTTCCTTTGATGGAACGGATGAAATTTGTGGCGATTTTCACAAGCAATCTGGATGAGTTTTTCATGATCCGTGTGGGAAGCCTTTATGATGTGGCATCCATGGGCGATGAGGGATACGATATTAAGTCGGGAATGACAGCCAGTGAACAGCTGAATGCTATTTACAGTGCGGTTGCGCCTCTTTATAAGGAACGGGATAAAACATATTCGGAGATCAAAAAGCAGCTGCATCCATATGGAATCTGCGGGCTTGATTTTAAAGAGCTGGAGAGCAGTGAGAAAAAATATGTGAAGAAGTATTTCAAAGATCAGATTCTTCCGATATTATCCCCTCAGATTGTAGATCCAAATCATCCGTTTCCGCATTTGCTGAATAAAGAAATCTATGTGGTTGCCAATTTAAAGCTGGAGGACAAATCCATGCTTGGAATTGTGCCGGTGCCGCAGTTTGTCTCAGATATTCTGTATCTTCCAGGCCATGATGTGCGTTATATACGGATGGAAAAAGTGATCATGGAGTATCTGGATATTGTATTTGAGCAGTATACAGTCTCAGATAAAAATTATATATGTGTCACGAGAAATGCCGATATATCTCCGGACGATGAGGCATACGATGTCAATGAGGATTTCCGCTGCCGCATGAAGGTGACATTGAATAAAAGGCGCAGGATGGCGGTTGTAAGGCTTGAGACAGCAGAGCCGCTTGGCAAGGAGAATGAGAAATATTTCTGTGAGAAATTTAATATTGGCCCGAAACAGATTTTCAGGACGAAAATCCCCATGAAACTTGACTATATGTTTGCAATCATGTATAAGGCGCCGATGTCAATGAAACATGCGCTGATTGATGCGACGTATATTCCGCAGCCGTCAAAATTTGTGGCCGAAGGCAGTATTATGAAGCAGGTAAAGAAAAAGGACATTCTGCTTTCTTATCCGTATGAAAGCATGGAGCCATTTCTTCAGCTTGTGAAAGAGGCTTCAGCCGATCCGTCTGTCATGACGATTAAAATTACCATTTACAGACTGGCGAAGAAGACAAGACTTGTGGAATATCTCTGTGCGGCAGCCGAAAACGGGAAAGAGGTAACGGTCCTTATCGAGCTTCGGGCAAGATTTGATGAGCAGAATAATATTGACTGGTCAGAAAGGCTGGAAGAAGCAGGCTGCCGTGTAATCTATGGATTCGAGGGATATAAGGTCCACTCGAAAATCTGCCTGATTACATACAGAAACCGGAATGACATTCAGTATATCACTCAGATTGGAACCGGGAACTATAATGAGAAGACTGCAAAAATGTATACAGATCTCTCGCTGATGACAGCAAACCAGTCCATCGGGGCCGATGCGGCGGCATTTTTTAAAAATATGTCTATCAGCAATCTGGCCGGAACTTACGAGCATCTGATTGTGGCTCCGAGCAGTTTAAAACCAAAGATCCTTGTGCTTATGGATGAGGAAATCAGAAAAGGTAAAAACGGACGGATTGTCATGAAGATGAATTCTGTCACAGACATTGATTTTATTTATAAGATTGCGGAGGCTTCCAGTGCCGGTGTGCGGATTGATCTGATTGTCCGGGGAATCTGCTGTATTCTGCCGGGAATTGAAGGAGAGACGGAAAACCTGACGGTCACAAGTATTGTTGGGAGATTTCTTGAACATCCGAGAATTTTCAGTTTTGGCACGGGGGCAGAGCAGAAAATATATATCGGTTCTGCCGATATGATGACAAGAAACACAGAAAAACGTGTGGAAGTTGCATGTCCGATCTATGATTCGAATGTAAAAGCGCAGATCAACCACATGTTAAGTGTTATGCTGGCAGATAATGTAAAGGCCCGTGTTCTGGACAGTTCTGGGATATACCAGAAGAAGGAGCAGGGGGAGAGAAAGATTAATTCACAGGAAATTTTCATGAAAGAAGCAATGAGCGTGAAAAGAAAAGAACCTGTACAGAAGAAAAAAACATTCCTTGGGAGACTGAAGGAAATTTTTATAAAATAGGAAAATCCTCTGGAAGTACCTGTTTAAGGGCGGTTCCAGGATATCCTGGGAATGAAGGAGAATAAAATAGTTATATGGGGAAATCGTTATATATTGCAGAAAAACCGAGTGTGGCGCAGGAATTTGCGAAAGCGCTGAAACTCAGTACGAAACGGAAAGACGGATATCTGGAGTCAGAGGATGCGATTGTCACATGGTGTGTAGGGCATCTGGTGACGATGAGCTATCCGGAAGTCTATGATGAGAAGTATAAGCGATGGAGTCTTGAAACGCTTCCGTTTATACCGAAGGAATACAAATACGAGGTCATACCGTCTGTAAAAAAGCAGTTCCAGATTGTACAGGGGCTTCTCACAAGGGAGGATGTAGATACGATTTACGTATGTACAGACTCCGGGCGTGAAGGGGAGTATATTTACCGTCTTGTAGAACAGATGGCCGGTGTAAAAGGAAAGCAGGAAAAGAGGGTCTGGATTGATTCGCAGACAGAGGATGAGATATTAAGAGGGATCCGGGAAGCGAAGGATTTAAGTGAATATGATAATCTTTCGGCTTCTGCGTATTTGCGGGCGAAAGAAGATTATCTGATGGGAATCAATTTCTCAAGGCTTTTGACTCTCAAATATGGCAACAGCATTTCCAATTATCAGAGGAGCAAGTTTACGGTTGTGTCTGTAGGGCGGGTGATGACCTGTGTTCTGGGAATGGTGGTCCGAAGAGAAAGGGAAATCCGGGAATTCGTAAAGACGCCGTTTTACCGGGTGATGGCCAAGACAGATGCCGGCGGCCATATATTTGAAGCTGAATGGCGGGCGGTGAAAGGATCGAAGTATTTTGAATCTTTTGATCTGTATAAAGAGAATGGATTTAAAGAGAGGAAGAAAGCAGAGGAACTGATAGACTTTCTGAGAGAACCAGAGCCTCTGGACAGTGAAATCGTATCTATTGAGAAGAAGAAGGAAAAGAAAAACCCTCCGCTTCTTTACAATCTTGCAGAGCTTCAGAATGAATGTTCCAAAAGATTTAAAATCAGTCCGGATGAGACTCTGCGGATTGTGCAGGAACTGTATGAAAAGAAACTTGTGACTTATCCGAGAACGGATGCCAGAGTTTTGTCCACTGCCGTTGCAAAAGAAATACATAAAAATTTAAACGGCCTCGCCAAATATGAGCCGTTTCATCAGTTCCTGATGGAAATCGCGCAGATGGGCAGCCACAAAGGGCTAGAAAAGACAAGGTACGTCAATGATAAGCAGATTACAGATCACTATGCAATCGTGCCGACGGGGCAGGGAATCAGTGCTCTTTCTTCTGTCAGCCATACGGCAAAACAGGTGTATGATACGATTGTCAGAAGATTTTTAAGTATATTCTATCCTCCCGCAGTCTATCAGAAGGTCAGCATTGTGACAAAAAGAAAGGGCGAAAGCTTTTTTGCCAATTTCAAAGTGCTGGCTGAAGAAGGATATCTTAAGGTGGCGGGCATTCCGGGGCAGTCGAGGACATTAAACGCAAAGCAGGTAAACGATGATGCTGAAGCGGACGGAAAAGAAGAACAGGATGAAAATGAGGACAAAGGGCTGTTCGAGGTGATAAAGAGCCTGAAAAAAGGAATGGTTCTTTCCATTAAAAATCTGGAAATTAAGGAAGGGGAGACATCTCCGCCGAAACGTTATAATTCTGGATCTATCATTCTGGCGATGGAGAATGCAGGGCAGCTGATTGAAGATGAAGAACTGCGCGCCCAGATCAAGGGAAGCGGAATCGGAACAAGCGCGACACGTGCAGAGATCCTTAAAAAGTTAATTCACATCAAATATCTCGCGCTGAATAAGAAGACGCAGATAATTACTCCGACAATGCTCGGAGAGATGATTTTTGATGTTGTAGATCACTCGATCCGGTCACTTCTGAACCCGGAATTGACTGCAAGCTGGGAAAAAGGGCTTACCTATGTTGCAGAAGGTGAAATCACGCCGGACGAGTATATGGCAAAGCTTGAGAAATTTATTCACAGCCGTACAAGCGGGGTGCTTGGGCTGAACAATCAATATCAATTGAGAGGCTGTTATGACAAAGCAGCATCTTATTATAAAAAATCGTAACTATTCAGAGCCAAGAAGCAGACAGGAAAGGAAGGACTAAAAATGAAACAACTGGAAATCAAGGAACTTTATAACTTAAATGAGACTATTGCTGCCAAGTTATTTGACGGAGCGGTATACCCATGGGAAGTACTGCCTAAGATCAGCAGTTTTATCATGGAGCTTGGAAGCACCTTAAATGAGGAAGAATACGAAAAAACGGGTGAAAATATCTGGATTGCAAAATCGGCAAAAGTAGCGCCGACAGCATCCATCACAGGACCTGCAATCATCGGGAAAAATGCTGAGATAAGGCACTGCGCATTTATCCGCGGAAATGCGATCGTCGGAGAAGGCGCTGTCGTAGGGAACTCAACAGAACTTAAGAATGTAGTGTTGTTTAATAAAGTACAGGTTCCGCATTATAACTATGTCGGGGATTCTGTTCTTGGGTATAAATCCCATATGGGAGCAGGTTCTATCACATCGAATGTGAAATCTGACAAAAAACTGGTTGTAATCAAGACTTCTGAAGGGGAGATTGAAACTGGGCTCAAGAAGTTCGGTGCAATGCTTGGAGATGAAGTAGAAGTAGGCTGTGGCACTGTTCTGAATCCGGGCAGTGTTGTAGGACGCCGTACGAATATATATCCACTGTCGATGGTACGTGGGTTTGTTCCGGCAGACAGCATTTACAAACAAAAAAATGAAGTTGTGAGAAAAGAAGACTAGGATTTGGACATTTTCTCTTTCTTATTCTGGAAATTTATAGTATGATAGTAAACGTAGCAGAAAAAGATTGCCGGCTATAAGGCTGAAATATAACAGAATCAGGAAGATAAAGGAGGTTTTGAGATGTTAGACAGTAATTATGTAACATTTGAAATTGAAAAAGCAAAACATATTGCACTGGTTGCCCATGATGGCAAGAAGAAGGAAATGGTTGACTGGTGTGACCGTAACAAAGATGTACTGAAGAATCATTTCCTGTGCGGGACAGGTACAACAGCCCGCCTGATCGCAGACAGAACAGGACTCCCGGTGAAAGGGTACAACAGCGGCCCGCTTGGGGGAGACCAGCAGATCGGGGCCAAGATTGTGGAGGGCCAGATTGATTTTATGATTTTCCTCTGGGATCCGCTTGAGGCTCAGCCGCATGATCCGGATGTAAAGGCACTGCTCCGTATTGCCGTTGTGTATGATATACCGATTGCGAATAATCTTGCAACTGCAGACTTTATGCTGAATTCAAAATATATGAATGAATCCTATGCAAGAAGAGTAGAGAATTTTAATAAAAAAGTAGAAGAACGTGCAGAAAAAATGAAATAAATTCTGATGAAATGGATGACGGCCCGCAGGCTGCCATCCTTCTTTTTTTATTCCAATGGATTCAGCCATTGACAAAAGCACAGGCAATGTGCTACTATATTCCCAGCTACTTTAATGCTTTAAAGCGCAACGCTTTAAAGCGAGGCATAAAGAGAAAGAGGAGAGAATGAGATGGGTATCAAGTTAGTTTTACTGATTCTGTTTTTTGCAGTGATGATAGGTGTTGGACTGTATGCACGAAAGCATACAACGAGTGTGGATGGATTTGTACTGGGCGGAAGGTCTGTGGGACCGTGGCTTACAGCATTTGCATATGGAACCTCTTATTTTTCCGCAGTCGTGTTTGTGGGTTATGCAGGGCAGTTTGGATGGAAATACGGGATTGCATCTACCTGGATTGGAATTGGCAATGCGGTCATTGGAAGTCTGCTGGCATGGGTTGTGCTGGGACGCCGTACGAGGGTAATGAGCCAGCATCTGAAATCAAAGACCATGCCGGATTTCTTTGGAGAAAGATACCAGAGCAAATCTTTGAAAATAGTTTCTTCCGTGATCGTGTTTATTTTTCTCGTTCCATATACAGCTTCGATTTACAATGGGCTTTCGAGACTTTTTGGGATGGCTTTTGACATTCCATATGCGGTCTGTGTGATTGTAATGGCAGTGGTTACCGGACTATATGTCATCATCGGAGGATATATGGCAACTGCATGGAATGATTTTATACAGGGAATCATTATGCTTTTCGGAATTGTGGCTGTAATTGCTGCTGTTTTAAGCGGACAGGGTGGATTCATGGAAGCGGTCAGGAAAATGTCAGAGCTATCAAGCGACGTACCTGCGACACTTGGACAGCAGGGGGCTTTTACTTCGTTTTTTGGTCCGGATCCGCTGAATCTTCTGGGCGTTGTCATACTGACCTCTCTTGGGACCTGGGGACTTCCGCAGATGATACATAAGTTTTACGCAATCAAAGATGAGAAGGCCGTAGAGACAGGAACGATCATTTCCACACTGTTTGCGGTTGTCATCTCCGGAGGATGTTACTTCCTTGGAGGATTCGGGCGGCTATTTGACGGCCCGGCAATCAAGGATGCAACGACGGGAGCGGTTGTCTTTGACAGTATTATTCCCCATATGCTTTCCACACTCCCGGATATTTTGATCGGTATCGTGGTTGTACTGGTACTTTCGGCGTCGATGTCTACCTTATCATCGCTGGTGCTTACTTCCAGTTCGACACTTACTCTGGATTTCCTGAAAGGGAATCTGATCAAGAAAATGAGTGAAAAAAAGCAGGTGGTAACAATGCAGATTCTGATCGTGTTTTTTATTGCGGTATCTGTAGTGATTGCGCTGGATCCGCCGACCTTCATTGCACAGCTTATGGGAATTTCCTGGGGAGCACTGGCAGGGGCCTTTCTTGCACCGTTTTTATATGGCCTGTACTGGAAAGGGGTTACGAAAGCTTCGGTGTGGGCAAGTTTTGCCGCAGGCGTGGGAATTACGGTATCCAATATGTTCCTTCACTATATTGAATCCCCGATCAACGCAGGTGCAATTGCAATGATCGCAGGGCTTATCATAGTCCCGGTGGTCAGCCTTGTCACTCCGAAAATGCCAAAGGAGAAGCTGGAAGAGCTGTTTGGCTGTTATGAAGAAAAAGTATTGATCAGTAAAAAACATTCATTAAAGGAACATGAATAAGCAGCCGATACAGGCTGCTTTTTTCTGTTCCTGCCATTGATTTTTAAGTTTCATAATGTTATACTGAATTCACTATCAGAATCTCAAGGGTATCTTCTTACCCGTATTTCCCGATTTGTATGAAGAAAAGAATAAAAAGAAAGGGGCTGGAACAAAAAATAAGATTGACATTTTGTTGGAATTATAATACTATATTAACTAGAAAACGAACATAAGTTCGCAATTCGCGCGCGGACGGTTCGCATGGAGGAAAGAGAATGGCTAAGGACGATAAACTGACAAGGGATGAGAGACCTACGACAAAGGAAGAGAAGTTAAAAGCGCTTGACGCGGCAATTTCACATATTGAGAAGCAGTACGGCAAGGGATCGGTCATGAAGCTGGGCGATAATTCTGCACACATGAATGTGGAGGCGGTTCCGACCGGATCATTGAGTCTTGATCTGGCGCTTGGAATCGGTGGTCTGCCGAAGGGACGTATCATAGAGATCTACGGACCGGAATCCAGTGGTAAGACGACGGTTGCACTGCATGCGGTGGCAGAGGTACAGAAGAGAGGCGGCATCGCCGGATTTATTGATGCGGAGCATGCGCTTGATCCGGTCTATGCGAAGAATATCGGCGTTGACATCGACAACCTCTACATATCACAGCCGGACTGCGGGGAGCAGGCGCTTGAGATCGCAGAGACGATGGTGCGTTCCGGAGCAGTCGATATTGTGATTGTGGACTCTGTGGCTGCACTGGTACCGAAGGCGGAGATCGACGGCGATATGGGAGATTCCCATGTGGGACTGCAGGCGCGCCTGATGAGCCAGGCGCTCCG
>URQQ01000075.1 GCA_900549995.1 uncultured Lachnospiraceae bacterium | reverse complement strand
TTACGCGGCAGACTATGACACAGGTTCTGTATGGAGGGGCAGGGGAAAACAGCTTGCGGACACCGGAAAAAAGGTCTGTGTTGTGGGCGGCGGACCTGCCGGCCTGACAGCAGCTTACTATTTAAGAAAACAGGGACATGATGTGACTCTGAAGGAAGCACTTCCTACCGTGGGCGGGATGATGGCTTACGGAATTCCTTCTTACCGTCTTCCACGAGAAATCATCGCTGCCGAGGCGGCCGTAATTGCGGAACAAGGTGTTAAAATACAAGTGAACACAAAGGTTGAAAAGCCGGTTGAATTATTGGATGATTATGATGCCGTACTGATGACAATCGGCGGACATGCAGGTGTCTGTCTGCCGATGGAAGGAAATGACTGTGAAGGAGTGATTCTGAATGCAGATTTCCTGAGAAATGCAAGTATGGGGAAAGAAACCGGTATGGGCAGGAGAATTATTGTTCTTGGCGGAGGTAATGTAGCGTTTGACTGTGCCAGAACAGCAAAGCGGTTAGGCGCAGAGGAAATTCATCTCGCGTGCCTTGAGGCGAGAGAGGCTATGACGGCTGATGAGGAAGAAATTGTGCAGGCGCAGGAAGAGGGGATTTTGGTACATCCTGCCCGGACATTTGAAAGAATTACTGGTGATGGGAAAGTTACCGGTGTTGATTTCATGAACGTAAAATCATTTACATTTGATGAAAACCGTCGTGCCGTCATAGAGAAAGAGGAAGGATCAGAGCATCATATCGATGCCGACACCGTTATCTTTGCAGTTGGCCAAAGGCCGGATATCACGGCGGATGCAGGACTTAAACTTGGGCGTGGAAACAGTATTACAGTCAATGATTTGACAGCTGACAAGATGACTTCTGTGGCAGGGATTTTTGCCGCAGGGGATGCGATCTATGGTACAAAATCAGTGATCATGGCCATCGAGTCCGGCCGTGAGGCGGCAAGCCAGATGGATCAGTATCTTGGCGGTGATGGTGACATTTCTGAAGTACTTGCACCGGTACAGGAAGTGGATCCATATATCGGGGAATGCCCGGGGTTTGGCTATCAGGAGAAAAAATTTACACAAGTTGATGCGCCAAAACTGCGTTGTCACAACTTTGACTTATATGATCATGGGATCAGCGACGATGATATCTGTGCAGAAGCCGGACGTTGTCTGCAGTGTGACCTGCGGCTTCAGATTGCCAGGCCGACAACCTGGGGTGATTTCTCAGAGAATAAGGAGGGATAAGAGATGAGTGCGATTGGAAATGCAGAGAAAATGAGCAGCGAAGAAGTACTCAGGCAAATTGCAGCACTTGATTTGACGGAATATGCCCTTCGTAATGAGAAATTGAGTGACTGTTTCGCTGCCGCCGCTGCTGAAGCGCAAGAGAAGGCAAAAGAGCCTGGCGTGGTTGCGGCGCTGGATAATGCAGATACCGATGCTGTTTTGGTGGAAGTGTTAAGAGCAGATCCGGAGAAGGTGATGACAGGAATGAAAATTGCGGCACACGCAATCGGAGCATCACGGATGATCCTTCAGATTCCGGAAGGAGATACACAGACGGCGGATGTCATAAAGGATGCGGCAGCAGAAGCCGGTATTGAAGTGGTTATGGGAATTGTCGATGTAAGAGCCAGTCAAGGTTCGGCGGTTCTGCATATTGTCACGGCAGCAAATCTGGCGGATGCATTTGCAGGCAGTTATGAAGACAGCGTGTTTATCTCGGTAAACGGTGCCCCATTGCAGAAGGTAAACGGCAATACTAAAGTCTCCGATGTGGCTGACCTAAGCGGCGCCAAAGCAGTGCTTGCCGGGTATCGGTACTATCTGCCGGAGGCAATTGCTGACATGACGGTTGCAGAGGCACATATCGATAATGGAGTACTTCGTGTTTTCAGGGAGAAAGACTGTATCCTATCGGAGACAGAAAAGAAATTGACGGCGTCAAGAAAACAAAGCTGTGGAAAGTGTGTATTCTGCCGTGAAGGATTATTACAGCTTCAGGCCATGCATCAGGATATTAAGAATGGCAAAGGCAATGAAGAGTATCTCGCAATTACAGAGGAGATTGGTCAGGCAATGGCATTTTCAACACCATGTACGATGGGACAGACTGCTGCGGAGATTGCATTGAGCGCAGTTGCATTATTTAAGAGTGAATATGCAGCACATTATAAGAAGAAAGAGTGCCCGGCAGGAGTATGCTTTGCAACTGAGACCGTTTTCATTGATCCTAAGCGTTGTACCGGGTGCGGTGAATGTATGGATGTATGTGAGCAGGATTGTATTGAAGGCAAAGCCAGGTTCATTCATATGATTGATGATTTTGATTGTGACCGCTGCGGGAAATGCATTACAGTCTGCCCAGAGGAGGCGATTATCAAGACGTCTGGGAAATTACCGAAACTGCCAGACAAATTGACTAAAGTAGGAAGATTCAGGCGATAGCAGAAAATAGCAGGAGGATACTGCGAGAGTAAAACAGTTCCCTGGCAAATATCCGGATGATATATATAATAATGAAACAGTGCAGCCGTAATATGATTGACTGAAATCATACTGCGGCTGCATTTTTAAAAATATTTTTTGAAAATATCAATCGCATGGCTTGTAACACCTGATAAATCTTCGCGCTCACAAGTAGCAAAATGGTATTTCATATACAATTCAAATGTATCATTGTCCATTGTATCAATTGCTTCACGCATAAATAATGCACAGCCATCTGAAGCTACATAATGTAGGCGGGCTACGTGAAATGTAGACATCAGTTCATCAATATCTTCTTTTCGGACAAGTTCAAATAAATTCTCTGGCTTGGAGTTGGCGGCAAATGTCGTAGGGTCAATCAAGCCTTTTTTGATATATTCTGTAACACTGATATTAGCGCGCTTGAACCCTTCGTCGAGAAGACAGCCATCAGATATAACATAGGCTGCAAAAATGACGCCGCCTGGTTTGGTTACGCGAATTGCCTCGCGCAAAGCCTGTCGTTTATCTTCTGTGCTATAAAGATGATAGAGCGGTCCTAACAGCAGTGTAATATCATAGTGATTGTCAGGGAAATAAGACAAATCCATAGCGTTTCCCTGGGTAATAGATATATTTTCATTAGGAAGGGTGTTTTGACGGAATATTTCTATATTATGATCTACTAATTCTACTGCATCAACAGCGTATCCCTGACGTGCCAGCGCATGGGAATACCTGCCGGTTCCGGCACCGATTTCAAGTATATGGTCACCGGAGTTAAGATATTTTTCAATATATCTCATCGTGGTGAGGAACTCCACGGATCCATGTCTTAACGCCAGCCGGTTATCTTCATCATAATGAGTGTAAAAGTCAATCAGGTATTGGTTTGTTTTCACAATATCACGCTCCTTTATGTGTGTTAATAAGTAGCAAAATTATAAATTCCAATCCGGTTTTTCCTGCCTTATAAAGGCCGTTAATATATTTGACAGCATTTTTTCAGAACTGTTTCTATCTAATTTAATTTTTTTGGCAGCTGTTAAAACGGCTATGCCATGAGTATAAAGGAACAGGTCTAAGAATATCACTTTTGCGCGTTCCAGGTCTACTCCAATGGCAGTTGAAAAATGTTCTGCCTTTTTTTCGTTATCAATTTCTTTATAAAAATCTTTAGCCTCAGTCATTTCCAAATCTAAATCGTTTACGAATAACAGCTTAAATAAATCAGGTTCTTCTTGAGCAAATTCAATGTATGAAAGCGGAAGAATTAAATGAGGACTGACATTTACAGAATTGCGATAGTTGTCAACGTACTGTTCATAGTATTCATATGCAAAGGCCAGAAATTCTTTTTTTAATTCCTCCATGTTTTCATAACAAGTAAAAATCGGCCGGGTGGAGCAGTGCAGTTGATTTGCAATATTCCTCGCATTTACAGTTTCAAATCCCGTTTTCCTTGTAATGTCCATTACAATGTTCAAAATCATTTCTTTTGTTAGTTTTGCTTTAGGTGGCATAATAGGTTCACTTTCCATCAACGATTGTTTAAATACATATGTTACATAACAATTGTTACACATTAAATTCTCTGTGTCAAGAGAGAGTTTTATAGGCAATGGTATAAGGGAATTTTGCTTGACATCCATATTATGAGCTGATGATGCCTTTAGAGAAAAGATGGCTTCGTCTTTTATTTATGAAAATTATAAAACGGCTGCATTTATTTGTGTTAAACTAAAGGAAAGTACAAGGGAAAGAATCTGTTTTTTTGAACTGCCTTGCACAATATAATTAAAATAATGTATATTATTCTTGCAGACAGGAGGATCAGGACGAGTATGTGGTCAGATTTACGGGCACTAAAATACAAGATGCCAAAATCGTGGTGACTTCTGAGGATAAATTAATCAGAGAGCTGGCGAGACCAGGAAAGTCTAAATCAGATTAGATTCAAACATGTGATGTAGTGTGCTCAGTCGGCAGAGAAAGGATATTATAAATGATAAATACCGAAAAAATAGAAAGATTAATGAAAAATATTATAGACCAGATCAAAGAGGCGCAGATAAAACTTGGCTATGTGAAGGAATCTGTACGGCTGTATTATCCTATTTCATCTCTCGGTGCTATTCTTGGAGTTGATGGGAATGATGCAGCAAAATTGATTGAGACGTTGAACAGGGAATTTGAAATTTACCGTAAAGATTTTGGAGAGATCGAATTTTTTCTTCATGGCAGGAGAGCAGAGGTTGTTCTGTCAGAGCAGGGGGCAGAGTATGTACACACAAAGATACCGGATTCTCCGTTTTTGTCGGAGTTCATAGGACTTTTCAGGGAACATCCTCACTGCAGCCTGGAAGAAATATGTGCGGTGTTTGCGAAGTATGGCAGAGATTACAGATGTGAGAAGATGGCTCCGGGGACGGATTTTGACTACGTGCTGTATTTTACAGAACAGGGATTGGATGAATATTATTACTGCATCAAAGAGGAGATGGGGCATACGATTTATCATCGGTTTACGAAGGAAGATTACGGTCAATTAATCTAAGAAACAGAAGGCGGCTTTCGGCCGCCTTCTGCGTTATCAGCAATGTATATAATAAAGTTTCAGAATATTTTCACCCTCACATAAATGAACGGGACAGAGCCGCCGCCCCGTACAGCATCTGGAGTTACTTTAATGTATGAGCAGAATGCAGACTGCGTGAGGCATGGGAATCTGAACGATACACCGTCTGTTTTCCAAGGATAAGCTTAACGGTACAGCCAGCCCCGGGGGCGGAATGGATTTTTGCACCGTATCCTTCGCCATAGTAAAGCCTGAGACGTTCATTTACATTGGAAAGCCCCACACTGCCCGGATGTGAAGGCTCTTGATCCTTCATGGAATCCGGAGCAAATCCGACGCCATTGTCGGTTACGGTAAATATAAGACTATCGTTTTCTTCCTTTACGCAGACTGTTATTTTCCCGTTTCCTTTCAGCGGTTTGATTCCATGGTATATGCTGTTTTCGACGATCGGCTGAAGGATAATTTTAGGAACGGTATAATCAAGAAGATCTTCACTGGCATGAATTTCGTAGTTCAGTTTATCTTCATACCGTTCTTTTTGTATGTAGAGATACTGCCGGACATGTTCCAGTTCATCTGCGACAGTGACCAGCTCCCGTCCGCCGTTCAGTGACAGACGGAAGAAAGCAGCCAATGATTTTGTGAGGGCTATCACCTTCGTACTGTCATTAAATTCTGCCATCCATATGATTGTATCCAGGGTATTATATAGAAAGTGAGGGTTAATCTGACTGATCAGGGCATTAAGTTCTGCCTGACGCAGTGTTCTTTCCTTTGCGGACAGATCATCCATCAGTTGCCTGATGCGGCGGATCATCTCATTATAGTTTTCGGTCAGCAGTTCTATTTCGTAGAAACTGTTTTTCCGTAAGCTGACTTCTGCCAGCTTTTCAATTTCACGCATCCCACGCTCCAAGTCTGTCATTGGAATAGACAGACGTCTGGTAAAGAGAAGGCCAAAGAGTAGTACGGCACAAAAGAGCAGGCCGCCGGTCAGTGTTACAGCCTCAAAAAGCTGATGCTCCAGCATTTTAAGTGTATCCAGTGACACGACACCAACCATGTTCCAGCCAGTGTTCTCTATGCTGGTCTGATAAGTAAGAATATTTGTGTTTTTATCATACCTGTCACCGGCTGACTGTATCTTAAGAAGCTTGTTACGTTTATCTGGATCAGAAAAATAGCTGGGATCTTTATGGTAGACCGGATCGCCCTTATCATTGAGAATAAATATATAGCCATCCATTCCAAGCTCCAGGGTGCGCAAGTGGTCTTCGATGACACTGTAGTCCATATCCATTAATACAACGCCGAGATTATCTCCGGTTTCCCCTGTGATTTCTGTACTGACAGAGATAACCCAGTGGGCTTTGTCAGGGGAAAAATTCTGCATCCGGGCACCGGTGAGAACAGGCATTGTATTTTGTATAGAATCTATGTACCAGTCTTCTTTCATCATATCTTTTGACACCGACATATCAAGATTGTCTTCATTCGAAAGAATTCTTCCATCCTTAGATACAACGACGATTGATTGGATATTAGTATCATTTTGCAGTAACGAGTCAATACGTGACATGAGACTGCTTCTGAGGGATTCGTCATCACCGGATAAATATTGGTGAAGAGCCGGATCACTTGCAAAGACATTCGATTCACCCTTTACCCGTGCGATGTAAGTGGCAATGTTAATACCGCTCATTTCCAGAAGATCATGGGTTTTGGAAAATGTCTCATCTTTTAAAAGATTCGCTGAGAACATATATACGACTCCGCTGAGAATCAAAATAACTGCCAGTCCGGTGACCAGAAAAAAGATGGAAATCTGTACGCCAAAGTGCCGGATCCAGTCCCGAAACTTACCTGTCCTTTTCATGTCCTGCCTCCATACGAAATTCCCGGGGTGTCTTGTGATATTTGCGCCGAAAACATACACTGAAATAATTAGGATCCTCGATGCCCACAGAGGAGGCAATTTCATAGTTTTTCATGTGAGTGGACAGAAGCAGAATTTTTGCCCGTTCCAGACGCATATGCAGCAGATAATCTCTGAAGTTTTCACCAAAACATTTTTTAAATAATGTGCTGAGATAACTGATGCTGTACCCAAGTTCGGCAGCCATAGCGCTCAGTGAAAATCCGGAATCTGATAAATGAGCCTCCATAATATCGGCCATATGCATCCGTGCGCTTAAATCACCATCCGGATCTGTATCTTTGGCAAGTTTATTTACGGTTTTTTGTATAGCAGCATAACTGTCGGCTTCTTTTTTCTTTTCCACAAGATGGAAGAGAAGTTTCTGTATATCATTCCGGTCCAGGGGTTTCAGTGCGTAATCATCCACACCGATTTTGATGGCCTGGATTGCGTAATCCAGGTAATCATAACCGGTCAGTATCGCTATTTTTACAGATGGATCCAGTTCTTTTGCCTGTCTGCAAAATTCAAGTCCGTTCATCTGCGGCATGTTGATATCTGCAAGAATCAGGTCAATCCGATTGTTTTTCATGACTTCAAGAGCTTCTTTCCCATTTTCCGCTTCGAATAAATCCCCGATGCCAAGATTGTCAAAATCTATGAAAGCACGTATTCCACGGCGGATAAGGCTTTCATCCTCTACTACGAGCAGATGATACATAGTGATCCTTCTTTCTGAGATCTATAAAAAAGAATTTCGTGCAGATCCCGGCATGCATATTACTTGTCAAATATCTGTTTCAAAAAACCATAACCTTCTGCATCCATGTCGTCATAGGGAATGAAACGGAGAGATGCACTGTTGATACAATAACGTAATCCGCCTTTGTCAGCCGGGCCATCGTCAAATACATGTCCGAGATGAGAATCACCTGCGCGGCTTCTGACTTCTGTACGTGTCATAGAAAAGCTGGAATCTGTTTTCTCTGTTACTAATTCTGATGCAATGGGTTTGGAGAAACTTGGCCATCCGCAGCCGGATTTGAATTTATCTTCGGAGCTGAATAAGGGCTCTCCGGTAACAATGTCTACATAGATTCCCTTCTCGAAGGTATCGTCATATTCGTTGTTAAATGGAGATTCTGTATCATTGTTCTGTGTGACCTGATACTGGATATCCGTAAGTTTTTCTTTTAATTCCCGGTCGCCGGGCACTGGATAATTTTCAGGTTTTATCTGATTCAGGAGATTATCTGTTCCAAGCCCTTCCTCTTCAATAAATTCGTCAGCATCCTTTAAATTAATATGGCAGTAACCGGAAGGATTTTTATCCAGATAGTCCTGATGATAGTCTTCCGCAGGATAGAAATTGTCCAATGGAAGAACCTCAGTGGCAATTTCCTTTTTATACATTTCTTGCTGGGCGTTGACTGCTTTATCGGCAGCATCCTTATCTGCCTCATCCATATAGTAGATTCCAGAACGATACTGGCTTCCGCGGTCATTCCCCTGCTTATTGAAACTTGTCGGATCTACAACTTTAAAAAATCCTTCCAATAACTGATCGGTAGTGATCTGTGATGTGTCATAGACTACTTTGACAGTTTCCGCATGGCCGGTATTGTTATAACATACCTGTTCATAAGTGGGATTTTCTGTAGTTCCATTAGCATATCCGACTTCGGTGTCATAGACTCCGGGGAGTTTTTTGAGATAGGCTTCTACTCCCCAGAAACAGCCTCCTGCCAGATAAATGGTGTGTGAGTTTTCTTTATTCATTATAGTGTCCTCCTTTTTTGACGCCAAATTCTCCGGGCTGTTCTTTGATTCCTGTGGAACTGCGGCACATCCTGATAATAAAGTCAGGGCAGCTGCGAGCATACCGGCACCTACAGATTTTTTCCAATATGTTTTCATATTATCCACCTCTTTCTTTTATGATAATTTAATTTTATACTTTAAGAATAAGGATTGTAATGGAATGATTTTCGCTTTTCCTTTGATTTCTTTCGGTGGATAATATGTAAAGGATGGAAATAAAGAAGTATTAAATTATTGTTGAAGCTGTGCTTTGTAGTTTTCACCCCAGTCCCACATTGCGTCAAGAATTGGTTTCAGGCTGTATCCTAAGTCAGTTAAGGAATACTCAACATGGGGAGGCACTTCAGGAAAGACGGTACGGGTGATGAGACCGCTTTCTTCCATCTGACGAAGCTGTGCTGTCAGTACTTTCTGTGATACATGACCGATAGATTTCTTTAATTCTCCGAATCTTTTTGCTCCGGGCAGCAGATCGCGCAGAATCAAAACTTTCCACTTATCACTGATGAGGGTAAGTGTTGTCTCTACGGGACATGCAGGCAGTTCTTTTGCTGGTACTTTCTCGGTGAATCAAACAGTTTATCAGTTCATTATAAATTCATCAACAGAAGAAATCAAGAATGTCCACAAAAATAGAAGAACTTCCGGAAAAGATCACTGTGTTCATGTCATAGTATCCTGCAGGTAACTATGCCACAATATTGTGCGTACTTCTCAGATAGAAGACGCACTGTTAAAATAAAATCATCAGAGATGGCATTCACTGAAAACTATGAATAAAAATATTTGCTGATTTCTCCGGAAATCGCCGTATGAATTTTAGAAATCTGTCCCAAACAGGTGCTTCAGAAAAGAGGTTCGCCATGACACAAAAGGAACGAAGGATATATTTAATACAAAAACTTCTGAGTGAAAATACTTTATATAAGAATGTGGGAATACCGGAGAATGAGTGGGAGCGGAAACAGCTTCTTCGTGCCCTGTTCAATCTCCGGATGCCGGGAGAAGCAGAGGATGAATTCCTGCAAATCCAGGACGCTTATCTGCAGGAAGAAACGAAGAAAAAGGGTATCACGGATTTAGCAGCCCTCACACCGGTACAGGATGGCATCTATCTTTGGAAAGGCGATATTACTACACTGCGGTGTGATGCTGTTGTCAATGCGGCGAACTGCCAGATGCTGGGCTGCTTCTGCCCTAATCACGGGTGCATTGATAATGCAATCCATACATTTTCAGGAATCCAGCTTCGGGCGGCCTGTGCCAGATTGATGGAGCAGCAGGGGCATGAAGAGGAAACCGGAGGCGCGAAGATTACGCCGGCATTTAATCTTCCCAGCAAGTATGTCATTCATACTGTAGGTCCGGTAATTAAGGGAGAGCTGACCCATAAGGATGAAAAGATGCTGGAATCCTGTTATCATTCCTGTCTGGTACTTGCGGACAAAAACGATGTGAAAAGCATTGCATTCTGCTGCATTTCCACGGGAGAATTTCATTTTCCAAATGACAAGGCGGCAGAGATTGCTGTCAGGACGGTTAAAAAATATAAGGGACAGACAAACAGTGAGATCGAGGTGATATTCAATGTTTTTAAGGAAACCGATTACGAAATCTATCAAAAGCTGCTCAGAGCAGATGGAGGAGCTGGAAAATGAGCCTCAGGCAGGTGATGCCGGAGCGGGATTTTCCTTTAATGCCGGGAACGGGATTAAGAAGCTTAAAAAAACGCTTGAGGAAGCTGACACAGTTGTGATTGGAGCCGGAGCTGGTTTGTCTGCGTCCGCAGGATTTGTATATACCGGCGGGCGATTCCATCAGTACTTTGGTGATTTCGAAGAAAAATATCATATGAGAGATATGTACAGTGGCGGTTTCGGACCATTTAATTCATTGGAGGAACAGTGGGCGTATTGGAGCCGGTATATCTATATCAACCGCTATATGGAGGCACCGAAGCCGGTCTATCAGGAGCTGTATCATCTTGTGAAGGACAAGGATTACTTTGTCTTAACTACAAATGTTGATCACTGCTTCCAGAGAGCAGGATTTGATCAGAAGAGAATGTTCTATACCCAGGGAGACTTTGGGCTATTTCAGTGTTCAGAACCTTGCCATGAGAAGACTTATGACAATGAGAAAACCATCAGGGCAATGCTGAAAGCACAGGGATGTACATTTGCAGAGAATGGGAATCTTATGCTGCCCAGCCACCCTGAAATGGCTGTGCCATCTGACCTTGTCCCACGTTGTCCAGTGTGCGGAAAGCCTATGAGCATGAATCTGAGAGCAGATGATACCTTTGTCGAGGATGAAGGCTGGCATCAGGCAGCCGAAAGGTATGCAGAGTTTATACGCAGACACGAAAATACAAAGACTCTGTTCCTGGAACTGGGAACCGGGATGAATACACCAGGCATCATAAAATTCAACTTCTGGAGAATGACAAATCAATGGAAAGATGCTGTTTATGCGTGCGTGAATCTGGAGGATGCGTATGCACCGGCGGAGATTGAAAATAAATCCTTCTGTATCGGAGCTGACATTGGCCAGGTTCTGAGACAACTAAAGCAGCTGAAGTTATAAGCTTTTGAGGTTCAGATGGTCGCTGGTCCAGTAGCAGATATAGTAAGTGACATTTGCAGCTTCATCTGTGATTGGAATTGCGATCCGGCTGCCTAAGTTATCTTCATAATAGTCTTGGGCAAGATTGGTTGTAAAACAGGGAAGCGTAGATTCCTTTACTAATGCCTTGAAAGCAAATTCATCTGTCTGCACGAAAAATTTTGAAGAAGTGAGAGTGTTCTTATGAAAGTTACTCCAAAATCCAATATCAGAAGATAACAGGCAGTTGTATCCGTTGATCTGCTGAGTTGAGACTTCTTTATATTTGGCAAGTTCATGAGTGGGAGGGACGCAGATAGATAAGTGTTCCTCCAGATATTTTTTACACTGAATACCATCTGTATAAAGTGGATGGGGCAGTATGGCAATATTGCATTTATGGGAAAGGAAATCAGCCTCCAGCTGTGTTATATCATCGACCAGCCTGGAGGTAATTGTTTTGTCAGGATGTTTTCGGTAAAGCATGGGCATAAAGCTCCAAAGGGGAGCCGGAGCACAGGAGTCTACGGTGATCGTATGAAGATGATGATCGTAGGACTGCACTTCCGCTTCACATTGACGGGCAGCATTTAACAGTTTTATGGCAGCTTCAGCGGCGATCTTTCCTGTTTCATTGATTTCAATCTTGTTGCTGGAACGGATAAAGAGGGGCACACCAAAAGATTCTTCTACACGTTTCATCGTCCGTGTGATGGTTGGCTGGGAGATATGAAATTCTTCGGCCACTTTTGTGAGTGTTTTGTATTTATAAAATGCAGCAAACTGCGCCAAATCATCGAGGTTTAACATAGGCAATCTCCTTGCTATTCATTTTATGAAAAGTACATTTCAATATTCATATTGTACATCGAAAGAAAAATGGTGTAAAGTACGGATTGTAAGGAACACACAGAAAGCTTACAAGAAAATACAATTCACAAAAAGAATAGGAAAACAATTTATAAAAGAAAAAAGGAGGGCATTCTCATGGATTACATTACATTAAATAATGGCGTAAAGATGCCACAGCTTGGATATGGTGTATATCAGACTCCGGCAGAGGACACAGAAAGATGTGTTGCAGATGCAATCAAAATTGGATACAGAAGCATTGATACGGCTCAGGCTTATGGGAATGAGGAAGGTGTCGGAAGTGCAGTTGCCAAATCCGGACTTCCAAGAGAAGAGTTCTTTATTACGACAAAGGTCTGGATCAGCAATGCAGGATATGAAAAGGCAAAGGCTTCTATCGAGGAGTCTTTAAAGAAATTACAGAGTGATTACATTGATCTCCTCTTAATCCACCAGCCTTTTGGCGATTACTATGGAACATACCGCGCGATGGAAGAGGCATATAAATCTGGAAAGCTAAGAGCCATCGGTGTATCAAATTTCTATCCGGACCGTTTTCTTGATATTCAGCATTTCGCAGAGATCAAACCGGCAGTCAACCAGATAGAAACACACGTATTTCAGCAGCAAAAGGCCGCAAAGGAATATTTACAGAAATATAACACACAGATCATGTCATGGGGACCGCTTGCGGAGGGGAAGAACGACTTCTTTCACAATGAGACATTAAAGGAAATAGGTGCAAAATATGGTAAGAGTGTTGCACAGACAGCACTTCGTTTCCTGCTCCAAAGTGGAGTTGTTATTATTCCAAAGTCAACACATGCAGAGCGTATGGAAGAAAATTTCAATTTATATGATTTTACTTTGGACGCAGATGATATGAAGAAGATCGAAGCTCTTGATACCGGAGAAAGTGTATTCTTCTCACACTATGACCCGGCTACTGTAGAGTGGTTTATGAGCATTTTATAAGGAACATAGATTGAAAACGATGGAGGTAATTACGATGAAATATCAGAACAGAGAAGATTTTGAAAAGGCAGATGACTTTGGAATAGGGGCACCTAACGATGCGTTTGCCCAGTATTTTACAGGCAGTTCATTCCTGAAACCACTTACAGAGGCTGGTAAGTGTCCGGTGGTTTTAGCGAATGTAACTTTTGAGCCAGGGTGCCGCAACAATTGGCACATCCACCATGCAAAGAGCGGGGGCGGACAGCTTCTGATCTGTACTGCAGGTGAGGGCTGGTATCAGGAAGAGGGAAAAGAGGCTGTCAGTCTTACTTCTGGTATGGTGCTCACTATTCCGGCAGAGGTTAAAATGCAGTATTGTTTATGATGGTGTATCGTGTGTATTGTGATAGAATCATATAAATATTTATTACAGCATACACAGATGATAGAAAAAAATGTGTATAGCGTTTGGATAGATGAACAGTGTGAGAATTGTCGAGATAGGAAGGAAAAATCGTAAGTTTATCAAATGAAACAGGAGGAATAGAATTATGAGTGAAATATTAGTAGCATATTTTTCAGCAACAGGAATAACTGCAAAACTGGCAAAGAAAATTGCGAAGGTAGTAGAGGGGGATTTATATGAAATTCGTCCGGAGATACCATATACCTCAGCAGATCTTGACTGGAGGAATAAAAATAGTCGGAGTAGTGTGGAGATGAATGATAAATCATACAGACCGGCGGTTGCCAATAAACTGGAAGATACGGAAAATATCAAAATTTTAATCCTTGCTTTTCCCATCTGGTGGTACGTTGCACCGACAATTATTAATACGTTTTTGGAACAGTATAATTGGAATGACAAGATTATTATCCCAGTGGCAACATCTGGAAGCAGTGGAATGGGCAATACCAACGCTGAATTGGAGTCCTCCTGTCCAGGAGCGATATTAAAGGATGGCAAGAGATTTGAACTCAATGTGAGTGAAAAAGAAGTTAATACATGGTTTGAGAGCTTGAGAGTGTAGAAAAGCGAGTCAGCTGTTCATTAAAGTTCACGTAAACCTTAAATCTAGGTAAGACTTATTTGTTTAAAAGCAGATAAGTCTTTTTTGTGTTATCTCTGTTTTAAAGGGTAAGAAGCAAAGATTACACCCAGATATGGGAATGCCATGCCAGTGAATTTAAATCATGGAATATTACTAAAAATAAACAGAATTTTTTATAGTCAGCTATTTTATAGAAAAGGGTGATAGAATGGAAGAGCTTAATCAAATTCTGAGATGTGTATATCGTGTACTGTTAAGAAACTAATCTAAAGAGAACAAATGTTCGATTTTTCTGTACTTTTTAGATAAAGTATAGTATAATATAAAAAAGTATAAAATTTCATATTTGTAGATCAAGAGTATGTGATATTTGTTGTTTAAATACTGAGTCATGGTATAATGGAATAAAATGTTAACTTGGTATACAAAGGAGAAATTTTATGGAATTGAGCTTGCAAGGAAATGATTTCTTAGGATCATTTGATCCATTATGGTCAGTGAAATTAGATAAATACGGAAAAAATTGTCTGGATTTATTTATTTTGAAGATTAATTCAAATGAATTTGATTATGATTTATTGATTAATATGTTAGTTGATCCCTTAATTGATTTCTCTATTTCAAGAGTAGTTAAGGATAAATATAAGGGTAGACCTGGAATGCTTTCTAAAAAGGCCAGAGAAAAATTTGTTGAGTATACCAGAAATAATGGAGAATTGGGTGAGTTACTTTTATTTTGTTTTTTGGAAACACATTTGGGAGCACCAAAAGTGTTAACAAAATTGGAATTAAAGACTTCTACGAGTCATTATGTTAATGGGGCTGATGGAGTACATTTTTTAAAACTTGATGATGGAAATTATCAGCTAATTTTTGGAGAAGCAAAGACATATAAAGATATTACTCAAGCCATAACGGACGCATTTAAATCAATTTATGATTTTAAAAATGGTGTAAACAGGAAAGGCAATAGCAAAAGTGGGATAAGTTATGAAAAGAGCTTGATAAGCGATAATTTATTCAAAGAGACTTTTACAGATGAAGAAAAAGAATTTCTGGAAAAGTTAATTTATCCATCAAAGCAACGAGATTTTGAAGTTGATGATGCTTTTGGTATTTTCATTGGTTTTCAGATAACAGTAACAGATGACGAAAAAGCACTTCCCTCGTCTGATTTTAGAGAACTAATTAAGAAGAGGGTAAAGTATGAAGTAGAAAAGAGAGTTGAACATATTTTAAGGAAGATTGCTGACTTTAAATTACAAGGACATAATTTCTACATATATGTTTTGCCGTTTACAGATATTGATACTAAACGAAAAGAGATAATAGAGGAGATAACAAAATGACATGGCTTGAGTCAATTATCGAGAAGGCTTTAATTGATCCATATTTGAACGAATTGACAAGGAAGTTGGAATTAAAATATGCACATATTTTTTTGTTCCAAAGAGATGATGTTGTTTTATCTGAGAAGGAGTTTGATGATGTTTTACGATTTGCTGACATTCTTGTAAGAGATAAAAATGCGGAAGGAAGAAATAAAGCCTATAAAATAATTAGCCTCTTATATGATTCATATCGGGATAATATCCAGTATAAATATTATGCAAATGCAATCCTTACTAAGTTGGGGAATTTTGCGTCCCTTAATATAGCGGTTAGGGATAGTGAACAGGTTGAGACATTGGAATCGGCTTTAGAAAAAGAGGTTAAGCAAGTATATCAAAAGGTTCCTTATAGCGATTTAATATTTACAGATCCTCAATATCAACTATATGAATTAATGAAAGATAGCAATCATTTTAGTTTTTCAGGCCCCACATCCTTTGGTAAATCGTTTATAATGGATGCATTTATTCAATATATAATTAAGGAAAGGCATGAAACAGATAATATTATTATTTTAGTTCCAACGCGGGCGCTAATTAACCAAGTTACAGCAAGACTAAAAAGGCTTATTAACAGTAAAAACTACAAAGTTTTGTCACACCCAATGGTTCCGTATATATATAAAAATCGAAGGTTGAAATATGTATTTGTGTTTACGCCAGAGCGGCTAATTGCATATTTATCTGAGAAAGATAATCCTGTAATAAACTATATGTTTGTTGATGAAGCACATAAGATTATATCTGAGAAAGATTCGCGTTCCCCATTATATTATCATGCTATTCTTATGGCTGAAAGAAAAAGCATCAAATTGTATTTTGCTTCTCCCAATATTCCTAATACTGATATTTTTCTTCAGTTATTTGAAAAAAGCACTGATGAACAAATGATAATAAAAGAATCACCGGTGGCACAAAATAGATTTTTCATAGATTATGTAGAACATGAAGGGAGAATGTTTACAGAAACAGGAGAAGATATCATCTTTAAAAATTTGGGGATTAAAGAGGACTATTATATAAGCAAATTGTTACATAGGCTAGGAGGAAACTGCAAAAATATTATTTATTGCAATACAATCGCAGACACTATAGATTTTGCCTTAAAGTATTCAAGAGGTTTGCCAGAAAAAAATGATAAAAGGCTGGATGCCCTTATTGAACTTATAAAAACATATATACATAAAGAGTATTTTTTGATAGATTGCCTAAAAAAAGGTGTAGCTTTTCATTTTGGCAGACTTCCGCAAAGGATTCGTGAAAAAATTGAAAAATTATTTGAGGATAAGATAATAGATTACATTTTCTGTACTTCTACGCTATTAGAAGGGGTAAATCTGCCTGCGAAGAATATATTTATTTTTAGTAATGCAATTGGGAACTCTAAGTTTTCAGATATTGATTTTTGGAATTTAGCGGGTAGAGCGGGCAGGCTTAGCAAGGAGCTTAGTGGGAATATAATATGTGTAAGGATGGAAGATAAAAAGAATCGATGGGATAAACCTGATAAAGATTTAGACGTAGTTAGAAATAAACAAATAAAAGATGTACAACCGTTAGTAGTGAAAGGACAGAAACATTTTTATCAAAATTTAGAGCGTTCATTACAGCATAAACAGTTTACTCGTACTAACTATAGTCAGTCTGAAAAAGAGGTTTGGGATCATTATGCCAATATAGTGCTTACACATCAAATCTCGAAAACAGATTCCATTTTAATGAGCAATTATTTAAAAAGTAATGTAAATGGAAAGAAAGTGCTTGAGAAAATTGAAAAAGAGAATCACATTTCCACTAATATTATGGAACAATGCTCTAATATAAAAAACAGCTATCAAAATGATGTTTGGAATAGTATACAACAAGAGAAAAGAGCCTTTCCAGAAGAAGTTTCAAAAGAAACATGCTATGAGGTCTTGGAAAAAATGTATAATTATTATAATTGGGAGGAGGAAGAATCAAAAGGTCGAAACCCAATGGTTAGAAAAAAAACAAGGTTAAAGTACTTTGCAATATTAATGTATTCATGGATGAAAGCAACACCATTAAATATGATGATTATCAATATTTTAAACTACTATAAAAGGGAGGGGGAAATATGGATTAACAATGAAATGGTTCCATTTGATGTGAAAAATAGGAGACACATAAATGTGGTTATAAATAATCTTATTTCTGATATAGATAATATTCTTAGGTTTAAAATTAAAAATTATTTTACAAATTATTATCTAATAGTAGCTGACAAATTTGGAAAAGATGTTGCGGGTCCTAATTGGAGCGAGTATTTAGAATATGGAACTACAGATGAACTTACTATTGAATTACAAAACTTAGGTCTGCCAAGACATTTGTCTTTATTAATACAAGAAGAATATAAAGAATATCTTATATTCGAGGACAATATTTTAGTTGATATTAACTCAGAGGAGATAATAAAAAATATGGATATTGAGAAATATAATGATGAATTAGAGGAACTGAGAGATATTTTGGAATAGCCTTTAACCACATAATTTGAAAGCAATCAATTAGTTAAACTAAGTGGTAAAACAGCAGAGAACATTATAATAATTGAATTCTCTGCTGTTTTAATTTGAGAGGGTGCGCTACAATTTGAACTAGTCAAACAGATAAATAGTAAACGTTAAATCCTCCGCCCGAATATCAGAGTGATGATTTACGGGGAAGAAGTTAACGTATACGCTGTTATTTTGTTAGTTTTATGAATAGAAATCTAAGGTTTTAAGTTTATTGGGACAGTTTCTCATGCTATCCTAAGGGCTTTTCTGTCTTTCATAAGGCAGATACTTCTCGTTGCAGCATTGGCATAGTGGCATGGAGATATGATAGAGCAAACTCTTCAGACATAATCCAATCTTCAGTCATTTCCTTTTTCAAAATGATAGGCATACGGTTATGGACATCCGCAATCGAATCGTTGGCATTTGTTGTCAGAATGACAAACTTGTTTTCACCATTAAACTCATTAAATATGCCTGCCATATAGAGCGTATGATCATTGGGAAGGTTAAAACGGTACTTAGTTTTTGTACCACTCTGTGACCATTCATAAAAGCCTGTGCTGGGAACCACACATCTGTGTGTATGCAGACTCTTTTTAAACATGGGACGGCTGTCTGCAGTTTCAGAGCGGGCATTAATGATGACGCCTTTTGCCCCAAACCGTGGGAATCCCCATGTGCTGAGTTCCGGTTTTATACCGTTTTCTTCCAGACATAGGATTGGTGCTGTGTTTGTAGGAAAAATTTCACCATGTTTCATATTGTTTCCGGGATATCGATTGTCGAGTGATTTGACAATACGCATAATTTCCTGATTTTCTTCTTCTGTAAATAAACTATATCTTCCGCACATCGTTATGTCCTCCTGAGATTTATTATTGGGATTGCCCTTTTAAAAATGCTTCTGGATAAATTGTATGCTCTGCAATCGGATCGAGGCGAGAAAGTTTATCATCTATGAGCATAATTCCACGTTGTATGGAGTAATGACCATAGCACTGCCGTATCTTATCAATGCTCCGCTCTAAATCCTCCTGCCTCTGATCTTTAGCTGCTTCTTCTAAAAAGGAAAGCTGGCGGTACTCCATATACGAAAGTTTGCAGGCACGAACACCTAAGCTGCGTACCGGATTTGCCGGACGGTTATCTTGATACAAGGCAAAGGCTTTTTCAAAAATGGCCTGTGAGGTGCAAGTGGGTATATGAAGCCTTCCCTGCCGTTCATAGGAAGTGAGCGTATTGTCCCGAATGCTGATCTGAACGCTGCGGCAATAAAAATTCTCTTTACGCATTCGCTCCGCCACGCTCTCGGACAGTATATATAAAATAATTTTTATGTCTGTGTCGGTAACCAGGTCACGGGGCGTTGTGGTGCTGTTGCCTATGGTTTTAATAATCCGGTGGGAATAGGTATGTGAGACAGGAGAACGGTCAAGGCCATTGGCAAATGCCCATAGCATCAGTCCGTTTTTCCCAAGCAGCCTCTCTAAAAACATAGGGTCTGTGCGTGCTAAATCACCAATGGAACGGATGCCATGTTTTAATAATTTTGCATAGGTTGCTTTCCCGACATAAAGCAACATGTCGGCTGGCAGACCCCAGATTTTTTCTTTAAAGTCCTGCCCGATCACGGTGGTGGCATCCGGTTTTTTCATGTCGCTGCCCAGTTTTGCGAAAATCTTATTATAGGAGACTCCGATACTTGCAGTAATACCAAGTTCCTGTTTGATCCGGGTACGGATTTCGTCAGCGATAACCTTTCCATTTCCGAAGAGGCTGGTGGATTCACTCACATCCAGCCAGCATTCATCCAGGCCAAAAGATTCTACCCTGTCTGTGTATTCCTCATAGATTTGGCTGGCAGCTTGGGAAAATTCAATATACCGGTCATATCTTGGCGGCGTAAATATAATATCAGGGCATTTCTGTCTGACCATCCATAGGGGTTCACCTGTTGTAATCCCATATCTTTTTGCTTCATAATTTTTTGCCAGGACAATCCCGTGACGTGCATCTGGATCACCGGTCACTGCCATAGGTTTTCCACGCAGGCTGGGATTGTGCAAAGATTCGACAGAGGCGTAGAAATTATTCATATCGGAATGAAGGATTACTGACTGTTGCATATTAATCTGTTGCTCCCAACGTTTTTATAAGATTATTATTTGATATATACCGGATTTTTATGTGGCAGAATGCAAAGGAAGCGGGCACTATGACAATTAAATCGGTGTTTGAAGTTTTAGTAAAAGCATTT
>URQQ01000074.1 GCA_900549995.1 uncultured Lachnospiraceae bacterium | reverse complement strand
GGTCAGCATCGTATCATACCCCTGGGGAAGATGCCGGATAAATCCGTCAGCATTTGCAAGACGTGCAGCTGCATAAATCTCCTCTTCTGTTGCATCTAATTTACCGTAACGGATATTTTCCTTTACCGTCCCGGTGAACAGATGAGTATCCTGAAGCACAATACCAAGGGAATGTCTCAGGTCATCTTTTCTGATTTTATTGATATTAATTCCGTCATATCTGATCTTTCCATCCTGAATATCATAGAAACGGTTAATCAGGTTTGTAATCGTTGTTTTCCCCGCACCGGTAGATCCGACAAATGCGATCTTCTGTCCGGGAGTCGCAAAAAGATCGATATTGTGAAGCACAATCTTGCCTTCATCATATCCAAAATCTACACCGTCAAACACAACATCTCCCTTCACCTCCACATAATCTACAGAACCGTCTGCCTGGTGGATGTGTTTCCACGCCCAGCGCCCTGTCCGCTCTCTGACCTCTGTCATCTGTCCATTCTTTTCCTCTATGTTGACGAGTGTGACATATCCATCGTCTGTCTCCGGCACTTCATCCAGAAGTCGGAAGATACGCTCCGCACCTGCCATGGCCATAATCATTGCGTTCAGCTGCTGGCTGACCTGGTTAATCGGCGTATTAAAGCTTTTATTAAATGTAAGGAAACTTGCAAGCCCCCCAAGTGTAAATCCTCCGATTCCCTTCAATGCCAGAACACCCCCGGCCATTGCGCAGACGACATAACTGATATTTCCAAGCTGGTTATTGACCGGCCCAAGCATATTGGCAAATGTATTTGCCTTGTCCGCACTGTCGAACAGTTTGTCATTGCGTTCTTTGAACTGTCTCAGATTCTCTTCTTCATGGCAGAACACTTTGACAACCTTCTGCCCCTCCATCATCTCTTCAATATATCCATTCACAGTGCCAAGATCCATCTGCTGTCTGATAAAATATTTTCCGCTCATTCCTCCGATCTTTTTCGTAGCCAGGATCATTACCATTACCATGACAACCGTCATAACCGTCAGCGGTATATTCAGAATCAGCATACTGACAAACACACTGACAATTGTGATTGCGCTGTTGATCATCTGCGGGATACTCTGGCTGATCATCTGTCTCAGCGTATCAATGTCATTTGTATAAACTGACATGATATCACCATGCGCATGTGTATCAAAATATTTGATCGGAAGCTTTTCCATATGTGCAAACAAATCATTCCGCAGATTGCGCAGCACTCCCTGTGTCACATTGACCATAATCCTGTTATAGAGATAAGTGGCAATAATCCCAATTCCATAGAACCCTCCCACTTTTAAAACAGCCTGGAACAATGGGCCAAAATCCGGCGCTTCTGCCAATAGAAGCGGCGTGATATAATCATCAATCAGATTCTTCATGAACATTGTTCCCTGTACATTTGCCAGTACACTGATGATAATGCAGGCCACAACAAGAATACAATGCGCCATATAATGATTTAATATATATTTCATCAGTCTGCAAAAGACTCTGCCAGGGTTTTTCGCCCCTTTCTTTTTCATCTGTTTTTCCATGCTATTCACCTGCCTTTTCATCGAAATCTCCGCCGCCCTGGGTCTGTGATTCATATACTTCTCTGTAAATACTGTTCTCTTTTAATAACTCTTCATGCGTACCAATTCCATTGACCGTTCCGTCATCCATGACGATAATCCGGTCCGCATGCTGCACACTCGAAATTCTCTGTGCAATGACCAGCTTTGTCGTATCCGGAATTTCCTCCGCAAATGCCCTCCGTATCTTGGCATCTGTTGCCGTATCCACCGCACTTGTACTGTCATCCAGTATCAGGATCTTTGGCTTTTTCAAAAGTGCCCTTGCAATACAAAGCCGCTGCTTTTGCCCGCCTGACACATTTGTTCCCCCCTGCTCTATATAAGTCTGATATTTTTCAGGCATTTTCTGTATAAATTCATCCGCACAGGCCAGCCTGCAGGCACGGATACATTCTTCCTCACTGGCGTTTTGATCTCCCCACCGAAGATTCTCAAGAATCGTCCCCGAGAAGAGAACATTCTTCTGCAGTACAACGGAAACTTCATTCCTTAAAGTCTCCATGTCATAACTTTTTACATTTCTTCCCCCGACAATAACACTCCCTGCATCCACGTCATACAGACGGCTGATGAGATTGACAAGACTTGTCTTCGCGCTGCCGGTGCCTCCGATAATCCCGATCGTCTCCCCCGGCCTGACGGAGAAATGAATGTCTTTTAAAACAGTCCCCTTGCCGCCTTTTTTATATGAGAAATCTACATGATCAAACACAATGCTTCCATCCGCCAGTTCATACACCGGATTTTCGGGATTCTTAAGATCGCTCTCCTCCTTTAGAACCTCAGAAATACGTTTTGCACTTGCTGTACTCATTGAAATCATGACAAAGACCATAGAAAGCATCATCAGACTCATCAAAATATTCATGCAGTATGCGAGCAGGCTCATCAGTTCTCCGGTCGTGAGTGTGCTCCCGACAATCATCTTCGCCCCAAGCCAGCTGATCAGAAGGATACAGCCGTACACGGTCAGCTGCATCAGTGGCGCATTGTATGTAAGTTTACATTCTGCCTTCACAAAGATTCGGTAGATATTACTGCTTGCCTTCTCAAATTTTGAAATCTCATAATCCTCCCGGACATAAGCCTTTGCGACACGGATTGCCGAGATATTCTCCTGTACCGATGCGTTCAGATCATCGTACTTTGGAAATGCCTGCTGGAAGTATTTTGTCGCACTGCTCATGATAAAGAACAGGCAGGTTCCAAGCAGAAGGACTGCTGCAAGGTAAATGGCTGCAAGTTTCACATTGATGGTAAATGCCATGACCATGGCACACAGAAGACTGGCCGGTGCCCTTGTACACATCCTTAGAATCATCTGATAGGCATTCTGTACATTGGTCACGTCAGTTGTAAGCCTTGTGACAAGCCCGGCCGTGCTGAATTTGTCAATATTTGAAAAGGAAAATGTCTGTATATTCGTAAACATCGCCTCTCTTAAATTTCTTGCAAAACCTGTGGAGGCTCTCGCCCCGTATTTTCCTCCCATCACCCCGGCGAACAGCCCCACTGCCGCTGCTGCCACCATCCATGCTCCAATCCGGTAAATATGTGTGATATCTCCTTTGTCAACGCCATAATCTATAATCGACGCCATCAAAAGCGGAATCACCGTCTCCATCAAAACTTCCAGAATCATATATCCAGGTGTCAGAAGAGAATCTTTTTTAAATTCCTTGATCTGGGCAGTTAACGTTCTCAGCATGTCTTTCCTCCTCGTCTTAGTTCCATCTCCTGTATCTCAAGATTTCTTTTTAATTTACCTGCTACCTTCATAAATACTGTCATTTCCTCCGGGCTGATTCCCTCAACCGTGCGCTCCTCCAGGCGGTCAATCGTCCTTCTCATCGTCTCATGGAGTTCTATCCCCTTCTCCGTTAATACCAGCTTTTTTAAACGGGCATCTTCTTTTACTGAAACACGCTCAATATACCCTTTTTTCTCCATCAGTTTCAGAATATTTGTTCCGGTTGAACGGTTGATCTCAAACTCAGCTTCCACATCTTTCTGAAAGACATCTTTTTTACCGCTGTCATATATGAAACCAATAATCCAGCCATGCATCACTGTCAGTTCATCGAGTCCATACTGGCGGACACTTGCAGCCAGATTTCTCTTCATCATATTATCCAGTACCCGTATCGTATAACCGACCATAATTTCATGTTTCATAATTCACCTCTTATTTCTTCCGCAAGACTTGTTTGTTCGATATCGAATTGTTCGATATCGAACATATTAATCCGGCAGCGGATAAATGTCAAGAAAAAAATAAGGAATCCTCAAACAACAAGGATTCCATTCAATAAAAAATTATTTATGAATATTCTAATAAAAAAGGAATATTTTAAATATGAAACGCGTAAAACAGGTCATTAATTATTGGTGTGATGACACTCGCACGGGAAAATATCTCGGTCAGGATATCGCCGTCGCCGTTCTGGATACCGGAATTGTCCTTCATCCGGATTTTGAAAAAAGAATCCTGACATTTCAAGACTATGTCAATGACCGGAAAATGTTCTATGATGATTCTGGCCATGGCACCCATGTATGCGGCATTATCGGCGGCTGTGGGCGCCTGTCCAGAGGCGTATATACAGGGATCGCACCCGCCTGCAGCCTGATTTCCATAAAAGTTCTCGATCAGAAAGGGAATGGGAAAATCCAAAACGTGCTGAAAGGGCTCCGGTGGGTGCTTGAAAATAAAGACCGATACAATATCCGGGTTGTCAATATTTCCGTCGGAACCCTCCCCCAGTCCGGAGATCTGGAGGAAACAAAGCTTATTCAGGCCGTCGAACTGCTGTGGGACGGGGGGATCACCGTTGTCGCTGCCGCAGGCAATTATGGTCCGGAATCCGGAACTGTCACAACGCCCGGCATCAGCAAAAAAGTAATCACTGTCGGTGCCTCCGATGATGATGAATATTATGTATCTGCCGGCCAGAGGAGAAATTATTCCGGAAGAGGCCCTACTCAGGAATGTGTCTGTAAGCCGGATCTCGTTGCCCCGGGATCCTATATTACATCCTGCAGTTCCTCTTATCTTAAAAAGGGCAGCAAAGCTTATACTGTCAAAAGCGGAACCTCCATGGCGACCCCCATTGTCTCCGGTGCCTGTGCGCTTCTTCTGTCCAAATATCCGGACATGAGCAATGTAGAGGTGAAACTTCGCCTCAGAGAAAGCTGCCGGGATCTGCATCTTCCCCACAACCAGCAGGGCTGGGGTCTTCTTGATGTCAGGGCTCTGCTTTCAAAATCCGACAAAGCCTGATCCTGTAACCTTCCTTCTTCAGTCAGCCAAAGCACTCAAAGCAGATGAAAACCGTCTGCTTTGTGCCGCTTGGGCTACTTGTAATACGCAACCAGAAGGTCTACCATTCTGTCATAACTTTCCACTCCGTCATTCTGGCCATTCGCTTTCAGATAGGTATCATTTACTTTATTGGACACTTCAGAAATTGTCCCTTCATACTGGTTCCAAAACACACTGTTCGCTTCCAGGTCCTTCTCAACTTCCGGCAAAAGTTCTTTTCTGATCTCGCCATGCAGCACAGGATCAGCATCTCTTAGCACATTCATGCAATAAATCCATCCCAACAGACTCCCGCTGTAGCGAAACATTTCACTTTCCGACTTAAGACATGCAAGATACGCAATAAAATTAGCTTCTTCTTCCTGCATAAATCCGCGCAGATGCGAAAGTTCATGGCACATTGTAAACGGAATATTATAAGGTGTCATATCCTGATTATAATTCGCTTCCACTGTGAAAGGACTGTAAATCCCGCTCAGACTCTGATAGGACAGAAATTCGGACAACATCAGTCCCTTTGGTTTTGGATAATACCCTTTCAGCGCAGGATACGTGGAACCTAATTTCTGCATGGCAGAAACCGCCTCTGTTCTCTCAGCCTTCCTGCTTTCCCCAGAAACTGCCAGCCCATGCTCCTCCCGTTTTACCATCTTTCCCCACTGGTTGACATCGTCTGTAAGAATCTGGCAGACTCTGGCCAGATCACTGATACTGTATGCAGTTGTCTCTATATGATATTCCTCAGAGAAAGACGGGCGCAGGTAATTCATTCCACAGTTCAGTGTGAACACAAAAAAGAGTATCGCTGCTGTCAAAAAAATATGCAGCACTGCCTCAGATATTTCATGCGGTCTTTGTTTTCTTTTCACCAGCCGCCAAAGAAACCTGGCCAAAAAAAACAGACACAGGAATATCCCCGCATACAGACATATTTCTGCCGCCGAAAACGGAACCAGACCAAAAAAACGGCCAATCGTCTGAACCCACAGTGGGTAAACATTGAAAGAATACCATCTGGTTGCCTCTTTACTTAAGGATCCCGCCAGAAGCATAAGAAAACTGCACCCAAACAATATTACTATGGCAACTCCTTTTCTCTTACGTTTTTTTTCATTCATTGACTTTTGAATTCTTCCTTTCGCTTGACACTTTGAAGTCCAAACCCTATAATTTTTACTATGACTTTTTATCTATTTCAGAGATACATCATGTGATTCTCAACCGTAGATAATCAAACACTTCACTTTGAAAGAGAGGAATTTATGTATGGAAAAATCGAAAGTATATTATAGTGATATGCGTGCCCTTCCAGGGACAAATCTCCCCACAAAACTGGAAAAACTGATCCGAAAGGCCGGTATCGGGGAAATCGACTTCAACAATAAACTCACTGCAATTAAAATTCACTTTGGTGAGCCGGGCAATCTTTCTTTTCTCCGCCCAAATTATGCCAAGACTGTCGCTGACGTGATAAAGTCTCTGGGCGGAAAGCCATTTTTAACTGACTGTAATACATTATACGTCGGCCGCAGGAAAAATGCACTGGAACATATTGACTCTGCCTATGAAAATGGATTTTCACCGTTCTCTACCGGATGTAATGTCATCATCGGCGACGGTCTGAAAGGTACTGATGATATTGACGTTCCCGTAGAAGGCGGAGAACTTGTCAAATCTGCAAAAATCGGACGTGCCATCATGGATGCCGACATTTTTATCACGCTCTCCCACTTTAAGGGCCATGAAGCAACCGGTTTTGGCGGATGTCTGAAAAATATCGGAATGGGCTGTGGAAGCCGTGCCGGCAAAATGGAACAGCATAACAGCGGAAAACCCGAGATTGACCAGTCCATCTGTGTGGGATGCCGCTCCTGTGCAAAAAACTGCGCACACAATGCCATCTCTTTCGGAGAAAATAAAAAAGCATCCATCGACCATTCGAAATGTGTCGGATGCGGACGCTGTATCGGCGCCTGCAACTTTGATGCTGTATACAATGAGAACTCCTCTGCCAACGACGAGCTGAACAAAAAAATCGCTGAATACAGCAAGGCAGTGGTAGACGGACGCCCTCATTTCCATATCAGTCTTGCGATCGATATCTCACCATATTGTGACTGCCATGCAGAGAATGATGCTCCGATCATTCCGGATGTCGGTATGTTTGCAAGCTTTGATCCGGTTGCCCTTGATCAGGCCTGTGCCGATGCCTGCAACCAGATGCCTGCAATGCCAGGCTCACTCCTTGGTGATCATCTTCATGACGAGCATTTCTGTGACCACCATGACCATTTTACCAACACATCACCGGATACAGACTGGAAAGTCTGTCTCGAACATGCTGAGAAAATCGGCCTTGGTTCCAGAGATTACGAATTGATCAAAATAGGTTAAACCTGCATATTTCCCAGAAGGTGGCGGATTTCTTCCGTCACCTTTGCTACTTTCTGATGATTTCTGCCATTTCCTGTAACACCAACTGTAATCTCCTCCTTCGATGCAACTGCCGGAAAATAAAAATCACACAGAGATGCATCGGAAGCCACATTGACAAGCGCACCTTCCTGCTTTGCAAGTTTTCCGATATATACATTCAATTCATTGTCTTCTGTGGCAGCAATCACAATATCCGGATGACATTGCAGATCCCCCTCCTCAAAATCTTTCAAAAGAACGTGTATCAGACCCTTTTCTTTCATCCTGCGGGCCTCTTCCTGATATTCTGCACGTATTTCTCGTGTGATAACCCAGATATCCGGTGAAAAGGAAATCAGTGTCCTGATTCTTCTCATCGTCACATGTCCAAACCCTACAAACAGAATCTTTTTGCCTGTTAAATTGATAAAAAGCGGAAAATACGGCGTTTTCTGTTCCTGCATCGTGTTCACCCTTTCAGTTTCATTTCTATTCCGGAGAACATCCGGTACACTTCCATTGCCTGTTCTGCCAGAAAGCATCCTGTCTCCCCTGCCAGATCACGGTATTTCCGATCCTCTCCTGAGATGGGAACCAGACCTGCCCCTACTTCTGCCATCGTTATGACCAGCCTGTCATGTGTCCTTAAAAGCTTTCTTGCGGTTTCCAGAGGATTTCTTCCCGCATCCAAATCTTTCCTGACAACCTCTTCGTAGTCAAAAATCATCTTCCAGTCTTTATATTTTTCCCTGGCATATGTACGTTTTCCCTGTCCTGCACCACCGGTAATGAATATGAGTTCCATCTTCTCCCCCATTTCCGCCTAATGACATCCAAAAGGCTGATACGGTTCAATCTCAATCTGCTCAAACGTATCCATCCCACGGTATACATCCATCGCCATATCCAGAAGCGGCATCAGTGCCACTGCACCGGTACCCTCCCCAAGTCCCATACTGAGATTCAGGTATGGCTCCATTGCAAGGTGTCTCATGACCAGCTCCGCTGCAGGTTCCTTAGAAAGATGCGACGGAATCGCATAACTCCTCACAAGCGGGGTAAACTTCGACGCAAGCAGTGCCGCCACCGCTGAGATAAACCCATCGATCACCACTGGGACCCCGCATGCGGCGCCTCCCAAAAATACGCCGGCCATCCCTGCGATATCAAGTCCGCCTACTTTTGAGAGTATATCAATTGGATCCTTTTTATCCGGCGCATGCAGTTTCAGCGCTCTTAAAATGGCATCCTGCTTTTTCTTAAGTCCCTCAAAAGACAACCCCGCACCTCGTCCGGTGACAGCTTCTGCTGATTCCCCAAGAAGCACCGCCGCCACCGCACTGCTCGTCGTCGTATTGCCGATTCCCATCTCACCGGTCAACAGGATCTGATACCCTTTTTCTTTGCACATATACGCCATCTTTATCCCGGCTTCCACTGCCTGTTCTGCTTCCTGCCTCGTCATTGCCAGAGTCTTCGTCATATTGCCTGTCCCGCAGCGCACTTTCAGGCCATCATAGATTTCCGTCTTCTCATTCACTCCGATGTCCACAGGAAACACATCAACTAAAGCTCTCCTGGCCATGATGTAGGCAGTCGTATGCCCCTTTGAGAAATTATCCGCAACCACTTTAGTCACACTGCTGTCTGTCTGAGAAACACCTTCTTCTACCACCCCATTGTCCGCGCACATGACAATCAAAGCTTTCTTATCAATCTTTATCTCTTCCGTCCCCTGAATTCCTGCAATCTGCATAAATACTTCTTCCAGACGCCCCAGCCCGTAAATCGGTTTTGCCAGACTGTTCCATTTTGCTTTACATGCCTCCATCGGCGCCGCCATCAGAGGGCGGATCTGACGCACCGTCTCTTCTATATTCATCAAAAGTACCTCCTTTTTCTATCCCTGCGTTCGTCATTGACGCTCCGCTTTCTCGGGAACTTTCGTCGCTATTGTATCACATTTTGGAAAAGAATTAAAATTTTTTCGGGATATCATGAAACATAAATAAGCCCTCCTACATATTATGGAATTGTAAATAACATATATGGAGGATTTAACATGAGTGATTTAACTGCAACAAACTGTGGCTGTGGATGCGAGTCTTGTGGAAACGGAGGTATGAGTTCTTGCCTGTGGATCATCATCTTACTTTGCTGCTGCGGCGGACACGGTGACGGATGCGGATGCGGCGGTGGATTCGGCGGCGACAGCTGTTTATGGATCATCATTCTTCTTTGCTGCTGCGGCGGATTCGGCGGCGGTAACAATGGCGGATGTGGATGCTGCTAATCATCTGATGAAATTATGAAAGCCAGGGCCGGCGGTGATACACCGCCGACTCTGGCTTTTTTAATACTGGAAAGTACTCTGTTTTATTCTGACCATAAGACTATGAGGCAGCCGTGCCCGGCACAAGAATGTACCGGGGCACATTCTTTTTATTTCTCTTCTTTATTTTTTTCTTTTTCTTCCTGATTGCTTTTGTTCTTTGCGCTTTCATCTGTTCTCTTTTTCAGCATACATTCCTCATCTAATTCATATACTGCACTTCCATCAATAATTAATTTTCTTGCCATTTTGATTTCCTCCTTTTCTTTTCCTCTATATGACGACAGCCTGTTTCGGCAATGTACGATCTATGCATGGCTGAATCGTTACCATATATTATATGAAAGTTTCATAAATCCGCTTTTTGTCTCATATACATTTACAACGTTATAACTTAGGAGAGCTTATGGACCAAAATGAAAAAACATATATGACGCCTTTTGACAGCATGGTATCTACCCAGCAGATGCAGACGATAAAACTGCTGCTTCCATATGTTCCTCCTGCCAGACAGCGTTTCCTGGCCGTATACGTGAAGTTCATGGAACTTACACGTACAATAGAAGTCTTCCACAATCCGGGCCACAATATACACTCCCAGGGTTTTGAAAGTGAACAGCTGTCTGCAGCTGACATCCTCGGCAAGATCAGGCCGTATATGCCTGAAGGAAGCGCTGACACCATTGACATGATATTGAATATATTAAATATGATGGATATGGCTTCTGCTTTCCAGAACATGGATATGTCCGGGGACAGTTCAGAAGGAGGGTTAAACCCGATGGATCTCATGAAGGGAATGCTTTCGCCTGAACAGCAGGATATGTTCGATATGTATAACGCAATGTTTGCAGACACTCTGCAGAAAGGAGATGATAACAATGGAAATGGACGCATGGATGAATCACCCGGCAATGAAGGATATGGACCCGCTGAAACTGGAACTGATTAAAACAGCCGCAGCACAGACAGCAGGAAAATCAGGCAACAGTCTGGCACCTGTTCTTCTCTCTCTGATTACAAACGCGAATAAGCAGGGGATCCGCTTCTCTCCGGAGGAAATGAATCTGATTCTGGATCTGATGAAAAGCGGCAAACCAAAAAAGGAACAAGACCAGATTGACAAAACGGTCAATATGGTAAGTTCCCTCTTAAAGACAAAAAAATAACTGTTATTTTGCCGGCTGTTTTCAGGAGACAGCCGGCCTTTTAAAATCCTTCTTCTTTTCTCATCATACGGATTTCTCTGCGTTTCTTTGCACTTTCCCACTCCATCTTTTCCTGCATCGTCTCCGTAACCAGTCTTGGCACCTTTGTCGGCTTATCATTTGAATCCAGCGCCACCATGGTGAAAAAGGCACGGTTGATTGGTTTTCTCTCACCTTCCAGATTCTCTACGTAAGTATCTACCCTCACCTCCATGGACGTATTTCCCACATAGGTTGCTTTTCCAATCAGGACTACCACATCTCCCTGATATGCCCCTTTCAGAAAATGAAGGTTGTCAACCGATGCGGTAATGACGTTCATCCTCGTATGGCGCTTTGCAACAAGACCTGCAATCTCATCGATCCACTGCATCAGAATTCCTCCAAAAAGCCGCCCTGCACTGTTCAAATGATTCGGGCGCACCATGTGCACCGTCTCAACCATAGATTCTGTTACTTTTCGTTCCTCTACTGACATTTCCCTATCTCCAATCCACATAATTCTGCTGTTTTGACATACTTTGCAAGCGTTTCTTTTTCCTTACAGAACAACGGATACTTCATTCCATAATTTCCCCAAAGCATTGCTTCCATCCTGTGAAAATAAAATGTTGAAAACAGCCATTCCCTCGCTGTTATCTCCGCAAAAAATTTCAGATTCTCCCGTTTCAGAGGATAATATACCTGTTTTTTCTCTGTCTCCAGTATAGAAAGTGTCTCCTTTTCTTCCTCGCTCAACCCGGCTGTAAATGCGTTCTTTTGTTCCTCTGAAAGAACCGGGTAATAGAAATCTGCGTAAGCATCCTCTTCATTCTTCCGAAACGCCATCCATAAGAATTCCTCCATCTGAACTTTCGTTCCATACAAAAGCACCGATTCATAAAGTTCCAATGCCTCTTTTATGTTGTCTGCAAAAATGACACCTTTATTCAGAAATTCATCTTTAGACATAGATTTTATCATCCGTGTCCCACCTTTCATTTTACGCTAAATCGCTTTCATTATAGCATATTATTTGTTATACTAAAACTAATTTTAATTTTGAAGGAGAATATGACATGAGAAATATTAAGCTTACCATAGAATATGACGGAAGCCGCTATCAGGGATGGCAAAGGCTAGGCAAAGGCGAGTCGACCAATACTATTTCCAATAAAATTCTGGAAGTAATCAAAAAAATGACCGGGGAAGATGTAGAATTATTCTGCGGAAGCCGTACCGAAGTTGGTGTACATGCCTATGGACAGACAGCCAGCTTTAAGACAACCACCGATATGAAAACATACGAAATAAAACAATATCTGAACCGTTATCTTCCAATGGACATTGCAGTCCTTGAGGCAGAGGATAAACCGGAACGCTTTCATGCAAGTCTGAATGCCCTCTCAAGAACTTATCTCTACAGAATCGCAGTCGGCGAAGTTCCAAGTGTCTTTGACCGCAAATACACTTTCTATTCCTTCAAGACTCCCGATACGGATTTGATGAAACAGGCTGCCACAGTCCTTGCCGGCCGCCACGACTTCAAGGATTTTTCTACGGTAAAAAGGGGGAAATCTACAGAAAAAGAAATCTACAATATTGACATATACAACGACGGCGAAGAGATCCAGATCACCATCTGCGCGAATGACTTTCTTCATAACATGGCACGTATGATTGTCAGCACACTGCTGGATATCGGACTTGGCAGAAGAAAAGCAGAGGAAATGTCAGCAATTCTGAATCCTTCAAGTGACGTCTGCGGAAGCGCTCCTGCCGACCCCAAAGGCCTTTATCTGCAGGATGTAACCTACGAATAATACTATATTAAAAGGAGGACAATCTATATGAAAACATCAACGATCGGTAAATCAGGGCTGTCTGTTCCATACATCGGCATGGGAACCTGGGCAATCGGCGGGGGAAAATGGTGGGGTGACAACGATGACCAGCTTTCCATACGCACCATACACGAGGCAATTGACCGTGGAATTACCTGGATTGACACTGCGCCCGTCTACGGAGTCGGGCACAGCGAGGAAGTGGTCGGCAGCGCACTGAAAGACAGGCGCAGTAAAGTTCTGCTCTCTACCAAATGCGGTCTGCAGTGGGATCATGTGACCCCATGTTACCACAAGAGAATGGAAGACAAAGAGGTCTACCGTGATCTCTCCGGAAAAAGTATCCGCGCGGATGTAGAGACCAGCCTGAGGCGTCTGCAAACAGATTATATTGACATCCTCTTCACACACTGGCAGTCCCCTGACCTCACTTTGTATCCATTGGAGGAGACAGTGGATACACTGATGTCCCTCAAAAAAGAGGGGAAAATACGTGCCATCGGTGCCTCGAATGTAACGCCTGAACATATTGAGGGCTACTGCCGCCTGGGACAGCTGGATGTAATTCAGGAAAAATACAGCATTCTGGATCAGCACATTCTCACAGACCTCGTTCCTGCATGTGAGAAAAACGAAGTCTCCATTCAGGCATATTCTCCGCTGGAACAGGGACTTTTAACAGGGAAAGTCACAATGGATACCGTCCTTTCACCTACCGACGTGCGAAATAACAACCGCTTCTGGAAACCCCAGAACCGTTCCCAGGTGCTGAACCTTCTCTCCTCCTGGCAGTTCCTGACTGAAAAATACAACTGTTCAACAGCCAATCTGATCATCGCCTTCACTGCCTCTACCATCCCGGGACTTCACGTCCTCTGCGGCGCAAGAAAACCAGAGCAGATCAGTGACAATGCAAAGGCCCTTAAGGTGGCACTCTGTGAGGAAGATATTCAGTTTATGAAAAACGGGCTGAAAACATTAACATTATAAGTCTGATACAGCAGGGAAGCCGGACAGATTGATCTGTCCGGCTTCCCTGCTGTTATCAAAAACAATACTCTGCAGGCTTTCTATCCTTCTATAATTTTTACATAGAATGTCCTGTTTCTTGGGCCATCAAAATCACAGAAATAGAGATCCTGCCAGATTCCAAATACAAGCTCCCCATTATGGATAATCAGCGTCTGCGAAGGCCCGACCAGCGATGTCTTCATATGCGCATGGGAATTTCCCTCCTGGTGTCTGTAGTAATCCGCATTTGTCGGAAATGCCTTTTCATAACCGCACAACATATCATGTACTACATCCGGATCTGCATTCTCATTCACTGTAAATCCTGCAGTTGTGTGCGGTGAAAAAACGACCGCGATTCCTTCCTTCACCTCACTTAGTTGAATGTCCTCTTTCACAATTTTCGTCACTTTTGACATCTGCTGAGGCCCTTTCGTTGTAATCTGATGTTCATATAATGGCATTGGCCACACCTCCTTTTTCTTTTATCATCCAGGGGCTAAGAAAAATCCTCTTCCCCTTTTACACCCCTTATTTATCCAGGTACTTTAAAAGATTCTCATACTGCTTCTCCATCAGATGATAGCCATGATGATAGAAATCCATCAAAATCTCATAATCTTTTTCCAGTCTTGCAACCGTTCTGATCTGTGGGCGCAGTACAAAAATTTTCCCTTCTTCTTCAAGCTTTTCAATTTTCTCCATCTCACAGTTATATACCTGATAACGTCTGCGCAGAGTTTCCACGAGTTTTGGGTACTTTTTATACGATCTTCTGTACAGGTTTGTCACACCCTTTTTCAGGGGCGCTTTCCTGTAGCCGGGATTTCTCGTAAGTATCACCACAATTTTTTCATTTCCTTTTAAAAGTGCACGGTCAATCGGCACAGAATCTGCAATTCCACCGTCCACATAAGGAATCTCATCGACATTTACAATCGGAGCAAAGAGCGGAATACTGCTGGACGCACGGCAAATTTTCATCAGACGTTCCTTGTCCTTCTTCTCTGTCATATACTCTGCTTTTCCGGTCACGCAGTTTGTCGTGACAACTTCACACTCGATCTCTGATGAGAAATAAGTATCGTAATCAAACGGATAGACCTGATTGGGATAAATGTCAAAAATCAGATCCATATTCAGTATGCTTTTCTCCTTCACAAATTTACGCAGCCCGTAATGGTAATCCAGTTCTTTTTCTTTTGTAATCATACAGTCTCTCGTCCTGCCGATCTGACGGGATACATAGTCCACCGCATTGCAGGATCCTGCCGATACGCCGATTACATGTGACATATATAAGTCTTTCTCCATCAGGTAATCCAGAGCTCCCGACGTGAATACGCCCCTTGTTGCTCCGCCCTCCAGGACTAATGTTGCTTTTCTCATGCCAATACCTCACTTTCTGGCCAGGCGGATACATACCATCCGCCTTACTGCTTGCTCACAGATTCTATTATATACCGTTTTACCTCTCTGGAAAACCGTAAACTATGAAAATTAAACTATTTTTATGATTTGGCGATCGCGGAATGGTAACCAGATATTGCGAATCCAGGCACCATATGGTAAGATAAGCCTTGGAAACACCATGTAAAGGAGAACAACTATGATTAGTACAAGCAATATCACGTTACGCGTTGGTAAAAAAGCACTGTTTGAAGATGTAAATATTAAATTCACTGAAGGGAACTGTTATGGACTGATCGGAGCAAACGGCGCCGGGAAATCTACATTCTTAAGAATTCTTTCCGGCCAGCTGGAACCTACAAACGGTGAAGTTATACTTACACCTGGAGAACGTCTTTCATTTCTTCAGCAGGATCACTTTAAATATGACGAATACCCGGTACTTGATACCGTCATCATGGGGAATGCCAGATTATATGAGATCATGAAAGAAAAAGAAGTCATTTATGCAAAAGAAGACTTCACCGATGAGGACGGAATCCGCGCCAGTGAACTGGAAGGCGAATTTGCGGCAATGAATGGATGGGAAGCTGAGTCTGATGCTGCATCCCTTCTGAACGGTCTTGGAATTGACACAGAGCTGCATTATAAATTGATGAAGGATCTGAAAGGATCTGAGAAAGTAAAAGTGCTGCTCGCGCAGGCACTGTTTGGCAACCCGGACATTCTTCTTCTGGATGAGCCGACCAACCATCTTGACCTGGATGCGATTGCATGGCTGGAAGAATTCCTGATTAACTTCGAGAATACTGTGATCGTCGTATCCCATGACCGTTATTTCCTGAATAAGGTATGTACGATGATCGCCGATATTGATTACGGCAAAATCCAGCTCTATGCCGGCAACTATGATTTCTGGTATGAGTCAAGCCAGCTGGCGATCCGCCAGATGAAAGAGGCGAACAAGAAAAAGGAAGACAAGATCAAAGAACTCCAGGACTTCATCTCAAGGTTCAGCGCCAATGCCTCCAAGTCCAAACAGGCAACGTCAAGAAAGCGTGCCCTTGAGAAAATTGAACTGGATGACATCCGTCCTTCCAGCCGTAAATACCCCTATATCGACTTTAAGCCAAACCGTGAGATTGGCAACGAAGTGCTGTCAGTCGAAGGAATTTCCAAGACAATTGACGGTGAGAAAATCCTTGATAACATCAGTTTCACACTGGGACGTGAGGATAAAGTTGCATTCGTGGGCGGCAATGAACGTGCGAAGACTGTTCTGTTCCAGATTCTGACCGGAGAGATGGAACCCGACTCCGGCACCTATAAATGGGGAGTTACGACTTCCCAGGCATACTTCCCTCAGGACAGCTCCAAAGAATTCAGCAATGATTACTCCATCGCTGACTGGCTGATGCAGTACTCAGAGATTAAGGACGTTACCTATGTCCGCGGTTTCCTCGGCCGTATGCTCTTTGCCGGTGATGACGGTGTGAAAAAGGTAAAAGTACTTTCCGGTGGTGAAAAAGTCCGTTGCCTTCTGTCAAAAATGATGATTTCAGGCGCTAACGTCCTAATCTTTGACGAGCCGACCAACCATCTGGATATGGAATCTATCACGGCACTGAATAACGGAATGACCAAATTCCCGGGTGCAATTTTATTCACCTCCCGTGATCACCAGATTGTGCAGACAACCGCCAACCGTATTATGGAAATCGTTCCAGGCGGTAAGATGATCGATAAAATTACAACTTATGATGAATATCTGGAAAGTGATGAGATGGCCAGAAAACGCCAGACATATACCGTCACTGAAGACGAAGAGGCCGATGATTAATTGTCCAGAGCCTGCCGCCAGATACAATTTAAGGTGCCGCATCAATGCGGCACCTTTTTTGTTTTACAGTACACAGGAATTATCGGATTCTGTCAGGAAAACCAATCTTGCGCTGCACTTTCCGAAGTGTCTTAAGCGCATAGTAATTTGCCTTTTCCGCATTTTCTTTGATGATACTGTCAATATATGCTTTGTCTTTCTCAAGCCTGTGGAATTCGTCCTGAAGCGGCTTCAGAACTGAGACAACTGCCTCTCCCACTGCCGGCTTGAATTCTCCGTATCCTTTTCCGTCAAATTCTTTCACCACATCATCCGGTGCTGCACCTGTACATGCACAGTAAATATCAATCAGGTTCTTAACTCCCGGCTGCTCATCACGGTATAAAATCTGAGCTTCTGAATCTGTAACTGCGCGTTTGCATTTCCTCATGATCGTATCCGGGTCATCCATCAGATAGATACTACCGTTCGGATTCTCATCGGATTTTGACATCTTCTTCGAAGGGTCCTGAAGGCTCATAATCTTCGCGCCCACTTTTCCGATATACGCTTCCGGAATTGTAAACACATCTCCATAGATACCGTTAAAACGGTTCGCAATATCTCTCGTAATCTCCAGATGCTGCATCTGGTCAATTCCCACCGGAACTACATCTGCCTGATACAGCAGAATATCTGCAGCCATCAATACAGGATATGTGAACAGACCTGCATTAATATTATCGGTATGTTTTGCCGCCTTGTCCTTGAACTGTGTCATCCGGTTCAGTTCTCCCATGTATGTGAAACAGTTCAGAATCCATGCCAGTTCTGCATGGCCCGACACGTGCGACTGATAATAAATGCAGTTCTTTTTCGGATCCAGTCCTGCTGCAATATATAAAGTCAGAAGTGTCCTGGCTCTCTTTCTCAGTTCTGCCGGATCCTGCCTGACAGTAATAGAATGCATATCTACCACGCTGTAAAAACATTCATATTCATCACTCAGCGTGACCCAGTTCTTTAAGGCTCCCAGATAATTGCCAAGTGTCAGGTTTCCTGTAGCCTGCATTCCGCTGAATAGTACTTTCTTATCATTAATCATGTTTTATGCCCTCCTGAATTTCTGTACCTAGTTTACCATCTCCTGCTGCTCTGCGTCAAGTTCTGCTACCATCCTCCGCCTTCACATGTATAATACACCTTCGCTTCTTCAATGATTTCCGCTTTTTTATCCTTCACGTCGATAATGCTGACTGCACAATTCTTGTGAACACCGCCAATCCAGAACTGTTCCAGCGGAAGCTGCTTCATCAGAACAAGCATTCCCCGAAGCGCCGCACCATGAGTTGCAATCAGTACTGTTTTATCCTCTAATTCTTTATTCCCATACAGCTCCTCCAGAAATGATTGGAGACGTCTCAGAATGTCCGGGTAAGATTCCCCTCCTTTGGGCGGCTGATAGCTTCCCGGAGCGGAAAAAAAGTTCTCAAACCCGGGATCAGGTATGTTATATCCCTCCTTGCTGCAGCAAAGACCTTCAAATTCACCAAATCCAATCTCCTGAATTCTCTCATCTTCAATCAATGGAATCTGCCTGTCTCCAAGGATAATCTCTGCGGTTTCCTTTGCCCTGATAAGCGGGCTTGTGTATGCGATATCAAATGCAACCTCTTTGAGTCCATCTCTTGTGTCCCTGGCAAGCCTTCTTCCAAAGTCATTCAGCGGAATATCTGATTTTCCCTGCATTCTGCGTGTTTTATTCCAGTCCGTCTCTCCATGACGTACGATGTATAATCTCATTGCACCCTGCCTCCTGTATCTTTCTTTTCTATCAGATTATAGTATATCATACTTTTTTACGCCTGCACGTTCAAATTCATTTTCTCAGTCTTTCAAATATCCAGGTAAAATGATATACTGGACAGTAGCTGATTGCGTATTAAAAAAAGGAGTTGAAATCATGGATAAAATATCAAGCTTTACAGTAGATCATCTGAAACTGGTTCCCGGCGTTTATGTGTCAAGAAAAGACGATGTGGAAGGACACATTCTCACTACCTTCGATCTTAGGATCACCAATCCTAACGAGGAACCAGTCATGAACACTGCTGAAATTCATACGATCGAACATCTTGGCGCCACTTTTCTGCGTTTTCATGAGACTTTCGGGCCAAAGGTGATTTATTTCGGACCAATGGGCTGCCGCACCGGATTCTATCTGATCCTCTCAGGTGACTATCAGCCGGAGGATATTACAGACCTTCTTAAGGAAATGTTCCAGTACATCGCCCAGTACAAAGATCCGGTTCCAGGGGCATCTGCCAAAGACTGCGGCAACTATTTAGACATGAATCTTCCGATGGCGAACTACATCGCCCGTAAATATTTATCAGAAGTTCTGACAGATATCACGGAAGAGCGTATGCGCTACCCCGTCTGAGATGGAAAAAGGATAAAACAGCAGACCGCCGTTTTATCCTTCTTTTTATCTTCCTCTTCTTTTTGGTTTTCCAAGCACCACTCTTCTGATATATGCGAATGTCTCTTTTTCTCCCCGTTTTGCCAGCATCACTAACAATTTCTCCAGCAATGCCCGTACCTCCGGGTGCAAAAGACCGGACGCCCTTCCGTTTCGGTAATACTCAAGAGGCGCTTTTCTCGTATATTTGTCTTTCAGATATACTTTTGACGCCGCAACCCGGTCCATAAACATCTCAACTACGTATTTATCCGGCATTCTCATACCTGCGAGAATCTTTCCTGAACCTTCCGGCGCATAATCGATCCAGTATTCATAATGATGCTTGTTGCGTCCTTTATGATGCAGCCATGCACTGGAATACCCGATCTTTTCTCTCTGGGCATTGTTCGGGCTTCGGTTCCCCTGATAATACCTGGCTCCCGCAAGAAATTCTGCAGGACTGTATTTCGACAGATCGTGCAGAAGTCCCTGGCGATAGAGACCTACCTGAAAACACTCCTTCATAACGATCAGTTTGTGTTGTGTAATTGTTTGAAAATGTCTAAAAGCCTTCATTGCTTCGTTAACTCCGTTTCCAGTAATAAATTTATATCAATATTTTAATTACAAGCAGAATAACCAGCAGCACCGGATAACTGGCATAAAAAAACTTTTTACTCCCGGAACCTTGTTCTCCGTTGTAAAATCCAATCGGAATCAATGCCAGAGTTCCATACGACTGTATGCCGCCGATCGCCTGTATATTAATATATGCATTGGCAATGCCCCGCATCCAGGGTCTTTCATGATATACATAAAATCCAAGAATCATAATCAGTCCTGAAGAATTGTAATCGCTTATGATTGCTTCTGAAACAAGCAGTACAAGCACCAGACTGATGACTTTTGCAACGGCATTGGATCTTGTCTCGAACAGATACAGCATCAGAATTCCTAAAAATAATGTAAAAAATACATTCTGCCTCCTGAAATCTACAATCCTTCCAAACATCACCAGATCGTACGGCACCTCACTGATGAGTGCCATCAGAAGAAGCCGGCTCATATATTTTGGAATACTTTTTGTATGAAAATATCCTTCTACAAGCAGAAAAGCGAAAATCGGAAATGAAATTCTTCCAATGATCCGAAGAACCATAAGTTCGGGAAAGAACACCACACCAATATGATCACACAGCATTGCTGCGATTCCTATCACTTTTAAATGAAATGATGTAAGCCCTCCCTTTGATATCACTGCATTTTCCATATTATTTT
>URQQ01000073.1 GCA_900549995.1 uncultured Lachnospiraceae bacterium | reverse complement strand
CCTCCCGCTGTATATGTAATGATTTTATATTTACTCACATGGATTCCTGCAAGTCTTGCATTATCCTCATCTGAACCAATGGCATAGATATATGCCCCAAATCTCGTCTTATTCAGCACCACTGCTCCTATAAGCATAATGATCACCATGATCACGGTTTCCGTGGATATTCCAAAGATTTTACTCTTTCCGATCACACGGAATACTTCATGGTTCAGCATCAGCCGAAGCCCCGAACCAATCATATTGAGCGCTCCCTGTGTCAGTGACATTGTTGCCAGTGTAGCGATAAACGGCGCTATGCGCATCTGCGTAATAATCACTCCATTGATAAACCCGATCAGCGTACACGAAAGAATTGCTGCAATAATTGAAAACCACACATTTCCGGTATTTGTGAAGACTGTTCCGCATACAATCGCCCCAAATGCCACTGAATATCCCATTGATAAATCAATTCCTCCGATGATGATAATCATCATCATACCGACAGACATCACTCCCACAACGGAATACTGGTATAGAATATTGATGATATTGCCGGAACTTAAAAACTTAGGATTCATAATGTTTGCCACAACAGCGAACATTATCATAATGATGATAAGCATAATGATCTTCATATCGGTACTGCTGACTGCTCTTTTCATCCCTGTCTTTTTCAGATTCTCCACTGGTTAATCACTTCCCTTTCTGTATATCCGCCAATCTGTCAAACGGCTGCTTTAATATCTGGCTGACCTCCCGAAACACTTCAAAATACTGTGAATACCTGTCACGTGCATCAGGATCCGGCTCATACTTCTCTTTATATTGGCCAGCTGTTATTACCGCCGCCTCCAGTTCATCTCTATACGCTCCCGTTCCGACCATCGCAAGCATTGCCGAACCAAGCGCCGTACATTCGTCATGAACCGGAATTACAATTTCCTTATCATAGATATCGGCTTTCAGCTGAGACCAGAACGGACTGTTAGAAGCGCCTCCGGTATGAATAATTGTTTTCACATTTTCATACTTGTCAAACTCTTCGTAATACCGTTTATGTTCGTAAGCAACTCCTTCCATGACCGCCCGGATCAGATGCCCGGTTGTTGTGGCAGGTGTCATCCCCATAAAAACTCCCCTTGCATGATTCATGTCCATCTGCCGTAAGCCCTGCAGATATGGGAAAAACAGTACCCCTTCCGCACCGTTTGGAACTTTCTGTGCCAGCATTGTCAGAGAATCATATGGATCGCCTTTTGAAAGCTCCACCTCCTTTTTACAAAGGACATCTCTGGCCCATCGAAGCGCGCCGCCGGAAGAATCTATACAGCAGTATGGTGTCCAGCCTGCAATGACATGGCGTACATTCGTGACATCCGGATTGCAGACAGGCTGTTCATTATAGATTCCGACAATCGAACCTGTCCCCGTCACATCAAAACCAAATCCTTTTCTCACCATCCCTGCTCCATATAAAGCGCACAGCATGTCTCCACCGCCGCAGACCACCTGCGTTTTTTTCGAAAGACCTGTGAGCCTGGCAATTTCAGGCCGCACATACCCGATCACCTCAGAAGCTTTACGGATCACAGGGAATTTTTCTGTCTCAATCCCAAGAATTTCTGCCGCCGTTTCTGACCATGTATCATTCCTCTGGTCAAATACACCTGTCCCCGATGCTTCAGAAGCATCCGTAGCAATCTGTCCCGTCAGAATATAATTGATATAATCTTTGCCGCTTATAAATTTACAGGTATTTTCATAGACCTGTGGTTTATGCTGTTTTATCCAGCGTATTTTAATTCCCATCAGATGGGGAGAGAACGGATTCCCTGTCAACTGCTGATATTTTAACGTTTCACAGCTTTTTCCAAGTTCTTCAACGGTCTCCACCGTCCGCTTATCACAATACAGCTGCACGTCCTCCTCAATCATTTCTCCATTCTTTCCGATTGCCACAGGAGAATGCATCACAGCATCCACTCCCATTGCCCGGATCTGATCGCTTCTTACTTCCGATGTTCTTAAGACTGCTTTGATCCCCTTCACAATCAGCTCCCACCACTGTCTCGGGCTTTCTTCGGCCCATCCTGCAGATGGTGTTTTTAAATACTGAGTCTCCGTGTGTTTCGCTTTCATCCTCCCGTCAGAATCAAATACACACACTTTCACACTTTGTGTTCCGATATCCACCCCCAGATATAACGGTCCCCTGACATTTTTCATTCTGCATCCCCTTTCTTCCATGTTTCCTTCCACCTGGCACCTAAACTGTCCACAGTTAATATTGCATCTGTAATGTCCTCCGTTGTTATTTTCATGGGTTCCGCATCCCAGAACTTATCAAGAGATCCTTTCGCAATCAATTCTGCCTTCTTTTCCCGCTCTGTCTTGATTCCAAGTTCGTCAAGAGTGACAGGAAGGCCAAGTTCCACACATAACTCCATCAGATCATAGAGTACCGCATCCCCATGTCTCTCCAGATATACCTGGCATAATGTCCCAAAAGCGACTTTTTCTCCATGCATCATGTTTTTACATTCTTCCAGCGCTCCGATTCCACCGCTGATCGAATGTGCTCCTGCGCAGCCTGCATTTTCAAATCCAATTCCACTGAGCAGAATATTGGCTTCAATTACATATTCCAAAGGCTGCGTCACTTTGTGACGTCTTGCATCTGCCACCGCCTGTCTGGAATATTGTTTCAAAATTCCATAACAACATTCAGCTGCGGCAAGTGACAGCCGTGTTCTCACACAGTCTGATCCTGCAAAATTGCCTCCTCCGCTTCTTTCATTCGCCAATGCTTCAAAATATGTCGCCAGCGCATCTCCGATACCTGCTTTCAGAAAGCGGACCGGGGCGTCTGCGATGATCTCACTGTCAACAAGTACAAGATCCGGGTTGCTGTGGCATCTTAAGACCTCTCTTTTATCGGCCTCTCCGTCATATATAATCGACAGGGAGCTGCATGGTGCATCCGTCGATGCCGTCGTCGGCACACAGATAAACGGAAGCTTTAACGCATCTGCAATATATTTGCCACAGTCCAGAGTTTTTCCGCCGCCAAAACCCACGACACAGTCTGCCTTCCTCCTCTCTGCTTCCTTACAGCATCGGTCAGCCTCTTTACGGCTGTTTTCGCCTCCAAAAATCTCCACCACACAGTCCAGACCATTTTCCTGATATAATTTAAGAAACCAGGCACCGTAATCCTTTTCAAAATAACGGTCAGACAATAGAAATGCCCGTCTTCCATACAGCATTGTATACTGTGGCAGCTGACTGATGATTCCGCACGCCTGGACATATTTTCCGGGTCCGGTATAGGCAATCTTTTTCTTTTCCATCTGCTTCCTCTTTTTCTTCGTAACATCACTACGTTGTATTGTTATAACATATAATATCACAATAATCATACACTGTCAATTATGTATGATTATTTTTATGAATTCTATATTTTTTTATCTAAATTGTCACCTCACAGTGAAATACATTACGATCGCCCCGGAACTTCGCAATCGAATATTCGATCGGTTTTCCATCCTTTGTATAGCTTACAGAGGTCGTAAGCTGAATTGGATCCCCCTGCTGTATTCCAAGCAATTCCGCCTCTTCTTCATCTGCTGAAATCGCTTCCAGTTCCCGGACTGCCCTCACAGCGGTTGTCTCCTCATTTCTGTCAAGGAATTCATAGAGACCTGTCTTATTCATATCCGTATCCAGAATCTCTTTACAGATCATCGGCATATACGCATCTGCCAATACATTCGGCTGATCATCAATAAAACGGAGTCTGCGAAGATGGATGATCTCTTCCCCCTCCATAATCTGAAGCATCTTGCTGATCCAGTCATCCGCTTTGACCACTGAGAGTTCCAAAACTTTTGTAGTTGTCTTAACATTCTGAGCCTGCAGAAGATTATGTGACGCTCTGATCACATTGGTAAAATCCTGTACTACCCTCTTTTCTGCAACAAAAGTTCCCTTGCTTTTTACTCTGTAAAGCTGTCCCTCTGTCACCAGCTCCATAATCGCCTGTCTCGTTGTGGTCCTGCTGATCCCATAGATTTCACTTAATTCCATCTCCGTCGGTATCATATCACCAGGCTTTAATCTCCCATCTTTTATCATATCAAGAATAATCTTTTTCAACTGGTAATACATAGGAATCGGTGTGTTTTTATCAATTGTTTCTTTTGAAAACTGCTTCATATTTTGTTACCCTTTCTCCAGACACGTTCTGTTACTATCTTAGTCTATTTTTTCACACTTTGCAACGGATATTTGGCTATCCAGACAAATTTTACCATATTTTTCCATGCGGATTTTCAGTCAGCCAACGGCATGTTTTTGCTTCTTTCCCCTCTCTGCTTCCTATGGTTTTAACTGTCTGCGTCTTTTATCCTTTCTTGACATATTTTTCGTGCTATGCTATTATTATGATACTACATAATAACATATTAGTAAATACTTTTTATATCTCTACCAGACGGAGGCCGCTGCGATGTTGACAGATTCTTCTCAAATTGATAAATCAGTACCTGTTCCTTTATACTTCCAGTTAAAAACACTGATTTTAAATGAAATAAAAAATGGATGTTATAAAACGAACGATTTGATCCCTACCGAAAAGGACTTAAGCGATATGTTTAAGATCAGCAGAACGACCGTAAGGCAGGCTATCACGGAACTTGTTTCAGAGGGATGGCTGTATCGTGTAAAAAGCAAAGGAACTTTTGTTTCACAGCCAAAAATCTCACAGGACTTTATCAAAAAAGTTGAGAGTTTTAACGATCAGATTCAAAGAGCCGGCATGGTCCCAAGTACTGAGGTATTATCTCTCAAAGTTGTAAAGGCTTCCGAAACAATCGCCTCCCGTCTCGAATTAAAGAAAAATGATGCAGTGATATATCTTCACCGCAAGAGACTTGCGGATAATGAACCGATTGTAACAATTGAAACTTTCCTCCCTTATGAGGACTGTGCATTTCTTCTCACCCATGATCTGGAGCAGGAACGGCTTTACAGTATTCTGAATGAACATAAAGATACTGTAATCTTCCAGGTAAAGCGGATTGTAGAAGCCTTGGAAGCTAACGAAAGCGACAAAAAATATCTGAACATCGACATCGGAAAACCGATCCAGCATTTTACGTCTACCGGCTATAATGCCTCCGGCAAACCAATTGAGTTTTCCCTCGCACGATACCGCGGAGACCGCAACAGTTTTGAGATCACAGTCTTTCCCGATAACCCTTCATAACAGTAAAACATGCTTTTCTAATCATAAAAGTCCCGGAAATGAATGATTCCATCATTTCCGGGACTCTCCCTTATCTATGATAATCTGAGATACAGACAGGGCCTTCCAGTACTTCTCTTTCTACAGACAGTACTCTGTCTTCTCTCGACCTTACAGACCATTTAATCAGAGTAATCTCATTATTTTCTATCTCAATCCCTGTGATACACCGTGGATGCACACAGCTCCCGGTGTTAAAATAGGATCCTTGTGAAGGTGCGGAAAATACCGGCCTGTGTGTATGCCCTGCGATTAAAATCTTTCCTCTTTCTTTCGCATAGGATGCCATTTTCTTCTCTATACGCTCTTTTGCTTTTCTCGGCCTTCCGGCTCCGGTAGGGTCTAAAAACCCGGCAAGTTCCAGGCGCCGCCACACATACCGCACTAAAAATCTGGCCAGCGGCCAAAGTGTATCGTTTAGAAAATCTCCCTGATGCCCGTGCACGAGAAAGACCTCAGTTTCAGGTTCGCTGCTCTTAAGGATCAGCCCCTCCACAACAGAAATCCCCTTAAGAAGCGTCTTCTCACAGTGCGAAGCATTACAGTAATAATGACTGCAGTGCCGCTCCATGTAACCTTTTCTCCGCTTTACAATGTCGTGGTTGCCATACAACAGGTGAAGCCGCCCCTCCTGATAGAATCTTGACAGCATCCAGAAAATATCACTGTGTACTTCTGCAATCGTCTTTAACTGTCTGTTTTCCCAAAGCTCATCGCCATCACCCAGTTCAATATAGGTAAACCCATTCTGATAGTAATACTCAAGAGCCCCAAAGCAGACCGTCTGGTTCGCCATAAAATTATCTCCTGCATTTCCCTGACCGCGGTGGCAGTCACTCATAAGAATCAGTTTCGAGTCCAAATTTAATGGAAGTACCCTGGAGTTACGATATACCTCATCCAGCCGCTCCCTGACAGACACTGCTTTCATAGGCATTACCTCCAGGGTCTGTCAGAGTATTCTTCCTCCTGAAACTCTTCCGTATCTTCAATCTCATCAATCTCATACACCGATGTCTGCTCTTCATAACCAAAATACGGCTTCTGATTTTCCTCTTCAGTCCAGCAAGGCTTCTCTTGATTCTGATTTCTCTGGCTCATCCTGCACTCATCCTGACACCTGTGGCAGCCCAAGTTGCACTGCGGCCTTGGCGGATATGGTCGGCACGGCGGTTCCGGCGGACACGGGCAGCACGGCGGTTCCGGCGGATACGGGCAGCACGGCGGTTTGGGCGGACATGGTCGGCATGGCGGTTCCGGCGGATATGGCGGATACGGCGGTCTCGGCGGAACCGGACCCGGGTCCGGATGCTTCCCTTTCAGCCACTCTTTGATCCAGTCAAAGGCTTCATAGATTCCTCTGGCATAAAGAGACTGGATGAATATTGTATAAATTTCCGGTGCCATTGCTTTGGCATATTCCAGTTTGTCAAGTGTATCACTGTATTTTGCGGTCGCAAACTCATATAACTTGCAATTGTTGTTATTGGTCTGCTGTACGAACGTTTCACTTACTTTATTCCTCGATTCCATCTGCCGCGTATGAGGCTTTGTATAATGAATTTCTACGGTCTTCCTGCGTACCGAATATTCCTTCTTCCGGTATCCGATTTCAGTCAGGCTTTCTACGAAAGCATTTCTCATTCCGATATCCGGAAATGTGATTCTCGCATCCATCGTCAAACTGTCCGGCCGGGAAAATTGTCCCAGCTTAAATCCTGTCAGCCACCAGTGGACTGCACTGCGCTGCAAAATCACCTTTCCATTCCTGCGCAGGACAAATGACATTTTAAGCATCTCATCATTTCTAATATTTTCGTAAAAAGTCCCCTGAAATTTCTCTGTATTGATATCCTCCCGTTCTGTGTTATAGATCCCGATTTCTCCCCCTGTTGTAATGCCATACTGACCTTTCCATAATTCAATCAGCCAGCGCTTTCCTGCATAGTAAAAAGTGACAGGTTCACAGTCCATGATCATATTAAACAGCGGTGCGGCCTCATCATAGAGGCGGCAGTACCCTGCCTCTCTCTGCCAGCAGTTCATAAGGGAATAAAAATAATCGCCCTTGATCTCATATGCAAAACCAGTTTCCTCGAGATCCTGATTCAGTTCCCGCTGCTGGCTCAGTTTATCGGCACTTGGCCGAAAACGCCTGCTTCTGACCCATAACACAACGAGGACAATCAATATCACTGCAACGATAACTGCTGCTGCGATTATTAAAGATGTCGTAACCATAATATCTGTCCTTTCTTTCATTGTTATTACAGTTTATTCGACATCTTTTTTTTCGTTACAGACCGCCCATTTCCCCTTCCATCATCTCCATGATCATCCGTTTGTTTTCCCGGTACTGTTCCTGGTTATGATACTCCGCGTATCCCACATAAGTTTCTATCAGAGCGTAAAACAAAAGATACAGCCGTCTTCTCTTTTGTCTGTCATTCTCCATAAACGCTTCCTTCTTCATTCCATATCCTTCCAGAAGCATCCGGTTCTGCGTCCACGGGCTGGAAAATTCAAAATCAATATCACCAAAGACAGCTCTGTCACCGTCAATAATTGCCGCAATCTCATGAGTCTTCTCATCCAAAAGTACATTGCCTTCCCACAAATCCGTATGAAGAAGATACGGTACCTTGATTTCATCCAGCAGTTCCTGATTATTCCTATATAATTGTCTGACCGCTGCCGCTTCTGACTTTGTAAATGCTTCTCTCATCTCCAGGCGGTACAGGATATCATTTACTTCATAATAAAGCGCCTCACTCCAGGCATCAAAACACTGACCAGACCGGATTCGTGACACGAACCCAAAACATTTCCCTTTCGTCTGGTGCAGTTTAGAAAGATATCCCCCCATTGCCTTGTATAACCCTTCTTTTTCACTCTGTCCAAGTCCTGCTTTCAGCATTACAACAGACGGGATATATTTTACGATCATAAGGTCGCGGTCAATAATTCTTTTTGAAACATCATATGCCAGTATCTCTGAACACGGGATGCAAAGTTCACGGCATATACCGCAGACATAGGCTTCTGCCTCCATCAGGTGTTCCTCAAAGCCCATAAGAAGATGCCGGTTCACCGGCCCAAGCCGCAGTACAGCCTGCTTTTTCCCTGTACCATAAGTAACGTGATAAGTTGTATTAAACATTCCGCCTTCCAGAAGTTTCATACTGTGAATTTCTTTTTCCCCCAGTTGATCGGAAAATATCCGGCTCATTTCCTCTGAAGAAATTTCTTTAAAAAGACTGGATTGAAAATTCATAACATTTCTCCTCTATATAAAAGTCTGTAGATCTGTTTCAGACACACTACTTTAGTATAGAAGGCTGTGTATGTCTCGTAAATTCTACTTATTCAAGATTTATTGGAGAAATGAAAGAGACTTTATACTCTTCGCTTAAATATCTTCTTCAAATGTCCGTATCACTCTGCATGGATTGCCAACGGCAACGCAATTGGCAGGAATCGAACGGTTGACAACACTTCCGGCACCAATCACCGCATTTTTCCCGATGGTAACCCCCGGAAGGATGATACATCCGCCCCCGATCCACACATTATCCTGAATCTCTATCGGACGTGCAAATGTTCTGAAAAACGGTACCTTTTTATTCTCCCAGTCCTGAACGATCCTTTCTCCGGGAAGAACCGGGTGGGAGGACGTATACATCTGGACATTGGACGCAATCATGACCTGGTTCCCGATCCGGATTGGTTTATTATCTACAAAGGTACAGTTCATATTGATGATTACATTATCACCGACAAATATATTCCTGCCGTAATCACAGTGAATCGGAGTATCAATCTCCACATTCTCCCCTACACTGCCTAACAGTTCCTGAAGGATCTCCCGTCTCTTTTCTGTGTCACGGTTATTGGTGAAATAATATTCCCTCGTCAACTCTCTCGTCCTGGCAATTAAATTCAGTGTATCCTCATCTGCAGGATCTAATAATTCTGACTCTTCGTACTGCATAATGTTCCCCTTTCCAAAATTATAATAAGCGTACTATCATTCTTTTGATAATACGCTTATCTATCCATAAATAAATTATATTCCTGTTTCTTCCAAATTTCAACTTATGTCTTAATGTTATAATAAATAAGCTGGGTCTCATACAGCAGATACCAGTTGTTCATCTATCCAAAATGAGGAAATAATACATAGCTGTAGAGCAATGCCAGTCCGCAATAGATAACGGTCATGATAAGAAATGCTTTTACTGTCCTTTTGAACACTTCCCCTTCCGCATTTTTCAGCTCCAGCGTCGCATTGACCGCGATGATATTATTGGGACAGATCATATTTCCCAGCGAGCCTCCTGCGCTGCTGGCCGTAATTGCCACAATCTTATTGATCCCCAAAGTAGATGCCGCCTCCAGATGAAGCACACAGAACAGTTTGTTAGAGCCAAGACAGGAACCTGTAATAAATGCTCCGATCGCGCCGATCAGTACAGAAACTGCCGGATAGAATTTTCCTGCTGCGTTGGCCAGGAAATGCGCAATCTCGGAGATCATTTCTGAGCTGTTCATCAAATTCGCCAAAGCATACAATGCACACAGTGTGATGACTGGCTTGATCAGTTTCAGCAATGCGTTTTTTTCGCAAGTAAGGAATTTTCCCAGACATCCCATAGCCGCAGCACTGATCAGCACAACCAGATGAATCACTGCCCCGATCCATGTCGCATACCCGTACTTTGTAAGAGCACTTAACGGAAAGCTGAATCTTACTGCCGGAAGCAGTATCAGAAGCAGTATGTAAGGGAGAAATGCCTTGAAATTAGACTGGGTTGTCTCAAATACCGCATCTGACTCATTGATATACTGTTCCTCTTTCTTTACACCGATGAGCTTCAGATATCCTACCGATACCAACACGCCCACTACGCCGGTAATCAGGTCTGATAATTCTGCTCCGATGAAATTCGATACAAGAAACATGGAGATACTCATACATATGCTGACGGTCAGCAGATACCCCCACATCCCTTTTAAGCTTTTTCTTCCATACAGAACGATCAGAAGAACAACAGGAACGGCCAGACATCCCACCGCAAGGAATCTTCCTGTCATGGCGACAAGAGAAGCCAGCGGAATTTTATCTGTGACTGCGCTCATCCCTGCAATCGTAGGGACACCTGCTCCGCCAAAGCACGGAGGGACTCCGTTGCAGATCAGACAGGCGGCTGCTGCGGTCAGCGGCTCAAAGCCAAGGCCAAAAAGAAACGGTGCCAGAATTGCGGCCGGTGCCCCATTTCCGGTTGCCCCCTCGATAAACACTCCAAGGCAGAAGGCAATGATGACAATCTGAAGCCTCCGATCCTTCGTCAGAGAACTTACTGTCGTTTTAATACGGTTCATACCGGTACTGACCTGCATCAGCTCCAGCAGCGCAAAGGCTCCCCACACCAAAAACGCAACCTCCAGTGCGGAAATTACACCACTTTTCGTTGTATTGAGCATTGCCAAAACCTCGCCGTGAAAAGCTGTCACCGCCAATATAAATGTGATAACCACACCTACAAGCGCTACGATCCACGCCGGCTTTTTCAGCGCCACGATACCAATCAGTACAATTAAAATAGGAATTAATGCTAAAACAAGAGACATTTTATCTTCCTCCTTCCCCACAAAAGCGGCGGCTAGAAATCTACACTGGCGATCATTCTACTGATCTTTTCCGCAACTTTGTCAAGTTCCGCTTTTCTCTCCGGGGTCAGCACCGGAAGAATCACATCTTTCACACCTCCCCGTCCTAATTTGACCGGAAGTCCCATCGCACATTTGTCATAGCCAAGACAGTCACAAAGCGGTGTCGTACACGGAAGAATCAGATCCGTATCTCTCACGATTGCCTCTATCATCATGGACATCGTAACCCCTGATGTATATCCTGTGGTCGTTCCTGTCTCCAGGTCTGTCCAGTGGCCGAACCAGTCCTGGCACTCTTTCTCAATTGCACTTTTCTGTCCCTCTGTAATCTCCAGAGGCAGGTCTCCATAGGTCATAGATTCATAGAGCCTGATTGCACCCCCTCCATGCTCTCCGATGCAGACAGCGCCAATATTTTCATACTCTTTTTGGGTCACCATCTGTGTTGCCCATTTCAGCCGGATCGTATCATTACCCGCAAGCCCCAGGAACTGTTTTTTATCCCATCCAAGCAGTTTCTGATAAATATATACAAATACATCCACCGGATTGGCAGAGACAATTACAACCGTAGACGGCCGGCAGTATTTCTTCAGTTGTTCACAGATGGGAGCTATGATCTCCACATTCATCTGTAATTCCTGCGCACGGTCTTTGATGTCCTTTGAAAATGGCTTTGCCGCTGAACTGAGAATGATATCACAATCCGCAAAATCAGAATAATCTTTTGCCAGAGATACTTTTGTACGGCTGACCGGAAGAAATGCCTGACTCATATCCATCACATTCGCTGCGGCATAATTTTCCTTGATATCCATCAGTTTTATCTCTTCCAGACAATTTTTAAGCCCTGCACAAAAAGCTGTCGTTGCTCCAAGGCGTCCTGCGCCACCTATCACACCTAACTTCATAACGTTCTCCTCCTTTTTAAACCGTTACCTTAACATCCAGCCAGACATTCGAGCAAATGATACCTGTCATCCACCGCCTTTTGTATACTTTGGATATCTTCCGGTGTCAGGCTTTTAAACTTTCCGATGCCCTTTACATACTCTTCCACTGACATCGGATTCTTATTTTTGAAATTTAATCTGTATGCTCCTTCTTCCATCTCCCAGACCGGAAATACATTTGACTTCACCGCATTTCTCGCAACCTCAATTGCCTTGTCTGCGGGATATGCCCAGCCGGTCGGACATGGGGAAAATACATGAAGATAGGCAAAGCCTTTTTTACTTGCGGCAAGTCCTTTTTCAATTTTTGCCACAAAATCTGCCATGTGAGAAGGCGAAGCTGTCGCGCAGTAAGTCAGTCCATGCATGGACATGATCAGGGGCAGATATTTCTGCTGCTGCTGTTTTCCATTGATGGCAGACCCAATCGGAGTCGTACTCGTTTTTGAGCCTTTTGTTGTTGTAGAACTCCTCTGATACCCGGTATTCATGTATCCTTCGTTGTCATAACAGACATACAGCATCTTCTCGTTTCTCTCAGCCGCGGCTGAAAGGCTCTGGAATCCGCAGTCTGCCGTGGCTCCATCCCCTGCAATTCCTACGATATTTACATCCTGGCGTCCCTTTCTGTCATAGATCTGGCTGACCCCGGTAAGGAAAGAAGCCGTATTGTCAAGAAGCGGAATATGCACCGGGATACGAAGTCCGTTGGCGTAATTCCAGCCGACTACCCCTGCACCGGCCATGCATCCCGGAGGAATCCCTACAATTGTATTCTTCCCGGCAATCTTAAGTACGGTCCTTAATATCAGTTCACCCCCGCAGCCCTGACAGGCAGACATCCCCGGAGTCACCTGATCCTCTGCATCATTTAAAATATCTATGTAATTCATATATATCCCTCCTAATTCTGGTCTGTCATATACCACTGGGTCTCTAGTTCGCCAGGTTCATTTTTATGTTCCTCGAGCCTGTGAATTGTATCCATCATCATATCAATCGAGATATCTGCGCCGCCCAGACCTCCAATGGCTGAGAAATGACAGTATTTATCATCCGCATCCAAAAGGGCTGCTTTCGTCTCCATATGCATAGGCCCCTGCCTCCATCCAAAGCTGACACTTCTGTCAATCACAGCAAAGGCTTTCTTCCCTTTTAGTGCTTCGGCTATCCTCTTAGCCGGAAACGGCCTGATAAAACGAAGCTTGATTAATCCCGCCCGGATCCCCTGTTCTCTCGCCAGATCCACTGCATCCATCCCGGTACCGGTCATTCCTCCGACCGTAACGATTACCACTTCCGCATCTTCCATTCTGTATTCACTGATCGCTCCGCCATAATATCTGCCAAACGTATCTCCGAACTTCTGGTCAACTTCCTCAATGACCTCCAGTGCTTTTTCCATCGCCTCCAGATGTGTTCTCCGGTATTTCATCAGAATTGGGCCCGGTGTGAGCGGATCAAGCGCAAACGGATTGTCAGGGTCAAGAACTGCATGGTGAAACGAAGGTGCCGGAAGAAACTGGTCAACCTCTTTCTGGGAAGGCAGAATCGTTCCTTCTGTCAGATGAGAACTATAAAACCCGTCATAACATACATTCATTGGAAGAAGGACTTCCGGATGTTCCGCAATCATATAGCCCTGGATTACCATATCGATAATCTCCTGATTGTTGTCGCAGAACATCTGTATCCATCCTGCCTCCCTCACACTCATTGCATCCTGCTGCCCGCTCCATACAGTCTCCGGTGAAGTCATCTCTCTCGTTGCCAGCGCCATAACCATTGGAAGACGCAGCGTAGACATTCGAAAATAAGGCTCAAACATCAATGCAAGTCCCTGCGCTGAGGTAGCGGTAAATACACGCCCTCCTGCTGCCGCCGCTCCCTGCACCACGCTCATTGCAGAATGTTCTGATTCCACCTGTACCAAATTGGCATCAAGTTTCCCATCATGAACCATCCCTGCCAGATGTTCCACGACAGAAGACTGCGGTGTGATCGGATATGCCGCGATCAGATCCGGCCGGCACAGTGCGGCAGCTTCCGCAGCTGAATAATTCCCCGTAAGTACTTTTACTTCACCCATTATTTTTTTCCTCCTTCCGGTACCATCTCAATTGCTCTGACGTTACACTCATTTGCGCAGATTCCGCATCCTTTGCAGTAATCATATGAAATCTCAAATCTGCCGTCTTTCTTCTTCCTGATAGAATTCACCGGACAGTAAGACAGGCACATTCCGCACCTCACACATGTCTCCTCATCAATCACCGGCCTTACGATTCTCCAGCTGGCCGTGTCCAGAATGTATATTCCATCATTTCCAATCGGCGTAATATGTAAATGCTCTGCCATAAATAGACCTCCTATAATTCAATATTCTCCACCCGCTGATATGCCATCTCAGCCGCCTCTTTGTTCAATGCGCCAAACGCAGCTTCTATCTCCCCGAACAGAGCCTCTTTCTGCACAAGTCCTGCAATTTTCGCAAAGGCCCCAAGCATTGCCGTATTCGGGATATTCCGTCCTAAAAGTTTCTCAGCGATCCCTGTCGCATCTACTATTGCGACATTTCCTGTCTGCTGTGGTACTCCCAGTTCTTCCGGCGTCTTCACTGAATTGATGATAATGGTTCCCCCTTCTTTTAAACCTTCATACGTATTGGGAAGTGTTACGAGGGTGTCATCCAGTATCACCAGCAGATCCGGTTGATAGACCTGCATCTTTCTCCGGATTGGTTCATCCGCAATTCTCAGGTACCCAAATACCGGTGAGCCTTTTCTTTCAACTCCGAAAAATGGGATAAACTGTCCTTGCTTTCCCCCGGCCACCGCTGCTTTTACTACGATCTGCGCAGCCTTTATAAGCCCCTGGCCTCCCCGGCCATGTAAACGGATTTCTTTCATGCTTTGTCCTCTCCTTTTCTTATCACTTTTCACTGTACACCATTTCGTTACGTTTCATAATATTAAACGTTGTTATCTATATTGAACTCTTTGTATTTTTATATTACATCCATGATTACTGTATGTCAATTGTTTTATACATGTAAAATTGCAATAAATTTCCCTCTGTTTTATAGTAATATTTATCAAAGAATGCCCCAAGGTGCCTGCTGCAATGTGGGAACCGGCATATTTCCGGAATAAGCTCCCGTTTCTATATATGAAACGCTGTTGACTCATATTTTTTTTCCTGATAAAATGAAAGTATCATTGATACCAGTACATCGTTAATTAAATAACCACACTAATGAACGCTGTACCAGCAATTAAGGAGGGATTTCATTTTGAAAGACAGCAGCACAGACACCTCAAAAACCACGGACAATAAAAATAACGACAAGTATATTCTGCATTCTGTAGAAAATGCCCTCTCCATCATGGATCTGTTTTTCACTTATGAAGAACTGAGTCCATCGGATGTCACTCGTTATCTCGGAATCAACCGCAGTACAGCCTTCCGTTTTCTCGTAACACTGGAGCGGGGCGGCTATATCTCCAAAACATCTAATGCAAAATACCGGCTCAGCGCCAAAGTATCTACGTTAGGACAGATTGCCCACAACCGGATGGAACTGATTAACCTGATCCACCCGCACTTATGCAGAATCTCTGAAGAAACCGGGGAATCTTCACACCTTGTCATCATGGACAATCCTACGCATGTCACTTTTATCGATAAATGCATCGGAACCCTGTGGCTGAAGATGGATATTATGCTTGGTTATACCCAATACGCACATATCACCGCTACAGGAAAGGCAATACTTGCATATGAATCGGATCAGTTCATCAATCAGTACATCCGTTCTGCAGTTTTCGAACAGAACACTCCCAATTCCATTACTGATGCAAAGGAAATGCTGAATACTCTGGCCTGCATTAAAGAACAGGGATATTCCTGTGACAACGAGGAAGCGGAACTTGGACTTACCTGTTATGCAGTTCCCATCCTTTCCTCCTCAGGACAGCCTGTCGCAGCAATCAGTTCTTCCGGACCCACCACAAGAATGATTGTAAATAAAGAAAAACATCTGAGAGCACTGCACACTGCCGCAGAGCAAATTCAAAAGGGATTGCAATAATTGCAATCCTTTTTTCATTTTATATTGACTCTTTGTTTTAAAAGTGGTATGTTTTTAAATAAGTTCATATATTAAAACCACGTTTTCTATACTAAACTCTTTGTAATGTTTTATAGAATAAAGGAGGTTATTTATGAACAACCGTCTATTGATTATCAATCTTGGTTCTACTTCCACAAAAGTTGGGGTATACGAAGATGAAACACCGTGCTGGACACAGACCATCATCCACCCCAGGGAAGAAATATCTCGTTATCTGCATTTTATGGATCAATATGACTATCGCCTCAATGCTATTTTGGATCTTTTAAATGAAAAGGAGGAAGAGATGAGCCGTTTCCGCGCAGTTGTCAGCCGTGGCGGTACCATACGTCCTGTTCCGGGCGGAACTTATACCATCTCCCCAAAGATGCTTTCAGATTCACAAAGCGGCAGGTTCGGCGACCATCCCTGTAATATCGGCGGTCAGATCGCCTATGATCTTGCTCAGTCATACAAGATTCTTGCATTCACTGTCGATCCTCCTGTCTGCAATGAGATGTGCGAAGAGGCTGTGTATTCCGGCCTGCCGGAGATCAGCAGAATTGCATCCTTCCAGGCATTGAACCATCGGGCAACCGCACGCAGATACTGTCAGGATCATGGTCTGTCCTATCATGAAGCAAGTCTTATTGTTGCCCATATGGGAGGCGGCATTACCGTTGCCGCCCATAAAAATGGGAAGATCATAGATGTAAATAACGGACTTGCCGGTGATGGGCCTTTTGCCCTTGAGCGAAGCGGTGACCTCCCTGTAGGCGATCTGATCAGACTCTGCTACAGCGGCCGGTATTCTCTGGACGAAATGCTCCGCCGCGTCAACGGCCGGGGCGGCATGGCTGCCTATCTTGGGACTGTGGATGGAAAGGAAGTTCAGAAACGTATTGATTCCGGTGATGCACTGGCCCAATCCGTCACCAGGGCCATGGCTTATCAGGTGTCCAAGGAGATCGGAGGGATCGCTGCTGCCCTGTGCGGAGAAGTGGATGCCATCGTACTGACAGCAGGTCTTGCATATTGGGATTATTTTGTAAATCTGATTAAAAGCCATGTATCCTACATTGCGCCCGTGGCCCTATACCCCGGTGAAAATGAACTGGAATCCCTGGCACTTGGCGCCCTCCGTGTGCTTAATCAAGAGGAGCCTCTTCTGAATTATGATGCCCTGACTGCCTAAGGAGGTAACTATGTATCACAACTATGAGGAATTAATAAATGATATCAGAAAGAAAACTGACAGAAAACGAATCGCAATAGCTGCAGCGCATGATACAGAAGTTCTGGAATGCGCCGCTGATTCTAAACGACTGGGACTTGCTGATTTCATCTTAATCGGAAATAGAGAAAAGATCGAAGAAATCCTGCATCCCCTGCATGAATCACCCAGTAACTGGGAGATTATTGAGGAACCGGACGACACCAGGGCTGCCGCCAGAGCAGTTTCCATGGCTTCTTGCGGCCAGGCAGATGCACTGATGAAAGGATTGCTTCATACTTCCACATTCCTGCGTGCACTCTTCTCCAAAGAATACGGCCTGGTTGCCCCAAATGCCCTGGTCAGCCAGATCACCGTCAGCGAATTTCCATCCCAGAATAGACTCCTGTTGCTGAGCGACTGCGCAATCAATGTTGTTCCGTCTTATAAAGAAAAAATACAGATTATTAAAAACGCGGTCTCCCTTGCACAAAAATTAGGCATGGAATGTCCAAATGTCGCCTGCCTTGCCCCGGTGGAAGTCGTAAATGAAAAAATGCCCGAGACAATTGAAGCAGCTATGCTGAGCAAGGCAAATGAACGCGGGCAGATCACAGACTGCCATATCGAAGGGCCGCTGGCAATGGATAATGCCATCTCCCCAGAGGCAGCTGCCCGCAAGGGAATCTTCAGTCCGGCAGCCGGGAAAGCCGACATTCTTCTCATGCCGAATCTATGTACCGGCAATGCCCTGGATAAATCTCTCCGTTATTTCGCCGGACTGAAGACTGGAAGCGCTGTCATTGGTGCCCGTGTACCAATCATTATGACATCCCGTTCTGATTCCGCCGAAAATAAAATGCATTCGATCGTACTCAGTGTATTGTAAAATGCAAGTGGATAAAAGAAGACAGGACTGGTACAAAAAGAGTTGAGGAATCAACTTTTTTTGTACCAGTCCTGTCTTTCTTTATCTCTATTTATTGCTGTAAATAATTCGAATAAATAAAAAACTCCCCTTTGATATAATCCACCTGAAAAACAAATTCTTCCTTTGCTTCCTCTGTACTTTGCATCCAGGCAGTATAAGCCCGGATAAAGGACTTATGCAATTGTTTCTCCGCATTCTTTCGCACATCGGCAGCTTCTTTTAAAGTTTCATAGCTTCCCAGTGAATATCTCTTCCCCTGGAAAGTAATATTCACTTTGAACCTGCCGTTTTTTGTTTCAGTTACTCCAACGACACCTGTACTGTTGTCACTCCTGCGCTTACGCTGAAGAGCTTCCAGGCAGGTACCTTGATAAAAATGCCTGTACTCTATCAACTGCGCACTGTTTTCATGCCTGGCGCATCCACAGCTCTTATAATTCCCATGCACCAGGGCATCCTCAGAAAGACTTTTTTCCTGTCCACATTTTTTGCATCGGCACTGCCAGATAACACCTCCTTTATAGTCCCGCTCTTTCGTAGGATATAGGACTTCCATGCCATCAAAAACCATGTGGGTGAGATCGGAGCGGATATTCGTTCCTATTCTATGTATCCGGCTGCCACAGTTTTTCCTCTTATCACAGAGTAAATCATGGGATGTCATCACTTTTTCTACCCCACACTTACATTTACAGTTCCATGCAACTCTTCCATTCTTATTTTCCGCCTTACTTAGTACCTCAAGTTCTCCAAACATTTGGCCACTTAAGTCTATATAGCGTTCTTTTGCTTTTTCTCTTGATAAGCAGCCACAGCTTTTAGAAGAACCATTCAAAAGATTACTTTCATAAACATATCTGATACTCTTTTCTTTACAGGAACAGACACACAGCCACTGCTTCATCCCATTTTTATATCTATATTGAGGTAATACTTCCCAGCGTCCGAATTTCTGATTTGATAAATCTCTTTGTTTTTTCATATTCCCGTACTAATTTATCTTCTGTTTTCTCCGTAGTTGTTTTCCCTGCATGGCCTGATTTATTTTATAAATACAGTCCTGTACACTTTTAAATGCAATTCGAGGTTGATTTGTCCCTGTGAGCACTCCCTGCCAGCTGTAATGACAGGTATAAAGTATTTGAATGAGATAAAAAAATTGTGGCTTTCGTTGGCAGGTAAAGTCCCTCAGGGAATGGTAACAAGTCATCTCAGATGACTCTCCCCGTTCCTCTTTCTCCATTAATTCGTGCAGGCTGTCATCGATTTTCAGTACCATATCACTCAACCCACGAAAAGGTATATATTCTTCTATATAAGGATTCATATACCATCCCGTCGGAATATTATCTTCTACTTTTTCAATATGTACAATAAAAGAATTATGCTCCTTCCCCATTTATGTATCCACCTCTTCCATTTTATCTTTAAGTCTAATCTATCCACATCCATTCTGCCGGATTGTGCCTGCTCTTTTACGTTTTTTATGGCTCAATACTTACGATCTGTGTCTCGATTTCCCCGCCATTTAAACGAGTCTCATAATTACTTAAGTCATAACTCTCAATTTCAATTTTTACCGGATATGTCCCTTTTTGAAACTTTTGATTAAACTGAACCTCTGTAACCGCATATCCCGGCGGAATGAGACCGCTTTCGTAAATCACCTTACCATCCGAATTCAGCTGGATTCTGAACTTGAAGTAGCAGGGGTTATCATCCGGATTCCACAGCGCCACATATGCCGTATCGCTGCTGGCTTCCATGTGGATATTATCATAGCCCGGGATCGTAATCCTTGTTGGATCCGCACCCTCCGGCAGGACAATGTCCGGCTTATATTTCCCAATGGAGGGATCTAACTCCGGCCCCTGGTTCTTCATATAGTAAATCCCCCCAGCCAGCAGAAGAGCCAGCAACGCAAGCACTAACCACAGCAGGCCTTTTTTTCTCTTTCTGACCACCTGGTAAAAGCTATGGTCCTCTTTCTGCAGATATCCATCCATTTTATGCGTCTTCCCGGAAAATTCAGGATGATATACAAATAAGTCCACACCGTTATAGCTGTATGTACCCGTCTCCCCTTCCAGGCCCTCTCCGATGGCTCCTTCGATAGAATACCCCTGTTCTCCCGGATAATACTGGCGGAACTTCTTTTTCGATATATAGTGTACTTTTGTCCCGTTCTTCTTCCACGTTCTGTTTGTTTTCAAGCGGTTCCCTGTGTCAAAATTCCCATTACTCATAAGTGCTCCTCTATAATATGCCATTGACCAGAAAATCCCTGTTTTCTGGTCAATGGTAAATTGACCAAGGCTGCTATCTTGCTTTTTGGTAAACACCCATCAGCTTTCTTCCCTCAAGCTCGTGTTCGCTTCCAACGGTTTGATGGCACGGACATGGGGACAGGTAGTAGCTTTAATGTCATTAAGGAAGTGACCTTTGATGATGCTCTACCAACCCTGATTATCAAGGCTCGTGATTTTATTCGTACCCAGCTGCGTGAGTTCCAATATCTGGATGACAATGGGCAATTTCAAATTTTGCCTGAATATCCAGAATTTGCCTGGTTTGAAGGCCTTGTCAATGCTGTGACTCACC
>URQQ01000072.1 GCA_900549995.1 uncultured Lachnospiraceae bacterium | reverse complement strand
ATATCCATGCTTAGGTTTGTACAGGGACAATAATATGAAAAATGTAACTTCTGTCAACGCCCCGCCTTTAATATTATCTCTCATAAAATCACCCCTCATATATTACGTTTACTGTAATACTGAAAGTGTATCACTAACCGTAATACATGTCAATAAATACTACACCTACAGCCTATATCATTTTCAGGGATTTGAGATTATCCGGAAAATGCGGTATAATTGGAAAAAATTACAGGCGAGGTGATGACAGTGCTGCGAATAGCCGTATGTGACGATGAACAATCTACAGCCAATTATATAGAGAAGACAGCGGCGCAGTTTTTTCGGATGAATTGTGTTGACTGCAGATTTCACTCATACCAGTCCGGTGAAAATCTGCTCTATGATCTGCAGGATGGCTTTTTTTATGACCTGTTTCTTTTGGATATTGAGATGCCGGGGATTGACGGCATGGAACTGGCAGAAGTCATTCATGATAAGATGCCGGCAGGCAGGATTATCTTCATTACTTCTCATTTGGAGTATGCCATAAAGGCTTATGAATTTTCCGTATTCCGTTATATTCCAAAGGCGGTAATAGAAGAAAAACTGCCGGACGCACTGCATGATTTTTACAAATTATATGATCTGGAACGGGACGAAGTTTACCGGGTAGAAGTGAAGAATCATGTGGAGCTCACTCCTTACCGGAAGATCCTTTATATACTGAAAAATGGAAAATATGCGGTATTTTACCTGAAGGATGGAAACACCATTTCCGTCCGAAAAACGCTCTCAACAGTCTTTGATGAGTTGAATGAAGAGTATTTTTATTTTGCGGACCGGGGATGTATCGTGAATCTGGCGAATGTGATTGGTATAGATGGGGCGGAAATCCTCTTCCCGGATGAACGGCATCTCACAATCAGCAGAGCTAATCTGTCAGAATTTAAAGAGACGATGCTCAGATTCTGGGGGGAACAGATATGATGACAGTCAATGTTTTGGCAGAATGGCTGGTAACGTCCATTGAGGTAATCCTGTATTTTACAGTTCTGCATACGCTAGCGGAAGAACAGTTTCCTCATAAAAAGCACAGAATTCTCTTTCTGGCAGTATCTGCTGTGATTGCTTCGGGCATTCTTTTGCTTAATTTTGTGAATCTTTCGATCAGCTTTGCCACACAGGTTTATAGCATGTTCGCATTGGCTCTTGGCGCGTGCATTTTGTATCAGGGAAAATTCGGCGGGTTTCTTTCTATGGCAATTATATATATTACGGGATTAAATCTGGTAGAAGGTTCTTTCTTGACATGCATGAAAATGATGGGACTGGGGGATCTGGTTCTGCAGATGCAGTCGGGATTTCATCTGATCAGAATTTATATTCTGATTGCTTTTAAGGTGATAGATATTACGATCGTTGTGTGTCTGTGTTTTTTATTAAAAAAGTATTCCGTAAAACTGAAAGCATCTCCTATACTATTAATCTGCTCGGTTTTATGTTTTACTGGGGTTTCAGTATGGCAGATGAATCTGCTGGAAGATTTAAACTGGAAACCGGATATCCTTCAGGCTGTATTGGGAATCAGTCTGGTTTTTATTGGATGTACCGTTTATTTTTATTATAGGCTTCGGGAAGTGAACCGGGAGAAAGCTTATGCAGCACAGCAGGCTTTGTTATTAGAACAAAATTATCAGACAGCACAGGAAGCCTATGAATCCAATGCGAAATTATATCACGATATGAGGAACCATTTCGCTCTGCTGCAGGCTTACATTACAGAGGGGAAAATATCGGATGCGAAGGAGTATCTCCAAAAGTTAAGTAGCATGTCAGAATCTGCCATAGAGCGTCATACGGGGATTGATGCAGTCGATTATATTCTGAGCCAGAAAGCAGAGTACGCGAGACGGCAGGACATTGAAATGCAGATTCATGCGGAGTACCCGAAAGACTGCGCCATCGATCCGGTTGATTTGTGCACCATTCTGACCAACCTGCTGGATAATGCTATAGAGGCCTGTACAAGGCAGCAGGAGAACAAAAAGCGGAATCTTTCAGTGACAATGCGGAGAATTCATCAGTTTATCATCCTGCGGATATCCAATACCAGCGAATCGGCGCCAGTCATTCGAAACGGAAAGCTCATCACTTCCAAACAGGATAGCCTGCAGCATGGATGGGGTATCCAAAGTGTAGAGACGGCTGTGAAAAAGTATCAGGGAACCATGAAATATGAATACAGCAATTCCATTTTTACAGTGAGCGTGATGCTCTTTTACCAGTAAAATTTTGAGGGACAGTTACCCGTTGTTTTGAGGACAGTTGGGGTGGCTGTCTTTTTTTATGTTAAAGTACAAAAAGAGTAAAGGAGGTCAGAGAATGTGGGCAATGATGATTGCGATTTTCATACTGGCTGCGCTGCTGATTCTGGCAGTGCTTATCTATTTTAGAGAAAGGTGAATCAGGAGGAAGTAAATATGAAAGAAAATGTGATATTGGAAATACGGCATTTGCAGAAAGGATATAAGAAGTTCCCTGTTCTGAAGGATGTCACTTTTCAGGTTCAGCGAGGGCATATTCTGGGGTTGATTGGAAAGAATGGAGCGGGAAAGACAACTCTGATGAAGTCAGTGCTTGGCCTGAATACTAATTATCAGGGAGAGATATTTTTTTACGGAGAGAAGATGGATGCTTCCAGTGAACGGATGAAGTCAAAGATAGGTTCACTGGTGGATGTAAGTTTCTATGACGATATGACCGCTTTTCAGAATATGAAAACAATTATGATGCTGACAAAAGCGGTGGAGGTTTCAAGGCAGAATCAACGGATTAAGGAATTACTTTCCTTCGTGGGACTGGAAAATGCCGGAAAGAAAAGTGTCCGTTCCTTCTCCTTTGGCATGAAGCAGCGTCTGGCATTGGCGCAGACACTGATCACAAAGCCAGATCTGCTGGTACTGGATGAGCCGTTTGTAGGACTTGACCCGGTAGGCATCGAAGATGTCAAAAAACTGCTTCAGCAATTGTGCAGGGAAAATCATACTTCTATTATTTTTTCCAGCCATCAGCTCAACGAAGTGTGTGACCTTGCGGACGATATTGCAGTGTTAAGCGAAGGAACGATCAAGTATTCTGATACCTGTAAAAACATGACAGATGAGGGAAGATCCCTTGTGGAACTGATGCGTTAGGAGGGGAAAGATGAGTTTATTACAAGTAATGAAAACGGAACTTTATAAGAACTGCCATCGGAAAAGCAGCCTGATGATGTTCATTCCCATGCTGCTTTCCATTGTGATCACCTTTGGATACTCCAGGGGAATCATAGCACTGAATCTGACCGCAGGCAGTGTGGATGCGTATTCCTGCATGGACTTTGTGTTCGTCGTCTGGAATGTACTTTCCGGTCTGGGAATCATGGGAATCCTGCTGATCTTATTCGCGGCATTTCAGTTCTCCGGGGAGATTGAGAGGGGACAGATCAAACTGATGCTTCTTCGGATCGGGAGACGGTCCACTGTAGTCATGGGAAAATATCTTTCGACCGTACTTGCTGCCGCAGCCGCGATTGCCGGGACGCTTCTGGCCTGCATTGTCTCTTATTATATGTTTGTTTCCCACTCCGCAATGGAAACGGGAACCTTTGGGGCAACGATAGATGGATTATCCGGTTGGGGCATCATGGCATCCATCGTCCTGCAGATGCTGGTTTATATCATATTGATTGGAATGACATTTCTTGCGGGACTGTTTGCAAATCCATTTATTACGTTCGTACTGACTATCATAGTGATGTATGCGGTCAATTATCTGGCAGGTTCATCCAGTTTTCTTTCCAGGCTTCTGCCGTCATATTGGAGTAACCAGCTTATGATGAATGGTTCGGTGCCTTTGCTGCAGACGGTTGGATCGGTATGCTTTGCAGTTCTGCTGACAGCCTGTGTGATAGGGATATCTATATTGCTTTTTCAGAAGCGGGATGTAAAGTAAGCGGCTGTACTTGGTGCTGGTACTGAAAAAAATATCTGGGATGATCGGAGATTTATATTGACAGGTGTTAACATGTAGGATTATAATGCATGTTAACACCTGTTTATTTGGAGGGATATAATATGAACACAGATACAAGCGGGAAAAAGGCATATCATTTTGGTAATTTAAAAGAAACACTGATTGAGCAGGGAATTGAACTGATTCATGAGGAAGGGATTGAAAAGTTTTCCCTGCGGAAGGTGGCAAAGAACGTAGGGGTATCGGCGGCGGCCTGCTATAATCATTTTGGAAATATTGATGAACTGCTTAAGGGAATGTACGCTTATGTGATAGACAGATTTTCAACTGCCCTGAAACAGGCAGTTGAAGAGAATCCCTGTCATTATATTATGATTTCTATGGGCGTCGCCTATGTAGAATTCTTTGCAAAGTATCCGCACTATTTCAATTTCTTATTTGACAGTGAGTATCTGGATATTCAGATCAAAGAAACTGAGATTATATGGAATGGAAATTTTACTCCCTTTGAAATTTTTGTAAATGGAGCGAAAAGAGGATTGAGGGAACTAAACATTGATGAGGCAGAATTAAGGGATGATCTTCTGGTCATGTGGGCAACTGTGCATGGACTGGCAGCAATGGCCAACATGAAAGGGATACAATATGAAAATGGTGACTGGGGCGCTCTTACAGAGAGGATACTGCTGAACAAAGTAATACTGTAGCATGATTTTGAGAGAAAAGAGGAGGATTTATTATGACAGAATTAGAAGCAATAAGAGCGAGACACGCGGTTAGAAATTATACGGCGAAACCACTTTCGCCGGCAGTCATTGATGCATTGAATGAGGAAATTGAGCAGTGTAACCGGCTGGGACAGCTGCATTTTCAGCTGGTAACGGAAAATGAGGAGGCATTTAAAAGCCCTGTTCCCATCTTTGGGAGATTTAAGAATGTAAAAAATTATATTGCTTTGGCAGCCAAAAAGCAGGACGGTTTTTATGAGATGTGTGGTTACTATGGAGCACGTCTTATGCTGAAAGTTCAGCAGGAAGGTCTCAATTCATGCTGGGTCACAGGTTCATACAATGCGAAAAAATGTCCGGTTTCGTTAGCCCCTGATGAGGAATTAACTGGCGTCATTGCGATTGGCTATGGCGTCACAGACGGGAAGCAGCATAAGTCAAAAAGTATGGAAAGTTTATGTAAGCCGTGCGAAGATACATGGTTTATGGATGGGATGAATGCGGCTGTTCTGGCCCCGACAGGCCTTAACCGACAGGATTTTTTTATCGAAGCTCATGGAAATACCGTATCCATCAGCGCGAAAGATCATAGTCCGATGACCCAAATCGGCACCGGAATTGTGAAATATCATTTTGAAATTGGTGCCGGGAAGGATCGTTTTAAATGGGAATGATTGCGCAGAAAATGGTACAAAACATGCGGCTGCCTGGATTGACAATCTGATTGTGCGGACGTATGCTATAAATCAGAAAGTGTGAAAGGAATGTTTTTATGAAATCGGTATTATTAATCGGACAATCTAATATGGCAGGACGTGGTTTTTTGCATGAGTCTAAACCAATTTATAATGAGAGAATTTTCATGTTACGAAACGGAAGATGGCAAATGATGGTGGAACCTGTTCATTTTGACAGAACGGTGGCTGGCATAGGGCCAGCTTCTTCTTTTGCGGAAGCCTGGTGTAATGTGAACAGGGGAGAAAAAATAGGTTTAATTCCATGTGCAGAAGGAGGCAGTTCTATTGATGAGTGGCATACGAATGGAACACTGTTTCGGCATGCGATAAGCGAAACAAGATATGCAATAGAGAATAGTGAACTTGTTGCGGTATTATGGCATCAAGGTGAAAGTGACAGCCAAGGTGGTAAATATAAAGAATATTATGGAAAACTTGATGAGATTGTAAATGGATTTAGAAAAGAACCAGGAATTGAGAATGTGCCTTTTATCATAGGTGGATTAGGTGATTATTTGGGGAAAACTGCGTTTGGAGCAGGATGTATAGAATATAAAGAAATTAACAAAGAGCTTCAAAAGTATGCAGAAAATCATGAAAACTGCTATTTTGTTACTGGTAATGCTTTATTTTCTAATCCAGACGGAATCCATATCAATGCGGAATCACAGAGAAGATTTGGATTAAGATATTTTGAAGCTTTTCATAATAAAAAGCATATTTATGAGCCACTTGCGAATGAAACTGGTTTAGTCGAAGAATTATTAAAAAGGATCAACTCAGAATCGGAGGAAAAATACATTGCTTTAGAAAAGTTTACGCTCGGGACGATTCCGTATGATGAACTCTTGAAAGTATTGTAAAAAGACAAATCTCAGTCTGCGGAACCATTGAAAGGGAATATAAAATGAAAAAGGAGTGCCTATGAATCAAACATTAACGAAACTGCCGTCACTTGAAATAAATTCGTGGTCAGAGGAAACACTGTCCAATCTGACTGCCCAGATATTAAAGCATGCGCCCAGGCCATTGATACTCATTGATGGGGCAGCGGGTTCAGGAAAGACGACCTTAGCCACAAAGCTTTCAGATCTGCTGCATGCAGATCTGGTTCATACAGATGATGTAAGCTGGTGCGCGGATCCTGTCCACTGGGATGATGAGATGCTTGCAGGGATTATAAATCCATGGCTTGACGGAAAGCGGATTGCTTATAGGCCGACTGGCTGGATAAAAGAAAACCGCCCGGGATTCATCAACGTCGATCCTGACAGGGCGCTCATCATCGAGGGCATGGGAGCGTGCAGAAGAACAATGCGGGCAGCTGCGTCATATTCCATTTGGGTAGACACAGAGCCGGAGATTGCCAGGAACCGTGTTGTGCAAAGAGATATTGCGAATGGGGAAAATGGCGGCACTGTCGAGTCTGTCACAAAATTCGCCGACTGGTGGGATTCCCTGACACTTCCTTTATTTTTGGAGGAGGAAATATGGAACCACGTGGATGTGATTGTAAATGGGGAGAGGTCTGACTTAACGGCAGATAAGCTTATGATTCATGTTCCCAATAAGAAGCAGCGGGGAAAATAGAATGGGAAGATTTTTAAAGTTTTTTTGTGTATTAATCGTCTGCCTGATGGCACTGGGGGGATGCTCCGGCAAGGAGAAGATCGAAGAAACAAAAGATTCAGAACAGATCACACAGTCGGAAGATGATTCTGAGGCAGAGCATATTGAGGCTCAAAATATCATAGAAGAAAGCATTGATTTGAGCAGTAGCTTTAACGGTATTATTGGCTGTGCAGTAGTGTATGATCCATCCGAAAACAAGGTTTCTTTTTACAACAGGGAGATAGCAAAAGAAGAAGCTTCGCCCTATTCAACATTTAAAATTGTGTCTGCATTAGCAGGGTTACACAATGGTATTATTAAAGATGAAACTTCTACAATGAACTATAATGGAACGGAATATCCAAACCCGGAATGGAATGGAGACTTAACCTTGCAGGAGGCATTTCAGACATCATGTATATGGTATTTTCGTCAGGTTATAGATGCTGTAGGACAGGAAGAGATGGGCAAGGAGTTAAGGGAGTTAGAATATGGCAATTGTGATATATCTGAATGGGGTGGGAGTAATATAAATCCATATCAGGAATTAAATGGTTTTTGGTTAAATTCGTCTTTGAAAATTTCACCCTATGAGCAAGTACAGATTTTGGCGAAAATATTTGAAGGGCAAAGTATTTTCAGCAGTGAAGATATTGAAATATTGGAAAGAATTATGCTTGTAAATGACAATGGGATGCAGCAGGTATATGGAAAAACTGGATCAGGTTCTGATGGAGAGGCATGGTTTGCAGGGTATACTGAAAAAGACGGACAAAGGGAATATTTTGCTGTATATCTTAAGGATCCTTCACAAAAGGAATACATAACTGGCAGTGCAGCGAAAGAAATAGCCCTGAGTATAGTAGAGAAAAATTAGAAGTTGTGATGGAGGAAACGATATGGGGCATTTCGGCTTTTCATATATAGGGCTCATATTTCTGATCATGCTGTTTATCCCGAACATCCTTTGGACAAAGAATGTTCCAGAGGGTTATACTTCCGATGGGGAGAATAAGATTTTAGGTTTGTTTGAGCGTATTGGAGAAGTAATGGTATGTTGTTGTTCGTTAATATTTTCAGATTTTAACGTTCATGGAATGACGGCATGGACATGGTGGCTTCTGGCAGCGGTTTCCCTTATGATTTTGTATGAGATTTGGTGGATCAGATATTTTCGCAGTGAACGAAAACTGAAAGATTTTTATACTGGTATCATGTATATTCCACTTGCAGGAGCAACGTTACCTGTACTGGCATTCTTTTTGCTGGGGATATACGGAAAGGTTATCTGGATGCTGATTTCTGTACTCATTTTAGGAATCGGGCATATTGGAATACACCTGGAACATTATAATGAGTTGAATAGAAGAGAGAAGTAGATAACTTAGAAGTTGAGGAGAAGATAATGTTATGAACACATTTGAATTTGATGGAGAGAAATATAAAAAGGCTTCTAAACACCAGAAGGAATGGGGCAATCGCTTACTGGCAGAATTGTCGTTGGATGGAAATGAAGAAATATTAGATTTAGGTTGTGGAGATGGTGGATTAACAGAACAGTTGGCTCAATTAGTACCTAATGGGAAAGTACTAGGAATTGACGCTTCTATGGGAATGATTACCACTGCTAAAAAACGGATTAAGCCAAATTTAAGGTTTATGCAAATGGATATTAATGAGATTGATTTTCATAGTGTGTTCGATGTTATTTTTTCAAATGCGACGCTTCATTGGATTAAAGACCATGAAGGGCTTCTCCAAAAAGCTTCCAGGGCACTGAAAGAAAATGGAGTTCTCTTATGGGATTTTGCAGGTGATGGGAATTGCTCTAATTTTTTCGAAGTTATCCGTGAAAAGATTCAAAGTGAAAAATATAGACAATATTTCAGTGATTTTGAATGGCCATGGTATATGCCAACGAAGGAGGAGTATGAAAAAATCATTGCTGCCTCTGGTTATTCCACATATACGATTGACGAAGTAAATAAGGATAGATTTTTTTCAAATGTTGATGAGATGATAAAATGGATAGATCAGCCGAGTATAGTACCTTTCATCAGCATTATCCCGGAAGAAATGAAAATGGAATTTCGGGATGACGTTATTAAATCAATGTCAGCAAAGACATTACAGCCTGATGGTACTTGCTTTGAAACATTTCGTCGTATTCAGATTAAAGCAAGGAAATAAAGCCCTGTTTTTCTGGAAAGTCTACATTTATGGAGGAAAACACATGGAATTTAGGTATGCAGAAAGAAAAGATACCGCATTAATTTTGCAGTTTATAAAGGAACTGGCTGACTACGAAAATATGTTGAATGAAGTTGTGGCAGATGAAGATACACTGGAAGAATGGATTTTTGATAAACAGAAAGCGGAAGTGATTTTTTTGCTGGAGAATGGCAAAGAAGTTGGTTTTGCTTTGTTTTTTCATAATTTCTCAACTTTTCTTGGGCGGGCAGGAATTTATCTGGAAGATCTATATGTACAGCCGGAGTATCGGGGGAAAGGTTACGGGAAAGCCATTCTGAAAAAACTTGCGGCGATTGCGGTGGAACGAGGCTGCGGAAGATTGGAATGGTGGTGTCTTGACTGGAACAAACCCAGCATTGATTTTTACCTGTCGCTGGAAGCTGAACCGATGTCAGATTGGACGGTATATCGAATTGATGGGGATACGTTGAAAAGACTTGCTGAGTAACTGCATAAAGTTTATCAGATTGGAAAGTCTGAAGTTGTAGGGAGTACAATGATTGAATATAGGAAGATTGGTCTTTTGTCAAGTATGTTTACGGAAAAATCTTACAGGCGGCAGGGAATAGCAAAACAACTCCTTTCAAAAGTTGTAAATGAGGCAAGAAAGTATGGATGTGGTACAATACAAATAACAGCTTCAGATATGGGGATGCTGTTATATAAGGAGTTTGGATTTGTAAAAAACAAGAATTTTATGGAATATAAATTATAATACAGATAATTTAATTTTCGTGTTGGTAATTCCTATTTTTTTATCTGCATAGGAGGAGAAAAGAAGTGATGGACAGAAAAGTGTATAAATTTCATGCAATAATTGAGCCAGTCCCCGATAAGGGTGGGGCCTATGTGCGTTTCCCGTATGATATTCGAAAAGAATTCGGCAGAGGCCGTGTGAAAGCAGAAATCACTTTTGATGGTGAACTGTATCACGGCAGTATTGTAAATATGGGAGTGAAAAATAAAGATGGCTCCATCTGCTATATCATCGGAATCCGCAAGGATATCCGGGAGAAAATCGGGAAGCAGCCTGGCGACAGCGTTGATGTTACCGTAGAAGCGATCGATTGAATGTACTTCGCCTATGGTGTGAAAAGGAGGGATTGAGAATAATGGATGGAGACACTTTACTTTTTTTTGAAGGACATCAAGACGCCCTTCCTTTGTATGAACTTTTGCAAGAGAAAATTTTAGAAGAAATCGGCCATGTGCGTATTAAAGTACAGAAAAGCCAGATTTCGTTTTATAATAAGCACTTGTTTGCCTGCGTATCCTTTCTTCCGGTTCGCAGGAAAAAGGATCGCCCTGACGAATATATCGTTGTCACATTTGGGCTGAATCACAGAGTCGCTTCTTCCAGAATCGATGTTGCTGTTGAGCCATATCCTGGCCGCTTTACACATCATCTGCTTATATCATGTACAGAAGAGATTGACGATGAACTGGTTGGATGGATAAAAGAAGCTGCTGCCTTTTCCGCCCTGAAATAGAGCTTTACTATTGTAAAGATGACTGCAGGGACATATGTCAATCAGCCAGTACTGACTCAGTAGAAAGGAACTGGATGGCCAGTGGTGTTAAAGCAGCTGAGCAGTAGTATTATATTTTAAAAGTCTTATAATCCTTTGGATAATCGCCGGATTTCACGATACTTTTCCGGGACATCTTCCTCCGAAAGGTTCTCGTGAACACGGCAGGTTCCAGCGGCTTTTGCCGTTTCATAGTACCATTTCTTATAATCCAGTATCTGAAGAGTATGATCCATCTGCTTCAACTGCAAAAGCACAGACTGACGCCGTTCTTCAATTAAATCCAAACGTTTTTCAATGGTAGAATCTCCCTCCATGCACCAGTCAATAAAATTCTTGATATCTTTGATAGGTACACCGGCCTTTTTCAGACAGTCAATGATGGACAGCCATTCAAAGTCTGAGTCTTTAAACATGCGGATTCCTCCGCTGGAACGTTCTACAAAAGGAAGCAGGCCTTCTTTATCATAGTAACGGATTGTGGAGGGGGCGACATGTAATTTCTGAGCGATTTCGCCGACAGTATACAACATAAAAATACTCCTTTCAGGTGGATGAATTTTTTCTTAGACATAAATAATCCTCCTACAATGGAGGAATCCACTACCCAGTCAAACCATATCACAAATTGTGTAAGAGTAAAATCATCAAACGCGAATTTAAAAGGTGAAACAAGAATTAACTATTATATTTTAGGTAAAAGCATAAAATAAGTATTGACTTAAACCTAACTTTAAGTTGTAGTATATTAAGTAACTTGCAAGATGAATCTTATCATTCTGTAAAATAAATGTCAACGAAAAGGAGAAGCGAAGCAGATGAACAGACCTTATATTTTCTGCCACATGATGACATCTATAGACGGAAAAATCATGGGGAATTACATGGATACACCGGAGGGAGCGGCAGCAGGGGAAGTATTTTATAACCTTGCGTTTGGAGAAGAACCATATTACAGGCATCAGGGATGGCTTTCCGGACGGGTCACCACAGATGATAACTTTACCCTTTATGAAAAGCCGGATTTGGATGAAGATGCACCGACTGTTCCGGAAGGTGATTTTGCAGCCCAAAACGCTTCTATGTACTATGTCTCCATAGACCCGTCTGGCAGGCTTGGATGGAAGAGTAATACTTTGAATTATCAGACAACGGAAGCTCATGTACTGGAGGTCCTGACCAGGAAGGCTTCCAATGCATACAAAGCCTTCCTCAGAAAACTGGGGATTTCCTATATTATCGCCGGGGAGGAAACACTGGATTATGCACAGGCTCTTGAGAAGTTAAAGAATTTATTTGGAATCGAAATGCTGATGCTGGGCGGAGGTGCTGTACTGAACTGGTCTTTTATTCAGGCTGGGATGTGTGATGAGCTGAGTCTGGTAGTTGCCCCTGCCGCTGACGGTTCTTCCAGTACACAGACTCTGTTTATGACGAAAAAGGGGCTTTCCGATGAGCGCCCGGTGGGATTCCAGTTACAGGATGCAAAAGCGATGGAAGGCGGAAGTGTCTGGCTTCGGTACAAGGTAAATACAGAAGGAGTATAAGAATGGAATATAGACAGTTAGGAAACACAGGATTATGGGTCAGTGAAATCGGCATGGGCTGTGAAGGATTTGCGGAAGATGACTGTAAGATGGCAGGAAAATTTTTTGATTTTGCTGAGGAAAATGGAATCAATTATTTTGATCTATATACATCCAATCCCAGGGTGCGTGGCGCAGTAGGAATGGCGCTTAGAGGAAGGCGGGAAAAGTTTATCATCCAGTCCCACATATGCTCTGTATGGAAGAACGGGCAGTATATGCGAACCCGTGATTTACAGGCTGTAAAAGAAGGGTTTGAGGAAATGATGTCTTTACTGCAGACAGACTATATAGATGTGGGGATGATTCATTATGTGGATTCCATGAAGGATTGGGAGAACATTATAGATGGTCCGGTTATACAGTATGCATTGGATTTGAAAAAGACCGGAAGAATCCGCCATATCGGACTCAGCAGCCATAATCCGGAGGTGGCTCTTGCCGCAGCAAAAAGTGATTACCTGGAGGTGCTGATGTTCAGTGTCAATCCATGTTATGACCTACAGCCTGCAAGTGAAGATGTGGGAGAGCTTTGGAAGGATGAAAACTATCGGGAACCACTGGTAAATATGGATCCCCGGAGGCAGGAGTTATACGAAGTCTGCCAGCAGCGGGGAATAGGCATCACAGTAATGAAAGCATTTGGCGGAGGGGATCTGTTGGATGAAACTCTGTCTCCGGCAGGCAAAGCTCTGACAGTAAATCAGTGCCTTCATTATGCCCTCACCCGCCCTGCTGTGGCAACAGTTCTTGCAGGAGCACATACATTGGAACAATTACAGAAGAGCCTGGCCTACGAAGATGCATCGGCAGAAGATCGGGACTATGCATTGGCATTTGCGTCATTTCCCAATATCAGCTGGAAAGGGCATTGCATGTACTGCAGCCACTGTGCACCGTGTCCGAAAGCGATTGATGTGGCATCGGTCACCAAGTTTTTGAATCTTGCAAAGGCGCAGGGGAAGGTGCCGGAAACCGTGCGGGAACATTATGAACTTCTTCCCCGTCACGCAGGAGAATGTATTGGGTGCGGGATCTGTGAGACAAGATGTCCCTTCGGCGTGTCAATCCGGGAGAACATGAGACAGGCAGAAAAGACGTTTGGGCTGTAAAATTGCAGTAGGAGTAAATCTATGCTGATTAGGCGTGAAAAACATGGACTCTCTTTAACTTCTGACAGAACTGTCAGCGCATGAAGAAAAGACAGATCATCAAATACTGGTAAATCTTTTCTTTAATTCATCAACCAGTTTTTTTGCAATCGGTGTAAATACCTGATATTTCTTCCAGACAATATACATTTTAGTTTCAAGTTTTGGGGACAGGGGGCGGAAAACAAGTTCACTGTCTGTCCCGGTATCTGCCAGATATTCAAAGGTTAGAAGGGCCCCGAGCCCTTCTTTTACAAAAACAGAACCATTGTAGAACAGGTTCGCAGATCCTGTCCAGTTCAGGCTGTCGCTGTCTTCACCGCACCATCTTGGGATATCATTTTTCATAGACTGTTCCGATGCAATCAAGCTGATACTGCGCATATCTTCCAGAGTAATTTCTCTTTTCTGCGCAAGCGGATCGTCCTTTCTTAGAAGCAGCCCGAGGGTATCTTCCCCGGGAATTACAAGATAGTTATATCGTGATAAATCTGGGGGTTCTACGATGGCAGCAAAATCAAGAAGCCCACGGTCCAGACGTTCTAATACCTGTTCCGTATTACCGCTGGTGAGGTGATAGCAAAACAGAGGATATTGTGCACGGAATTCTTTGATGACGCGGGCAAGATGTTTCATTAAATAAGACTCCGCACATCCGATAGATACTTCTCCGCCTGTGATGTTATCCAGTTCTTTAAATTCATCGGTTGTTTTCTTAACCATTCCAAGGATATCTTCGGCACGCTTTCGAAGGAGCATGCCCTCATCGGTTAAACTTACGCTTGCACTTCCGCGTTTGAAAAGCTTTTTTCCAAGCTCTGCTTCCAGTTCTTTCATCTGTTTTGAAAGAGTAGGCTGTGAGACGTGAAGCGTTTCAGCGGCTCTTGTCATATTCCCCTCTCTGGCTATCTCCATAAAATACTCAAGTACACGAATTTCCATATCAAAACACTCCTGATCAAAAAATAATAAAAATTGGTGTGAAAAAGTTTCAGAAACACTTATCACGATTGTACTTTAGTGTGTTATTCTTGTCAAGAATAACATGAGATGAAAAACAGCTATTGGACATAGCATGCAGTAAAAACTATAATAAAACTATAGAAAGGGCGCATGACATCCTGTAGATGAAAGCCTGCGCTGACCGAAATAGAATGGAGAAGGAAAGGATATGGCTGAAGCAAATGATACAATGGGCATTCTTTATCAGAATCTGGCAGATGCAGGGTGCAGTGAGAAAGACATCAAGTGCTGTATGGATATGGCTCAAAATGGAAAATGGGCTGAAATGCTGCCGGCGTTAAAAAGCCACAGAGCAGCATTACTTGATGGGATTCATGATGAACAGGGGAAGCTCGACTGCCTGGATTATCTCATTTATCAGATTGGTAAAAAATATTCTTTATAATTTTAAATTTTTAGGAAAGAGGTTTTACATTTATGGAGTATTTTAAACTGAATAACAGTGTGGAAATGCCGATGCTGGGTTTTGGAACCTGGGATGTCAGGGGGAAAGAAGGGGAAGAAGTAATCCTTACAAGCTTCGATACAGGGTATCGTCTTATAGATACTGCGAAGATGTATGACAATGAAGAGATTGTAGGAAATGCCATTCAGCGAAGTGGAATTGACCGGGCGGATTTATTTATTACGACAAAACTCAATCGTCCTTATGCAAGTTATAAAAAGGCCAAATCCGGGATTGAGGAATCATTAAATAAATTACAAACAGATTATATTGATCTGATGTTGGTACATGAGCCTTATGCACAGGGACTTGATATGTATGAGGCGATGAAGGAAGCTTGCAAAGACGGCAAAATCAAGGCAATCGGCGTATCCAATTTAGATGCAGAAAGATTTAAGGAATTTGTCCGGCAGTGTGGAACCATTCCGGCGGTTGATCAGGTGGAGTCACACGTGTATTTTCCACAGCTTGAGCTGAAAAATACATTGAACAGCTACGGAACGCAGATGCAGGGATGGGCTTCTTTTACAGAAGGAAAAAGAAATATATTTGCAGAGCCGGTTTTGAAAGAAATTGGTGATTCCCATGGTAAAAGCTCCGGACAGGTGGCACTTCGGTATCTGGTACAGAACGGCATTGGCGTCATTCCAAAATCCGTGAGAAAAGAGCGGATGAAGGAAAATATAGATATTTTTGATTTTGTCCTGACAGAGGAAGAATGTAAGAAAATTGAGAAGTTGAATGAGGGACGGTCTTTGTTTGGCTGGTATTAATTCTTAAGTTAGAAGGGAGGTGTTTTCTATCAGAAAATGGTTATCCTGCGGGGTGATACTGGTATTGACTTTAAGTATGGCTGCCTGTGGGGCAGATCATAATGCCCCGGATTCTACGAATGACTCAACAACTATAAATGAAACAGAAAACTCAGGCATTCCTGAGAACACGGAGAATATTAAAACAAGAGGAGATAAAGCTGCGGAAAATACAGAAGAAGAGATAAATAGCAGCATTCAGGCCAAAACACCTGACAGCTTCAATCTGGAAACGAAAACAGTGCGCCTTAATAGTGGATATGATATGCCGATCGTAGGTCTTGGAACTTACAGCCTTTCTGATGAGGAGTGTTACAGTTCGGTTTTCACTCTTTTGGAAAATGGAGGAAGGCTGATTGATACAGCTTACATGTATCATAACGAGGCGGCAGTTGGCCGTGCTGTCAGAGATTCGTCAGTGCCCAGGGAAGAAATATTTGTCACGACCAAGATTTATCCCACTCAGTTTGATGATCCGGGTCAGGCAATCGAGGAAGCGCTGAAGAAATTAGATGTGGAGTATATTGACCTCATGTTATTACATCATCCGGGAGACGGTGACGTTGAGGCGTATAAGGTTATGGAGCAGTATGTGGCAGATGGGAAAATAAGGTCTATTGGACTTTCCAACTGGTATATCGAGGAGCTGGAAGAGTTCCTGCCGCAGATATCAATTATGCCTGCAGTTGTACAGAATGAAATCCATCCTTATTATCAGGAGACAGAGGTGATCCCATACATTCAGAATCTTGGCATTGTGGTTGAAAGCTGGTATCCGCTGGGCGGCAGAGGCTATACGAAAGAGCTTCTGACAAATGAGACGATATTGTCCATCGCGGATGCGCATGGCGTATCGTCAGCCCAGGTGATTCTCAGATGGGATATCCAGAATGGAGTCATCGTTATGCCTGGTTCCTCGAACCCGGAACATATCAAAGAGAATCTGGACATCTTCGGTTTTGAACTTACAGACGATGAAATGGAACAGATGAAAGCACTCAATCGTGATGAGAAGCACGATTGGTATTAGGAAAATATGTGGTAATGAAAGGAAGGGACAATATGAAGATATTAGTATTAAATGGCAGCCCCAGACCCGGCGGAAATACGGCTAAGCTGATAGAAGCCTTCAAAGAAGGTGCTGTTGCAGGCGGGAATGAAGTAAATGTCATAGATGTCTGCCGTAAGAATATCAAGGGGTGTCTTGCCTGCGAGTATTGTCACTCCAAAGGGAGAGGACAGTGTATTCAGAAGGATGATATGCAGGAGGTTTATGATCTGCTGAAAGAGGCAGAAATGCTTGTGATTGCGTCGCCTATCTACTATCACGGAATATCAGGGCAGCTAAAGTGTACCATAGACAGATTTTATTCTGCAGCTTATCCAGTTAAGCCGCCGCATCTTAAGAAAACGGCGATGATACTGTGCTCCGGTGACAGAGACCAGTATGATGGGGCAAAATTCTCATATGAAGGAGATTTTCTTGGATATCTTGGCCTGGAAGATATGGGGGTGATTACAGCAGCAGGTGATGTTACACAGGGAAAATCAGACGAGGCAAGAGCACTTGGTGCATCATTATAGAAGGGCGCTCATGCCAGCTATTAATGTAGAAACAGGGAAACTTAGAAGCAACAGTCAGAAGAAGGACATGATAAAATAACAGGAGGAATTTATAATGAACGATTTTATTTTTCACAACCCGGATAAGATTTATTTTGGAAAGAATCAGCTGGAACATTTGCCGGAAGAACTTTTGAAATTCGGCAAAAAGGTGCTTTTGGTATATGGCGGTGGTTCCATCAAGAGAAGCGGTCTTTATGACCAGGTCATAAAATTAATGAAGGATGCCGGGATGGAAGTTTTCGAGTTATCAGGGGTTGAACCTAACCCTCGTCATACGACAGCAAATAAAGGTGCAGCTATCTGTAAGGAGGAAGGCATTGATGTGATCCTTGCAGTGGGCGGCGGTTCCACGATTGACTGCTCCAAAGGGATTGCGGCAGCGGCCAGGAGTGAAGATGGAGATGTATGGCCATTGGTATCCAGCCACGTATGGGTAACGGACGCGCTTCCGGTGGCAGCAATCCTTACAAATGCAGCGACCGGTTCTGAGATGGATGCCTGGGGTGTGATCTCTAACATGGATACCAATGAAAAGATTGGCTTAGGCGGCAGTGCCTTACTCCCCAAAGTGGCATTTGAGAATCCGGAGTATTGTTTCTCGCTCCCAGCATATCAGACAGCCTGCGGCGCATTTGATATCTTTAATCATGTGCTTGATAATTACTATCTTGCGGGGGATGCAACATTTGACCTTATACTGGAGATGCAGGAAGCAGTGATGCGCGCTGTTGTTAAGTGGGCGCCTGTGGCTCTGGCGGAACCTGAGAACTATGAAGCAAGGGCAAACCTTATGTGGGCAAGTTCAATGGCGCTGAATACAATTCTTGATGCAGGAACAGTACACGGTTGTGCCTGCCATGCAATGGAACATGAGCTTTCAGCATATTATGATATCACGCATGGCCATGGCCTTGCCATCGTGACACCAAGATGGTTAGAATACATTACCAATGAAACAACTGCTTCTTCAATCTATCGTTTTGGTATCAAGGTCTTTGGCATTGAAGAAGGATTAGAAGATATGGATGGGGCGAAGAAAACTGCGGAAGCAGTATCAAACTTCGCGTTTGATACATTGGGCCTTGAACAGAGTACTCTTTCTGATTTGAATATCGGGGAAGAGCATTTTAGAGATATGGCCGAGCATGCCTGCGGCAATGGTGTGATAAACGGAATCAGAAGTCTGAATGCAGATGATGTGGAAAATATCTATAAAATGTGCTTATAAGATGTAACTAACAATTCCGTTCCAGGGTTATATCAATTGACGAAGATGTAGAAGCGTCCGTATTTTGCGGGCGCTTTTTCTTTTAGATTTGCATTAGAAAAACTTATATGACAAACCACAAAATGATTGAAGGAGAAAGTTGTTATGAAAAAAATTTTAACTATTATATTGAGTGTCGTACTTGTATTTAGTTTTTCAGCCTGCGGAAATTCCAGCCCGGAAAGTATATCAGAACCGGCATCTTCGGAATCTCCAGCGGAAGACAGCTCTGCAGCAGTTACTGAGGAACCGGAGGATTTAACACCAGAATCTGTGGAAGCTAAGGATGGGAAAATCCTTGTGGTGTATTACTCTGCAACGGGCAATACCGCAGATGCGGCGAATTACGTTGCTTCGGCTGTGGGCGGAGATATGTTTGAGATTGTACCTGTTGAAGATTATACAGACCAAGATCTCAGCTACAATGACGATAACAGCCGTGTAGCATATGAACATGAGCATCCTGAAGACAGGAGTATTGCATTGGTGAAGTCTGCAGTTGAGAACTGGGATGAATATGACACGGTATTTGTCGGTTATCCCATCTGGTGGGGAAGTGCCGCATGGCCGGTTGATACTTTTATTCAGGCAAATGATTTTACCGGGAAGACGGTGATCCCCTTCTGTACATCTGCCAGTTCAGGAATTGGGGATAGCGGAAGGGAGCTTGAAGAAATGGCTGGAACCGGCAAATGGCTGGAGGGCCAGCGGTTTAGCTCTGGCGTTTCTGAAAATGATGTCCAGTCCTGGATAGACGGTCTGGGTTTGTAATGAAATTATGAACCCATTGACTATTTAATTTTTCTTTCCTAATATTAAATATGATATAATTTACTCTAGCAGAAGTTATGGAGGAGAAAAAGATTTAGTTTTGATGACAGTTGTTGTTGAGCGATAGTTGATGGAGGGAATAAGAATGCAGCACGAGTGTAAAATTACTGTATTGGAAACAAAAGTTTTTACGGATTATCAGGAAAAATATCTTGCAGACCCAAAATCGGGAGCCTGCCCATGTTTTCAGGCCGGGGATACGTTTACATTAAAAAGAACGCCGGAAAGGGATGATTTTTATCATCTGCTTGATGGAAAATTCTGTGGCGAGGCGTGGGATGCCATCAGCCGGTATGTCTACACAGCATTACAGGGCGGTTCAATTATGCGTAACTGGACAAATGATGACAGAATGATGATTGCCTGCTGTAACGATGGTACGAGGCCGGTTATTTTTAAAATAGAGAGAATCGATATTCCTGAAACAGAGGAAGAGAAAGAATGGCTTGACAGGCAGGATTTCTCAAACAGCGCAGATACTGCATATACAGGCTGAGTATAAAAAATTTGTTTGTTTCATCTGAAATTCGGCGATTTTAGAATAATAGAAGCTGTGAAAGCAACACAAAGATGGATTCGTGTTGTTCAGAATATGTTTTGAATTTCCTATAATGGATCTATCAAAGACAGGAGGTTCAAGATATGGACACAGATAAAATTTATGCAGAGGCACTGGCTAATGAATACGCACCAAAAGATACATCAAAGGTAATTGCACTGAGGAAACTGGATAAGAGAGTGAAGCTTCCGGCAGAGATTTTAGCTTACACATTTGGAATTGCGGCAGCATTGCTTACGGGAGTGGGGATGTGCATTTCCATGAACGTGATTGGTACTGCGACGACTGGATCTATGGTATTAGGAATTATCATAGGGATCATAGGTTTTTTATTAATGGGGATTAATTATCCTGTTTATAAAAAATTACATAAAAGCAGGAAACAGAAGTATGCTTTTGAGATTATGCAGTTGGCTAAGGAAATCAGTGAGGGTTAAAAAGGCGTCAAGGTTCGGAGAGGAGAACGGTTTGAATAAATCAGAAAGCAAGTATTTTCATACGGCAGTCAAAATGGACAAGGCATTTCTTAGTCTGCTGGAGCACAAAGATTTTGAATACATAACTGTAAAAGAGATTTGCAATACAGCGAATGTAAACCGTTCTACTTTCTATCTTCATTATGAAACGATCGGAGACCTGCTTGATGAAAGTGTCAGGTACATGAACACTCAATTTCTGGATTATTTTCCACAAGGGGAAGAAAGTTTCATAGAGAACATAGAAAATACTGCTATAAAGGAACTATACTTGGTAACGCCAAAGTACCTGTTTCCATACCTGACATATATTCAGGAGAATAAAAGGCTTTTTCAGACTGCAGTGCGCAAATCGGCAGTTCTCAGGATGCAGGATAGTTTTGATGATCTTTTCGTTCATGTTTTAAATCCTATCTTGGAACGATTTCATATACCAGAGAATGAGAAAAAGTATATTCTCCGATTCTATATGGGAGCGATATTAAATGTTGTGAATGAGTGGATCAAAGACGGCTGTACGGATTCTGTAGATTTAATTGTCAAAATTATTTCTGATCATATTGCAAGGCCGGGGAGTATGGAGGATTAGAGGAAAGGGGCTATCTATAGCGGAAAGAACAGATTGTATGAAGGTGTCAAAACTTTATATTGTATTAAGTGTAGCAGAGAATCCTGTAGTGTTTTGGTTCTCTGTTAT
>URQQ01000071.1 GCA_900549995.1 uncultured Lachnospiraceae bacterium | reverse complement strand
ACTTGACTTTTAATCAAGTTGTCCGGGGTTCGAATCCCCGCACGCTCACTGTGAAACAAGCGAATATGCTTGTTTTATTTTTTGTATAGGCGACGTGCTAAAGTCCGGGGATGCCCGGAAATTTGGAGGTTGCTTACAAAGTCCCGAGATATGCCTTTTGGCGTTTTCGGTGATCGAAATATAACATGCGGATGTGGCGGAACTGGCAGACGCGCTAGACTTAGGATCTAGTGGGAGACCGTGCAGGTTCGATTCCTGTCATCCGCACTTGGAAACCATAATCTTATGAATGTCATAGGGTTGTGGTTTTTTATTTTAGAAATTTTTTTCTCAGTATAAATACAGTAAAATCCTGATTTCCATTGTCGTCCTATCTTGGCAGCTCTTGTAAAATGCAACAAAAAGTGGCATAATATATAGTGCGACTGATTGATTGCAGTAGAAAACAGACAATGAAAAGAGCAAAAGGAGAGATGACGGGGATGGAAAAATATGAGAGAGAACTCACAGTGCGGGAGAAAAAGGACATGCTGGATGCCCTTTTTATGGATGATGAAGAGTATTATGAAAAGTTTAAGGCTGGGATGACGGAAGAGCAGTTTCAGAAATTTCTGAAGGAATGTCCTGAATTTCTGGAAGATATGGAGGAAGCGAAGCGAGAGTCGGCATTGCGGAAACAAAAAAAACAAAGGCAGTAAAGCATATCCACCTCTCTTTAGGCATACGATACATTGAGGCATCGTACAAGCATGAAAAGGGGTGGATTTTTTGTTCGAGCAGAAAAAGATCCAGGAGACAGCCAGAGAACTTGACTGTAACCAGGAAAGAGGATTGTCTGAATCTGAGGCAAAACAAAGGCTTCAGAGTTATGGCAGAAATGAGTTGACGGAAGAGAAAAAAAAGAGTGTGGCGGAGCAGCTGCTTGAACAGCTGAATGATCCGCTGATCTGTGTACTTTTGATCGCAGCTACGATATCATTTCTACTGCATGAAATCAGTGATGCTGCAATTATCATTACTGTTGTGATCGTAAACTCGGTAATAGGGGTGATACAGGAGGGGAAAGCAAGAAAAGCGCTGGATGCACTAAAGAAGATGACAAGCCCGAAGGCCATAGTGAAAAGAGACGGAAAACAGATAGAGATACCGGCTGCAGAACTTGTGCCAGGTGATCTTGTATGTCTGGATGCAGGACGGCAGGTACCTGCGGATCTGCGTCTCGTAGAGACCTCCAATCTGAAGGTTGAAGAATCGGCTCTGACAGGAGAGTCACTGCCGATCGAGAAGGATGCCTCTTTCCTTGCGAAGAAAGAGCTTCCGATCGGAGACAGGAGAAATATGGCATTTATGTCTACTGTCGTGACTTATGGGCGTGGAGAGGGGATTGTAACAGCGACAGGAATGCAGACAGAGATCGGCAGGATTGCATCTTTTATCAGCAAGGCACCAAAAGAATTTACACCGCTTCAGAAAAGGCTTTCAGATCTGGGAAAGGTACTCAGTATTGTCTCCGTATTGTTGTGTGCAGCATTGTTTTTAATTGCGGTACTGCAGAAGAGGGATATTATTGTCATGCTGATTACGGCTATTTCACTTGCGGTGGCAGCCGTGCCGGAAGGCCTGCCGGCTATTGTGACCATTGTGCTGGCTCTGAGTGTATCGAAAATGGTAAAAGTAAATACAATCGTGAGAAAACTTCCGTCTGTGGAGACGCTGGGAGCAGTCAGTGTCGTATGCTCGGATAAAACAGGTACTTTAACCCAGAATAAGATGTCGGTAGTCAAATGTTATACGGACCAGAAGGTGTGTGCCGGGAATCAGCTGGACTGGGAGAACCAGAAAGAATTTTTAAGAGGAATGACCTTGTGTAATGATGCGGTGACAGGAGATGGAGAGAGTCTTGGCGATCCAACAGAAATTGCGCTTCTGGATCTGGCGTCGGGATACAGGCTAAAGAGGGAAGAGCTGGAAAATAAGATGCCAAGAATCGGAGAACTTTCCTTTGACTCTGACCGCAAAATGATGACAACCCTGCACCAGAGCGGCGCAGAGGAGACGGCATATACGAAGGGGGCACCGGATGAGATTATCAAAAGATGCAGCAGCATTTTAATCAAAGGAAAGACAGTGCCGCTTACAGAGACTCATATCCGGCAGATACGTATGGCTGTAGAAGAGATGTCTTCACAGGCACTTCGTGTCCTTGCAGTTGCAATGAGAAAATACCCAAAGGGCAGCGGCCAAAAAGCGTTGAAAGAGGAAAAACTCGTATTCGCCGGAATGGCAGGTATGATTGATCCGGCAAGGCCGGAAGCGGCAGAAGCAGTACAGAAATTCAAAGATGCTTCTGTGAGTACTGTGATGATAACCGGAGACCATGTAGACACTGCATTTGCAATCGCAAAGCAGCTGGGGATCGCCAGAAAAATGGACGAGTGCATGACTGGGGAAGAACTTCAGAAAATATCCGATCAGGAACTGAAAAAAAGAATCGGAAGCCTGCATGTATTTGCGAGGGTTTCCCCCGAGCATAAAGTAAGGATTGTCAGAATATTGAAAGAGTGCGGAAATATTGTGGCAATGACAGGAGACGGAGTCAATGATGCACCTTCACTGAAAACTGCGGACATTGGAATTGCTATGGGGCAGACGGGTACAGACGTTGCCAAAAATGCGGCAGATATGATTCTGACGGATGATAATTTTGCTACGATTGAAAAGGCAATTGAAGAGGGCCGCGGGATATATGAAAATATAAAAAAATCCGTACTCTTCTTACTGTCATCGAATTTTGGGGAAATCATTACAATGTTTATTGCAGTCCTTGCGGGTTTTGCATCTCCGCTGAAGGCGAGCCATATTCTGTGGATCAATCTGATTACAGATTCGCTCCCGGCGTTGGCACTTGGAGTCGATGAAAATAATAAGAAACTTCTGATGAAGCAGCCGCCGAGGAAAGCAGGGGAGAGCCTGTTTGCCGGAGGCGGGATTACATGTACCTTATTTTACGGATGTCTGATTGCAGTGATCAGTCTGACGGCATTTCTAACGGTTCCCTGTGAAGTGCTTGCAGGAAAGGAGCTGCCATGGACGATCAGCAATTTGAAAATGGTGCTTGCGTCAGATGATATTCTTCGTCACGCCCAGACTTATGCGTTTACAGTTCTTGGACTTTCACAGCTTTTCCATGCTGTCGGAATGCGGGATGTCAGAACTTCTGTCTTTAAGATGAAATTACTTTCAAATAAACTGATGATCGCAGCGTTCGTTGCGGGATTTGCATTACAGTTCTCGGTAACGGAAATCCCATATCTGATCCAGGCATTTGGAACGGCTGCGTTATCTGCAGGAGAGTGGGTGAGACTTGTGATTCTTGCGGCATTTCCACTGTTTGCGCATGAGATTCTGATTCTCACATCGATGGTTCCGGGGCACAATAAAAGAGGAAGAAAAACAGCACCGGTTTACGAGTAATGAAGCGGAAGAATCTCTTGTAAAATGACTGCGGCATGATACAATAGTCATATGAAACTGAAAGTACCATCAATGATGGGGGATGAGTATGACATTTGAAAAAACAGAAAGAAGGCAGATTCAGTTCTCGCTGGCTGTCGGAATTTTAATTGCCTTATTGCTGGCAGGCATTGGCTATGTGATGTTCAGGACAATTAACAGTGCGCAGCAGGATGAAGCGAAAGAATACATAGGAGAAGTGACAGAGCAGTATAAGAGCACCATTGTAAAGCAGATTGAAGGGGATCTCCAGACATTGAAGGCTTTGTCAACTTTTATCAGTGAAGATGCAAAATTCGATCTGGAGAAGGTTTTATATAATCTGAAAGTTGAGAACAGTAAGAATGATTTTATCCGAATGGGCTTTGTAGATAGCAGTGGAGAAGGGTATTTCATGGATATCAGCGGTAAGGAGTACCTTGGAGTTGATGTGGGAGATGAACCGTTTATTCAGAAAGCTTTAGCGGGAACGCCGTCTGTATCAGAGATGATGAAGGATAGATTTGGAGATATGTATGTGAACTGCTACGCGGTTCCTCTGTACCACGGAAGTGAAATCATAGGTGCACTCACTGCTACAAATAAGGCAGATACTTTCGGAGAGATCATTGACGGTAAAATTATGAACGGAGAAGGGTATCTCCACATTATTCAGAAAGATGGGCGCTATGTTGCGCGGTCAGAACATTATTTAGTGAAAAAAGATATCATGAATGTGTTTGAACCGGGGGTGCTGTCTGAAACGGAACAGAAAGCTGCAGTCGGCGCCATGGAGAAAGGGCAGGATTATTTTACAGAGGCACAGTATGAGGGAAAAGGATACTGGGTAAATTTTAAGGCGATTGGAATCAATGAATGGTATATTTTCTGTGTTGTTCCCAAAAGCTCACTGAATGGAAATTTTGAAAAGCTGCTGCAGATGTTTGCAGTGATTATGCTGCTGCTTGTCCTGATCTTTCTGGGGCTGTTCTATCTTATTGACCGGATTATTAAACATGGGCGCAAATCTATTTTGCAGCTTGCGTATTTTGATCATGTGACAGGGATCTATAATAGAAATAAATTCTGGAATGAGGCACTTGCCCGGCTGAAGACGCAGAAAAATTATGCCCTGGTTATTATGGATATTAAAAACTTCAAGTTTGTCAATGAGCTGTTTGGATATGGGAAAGGAGATCTTCTTTTAAAACATGTTGCCAGTGTATGCAGGGACAGTGTAGCGGAAGGTGAACTGTATTACAGAGAAAATGCGGATCGGTTTGGAATGCTTCTTCTGTATCAGAGTGAGGCGGAATTGACGAAAAGAGTCAGCGGTATTCTAAAACGGATCAGCGAATGTCCGCTGAGTGAGAGTCAGGATTACCGGATTGTATGCAATTGTGGGATCAAGATGATTGACCAGTACAGCCAGAATATTGAGCTGGAAGTATGTTACGACCAGGCAAATATGGCACTGAAGAAGGCGAAAAGGCAGAATGAAACGCCGATTGCCTATTATGATGACCAGCTTCATGAGACTGCCGTTAAGAGAAATATCATAGAAAACAGCATGGAACAGGCGCTGGAAAATGGTGAGTTTCAGATGTATCTTCAGCCAAAAGTAGATCTTTCCACAGACGAGATAAAAGGGGCAGAGGCTCTGGTGCGGTGGATAAAAAAAGATGGCAGCTGCGTGTTTCCGGATGATTTTATCCCGGTGCTGGAAAAGAATGGATTTATTACAGAGCTTGATATGTACATGCTTGAACAGGCGTGTAAGGTGCTGAAAGAGTGGAAAACAAAAGGATATCCTCAGATCCGGATCGCGGTAAATCAATCCAGAATTGTGTTTTACAAGCAGGGGTACCTAAGCCAGCTTAGAGAGATAACACAGAAATATGGGGTGGATCCGTCTCAGATTGTTCTGGAAGTCACAGAAGGTATCAGTATTGAAAATATTGATGAGATGGCAGATGTGATCAGAGAACTTCATAACATGGGATTCACCGTATCAATGGATGACTTCGGAAGCGGGTATTCTTCTCTTAATATTCTGAAAGACCTTGCGATTGATGAGCTTAAACTTGATAAAGTATTTCTGTCAGAAACAAGAGAAGAGGAAAAGGGCGCTGTGATCATGAAAAACATTATCAGTCTGGCGAAAGAGCTTCATATTACGACAGTGGCTGAAGGCATTGAAACAAAAGACCAGGAAGAATTTTTGAAAGGAATCCATTGTGATATCGGCCAGGGATACTATTATTCCCGCCCGATACCGGTAGAAAAATTTGTTGACATGGCATTTTGAAAGTGCTATGGTGTTAGTAATTAATAAAAAGACAGGAGTGGAAAGATGAGGAATTATTCTTGCAGATAATCATTTTAAATGAAGGTGGCACGAAACGCAGAATGTATGACCGAAGACGGTCATCCTTTGCAGTGCCTGCAGGAATAAATTCTCATTAAATACACTGACTTTTGTATACGTGCTACGGGTATGTCTATAAAGGCGTGGGAAATTATTTTCCGTTTCCTGTGAAGGAGATTTCTAGAAATACAATTGAGATTATTGAAGAGGTACAGCCGGACTATGAACTGTGGAGAGTCATGAAGGAAATGACGCTTTTAAATGTCGATGCGGATGTGCTGTACCGTCCATTTGAGACGCTGAGTCACGGTGAGCGCACCAAAATACTTTTGAGTGTATTGTTTTCAAGGGACAATCATTTCCTTTTGATTGATGAGCCGACGAATCACCTTGATATGGAGACAAGGGAGATGGTGATGGATTATCTGAATCACAAGAAAGGGTTTATTCTCGTGTCTCATGACAGATGGTTTCTGGATGGGTGTACAGATCATACACTTTCGATTAACAAGACGGATATTGAGATTGTGAGAGGAAATTTTTCTGTCTGGTGGGAGAATAAGAAACGGCGTGATGCGTTCGAGCTTGCGGAGAATGAAAAGTTGAAAAAGGAAGTCGGCAGACTGAAAAAAGCAGCCCGGCAGTCCGGGAAGTGGGCGGACGATGTGGAAGCTTCCAAGATCGGCCGTAAATCATTTCAGTATGAAAGGAATATAGATACAAGAGCATATGTAGGTGAGAAGTCCAGAAGAATGCAGATGAGAAGAAAGAATCTGGAACACAGGCAGAACAAGGCGATTGAGGAAAAAGAGCAGCTTCTTAAAAATATAGAATCGGAAGAAGAACTGAAGATTATGACGCTGCCGTATCACAAAAACCGTCTTGTAACGCTGGAGGATGTTGGGATTAACTACGGAGGGCGGCAGGTAGTTGAGCATCTTGGAATGACTGTGGATCAGGGAGAACGGATTGTGTTGAATGGAAGGAATGGATGTGGAAAATCCAGTGTGATCAGGCTTCTTCTTGGGGAAAACGTTCCGCATACAGGGAAGGTCGAGCTTGCGTCGGGAATGGTGATCTCTTACATTTCCCAGGACACAGGGTGGCTGAAAGGGGACTTACGGAGCTTTGCCAGGGATCACCAGCTTGCGGAAAGCCTTTTTTTGACGATTTTAAGAAAACTTGACTTTGCAAGAGAGCAGTTTGATAAGCCAATCGAAGATTACAGTGAGGGGCAGAAGAAAAAAGTGCTGATTGCCAAAAGCCTGAGTGAGCAGGCCAACCTGTATATCTGGGACGAGCCTCTTAACTTTATTGATCTGTTTTCCCGTATGCAGATCGAAGAATTGATTTTAAGGTATAAGCCGACGCTGCTCATGGTGGAACATGACAGAAGTTTTGTCGAAAATGTTGCGACTCATGTGGTCAGAATGTAATATTTATGATAGACAGACAATGTTATATTGCGCAAAGCACGGCCTTGAAAAAAATTCTTGACCTTGACGCTGCGTCAAGGAGTATTGTAATCTTACCGGGAGGTGAGAAACATGGAATACACAATACAAAAGCTGGCTCATCTGTCCGGAGTCAGCACACGTACATTGAGGTATTATGACCAGATCGGCCTGCTGGCTCCCGCAAGGCGCATGGAGTCAGGATACCGGGTCTATGGGGACAAAGAAGTGGACGCACTTCAGCAGATTCTCTTCTACCGGGAACTGGGGCTTGAGCTGTCAGCGATTAAAGAAATGATGGAATCGCCGGAGTATGACAGTAAAGATGTCTTAAGAGCGCATCTGGAAAAGCTGAAGTCCCGAAGAAATAAGATTGACATGTTGATCGAGAATGTAACAAAGACGATCTTAAGAGAAGAAGGGAAGATAACAATGACAGACGCAGAGAAATTCAAGGGATTCAAAGAGAAAATGATTCAGGAGAATGAGAACAGGTACGGCAGTGAGATCCGGGAAAAGTACGGAGATCGGGCAGTGGAAGAGAGTAACAAAAAGATGATGAATCTGACGGAGGAAGAGTATCAGGCAATGGAGGATCTTGGAAATGAAATTAAAAGAATGCTGAATGAAGCTGTCTCCGGCGGGATAAGTCCGAAATCAGATACAGGTAAAAAGCTGATGCAGATGCATAAAGAATGGTTGTCCTATACATGGAAGACGTATTCAAAAGAGGCACATATCGGTCTTGTTAAGATGTATACCGCTGATGAGAGATTCACGAAGTATTATGATGAGAGTACACCGGGATGTGCGGAATTTTTGAAAGAGGCGGTGTTAAACCACGCTGAATAATCCAGGCAGCAGCACGAACAGAAGTCAGGGAGCTTTTATCATAAGCTCCTTGACTTTCGCTTGATTCTATGTTAGTATCTGTATAAACCGACCGTCGGTCTAAAAGGTGGTGAATCAATAATGCGCAGACATAAAGAGCCGGAAGTAAGAAAAAATGAGTTATTGGATGCAGCACAAAAGCTGTTTGTGGAAAAAGGATATGCAAAGACAACGGTGAATGATATTTTGAACGTACATGGGTTGTCGAAAGGTGTGTTCTATTACTATTTTAAATCCAAAGAAGAAGTGATGGATGCGATCATTCAGCGTATGGTCGATGACATGGCAGTTCATGCCAGAAAGATTGCGGCAGATCCTGACATGACCCCGCCGCAGAAGATATTGGCTATTTTGATGGGGCAGGGGCAATCAGAGGAAATGATAAAGAATAAAGAAAAGATGACCAGCCAGTTTCATGAAGTTCAAAATGCGGAAATGCACCAGAAAAGTCTGGCACTCAGTATAAAATGTCTTGCTCCTGTAATGGCGGAGATCTTCGAAGAAGAAAATGCCAGAAATGGCGTATCTGCGGAGTATCCTCAGGAAACAGTTGCCTTCCTTCTCGCGGCAGGGCAGGTGATTTTCGATGAAGGACTATTTCAGTGGAGTGAAGAAGAGAACGGACGGTACGCAGCAGCTTTCGTTCAAATGATGGAAAAAACATTAGGAGTTCCGAAAGGGTATTTTGATGAACTCAAAGGGAAATTTGCATGATATAGCTTAACGCAAGTATCATGCAAATTTTTACAGCAATATAAACCGACGGTCAGTCTATAAAGGAGATTTTAAAATGAATGAGAAAATAATAAATATACCATCACCAAAGAATTTTAAGCTGATGGTGTTGGGCCAGGTTGTTTCAATCCTGGGGTCGGCACTGCTGAGATTTGCAATTTCTTTGTATGTGCTAGATACAACAGGCAGTGAATCTCTGTTTGCAACGATGTTTGCCATATCCAATATACCGCTGTTGCTTGCTCCGCTGGGAGGGGCAATTGCTGACAGATTCAACCGCCGCAGCCTGATGGTGATATTTGATTTTACCAGCAGTGCCATTGTATTATCCTTGATATTATTGATGAATGCGGGCAGTATTTCGGTCTTTATGGCTGGTGTTACCATGGTGCTTCTGTCTATTGTCAGCGCCTTGTATACCCCCGCCGTAACGGCAAGCATTCCCCTGTTGGTTGAGCAGCAGAAACTGGAGGGAGCGAATGGGCTTGTTCAGGCAGTCCAGTCATTATCGGCGGTTGCGGCTCCGGTTCTGGGAGGAATTTTGTACGGAGTCATGGGTTTTCGAGCCGTTGTCACAGTAAGCTGCATCTCATTTTTTCTCTCGGCCGTAATGGAGATTTTCATCAAGATACCGTTTGAGAAAAGACAATGGGACGGACGAATCATACCGACCATCACAAGAGATCTGAAAGAAGGTTTCGTATATGTCGTGAAGCAGAAGTTCATAAGGAAGGTGGGGATCATTGCGGTCTTGCTAAACCTGATCCTGATTCCGTACTTCCTGGTAGGGGCGCCGATCGTCCTTCGTGTAACGATGCGAAGTGGAGATACTTTGTATGGAATCGGAATGGGATTTATTAACTTTGCCACCATATTGGGTGCATTATCTATTGGTTTTTTCGCTGAAAAAATGAAACTGAAAACATTGCACCGCTGGATTTTTGCCTGTGCATTAATGATGATACTTATGGCAGTATCTTTAATGCCGCTGATACTTGGAAGGGGGTATTATCCTTCCTTTATACTGTTCATGCTGGGAGCTGTCCCGATTGCGGCAAGCATGACGATTATTTCTATTTATATCGTCACGAAGGTTCAAAAAATAACACCGAATGAGAATCTTGGAAAAGTCATGGCAATTATGACGGCAGTTGCTCAATGCGCAGCGCCTCTGGGGCAGATATTGTATGGTGTTATCTTTGAAAAGTGGAGTGCCCAGATATTCATACCCACTTTCTTTGTCGGCATTGTGACACTGTTTCTGGGTATCCTGACGCGGCTGTTGCTGAAAAGTGAGAAGGAGGTTACATCATGTACAGAAAACTGATGATGAACGATATACGGAAAAGCAAGCTGATTTCAATTACAATCGCGGCCTTTATTATGGCTGCTGCAGCTCTGACATCGGCTGCGGCCATGCTGGGCATAAATCTGTTCGGTGCGGTTGACCATCTGATGGAGGAAGCAAAGGCAGTTCATTTCCTGCAGATGCATTCTGGCGATGTTGATGAGCAGAAGCTTAAAAGCTTCGCGGAGACTCAGGGCAATGTGGAGGCATATCAGCTGGCGCGGTTCCTCAATGTGAACGGAGCAGACATTGTTATAGGGGAAAACTCTCTGGAGGAAAGTGTCCAGGACAACGGATTTTCCACGCAAAACGAAGCGTTTGATTTTTTGCTGGATTTAGATGGGGATGTCATTCATCCAGCTGACGGCGAAGTCTATGTCCCTCTCGGCTATCAAAAGGATGGCAGTGCGAAGCTGGGTGATACGCTGAACGTACATGGCGTGAAGCTTATCGTCGCCGGATTTCTGCGCGATTCTGCGATGAACGCTGATATTACCGGCTCCAAACGGTTTCTTGTCAGCGAACATAATTTCAGGGAGTTAGAAAACTTCGGCAGCATGGAATATTTAATTGAGTTCCGTCTGAAAGACCCGGCGGCGTTTTCTGCATTTCAGTCAGATTATTTTGCGGCAAAACTGCCTGCGAACGGCCCGCCCGTCATCAGCCGTCCACTGCTTACCATGATGAACGCCGTAACAGACGGTATGATGATCGCAGTATTGGTCATGATCAGTATGCTTGTGATTATCGTTGCATTTCTCTGTATCCGGTTTACGCTTCTTGCCAAAATAGAGGAAGATTACAGGGAGATTGGTGTGCTGAAAGCTGTGGGTCTGCGCACGAAGGACATCGCAAAGCTGTATTCAGTCAAGTACGGAGCGATTGCCGGGGCAGCCTGTGTTTTGGGCTTTTTACTTTCACTGCCTCTTCTTGCCCCTTTGATGGAGAATATAAGAATTTACATGGGAGACAGCGGCAGGGGCGCGGCAGCACCGTTCACAGGTGCTATAGGAGTTCTGATGATCTTCCTTGCAGTGATGTGGTATGTGAAAGGTGTTTTGCGCAGATTTCGTAAAATACCGGCGGCACAGGCAGTACGCTTCGGTACCCCGGTGGAAAAAACAAAAATATCAAAAAGATTCCGCCTCAGTGATAACAGAATCTTTTCGAGGAATGTTTATCTCGGTATCAAAGATGTGTTTTCCCGCAAAAAGCTTTATGCGACGATGTTTGCGGTGCTGGTTATTTCCTCCTTTATCCTGATTGTTCCGCAGAACATTTATAATACCATTTCAGCAAGAAGTTTTATGACATACATGGGTGTTGGGGAAAATGATATTACGATACAATTGTCGCAGATTCAGGCAGACGATGTTTTGAAGGCGGCAGCAGACATCAGCGATGCGCTTGCGGCAGAGGAAAAGATTGAGAGATATACAGTGCTTTTGGGCAAGGTATTCAGCATGCCAAAGGAGGATGGCCGTGTGGAGCGGCTGAGGGTCGATCTGGGTGACCATACGGCATTCCCCGTTATGTATGCGCAGGGAGGTGCTCCGGCAAAGGATGAGGAAATCGCTCTTTCCTCCCTGAATGCGGAAGAGCTTGGGAAAACACTGGGGGATGAGCTGACACTCATTGTGGACGGTGAAGAAAAACAGATGACTGTGTGTGGAATTTATTCCGACATCACGAATGCCGGCAAGACGGCGAAGGCTTCGTTTGAGTCAGGAGATGCAGATCTGATGCGGGTGGTTATTCCGATAGAACTTAATGATAAGACGGTAACAGAAGAAACAGCATTAAAGTTCCAGTCAAAGTTTCCGTCTGCCACAGTTGCAGTCGCTGATGAATATGTGCGCCAGACATTTGGCGGCACACTGAACGCCATACGGAAGGCTTCTTTTGCTTCCACTGCTGCGGCTGTATTGCTTACAATCCTCGTCACATTGTTGTTTATGAAAATGCTGGTGGCAAAAGACCGTTATCCCATTGTGATCCTGAAATCTGTGGGATTTACCAATGCGGATATTTGCAGACAATACATGATCCGTTCTGTAATTGTGGCGGGGTCTGGGATCATCGCCGGCATGCTTCTGGCGAACACCCTGGGAGAAGCAGTGGGCGGGGTATTGATTTCTTCCTTCGGAGGCACAACTTTTCGTTTTGTAGTGAATCCCTGGTTTGCGTATCTGTTTTCCCCGCTGCTGATTGGGATGTGTGTGGTCATTGCTGCGATGCTTGGCATATCGGAGATTCGCAGATTGAAAATATCGGAATACATTAAGGAGACATAGAAGATGGAAAATATAGTGATTGGAAAAAATATAGTAAAAACTTTTCATATGGGTGCGGAACAGGTGAAGGCTCTGGATTCTGTGAATACAGAAATCAAACGAGGTGAGTTTGTTGCAGTAATGGGGCCTTCCGGTTCAGGGAAAACCACTTTGCTGCATGCACTTTCGGGTATGGACAGCATTACAGGCGGATCAGTGAAATTTAAAGATACTGAATTGTCCAAACTCCGCGATAATGAGCTTGCGGATATACGCCGGACGAAGATGGGGTTCATCTTTCAGCAGCCTACGATGCTGAAAAACATGAATCTCCTGGACAATATCATTCTTCCGGCAGTGTGTGGCGGCAAAAATTCTGCCTGCACACTCACGCAGAAGGCAAAGACTCTGATGCAGAAAATGGGGATTGGCGGCCTTGAATACAGAGATATTACGGAAGTGTCAGGCGGACAGCTTGCACGTGCCGGAATCTGCCGTGCCTTAATAAACGACCCAGAGATTCTTTTTGCAGATGAGCCGACCGGAGCGCTTAACTCAAAATCAGCGGAAGAGATCATGAAGCTGCTTGTGGAGATCAGCCAAAAAGGTACGGCGATCCTGCTTGTGACCCATGATATGAAGGTTGCGGCCAAGGCCGACAGGGTGATTTTTATGAAAGACGGCAGCATCGTAACAGACCTGTCACTGCAAAAGTTTTGCGGAAATGATATGGAGTCAAGAACAGAAAAAGTGCTCGCGAAGATGGCGGCTGTTGGGATTTAAGAATCATATGTTATACCGGCAGCGGTTTCAGACAAATTCCCTTTCCAAATACCGGCACATGAAGTAATATAGTACTATAAGGCAAAAGCTATTATTTGTTGACAAACATAAGAAAAGGGAAAAGTTATGTGGATATTATATGCGTTTAGTGCAGCATTTTTTGCGGGAATTACAGCGGTTCTGGTGAAAATCGGAATCAGGGATATGGATTCGAATCTGGCAACGGCACTTCGGATGATTGTGATTACGATTTTTTCATGGGCGATGGTTTTTGTCGTAGGTTCACAGAAGGAGATCGGTGATATCACGCTTCGGACACTGATGTTTCTCGTGTTGTCAGGACTCAGCATGGGAGTATCGTGGCTTTGTTATTTTAAGGCTCTGCAGCTTGGAGAGGTGAACAAAGTGGCACCCATAGACAGAAGCAGTACTATATTGACGATGATTCTGGCATTTTTTCTGCTCGGAGAAAAAATTACAATTTTTATGTTCATTGGAATGGTTGTGATTATCATTGGTACGGTTTTCATGTTGAACAGAGATTTTTCGAAAAGGGCGGACAAGAAGGTTTCCGCCAAAGAGGAAGGCACTGAATCTGAAACGGAAGGACAGAAGAGAAGAAGGGCATCTGTGGGTCTGCGGGGAATATGGGACAGATATGCATGGGCAGTTTTTGCCTCAGGTTCTGCGGTGTTTGCCAGTATGACTGCGATTCTTGGTAAGATAGGAATTGAGGGCGTTGAGTCGAACCTTGGAACGGCGATCCGCACAATCATTGTACTGGTAATGTCCTGGGGGATCATCTGGAAACAGAAGAAAATCAGCGAGATAAAGTCTGTCAGCATGAAGGGGTGGATATTCATCTTTCTGTCGGGGATCAGTACCGGGCTTTCCTGGATGAGTTATTACCGGGCTTTAAAAGATGGGTATGCGAGTGTGATTGTCCCGATTGATAAGCTGAGCATCGTTGTCACTGTTTTCTTCTCATGGCTCATTTTAAAGGAAAAAGTGAACCGAAGATCTTTGACAGGACTGGGGCTGATTGTCGCAGGGACCCTTTGTCTGCTGCTTTAATTGATCCGGAAAGGCTGAGAATGTTTTTCCGGATTCAATGACAGGGTGAGGTGTGCTGAGATACGCAGTATTTTTATTTTAATCAGGAGGAACATATGATAGTCAGACGAGAGACAAAGAAAGATTACGATGAAATTTACTATCTGATAAAAGAGGCATTCGCACAGGCAGAACACAGCGATGGGACGGAACAGGATCTTGCAGCCGCACTCAGGGAAAGCGCCGCATTCGTACCAGAACTGGCGCTGGTTGCGGAGCTGGATGGCAAAATTGCCGGGCATATTATGTTCTCTGAAGCAAACGTGGGAGAAGATACGGTTCTTGTTCTGGCGCCGCTGTCAGTTCTGCCAGAGTTTCAAAAGAAGGGGGTAGGTTCTGCCTTGATAAAAGAAGCTCACAGAATTGCGAGGGAACTGGGATATCAGTATTGTCTGGTTCTGGGAAGTGAAAATTATTATCCCCGTTTTGGATATCTTCCGGCCAAAGAATTTGGGGTGGAAGTTCCGGAGGGGATGCCGTCGGAGAATTTTATGGCGGTGAAACTTTGCGACAGTGCAAAAGAGATCTGTGGTTCTGTGAAATATGCAGAAGAATTTGGTATTTAACTTCTCACCAAATAGAGAGTCAAGTGATCTGATTACACAAAAAAAGAGAGATGTGAAAAGCGCTGATAAATTAACGTGTTAATTTACAATGTTAGTTTATAAGGAAGGTGGTATACTATGGATAGAATAAGAGAGGATGTGGTAGTTCTACCAAATATTAAACCAATTTCTGACTTAAGAAATTATACGGAAGTACTAAAGGAAACATCAGATGGATCACCTGTATTTTTGACTAAAAATGGTCGTGGAGAATACGTCATATTAGATATGAAAGAGTATGACCGGATGAGGGTATCTTTAGCATTGATATCGAAGCTTGAGGAAGGTGAACAGTCAGCAAGGGAAAATGGATGGCTTACAGCAGACGAGGTAGAATCATCTTTGGGCTTGATATAAGGAGGATAAAATATACACCTAAAGCGGGAGAAGATTTGAGAAATATTAAAGAAACAATAAAAGAGCATTTTTTTAATGAAGAATTATCAATAAAAATTTTATCAGAAATAACAAAAACAATCCGTGATCTAGCTATGATAGATCACGGATTGCTTTTGTTTGTACGTCCTAATAAATAATCTACAGACACATCATAAAAATCAGCTAATTTGATAAAAACTTCAACAGGAATATTTATCTTTCCCAGTTCATATTTAGAGTATGTTGTTTGTTTTATATTCAGATAATCAGCAAGTTCTTTTTGTGTTTTATCGTTATCTTCCCGAAGATTACGTATCTTTTCATAAATCATTGGCAATACCTCTTTTAGTTTTCTATATTATAGGGAAGTCTTGTCATGACTATTGAAAATAGTTTAGTTTTGTTAGAGTAGGACATGAAGATGAGAAGACTACCTATAAAAATTATTGCTTTGACAGGAAAGAAGAAGCACAGGTCATCGAACAGCTGGAACTAGCCTTAGATAAGCAATCAAAATCATTTAATGTAGTATTATCCAATCAGACAATCAGGTAACCATAGGTAACCAGATTCAAGCGATCTGATTTCACAAAAAAAGAGCAGAGAATCTTGATAAACAAGGGATTCTCTACTCCCAACCAAATGCGGAAAAAGAGACTTGAACTCTCACAGGATTAACTCCCACTAGAACCTGAATCTAGCGCGTCTGCCATTCCGCCATTTCCGCATGTCCGCTTTCGCTGACAAAAGTTATATTATCATAAACTGAGACGTTTGGCAAGAAAATTTTAAAAAAAATTAAATTTTCTTGCCTGTTTTATTGTTTAAACTATATTTTATTATATCTACTCGTAATATTCCCTGATATAACGTTCTCTTCTGCGGCGTGCTCTTTCAATCTTGGCGGCCCGGATACGGCGGACACGTACCATCCGGACATACAGAAGGAAGGAGAGCAGTGCAATTGCAAGCATACAGATGATAACGCTTCGCAGTAAAATAGAAGAAGAGGCTTTTTTATCTGTAGCTGCCGCGCTTATTTTATCAAAAACAACCTGAATGGTATGGTTTCCCTGAACATTTTTGAAAGTATAACTCTCCGGATGTTTATCAGCCTTCATTTTTTTGCCGTCAACAATCAGATGGGATACCTGGTATTTATCATTGGGAGTGTAGGTTACAGTATAATCTTCTCCGCGCTGGATCTCGGTATCCGACTGGGAAACGGTTCCGTTCTCGCCAGAGGTGGTGACTGAGAAAGCATAAGGGACAGTTGTTTTGTAAAGTCTGAGTACCCGGGACTGGTCTTTGAATGTCACTGTGAACACCGCGAGGAATTCGCCGGGATTCACTTCGCAGATAGATTCTGGCTCCTCATATGCAACGTCATCTTCAAAAGCGATGTTTACCTGGGCGGAGGACACCTGTGCTTTTCTGGAAATGGAGTACATATGGATAAAGTTTCCGATTCCCATGGAAAGTGTCAGCGGAAAGTTCATAAAATAATCGCCGGATACACATAAATCCTGATAGTTCGAACCCTCATTCTGAAGGTTGAATTCACCGAGCTCATCTATGATCTGGAAATTAGAGTCAAGTAATTTGTAATTGTAATCGCCCATATCATTTGTCTGGATAACATATTGATCGGTATCTGGATTATATCCAACCCCAAGAATGTTATAATGGGGAGAGACTTGTACCTGGGTTTTATATTCCAGAGTATCAGCGTCGATGATGAACAGGCAGCCGCGGTTTTCGGGGATACTGTTTGTATAACCGCTGATTAAGATTTCATTTGTTTTGGGGTTATAGGCCAGCCCATTGGCATGTTCATAGTTTCTTTCTTTTACAGTTTTGGCAACAGAATATGGTTCTACTTTTTTGCCGTTTTCATCAAGGTCTGTCTTATAGTAGGCTGTCAGTGTATCTGCTTCATCTGTATGATCGGATGTGTTTTCCAGGCAGACGATGTACTTATCTGTAGCACAGACGGCCTGTACAACACCGGTTGGGGCATGGACAGGATCTTCAAGTACAAGTTCCCAGACAGCATTATCGAATGCATTATCAGAAGTGATTCCCGCAGCATAGACTGTCTGGGAATCAATTCCAAGAAGAATCAAGACAGATACCATTAATAAAATGAATAATTTTTTATGTAAAGTATTACTTTTTAAGTGCATTATAACTGCTCCCCTGCTCTAAAGCGGAAATTAGTAATTTGTTTTCTGGAAATGACCCGGAAACTGAGTCTTGGAAAAGCTACATTGATTCTAACACCTGCAGGCTGGAATGTAAAGAAAGCTTGTATATACAACGATAAAAAACGCAGAGCCGTCATCTGTAGAATCCGGTTCTGCGTTTTGGTATTATTCTTTTTTTGTGTCTGATGGTTCCTCTGACGGTATGGAGGAAGATTCTTCTTCCTCTGATGTCGCTGGTTCATCGGTTTTTATGCTTTCCTCTGGCTCTGTTTCAGCGTCCATAGAGTCCTCATCGTCTGTGCCGTAGATCTGTTCAATTATTTCAATATCATCGTCCTCATCGGAAACCTTATCCGGGATTGGAAGGCCATCCAGATCCAGATCGTTCAGATATTCACGCTGCTGGAAATAAATTTCATTTTTCCGCTGTCTGCTCTTTTCCGCGCGGAGACGTTTTACACGGTTACGGTAAAGAAGAGTACCGGCCGCAATGACGATGACGGCTATGATTATGAGTATGACAGTACGGTTTAAACCGGAGGCTTTGGAAATCTTGGAAGTTTTACCGGGGGCCGCGTTTTCAGCTTTTTTTGCAGCACCGCCTTTTTCAAATACCGCTTCTATTGTATGGTCAGACTGTACGTCTTTCAATACATATTCGGTGGTACCGGCTTTTATATCAGCTTCTTTGCCATCAATGAGAAGGGAAGAAATATCAAGTCCCTTATCCGGGGTGAGTGTGACTGTGAAATCTTCACCGCGTGCCACTGAATCTGAACCGTCAGAAACCGTACCATTTTTGCCGGATGTTGTAATTTCGAATTCGTAAGGAACGGAGTTGGTACTGAAGAGCTGCCATGCTTTCTGTCCGGTATTTTTCGTCACTTCCGATGCTACTGTGAATTCACCAGGGGATCTCTCAAAGATGGCAACAGGTTCTTCAGAGACAACATCTGAAGATACCGGGAGCTGTATATGGGAAGAGGACACCTGTGCTTTCTGCTCGATCGAGTATATATGGATATAATCACCGATACCGAGAGATAGAGTAACCGGAAGATTCACAAAATACCCGTTGGAGACGTAGAGACCGTGATATCCGGTTCCTTCAGAGACCGCATTCATTTCACCAAGTTCTTCCACAATGTTAAATGCAGAGTCCAGAAGTTTATAGTTATATTCACCTTCTGTATCTGCCTGGACGATATACTGGTCTGTGTCTTCCTTATAGGCTACGCCGATGATATTGTACTGCGAGACATCGATTGTCCGTTTATATTCGAGTGTATCTGCATCTATAATGAAGAGAGAGCCTTTGTTAGTCTCCCCGTCAGCAGAATAGCCGGCGATAATAATTTCGTTTGTTTTGGAATTAAAGGCAAGCCCTGAGGGACGTTCATAATCGTAATTGGCAACCTGTTTTGCCAGGGAATATTGTTCTACTTCTTTGCCGTTTTCATCTACTGCGTTTTTATAATATGCAGAGATTGTATCCGCATCCCCGGTTTCAGATGTGTTTTCAATACTGATAATATAGTTGTCTGTGCTGCAGACAGCCCCTGTCTGATTACCCAGAGTGGGAATTTCCATAATCTGTTCAAAAGAAGCATTTTCAAATGCATTGTCGGCGGCTAGCCCCTTTGCCTGGCTGTCGGAAGAAGTGTGAAGCGTCAATGCAGTGACAGCACAAAGCAGTAAACTTATTTTTTTGCAGTAATCTGCTGTTCTTTTCATATTTATACCCTCCGTAATGATAGTTTCATATCAGTTGTACATGGCTGAATAGATAACTATATTCTAGCATACAAGGGCTTTTTGGTCTATTAGAAACTTTCAGATGAATTATGGAAGAATTTGACTGTATCTGTCACAGGGAAATTTGTCGATCACTTTTTTCTTGACAATCAGCATTTTTATGATATACTTTGATAATCAAAGTATTTTAAATTCAAACAATGTGGAGAAGGATAATGATAGGAAAAATATGTGGAACGGGCTCCTGCCTTCCATCGAAATCTCTTGATAATAATGACCTGTCTATGATGGTAGAGACAAGCGATGAATGGATACGGGAACGTACGGGTGTGATAAAACGACATATAATCGAAGATGAGACGACCGTATCAATGGCATCTAAGGCCGCCCAAAAGGCAGTAGAACAAAGCCGGATTAAACCGGAAGAAATTGACCTGATAATTGTAAGTACCATTTCTTCAGATGTAATAATGCCATGTGCGGCCTGTGAAGTGCAGAAGTATATCGGGGCTGTTCATGCAGCCTGTTTTGACTTAAATGCAGCCTGCACAGGATTTGTGTTTGCATACAATACGGCACAGGCATACCTGGCGGCAGGAATGTATAAAACGGCATTGATTATCGGCGCGGAGAGTCTGTCAAATCTTGTGAACTGGGCGGACAGAGGAACCTGCATTCTCTTCGGTGACGGCGCCGGAGCAGCAGTGCTGCAGGCAGAAGAAGCGGGGGCATTTGCGGCGGTCACTCATTCGATGGGAGAATGGGGGGAAGCACTGACATGTACAAGCCGCCACAACAAGACATTTGAGGAATCCTATAAGAATAAAAACCTTGAAGGTGCCATCTACGAAGATACTTATATGAAGATGAACGGCGGAGATGTCTTTAAGTTTGCAGTAAAGAAAGTACCGGAGTCCATTCATGAACTGCTGAAAAAAGCAGATCTCACATCTGGTGATATTGATTACTATATACTGCATCAGGCGAACAGAAGAATCGTAGAAGCCGTGGCAAAAAGAATGAAAGAGCCGATTGAAAAATTCCCGATGAATCTGTCGGAGTATGGGAATACATCCTCTGCAAGCATTCCGATCCTTCTGGATGAACTGAACAGGAATGGCGTATTGAAAGAAGGACAGAACATAGTCCTGGCAGGCTTTGGAGCCGGGCTTTCCTGGGGCGCAAGCCTTTTAAAATGGTAATTGCTGTATCCGTCCGGCGGATGACAGATTACATATAAATAAAATAAAAAATGAATGAAACTTTTGAAGAGAAGAAAAGGAGAACAAAACCATGTTAGAAAGAGTAAAAGAAATCGTAGCAGAATCATTAGGAGCAGATATTGATACAATCACAGCAGAAAGCACATTTGGTGATGATCTGGGCGCAGATTCTTTAGATTTGTTTGAACTGGCGATGGCTTTAGAGGAAGAATACGAAGTTGAGATTCCTACAGAGGAATTAGAGAAGATTGTAACTGTCGGAGATGCAGTGAAATTTTTAGAGGAACATAAATAAGAAGAAAGAGCAGTAGAATACGGGCCGGGTTCATCTTGCGCAGTATTCATAGGAGGTTGTCATAATGAAAACAGAAGTAACCGAATTACTAGGAATTGAATATCCAATCATCCAGGGAGGAATGGCCTGGGTTGCTGAATATCATCTTGCAGCTGGCGTATCGGAAGCTGGCGGCCTTGGATTGATTGGAGCTGCAAGTGCCCCGGCTGACTGGGTACGTAATCAGATCAGAGAAGCGAAGAAATTAACAGAGAAACCTTTCGGTGTGAATATCATGCTGATGAGTCCTTATGCGGACGAAGTAGCACAGGTAGTTGCCGAAGAAGGGGTAAAGGTAGTGACCACCGGGGCAGGAAACCCGGAAAAATATATGAAGATGTGGAAAGAAGCCGGGATCAAGGTCATCCCTGTCGTTGCATCTGTAGCAC
>URQQ01000070.1 GCA_900549995.1 uncultured Lachnospiraceae bacterium | reverse complement strand
TTCTTCTCCACTGTAAGCCATGGAAATAAGGTAGGTTTCTGAAAAACCATTCCTCTCTCAGGGGATGGACCTGTGATCTCTTTTTCATTTACTGTTACTTTTCCTAATGTAGGCTGGATCAGACCGGCCACCAACCGCAGGATCGTGGATTTTCCACAACCTGAAGGTCCCACCAGACTGATGAACTCCCCACTTCTCATTTCAAGATCAATACAGTCAAGAGCATGGGTGACTTCATCATTTTCTACCTTTGCAAAGCTTTTGGAAATATTTTCCAGTTTTAATAATATTTTGTTGTTCTCATCCATAATTCTTCACTGCTACGTTCTGCCACCTGAGCACATGGCATTTCACGCGGTCTAATATTTTTGTTACAACTGTAAAAATAAAGCAGATCACAAACAGAGCCGCAAACATTTTGTCATAACTTGCCCAGGATTTGCTCCAGTTCATATACCATCCAAGTCCTGATTTTACGCCGAGCATCTCTGCGATCATAATAGCTGTACAGGAACTGCTCATAGCCTGGGTACATCCCTGTAAAATAGAAGGCATGGCGTGAGGCAACGCAACCTGAAAAACAAGCTGTTGCTAACTGGCACCTAAGGTACGGGCTGCTTCAAAATAATCTCTGTCTACATTTGCGATCCCTGTCATAGACGCAACGGTTACCGCAAACCAGGAGCCAAGGGCAATGATTGCCGTATCCATTATAAAGAACCATCATCAGGATCAAAAATCCCAGGTATGTATACGGATTTCGGTTCATACTATTGTCCGGTATCAGCATATACTCCAAAATTGCTGTCACTGCGCAAATTTCCGGAAGGACCAATATTAATTTCTCGATCAGCCGTTCCTTTCCCGTCTTTTCTTTTGTCTCCAATTCATGCAGTTCTTGACGGGTCAGGCTGACCTTCTTTTGCAGATCTATATTTATACTCTCCCCCATAGTTTCCCCCTGTAAATAATCTTCGCATCTCTTGCTGTGTGTTATTATTTTATCGAGCGGAAGGGAATTTGTCCAATCGCTTTCCTTCAAAAATTTTACTCATTTATTGATATCATCTATAAATCTTTTAAAACCGCAGAAATAAGAACTGCAAACGATACTATATCTATGCTACCAAAAATTTTTAGATTGTTAAAAATTATTGCAAACATTTTGTATTTTTTATAGTGCATTTTTTACAATTCTATGTTATACTTATTAATGACATTTATTATCATTAAACAAAATATGTGTTCACAGGATTTCAGGCATGGTTTTGCAGCAATATCTGTAATGACAGATGCCTGATCAGATGAACATACAATAAAAATTCAGGAGGATTCATATGAGCAGATTGGAGTTGTTCACCCCAAGTAAAGACCAGCTGATGGTTGAGAGTCTTTACAAAAATCTGGAGCAGCGTATCGTGGCAAGCCCTCCAGGTATCTGCCCTGTTGACATAACAAGGGCCTTTATTGAAATGTGCCATGCACAGACCTGTGGAAAATGTGTTCCCTGCCGTGTAGGTCTTCACCAGTTAAAGCACATGATCACCAATGTATTAAATGGTGATGCTGACTACGAGATACTGGACCTGATCGAGGAAACTTCCCTTTCCATTATGCAGACCGCAGACTGTGCCATCGGCTCTGAAGCTGCAAAAATGGTATGGCGTATGGTACATACCTGCCGTGATGATTTTGAGGCACATATCCGCAACAAACGATGCAGCTGCGCTATTTCCCAGCCGGTTCCCTGCGTAGCCCTCTGTCCGGCCCATGTGGACATTCCAGGTTATATTGCCCTGGTAAGAGAAGGCCGCTATGCAGACGCCATCCAGCTGATCCGCAAGGACAACCCATTCCCTTCTACCTGCGGTTTCATCTGCGAACATCCATGTGAGGCACGCTGCCGCCGTAATATGGTAGATACCTCTGTAAATATCCGTGGATTAAAGCGTGCTGCTGCTGACCTTGCAGGAAAAGTAGCACCTCCGCCATGTGGTCCTTCCACAGGCAAGAAGATCGCTGTTGTAGGCGGCGGACCTTCCGGTCTCTCTTCTGCTTATTATCTGCAGTTAATGGGCCATCAGGTCACTGTTTATGAGATGCTGCCAAAACTAGGCGGTATGCTGCGCTACGGTATTCCAAACTACCGTCTGCCAAAAGACCGTCTGGAAGAAGATACAGATGCGATCCTGGAAACCGGTATCCAGGTACATTACAATGTAAAGATCGGTGAAGATATTAAACTGGACGAACTGAGAAAAGTATATGATGCAGTGCTTATTACAGTAGGTGCTTCTACAGATAAGAAACTGGGACTTCCTAATGAAGATGCAGAAGGCATCACCTCTGCTGTTGGTTTCCTTAGAAATGTAAGTCTCGGGGACTGCCCGGATCTTACCGGACAGGAAGTCGCTGTTATTGGTGGCGGAAACGTATCCATGGACGCTGTCCGCACTGCCATCCGTCTGGGTGCAAAGAAAGTCAGCATCGTATACCGCCGTCGTGTAGCTGATATGACAGCTCTCCCGGCTGAGATCGAGGCAGCTGTCGCTGAAGGTGTGGAACTGCTTACTTTAGTTGCTCCTGCCGGTATTGAAGTAGATGAAAATGGACATGTATCCGGTGTCCGTGTTACCCCGCAGATGATCAGCACCATCAAAGACGGCCGCGCAAGCGTAATTGCCAGCGGCGAACCGGAGTATGTGATCCCATGTCAGACCATGATCGTTGCTATCGGACAGAATATCGAGACAAAGCACTATGAAGAGTCTGGCATTCCTGTATCCCGCGGAAAGATCGTTACTCTTCCAAACGGCGGATTTGCAGATATTCCTGGAATATTTAGGCTATCATCACGAAATCACCTGTAATGTAGAGATCCCGCTGCCAAATAACGCTGACCACACACCTTGCGGTCGTGTAGAGCTGTCTGAACGGGAAGCAAGTGAACGAAAACATGATTTTGAAGGTGTTGAAAACTGCATGAACAAAAAAGAAATTGCGCAGGAATCCGGACGCTGCCTCCGCTGCGATCATTTCGGCTTTGGAATCTTCAAAGGAGGGCGTGAGAAATTATGGTAAATTTAACGATCGACAGACTGCCTGTATCTGTAAAAGAAGGAACTACCCTGATGGAAGCTGCCGAATCTATCGGCATCCATATCCCACACTTATGCTACTGGAAAGGTTTAAACGAGATCGCTGCCTGCCGCGTATGTGTTATTGAACTGGAAGGACGTGACCACCTGATCACCGCCTGCAACACAAAGGTAGAAGAAGGTATGGTCATTTACACCAACAGTCCAAAAGTGCGCTTAGATCGCCGTCTTACCGTTCAGCTGATCTTATCCCAGCATGACTGCCGGTGCGCTACCTGTGTAAGAAGCGGTAACTGTTCTCTTCAGAAGATCGCAACAGATCTGAATGTCCAGGACGGTCTTTTTGAGGAACGTCTGGAAAAACAGCCATGGGATAAAACTTTCCCACTGATCCGTCAGTCTGAAAAATGTATTAAATGTATGCGCTGCGTTCAGGTCTGTGACAAGATCCAGAGCTTGAATATCTGGGATCTGGAAGGTACCGGTTCCCGTTCTACCATTAATGTAACCGGAAACCGCACGATCAATGAAGCGGACTGTTCTCTCTGCGGCCAGTGTATCACCCACTGTCCAGTTGGCGCCCTTCATGAGCGTGACGATACGGAAAAACTGTGGAGAGCTTTAGCGGATCCTAACAAGACCGTCGTTGTACAGGTTGCTCCTGCTGTCCGTGCTGCATGGGGTGAAGACCTTGGATTTACAAGGGAAGAAGCTACTATTGGAAAGATCTTTGACGCTTTAAAGAAAATGGGCGCTGATTATGTATTTGACTCCTGCTTTACTGCTGACCTTACCATTATGGAAGAGGCAAATGAGCTGTTAGTGCGCCTTGGCAAGGGAGAACTAAAGGACCGTCCTATGTTCACCTCCTGCTGTCCTGGCTGGGTACGCTTTGTAAAGAGCGAGTTCCCACAGTTTGTAAAGCAGTTATCTACTGCCAAGTCTCCGATGCAGATGTTTGGCGCTGTAATGAAGAGCTATTTTGCAGAGCAGATCGGCAAAAAGCCGGAAGATATCTTCTCCGTTGCCATTATGCCTTGTCTGGCTAAAAAGGGCGAAGCAAATATGGAGCTGTTCTACAAGGAATATGCAGGCCATGATACAGACTGCGTCATCACTACCCGCGAGCTGATCCGTATGATCAAAGGTTCCAGCATCATTACTGACCGTCTCACTGATATTGAACCGGACCGTATCTTCCACGACGCTTCCGGTGCCGGTGTGATCTTTGGAGCTACAGGCGGTGTTATGGAAGCAGCTCTTCGTACTGCAGTTGAGAAACTGACAGGAGAGGAACTTGCCAAAGTTGATTTTGAAGAAGTACGTGGTACAGAAGGAATCAAAGAAGCTACATATAATGTTGCAGGAATGGACGTGAAGGTTGCGGTTGCTTCCGGATTATCCAATGCAAAGATCATTATGGATAAAGTACGTGCAGGAGAAGCAGATTATCACTTTATTGAGATCATGTGCTGTCCTGGCGGCTGTGTAAACGGCGGCGGCCAGCCACAGGTTGACGGCGAGACGAGAAACTTCACAGACGTCCGTGCGCTTCGTGCGAAAGTACTGTACAACAACGATGCCAACAAAGTAATCCGTAAATCACATGAGAATCCGTCAATTAAGAAATTATATGATGAATATCTTGGTGAACCGGGAAGTGAGAAAGCACATCACATCCTTCACACAAGTTATGTAGAGAGATCTGTGAATTGATAAGACTTATAAAATATCCCTCGCTCTGGATTGGAGCGGGGGATATTTGCGTGATTGATGCCCCCGTTTTGTATTGCTCTGAGACCTTCAGATAACTTCATTCATCATCTGAATTCGGGGCTGTTTTCCGACATTAATTGATTGCAAATACTTCTGAAATTTAGTACCATAGAAGGTAGGATGACTGGAGTGAGTTTGAATCTTGACGAAGGCAATTTTCAAACATACTCCAGAATAACAGCGGCACAGGACAAAGGCCAAAGGAGGGATTTTGTGAAGGTAGAAATATGTATTGGAAGTTCCTGCCATATCCGGGGATCCAAAGATGTGATTCAGAAGATGATGGAACTGGTAAAGCAATATAATTTAGAGAAAACGGTGGATTTGGCGGGTTCCTTCTGTATGGGTGCCTGTTCAAAGGGAGTAAGCGTCCGGATTGACGGAGATTCTATATATCATGTGGTACCGGAAGAAACAGAAGAATTTTTTCAGACAGAGATACTGGGGAGGTTGAATCAGTGAAGGTAATTGATTTTCAGGATGCAAGCTGCAGACATTGTTATAAGTGTGTGAGAAACTGCAGTGTAAAGGCGATTTCGGTAAAGAATGAACAGGCGCATATTATTACAGAACAGTGTATTCACTGCGGCCATTGTCTGGAGGCTTGTCCGCAGAATGCTAAGACGTTCGCAAGTGACCTGGACAGGGTGAAAGGGTATCTCCGCCAGGGGATGAGGACGATCATCTCAATCGCACCGTCCTACCTTGGGATCATGGAATATGAGAAGCCGGGGCAGGTAGTGGATGCCCTGTTAAAGCTTGGATTCAGTGAAGTGAGGGAGACTGCGGAGGGTGCGGCTCTTGTGACGGCTGAATATCAGAAGCTTCTAAAAGAAGGAACGATGAAGAATATTATTACGACCTGCTGTCCGAGTGTTAACGATCTGATCGAAAAATATTATCCGTCTCTGACACCTCAGATGGCTCCGGTAGTCTCACCGATGATTGCGCATGGAAGGCTGATCAAAGATTTATACGGTGACGGAGTGAAGGTCGTATTCCTTGGCCCCTGTATTGCGAAGAAAGCGGAGGCGATCGGTGATAAGCGGGTGGCAGGGGCGGTCGATGCCATACTGACATTTGAGGAAGTGAGCCTCTGGCTTGCATTTGAAGGAATTAAGATCAGTGAATGTGAAGAAAAAGAGATGGCGAATCCAAGTCCTGAAGTAAACCGCCTGTATCCGGTGAGCGGAGGTGTTGTACAGTCAGTTCTTGCGGATCATGAAGATGCCGTGTATGAGAAGCTCTATGTGGACGGGCTTGATAACTGTATGGAGCTGTTCGAGAGCATGGAGAGGGGAGAACTTGAGCATTGCTTTATTGAGGTTGATGTCTGTCAGGGCGGCTGTATCAAAGGGCCGGCGTCCAACCGGTGGAACCGTTCTTTTGTGAAAGGGAAACTGGATGTAGAGAAAAATGTCCTGCATAAGAATTCTGCCCGGATTGCAAAGCCTGAGAATATTATACTGAAGAAGGAATTCAGTGACCAGAGAGTGAAAGAACCTGTTCCGACAGAAAGCGAGCTGACAGAACTTCTCCGCGCCATCGGCAAATATGCGAAAGAAGACGAATTGAACTGCGGCGCCTGCGGCTATCCAACCTGCCGTGCCAAGGCTACGGCGGTATTCCAGAAGAAAGCGGAACTTGACATGTGCCTTCCGTATGCGATTGCCAAGGCAGAATCCATGTCCAATGTGGTGATGGATGTGACTCCGAACCTGATCTTTATTATCGACAGAGATTTGAGAATCAGAGAATGCAACAAAAAAGCGCAGACAGTTCTTGGCATTTCAAGAGAAGAAGCTCTGGAACGGTATATTTTTGAATTTATTGATGATAAGGATATCTCGGAAGTTCTGCGGACGAAAAAATCTGTCATACATAGAAAACTGCGGATTGAACAGCTGTCCATGGTGGTGCTTGAAATCATTCAGTATATTGAGGAGCAGGAGGCTGTTCTTGTGATTTACCAGGATGTCACAAAAGAGGAAAAAGCAAAGGAACAGCACTACAATCTGAAGATGGAAACTGTAGAGATGGCACAGGAAGTTATCGACAAGCAGATGATGGTGGCACAGGAGATCGCCGGGCTTCTGGGAGAAACTACAGCAGAGACGAAAGTAACCCTTACAAAACTCAGAGATTCTATTCTCTTTGAAGAAGAGGGGGAATAGTATGAATGTCAGTATTGATGTGGCATGGAAAAGCTTAAATAAACATCACGAGGAATTGTGCGGAGATAAAGTAGAGATACTAAAGACGGCAGATTCGGATATTGTGATTCTGGCAGATGGCATGGGAAGCGGTGTCAAGGCCAATATTCTGGCGACGCTGACTTCAAAAATACTCGGGACGATGTTCCTGAAAGGGGCATCCATTGAGTCCTGTGTGGAGACAATAGCCAAGACACTTCCGGTCTGCAAAGTGAGGGAAGTAGCCTATGCAACTTTCAGTATCCTTCAGATCTTTCATAATGGTGATGCATATCTGGTCGAGTTTGATAACCCGGACTGTGTGTTTGTGAGAGAGAAGAAGCTTGTAAAATATCCATACGAAGAGCGGATGATCGAAGGGAAAAAGATTCATGAGTACCGTTTTAAAGTAGAACTGAATGACTGTTTTGTGCTGATGAGTGACGGAGTGATATACGCCGGAGTCGGTGATCTTCTGAACTTTGGCTGGACATGGGAAAGCATGGCGGAGTACACTTTGAAATGCACGAAGGAGACGATGTCGGCGTCTCGTCTTGCAGCAATGCTGAGTCAGGCGTGTGATGATCTCTATGCGCAGAAACCGGGGGATGATACGACAATTGCTGTCACCCGTGTCATACAGAGACAGGTGGTCAACATCTTTACCGGCCCTCCGAAGAACAAGGAAGACGATGAGCGCCTGATGAAAGAATTCATGGCGATGGAGGGCAAGAAAGTAGTATCCGGCGGTACGAGTGCCAATATTGCGGCCCGGATCCTTCATAAGAATATCGTGACTTCTCTTGATTACGCAGACCCGAATGTTCCGCCGATGGCAACCATCGAAGGGCTGGATCTGGTAACGGAAGGGGTTCTCACGATCGGAAAGGCGCTGAAGCTTCTGAAACGGTATGAAAAAGATGATTTTGATGTGGAATTCTTTGACGAGCTGGATGCAAATAACGGAGCATCGAAGCTTGCGAAGCTGTTCATCGAAGAGTGCACGGAAGTGAATCTGTTCGTGGGGACGGCAATGAACGTGGCACACCAGAATATGAATCTTCCGTTTGATTTAAGTGTCCGCATGAATCTCGTAGAACAGCTGAAAGAGGTTGCAGAACATCTGGGAAAACAGGTAACAGTAAAATATTATTAATCAGGAGGATGACATGGAGATTCAAACGCTGGTTCAAATGCAGAGGGATTTCTTTCATACAGATGATACGAAGAATATAAAAAACAGAATCCGGGTGCTCCAGTCCCTCAGGAGATGGATTATGAGACATCAGGATTTGATCTGTGAGGCTCTGAAACGGGATCTGAATAAAGATGCCGCTGAGTCTTATATGTGTGAGATCGGGCTGGTGTTAAGTGAAATCGATTACCAGATCAGGCACATAGAAATATGGTCAAAGGCAAAAAAGGTGCGGACACCTCTGGCACAATTCTATGGTGAAAGCTATGAGACGTATGAGCCATACGGCGTGACACTGGTGATGAGTCCGTGGAATTATCCGTTCATGCTCTCCGTGGAGCCAGCTGTCGGTGCGATTGCTGCAGGGAATACGGTGATCATCAAACCGAGCGCCTACGCACCGAGCGTATCCCGTGTGATCAAAAAGATGGTGGAAGATACCTGCAATAAGAGATATGTCGCAGTAGTAGAAGGCGGCAGAAAAGAAAATGCAGAGCTTCTGGAACAACGTTTTGACTATATCTTCTTTACGGGGAGCGTGAATGTCGGCAAGATTGTGATGGAGAAGGCGAGCCGCTATCTGACACCGGTCACACTGGAACTGGGCGGAAAGAGCCCTTGTATTGTGGACGATGCGCGCAGCCTTAAGCTGGCGGCGAAACGGATCGCATTCGGCAAATTTTTAAATGCCGGTCAGACTTGTGTAGCTCCCGATTACCTGCTGATCCGAGAGAATCTGAAAGACCGGTTTTTATTCTACCTGAGAAATGTGATTCGTGAGTTTTTTGGTGAGAACCCGGTTCAGAATGAACAGTTGGTGAAGATCATCAATGAAAAGCATTTCCGGCGCCTCAGCGAGCTTCTGGAGGATCAGGCAGTTGTCATCGGAGGAGAATGTGATCCGCAGACCTTAAAGATTGCGCCGACAGTGGTAGATCATGTGAACGGGAAAAATCCTCTGATGCAGGAGGAGATCTTTGGCCCGATACTCCCGGTGCTCACATACCGGAATGTGGACGACGCAATCCGCTTTATCCGGGGGAGAGAAAAGCCGTTGGCATTATATCTCTTTTCGCAGAGGAAGGAAGTGCAGAAGAAGTTCCTGAAGTCCGTAAGTTTCGGAGGCGGATGTATCAATGATACGATCATTCACCTGGCAACAAGCGAACTTGGATTCGGAGGAGTTGGAAACAGCGGCATGGGTTCTTATCATGGGAAGAAAAGTTTCCAGACATTTTCCCACACCCGCAGTATTGTAAAGAAAGCGGTTTGGATTGACCTACCGTTTCGGTATTATCCATATACGAAGACAAAAGAAAAAATGATTCGCATGTTTGAGAAATAGAAATAGAAATGGAAATAGAACACAAAATCCACTGGCAAAATTTTGCTGGTGGATTTTGTGTTCTATTTCTATTCAGTTGGGGCTTTCATTTGTATTATAAGGAATAATTTTCCTGTGTAAAAAATGATGAAAACGGAAAAACGAAAATAAACGAAAAATAATACGCTTAATGATGTTCAAAATGCACAAAAATAACTGCATAAAATCAATATTACTGACAAAAATATAAAAATATGTTGAAATATGTCGATCTATGTCATATCATTATACTATAAATAAAATATAAAACATAGAAAAAACAAAATGCAAAACGAAAGAAAACGAAAGATGATAAAAGAACGGAGGAAGTTATGAATGAAGAAAAAATTGTGCTAAAAACGAAGGATATATATAAGAGTTTCGGCGGTAATCACGTTCTGAAAGGAATCGATTTTGAAGTCGAGAGGGGAGAGGTTCAGGCGTTGCTCGGTATTAACGGAGCCGGCAAAAGTACCTTGATTAAAATCATATCAGGTGCGCTTGCTCAGGATAAAGGGGAGGTGTATATCGGAGGTCAGATGACGAAAAATCTAAATCCGGCAAAAGCACAGGCGTTAGGAGTAGCGACAATCTATCAGGAAACCAGCCTTTATCCACAACTATCTGTTCTTGAAAACCTGTTCGTGGGAAAAAGGCTTAAAGTGCATGGACAGTTGGATTGGAAGGGGATGGAACGGGTTGCGCATCAAACATTTGAACGGCTTGGGGTGGATATTGATCCATATGAGAAGCTGGCAAACCTGGGCAAAGCTTCAGCCCAGTTAGTCGAGATTGCAAAGGCATTGACTATAGATGCAAAGATTCTCATCATGGATGAACCGACTTCTTCTTTATCAAAACAGGAAACGGAAATGCTGTTTATGATTGTAAATAAACTGAAGAAGGAAGGGACGTCTATCATCTACATCTCACATAGAATGGAAGAAATCTTCCAGATTACAGATCGGGTAACGGTCATGCGGGATGGAAAAATTATCGGTACGAAGATGACTTCGGATGCCACAACGGAATGGGTCACCAAGGGGATGCTGGGAAAAGAGGCGGATTATGTGCTGGAGAAGAAGATAAAAGAAAAAGGCGAGATTCTTCTGGATGTAAAAAATATAAGTGCCAAGCCTTATTTTAGGAATGTCAGTTTTCAGGTAAGAAGAGGAGAAATCGTTGTACTGTCGGGATTGGTAGGCGCAGGGCGTACAGAAGTGATGCGGGCAGTGTTCGGAATAGACAGTTATGACTCTGGAGAGATTATTTTTAAAGGGCGTCCGGTGAAGAAAAAGACCTGGGATATCATTAAACAAGGAATTGCGATGGTGCCGGAAGACAGGGGAAGGCAGGGGCTTGTTAAGCAGATGAGTGCGGCTGAAAACATGGTGATGTCAGCTTTGCCAGTACTTTCAGCGGCTGGCTTTCGCAACAGTGCCAGGGAAAAAGAGAAAGTGGAGACGCAGGTGAACGGGCTTCTGCTGAACCCGCCGACTGCAAAGCTGGACGGGGGTGCATACTCAGGAGGAAATCAGCAGAAAATCGTGATTGGAAAGTGGTTGAATACCAATCCAGATCTGCTGATCCTTGATGAACCTACCTGTGGCGTTGATATCGGGGCGAAAATGGAGATATATAAGCTGATTGAAAAGTTGGCCGAAGAAGGAAAAGGAGTATTGGTCGTATCATCAGATATTGAAGAAACAAAGATGATTGCAGACCGGATCATTATTATGAGACAGGGGATGATCGCCGGGGAACTTCCAAAAGAAGCTGATAAAGAAGAGATTCTTGGACTTGCGCTTGCTGGAAAGGAGAATTAAGACATGTATAAGAATAGAAAAGCGATGAAAGCACTGCTGGTATTTTACGCAGTTATACTGGTGATCATGATTTGCAGAGCACCTTCCTTTTTTACTTTTGAGAATGCGACAGATATTCTTTTAAACACTTCAACGACAGCTATTGCAGCGATGGGCATGCTCTGTGTTCTGCTGGTGGGGGATATTGATGTATCAGTAGGGGCTGTTCTGGCAGCCTGCTGTACTACGGCTGGAATTCTCGCAAAATCCGGGTTGCCCATGATTGCGGTGATCCTGGGAGCTTTAGCGGTCGGTCTGGTACTTGGCGTTGTCAATGGGCTGGTGGTGACTATGCTTAAGTTAGATGCGATCGTGGCTACATTGGGACTTCTCAGCATTTACAGAGGGCTGTTGATTATTATTACAAAGGGAAGCTGGATCAATGGACTTCCGGCTGATATTTTAAAGATTGGTCAGGGAAAATGGCTCGGTATTCCGATTCCTGTCTACATAAGTATCGGAATTGTGGCACTTATGTGGTTTATTCTCAACAGGACAGAGTGGGGAAGGAATTTCTATGCGGTAGGATCCAATCAGGATTCGGCCAGACTCAGCGGAATCAATGTAAAATTGACGCGTATTATTGCCTTTGCAGTCTGTGGAGTTATGGTAGGACTGGCGGCGGTTATCTACACTACAAGATTCGGCGGCATTCAGTCGAATACAGGGAAAGGCTGGGAGATGACGCTGATCTCCTCCGCGGTTGTAGGCGGTGCAAGTACTATAGGAGGTGAAGGTGATGTGTCTGGTGTATTCTTGGGAGCGCTTCTGGTCAGTGCGCTGGGAACGGTGCTTGTGTTTTTCGGCATTGATGCACTTTGGGAACAGGCGGTGCAGGGGCTGATCATCTTTATCTCGGTGGCATCCTATGCGATTGATTTTAAAAAGCTGAAAGTAAGAATTATGAAGGAGGGCAAAAAAGTATGATGAAAAAAATCTTAAAAAGTAATTTTTTGATTCTCCTGATTGTATTAGTCCTTGTAATTGGAGTGATGTCCGGACTGTCAGAATATTTCCTCACAGCAGATTATCTGCTTAATGCCACGAGGTTTATTTCAGAGACGAGCATTATCGGTCTGGGAATGACATTAGTAATTCTTACAGGGGGAATTGATCTTTCTGTAGGTTCTATGATGGCACTGTCTTCTGTCTGTCTGGGGCTTGCCTGCCAGGCGGGAATTCCTTTGGGAATATCGGTGATTCTGAGTCTTCTGGTAGGTCTTTTCGGTGGCGGATTGAACGGTTTTGTAGTTTGCAGACTAAAGATACCGGCATTGATTGTGACACTTGCAACTATGGGGCTCTTTAGAGGGATCGCCCTTGGCATATCCAAAGGTTCAGCCATTTCTGTTCCGGAGGAGATCTATTATCTGGGACAGGGGAATGTAGGTCCGTTTCCGGTACAACTGATTGTCACTACATTAGCATATATATTGGTCGCAGTTTTTATCTATAAAAGTAACTTTGGAACTTATCTCAAGGGGATTGGGTACAATGAAGAAGTTGCTGTTTTTTCGGGGATCAAAGTAACATGGAACAAAATAAAGGTTTATATGCTGTCGGGGTTCTTTGCGGCGCTGCTTGGTGTTATGTTTACATGCAGAGTGAGCAGTGCAAAGGCGGATTATGGAAATAACTATGAGATGGATGCCATTACGATTGCCGTATTCGGAGGCGCATCCCTGGCGGGTGGCAAAGCAAACTTAGCGGGATCTTACATAGCGGCGGTGATCATTGTCTTTATCCGTCTGGGACTTACCACGGCGGCAATCCAGACAGAAGTACAATCTGTCATTATCGGCCTGATCCTCATACTTGCAGTGGCTTTTAATAATTTTGTGGCTTCAAAGAAACAGGCGGAACTTTAAAGAAGAAGCTATCTGTGCAAGCAGATAACATATAAAAAAACAAGGAGGAAACAAAATGAAAGGGAAAATGAAAAAAGCAGTGAGCGTGTTATTGGTACTTATGATGGTTTTGGGCTTAAGTGCATGTGGCAAGGGGAACTCAGATTCTGATTCGGGTAAATCGAAGGGGGATTCTAAGGATAAGGTCAGGGTTGTTGTTATGCCAAAAGTAGTTGGTATCGACTATTATAATGCGGTAAAACAAGGAGTAGACAAAGCGGCAGAAGAACTGAAGGATGTGGCGGACATTACATGGCAGGGGCCTACAGAAGCCACAGTTGATAAGCAGATCGAGATGCTGGAGACGATCATTCCTACAAAACCGGATGCGATATGTATCGCGGCAAACGATCCTGAGGCCATTTCTCCAACTTTGAAAAAAGCGCAGGATGCAGGGATTAAAGTTATTTCATGGGACGCAGACGCCGATGTAAGAGACATGTTTGTCAACTTGGTTGATTATGATATATTTGGAAATGCGATTATTGATTCTATGGCAGAACAAATTGGTGAAAAGGGAGACGTTGCAATCATTACAACAACTTTCACTGCTACCAATCAGGTACTTTGGATCGAAGCAATCGAGGCCAGAATCGCCGAAAAATATCCGGATATTAAAATCGTAGATACAAGAGAGGCGGGAGAGGATACACAGAAGGCAAACACACTTGCAAGCGATTTGATGAAGAGCTATCCGGATCTCAAAGGAATCATTGCACTTGGTGCACCGAATCTTCCTGGAGCAGTTGATGCAGTTGTATCTGCAGGCAAGACTGGTGAAGTAATTGTCTGCGGAAACTCTACACCAAACACAATGAAGCCCTATCTTGAGGATGGTTCTATCAAAGATGTGCAGTTATGGAGTGCACCAGATCATGGATATCTGTCCGTGTATAGTGCATATAAGATGGTGACGGATGGAATTGAAGTAGACAAGGCGTATGAAGCTGGGGATCTGGGCAGTTTTACCCCGAAAAAAGACGATATCAGTATGAGTATCTCCTTGCCGCTGGTTGTGTTTACAAAAGATAATGTAAGTGATTTTGATTTCTAAGAAAGCGGGGAATGGTATGAAATTACATGTTTTTGAATTGGGCAGCCTGAAACTGGACAGGAATCTGGTGGTTTCCATGTCTCATGTAGCAAAGGTAAATATGCCTCATTGTGAAAATGAAATGGTGGAATTTCCGGTACCGGCATATTTGATAGAAACAGACAGCGGTTATATTCTTTATGATACGGGGTGTCATCCTGGATGTATGGGAGAAGATGGACGCTGGCCGGTAGAATTTCAGAATCAGGTACCTTTTGAAGGAGATGAGAGTACAAGCATTCTCTATAAACTGAAGCAGCTTGGGATTAGTCCCGATGAAATCAACACCGTAATACTTTCTCATATGCACAATGATCATGCAGGATGTGTAGAATATTTCCCTAATGCAGAAATTCTTGTGCATAAGGATGAATTCAACGCATGCATTCAGGCATATGCTTTGCACCGATATATGGATTCTTATATCTGGAAAGATACCGATCAGTGGATTAGGAAAAAAATGAACTGGCATTTTATTGAGTGTGGGGAAGGGGACTATGAAGTGTGTCCGGGTGTGACAATCTTGAATTTAGGCCCAGGACATGCGAGAGGAGTTTTGGCACTGAAGGTTGACCTGGAGAATACGGGAAGTGTCATCATAACTTCAGATGCAGTGTACTGCATGGAGAACTACGAAAACGAACAGGAGCCGGGAGTCGTCTATGATACGGTAGGCTGGAGAAAAAGCTTGAAGTATATTAAAAATACGGCAAGACTTTCACACGCAAAAGTGTGGTTTGGGCATGACAGACAGCAGTTTAATACGCTGGTGAAAGCGCCGGACGGATATTATGATTAGTTAAATCAATTGAGAATGGAGAAATAGGACGAAGGAAGAAGGCGTCCTATTTCTCTTTTCAGGGTCTTTTTGAATATTTGTATTGTTTCTAAATTTAATACATCCATAATAACTCTTCCTTGGCAGTTCAGTGTTTTTTGTACCGTACGGATAACAGAAACAAATGTCTTTAATGCAAATACAAATGAAGGAAAAATTTGTTAAAAAAATGCCAAGAGTGCGTACAAAAGACACTTGTTTGTGTACTCCACACAAAAACAAAATTATTGAAAATGTTCGCGAGAAACGGAAAATTTTGCTTGAAATTTTGGCGGTTGTGCGCTATGATTACCTTAACGAGGAAACATATTTTATGGAGGTAATGTCATGAGCGAAAATGAAAAAAGTACCATGTGGGCACTGGTAAAAGAGAAAGCTGAACCAGGACTTTGGATGAAAAAAGTTCCGGTTCCGGAAGTAGGGCCAAACGATGTAAAAATCAAAATTCACAAAACAGCGATCTGCGGAACAGACGTACATATTTATCAGTGGAATGAATGGGCACAGCACACCATCCCGGTCGGACTGACTGCCGGACATGAATATGTCGGAGAAGTTGTTGAAGTCGGTGAAGGGGTACAGGGCTTCAAAATCGGAGATTTGGTATCTGGAGAAGGACATATCACATGCGGAAAGTGCAGAAACTGTCTGGAAGGCCACAAAGAAAACTGTAAGGATGCCAAGGGTGTCGGCGTAAACAGAAGCGGTGCTTTCGCAGAGTATCTTGTCATTCCGTCATCCAATGTATGGCCATGTAATCCGGCAATCCCGGAAGAAATGTACGCAATCTTCGATCCATTCGGAAATGCGACTCATACAGCGCTTTCATATGACATGTTGGGAGAGGATGTGCTGATTACAGGAGCAGGCCCGATCGGATGTATGGCTGCTGCAATTGCCAAATTTTCAGGAGCAAGACATGTTGTTGTTACAGATTTAAACCCATACCGTCTGGAACTTGCAGAGAAACTCGGCGCAACAAGAACGGTGAACCTGAAAGAAGAAAAACTTTCAGATGTAATGAAAACTATCGGCATGACAGAAGGATTTGATGTAGGTCTTGAAATGTCAGGAAGCCAGCCTGGACTGTCTGACATGATCCATAATATGAAACATGGCGGAAAGATTGCTCTTCTTGGCCTGCAGAGAACAGATGCAGTGGTTGATCTTGAGACAGTGATCTTTAATGGCCTGAATATCCGCGGAATCTACGGAAGAAAAGTATGGGATACATGGTATAAGATGTCTACAATGCTTCAGGCAGGACTTGACATTTCTCCGATTATTACACATCATTTCGATATCAAGGATTATGAAAAGGGATTTGATGCGATGATCTCAGGTATGTCTGGAAAAGTCATCTTAGACTGGGCACATATCAACGATTAATTCTATCTTGTAAGAAGCGAAACCGGGAAATCAGTTATTTTAGAGAAGGAGTCAACAATGGCACGTAAAGACGATATTTTAAGCATTTATTCAAAAGAAGTAGAAGGGATCAAAGAGGCTGGCCTGTTCAAAGGGGAAGCGCCTTTCGTATCACCGCAGGGTGCAAGAGTGAAAATGGAAGATGGTCGTGAGCTGCTCTGCATGTGTGCGAACAACTATCTTGGACTTGGAGATAATCAGCGTCTGATTGATGCTGCAAAAAGAACATATGATGAAAAAGGCTACGGAGTTGCATCTGTACGTTTTATCTGTGGTACACAGGATATTCATAAAAAGCTTGAGAAGAAAATTTCCGACTTTTTAGGAACAGATGACACGATCCTTTACTCTTCCTGCTTTGATGCGAATGGTGGTCTTTTCGAGACAATTCTGACAGCAGATGACGCAGTGATCAGTGACGAATTGAACCATGCGTCAATTATTGACGGTGTGCGCCTTTGCAAAGCAAAACGTTTCCGCTATAAAAACAACAATATGGAAGATCTCGAAGCACAGCTGAAAGCAGCTGACGAGGCTGGCGCAAGAGTGAAACTGATCGCTACAGACGGTGTATTCTCAATGGACGGAATCATCTGTAACTTAAAAGGAGTATGTGACCTTGCGGATAAATACAATGCGCTTGTGATGGTGGACGACAGCCATGCAGTCGGATTTGTAGGCAAGACTGGCCGCGGAACTGCAGAGCACTGTGGAGTGGAAGGTCGTGTGGATATTATCACAGGTACTCTTGGAAAAGCTCTCGGCGGAGCATCAGGCGGATATACTTCAGGAAGAAAAGAAATCATTGATTTACTTCGTCAGAGAAGCCGCCCGTACTTATTCTCCAACTCACTGGCTCCGGCAATCGCGGGCGCAAGCATCGAATTATTCGATATGCTGGATGAAAGTACAGAGCTTCGTGACCATCTGGAAGAAGTGACAGCATATTACAGAAACCTTCTTGTTGAGAACGGATTTGACATCATTCCTGGAACACATCCATGTGTGCCGGTTATGTTATACGATGAGAAGACAGCAGCAGAATTTGCAAAACGTATGATGGAGAAAGGTGTGTATGTAGTTGCATTCTCCTTCCCTGTTGTTCCGAAGGGAAAAGCAAGAATCAGAACACAGGTATGTGCAAGCCATACAAAAGAAGATATCGATTTTATCGTGAAATGTTTCATCGAAGTAAGAGAAGAGATGGGATTAAAATAAACGGACACGAAAGCGGAGCCTCAGGCTCCGCTTTTCTGCTTTTTCCCTGGAATGTCTTGAAAAATATCGGGCAGTATATTATAATCACTAACAAATCTGTATACATAAGAAAGTGGAGGATACATATGAGTATTAAAATAGGTATTTTAGGATATGGAAATCTTGGAAGAGGCGTTGAATGTGCAGTGAAGCAGAACGGTGATATGGAGCTTGCCGCTGTATTTACGAGGAGAGCGCCGGAGAATGTGAGTATACTGACGAAAGAGGCGGAAGTATGCCATGTAGATGATTTAGAGTCATGGAAGGACAAGATTGATGTTCTGATTATCTGTGGAGGAAGTGCGACGGATCTTCCGGTACAGTCTCCGAAATACGCAGAAATGTTCAATATTATTGATAGTTTTGATACGCATGCAAAAATACCGGAGCACTATGCGGCGGTGGACGAAGCGGCTAAGAAGGGCGGAAATATCGGAATTATTTCTGTCGGCTGGGATCCGGGAATGTTCTCCCTGAACAGAATGTATGCAAACGCAATCCTTCCAGAAGGGAAAGATTATACATTCTGGGGAAAAGGTGTAAGCCAGGGGCATTCTGATGCGATCCGCCGCGTAGAGGGAGTCAAAGACGGCAAGCAATATACCATCCCGATTGAGTCTGCGCTTGAGGCAGTGAGAAGCGGAAGCAATCCGGAACTTACAACAAGAGAAAAACATCTCCGTGAGTGTTTTGTTGTTGCGGAAGAAGGAGCAGATCTTCAGAAAATTGAAGAGACGATCAAAACAATGCCGAATTATTTTGATGAATACGAGACGATCGTACATTTTATAAGCCAGGAAGAGCTTGACCGTGACCACAGCGGAATTCCTCACGGCGGATTTGTAATCCGAAGCGGAAGGACCGGATGGGAGGAAGAACACCAGCATGTGATCGAGTACAGCCTGAAACTGGATTCAAATCCGGAATTCACCTCTTCGGTACTGACTGCATATGCAAGAGCAGCATACCGCCTCAGCAGGGAAGGACAGGCGGGCTGCCGTACGGTATTTGATATTGCGCCGGCATATCTTTCTGCCAGAAGCGGGGAAGAACTGAGAAAACATTTACTGTAAGATGATTACAGTGTCAAAAGTCTATCCCCATCTCATGCTTGCATGAAGGTGGGGACAGAACTTTATGACACGCCCCACAATGAGGATGAAGTGGTGCTTTTGCACCATGAGAATCCGAATTGTGGGAGGATTGTGGGAGTGCGGAGCACGAAACAATCCGTGTAATCACGATCAGGGTGTTTTGACACCCTGATCTGTAAGATATAAAAAGGCATGGCTTCAGGGAAGGATCAGTACCTGAGACATGCCTTTTATGTGATATTTTATATGGTATGGAGGAATGCATGGGAAAACGAAGGATGGCACTTCTGTGTCTGGCTGTTCTTCTGGCAGCGGCAGGGTGTGAAAAAAATCAGGAGAAAGAAGAGGAAAAGAAGCCAAAACAGGAGACATTTTCTTTCAGAGACGTCGTTGGAAATGAATATGAGGCGCCGTTACTTGAGGGACTTGAGCGTTCTGGCTATGACTATTCCAGACTGATGGAAAAAGATGGGTATCGTTACTATACAGATCAAAAGGGGAAGATAGTCTCCAGAATCGGAATTGACGTCTCGCGCTACCAGACAGACATTGACTGGCAGGCGGTAAAAAACAGCGGGATAGAATTTGCTGTGATCAGGCTTGGATACCGGGGCTATGGCGCGGAGGGGAAACTGATGCTGGATGAACAGTATCAAAACCATATAGAAGGGGCAGTCGGCGCCGGGCTTGATGTGGGGGTATATTTCTTTTCCCAGGCAGTGACAGAGAAAGAGGCGCTTGAGGAGGCGGAATTTGTGCTTCATCATCTGAAAGGGTATCCGGTCAAAGGACCGGTCGTATTCGATACGGAGGAAGTAAAAGGGGCAGATGCAAGAGCCAACGGGCTTGACAAAGAGCAGTATACCAGGCATTGTGCGGTGTTTGGAGAAGCGGTGAAAAAGGCCGGGTATGAGCCCATGATCTATGCCAACATGAAATGGTTTGCCTATTCTCTTGACCTTACAAAGCTTCAGGATTTCAAAATCTGGTATGCGGATTATGAACCGGTTCCGCAGTTTCCCTATCAGTTCCAGATGTGGCAGTATACCGAAAAAGGGAGTGTTCCCGGGATCGAAGGAAATGTAGACTTAAATCTGTGGTTTCCGGAGGAATGACAGATATGGCAGGCTCTGTCAGGAAATGTATGTATGTGTCAGAAGAACAAATGTCTATAGTGCAAAAACACTAAAAAAGAAGCTATAAAGAAATGAAAAATATACGAATTATACAATAATCTATTTACATAAGCCAGTACTCATGTTATGATAATCATGTTTGGGAAAATAATAATAATATGTCATGGAGCGAAAAAATGGATAGAGAAGATGTGAAATATGGTGCATACGTTCAGATCCTGAAAGAAGAATTGGTCCCTGCGATGGGGTGCACGGAACCAATAGCCCTTGCATATGCAGCGGCAAAAGCGAGAGAGGTCCTCGGTTGCATACCGGATAAAGTTTTAATCGAAGCCAGTGGAAGTATTATCAAGAATGTCAAATCCGTGATTGTGCCTAATACAGACCATTTAAAAGGAATCCCGGCCGCTGCAACAGCCGGTATCGTGGCAGGTGACCCGGATAAGGAGCTGGAGGTAATCGCCCAGGTGACACCGGAGCAGATTGCACAGATGAAGGAGTTCATAGAAAATACCCAGATTGAAGTGGAGCATGTGGACAATGGCATCACCTTTGACATCATCGTGACACTGTACAAGGGAAGCTCTTATGCAAAGGTGCGCATTGCCAATTACCACACCAATGTGGTACTGGTTGAAAAAGACGGCGAGATCTTAAAGCAGATAGAAGTGGCCGGAGAGGACGAGGAGGGCCTGACAGACAGGAGCCTTCTTAATATGGAAGATATCTGGGATTTCATCAACACGGTTGACATAGCCGACATCAAGGAGGTACTGGACCGCCAGATTTCCTATAACATGGCCATTGCAGAGGAGGGCATCAAGGGGAATTACGGCGCCAACATCGGCAAGGTGCTTCTTGATATGTCTGGCAATGATGTGCGCACCAGGGCAAAGGCCATGGCGGCGGCTGGTTCCGACGCCAGGATGAATGGCTGTGAACTGCCGGTCATCATCAATTCAGGCAGCGGGAACCAGGGAATCACTGCATCCGTACCGGTCCTTGTATATGCGGAGGAGCTTAAGGTAAGCGAGGAGAAGAAATACAGGGCCCTGGCCTTATCCAACCTTACTGCCATTCACCAGAAGACACCGATTGGAAGATTATCCGCATATTGCGGCGCGGTAAGCGCCGGCGCGGGAGCAGGGGCAGGAATCGCTTATCTGTGCGGAGGCAGCTA
>URQQ01000069.1 GCA_900549995.1 uncultured Lachnospiraceae bacterium | reverse complement strand
GCACTTGCAGGGGGACTCGGCGGGTATGCGCTTGGCATCATCGGATATGAATCTGCCGCAAAAACCCAGACAGCCGAAGTACTAAGCGGTCTTTATAAACTGGCAACGATTGTTCCGGGAATCCTTTTTATCTGTGTTGCCTTAATGCTGATATTTGTATATCCGCTGACGAAGAAAAAGGTAGAATCCAATGTAGAATTCCTCAGGGCAAAGAGGGACGGAAAGAATCAGGCATGATGTTTTAGAACAACCTTCTTGATATTAATGGAAAGCTTCTGAGTAAGAAAACCAAGAAAGAAAATAGAAATCGGTTATCACGATGCACAGACAGGAAAATTTTTCTCTGTCTGTGTTTTTGGTTATAGTCCAGAGAAAACAAAGCATTTTTATCACTGCACCTTAATATCTACTTGAAGTTCTTCCTCAAAATGTATATAATATTTAAGATTGTATCAATGCAGGCTTTAGAAATAAGGGCACAAACTGCATGCAAAAAGAGAGGAATTTCATCTTCACAAAGCAACGTCAAATTTGTGGATTTGCAATAAAAAATGAGAGGAAAAACATGAGAAAATTAGCTTTAAGCGATGAAATATTATTGAAAATCGAGAAGCCGGCCCGTTACATCGGCAATGAGGTGAACTCGGTGATGAAGGATGCAGATGAGGTGGAAATACGTTTCGCCATGTGTTTCCCGGACGTGTATGAGATCGGGATGTCTCATCTTGGCATACAGATTCTGTATGATATGTTTAATCAGAGAGAAGATATCTGGTGTGAACGGGTATATTCTCCGTGGACAGATCTTGATAAAATTATGAGAGAGGAACAGATTCCTCTTTTTGCGCTGGAATCACAGGATCCGGTGAAAGATTTTGATTTTCTCGGAATTACAATACAATATGAAATGTGCTATACGAACATCCTTCAGATTCTCGATCTGAGCCAGATACCGATGCTTGCGAAGGACAGAAGAAGAGAAGACCCCATTGTGATCGGAGGAGGGCCTTGTGCCTATAATCCGGAACCATTGGCAGAATTTTTTGATCTTTTTTACATCGGTGAAGGTGAAACCGTATACTTTGAACTGATGGACGCCTATAAAGAATGGAAAAATTCAGGCGGGTCAAGAGAGGCCTTCTTGGAAATGGCCGCCCAGATCGAGGGAATTTATGTTCCCGCCTTTTATGATGTGGAATATCATGAAGATGGCACGATAAAGTCTTTTCTTCCTAATAACAGCCATGCAAAAGAAAGAATTAAAAAGCAGATGGTAAAAGATGTATCGGAGACATTTTATCCGCTCAAGCCGGTGGTTCCTTTTATTAAAGCAACACAGGACCGGGTAGTGCTTGAGATACAGAGGGGCTGTATCAGAGGATGCCGGTTCTGTCAGGCTGGAATGTTGTACAGGCCGACAAGGGAACGGGATCTGGAAGTCCTGAAAAGATATGCCTATGAAATGCTTAAGAGTACGGGACATGAGGAAATCTCTCTGAGTTCTTTAAGTTCCAGTGATTATTCCAAACTGAAGGATCTGGTTACATTTCTGATTGAGGAGTTTAAAGAGGAAGGCATTAACATCTCACTGCCTTCGCTTCGGATTGATGCATTTTCTCTGGATGTGATGAGTAAGGTTCAGGATGTGAGAAAAAGCAGTCTGACATTTGCGCCGGAGGCCGGATCACAGCGTCTCAGGAATGTGATCAATAAGGGGCTGACAGAGGAAGATATTCTGGAAGGAGCCGGACAGGCATTTGACGGCGGCTGGAACAGGGTGAAGCTTTACTTTATGCTCGGCCTTCCATTGGAGACAGAGGAAGACCAGAAGGAAATCGCCAGACTTGCGGACCGGATTGCAAGACGTTATTATGAGATACCAAAAGACCAGAGAAACGGAAAATGCCAGATCGTTGTCAGCACATCATTTTTTGTTCCGAAGCCATTTACACCATTTCAGTGGTCATCGATGTTTACTGCGAAAGAATACATTACAAAAGCACATACGGTGAACCTGGAAGTAAAAGAGCAGCTGAACAGAAAAAGTATCAAATATAACTGGCATGAGGCGGATGTCACTGTTATGGAAGGGGTATTTGCCCGCGGAGACAGAAGAACATCGAAGGTAATTATGGAGGCGTACCGTCTGGGGTGTCTGTACGATGCGTGGAGTGACGGATACGACAATGAGAAATGGATGCAGGCATTTGAAAACTGCGGCATAGATATAGATTTCTACACGAGAAGAAACAGAACGCTGGATGAAATATTCCCATGGGACTTTATCGATATCGGTGTGACAAAGAAATTTCTGATCAAAGAATGGGAACGGGCCCAAAAAGGGGAAGTGACTCCAAACTGCAGGATGTCCTGTTCAGGGTGCGGAGCAGGAATCTACGGAGGAGGTGTGTGTGTTGAAGGTAAGAATTAAATTCCGTAAATACGGGGCAATGAAATTCATCGGACATCTGGATATGATGCGCTACTTTCAGAAAGCCATGCGCCGTGCAGGGATTCCGATTGCGTTCAGCGGCGGTTACAGCCCGCACATGATTATGTCATTTGCCAACCCGCTTGGGGTGGGACTTACGAGCGAGGGAGAATATTTTGACATAGAGCTGACCAGACCGATGGCCACGAAAGAAGCAATAGAAGCCTTGAACAATGCCATGGTGGAAGGTGTGGAAGTGACAGGATTTGCCGAGCTTTTGGAGGAACAGAAGACGGGGATGTCCATTGTTGCGGCAGCAGATTATCTGATCACGTTCCCGGATGGGGATTTCACAGAAGATCTGAAAAAAAGGGCATCAGAATTTCTTTCACAGAAGGAAATTCTGATTATGAAGAAGACAAAACGAAGTGAGCAGGAAGTAGACATTCTTCCGCTGATTCACCAGCTGGAGGTCAGGGGGGATGCGATGTATATGTTCGTGTGTGCCGGAAGCGCGAAAAACCTGAAGCCGGAACTGGTGATGGAAGCCTTCTTTGCATATGCACTTGCGGATGGGAAAAGCATCCGATATGCATGTCAGCGGCTGGATAATTATGCGGAAATATCCGAAGGCAGTGAAGTACGGTATGTACCGCTTCTCTTACTTGGGCGTGAAATAGAAGCCCGCGGCGGGGAATAAGACATGCTTAGAAAATTGATAATTACGAAACTGAACGGGCAGGTGGTGACTGCAGTTCTTGAGAATCACGAGATTGTGGAAATCCACGGGAGCCAGAAAGAGACAGCAGAAGGCGGGTATGCTCTCGGGAATGTTTATATTGGGCGGGTCAAGAACATTGTGCCGAATATTGATGCGGCTTTTGTTGAGATCGCAAAAGGGGTCGAGTGTTATTATGATCTCTCGAAGAACCCAAATCCTGTCTTTACAAATAAGATCGGGAAAAAACCGTTATGTATCGGGGATGAACTGATTGTACAGATACAGAAAGAGGCGGTAAAGACCAAGAAGCCAACTGTGACCAGTACAGTGAATTTTACAGGCAAGTATGCAGTTCTGACTGCCGGTGATACGAGAATCGGTGTATCCGGCAAGATTCCGGCAAAACGCAGGAAAGAGCTGCACACATATGCAGATTCTTATAAAAATGATACATACGGCCTGATTATACGGACCAATGCAAAAGACCTGTCCAATGAGGAATTGGACGGGGAGATCAGCCTTCTGATACACGAGTATGAACAGCTTGTAGAGACGGCGGTTTCACGTATCTGCTTTACATGTCTAAAATCGGCACCAAAACCGTATCTTGTGGATCTTGCCAATATTTACCAGGAAGGTCTCACGGAAATCATCATAGAAAATGATGAATTATATGAAGAGGCTGCTGAGTTCCTGACAAAACATCAGCCGGAAGATCTTGGGAAACTTGTCCATTACCAGGATCCTCTGCTTCCGCTTCATAAACTGTACAGTATTGAGCATGTGATAGAGCAGGCTCTGAAGGAACGGGTCTGGATGAAATCAGGGGCATACCTGGTGATTCAGCCTACCGAGGCACTGACGGTGATCGATGTAAATACGGGTAAATGTGTCAGTAAAAAGAATGCACAGGAGAACTACAAAAAGATCAATCTGGAGGCAGCCAGGGAAGCGGCAAAGCAGATCAGGCTCAGAAATCTGTCCGGGATTATCGTGATTGACTTTATCAATATGGAAGATGACGGTGATATTCAGGAGATGCTGGACGAATTCAGGAGAATGCTTTCCAAAGACCCAGTGCAGACGGTACTTGTAGATATGACAAGACTGCAGCTGGTAGAAGTGACACGGAAAAAAGTAAGGCGGCCGCTGAAAGAGTGCGTCTGTATGCTTTAACGAGTTAATGCGTCAGTCAGGAGAGCTGCGGAGGAATGAGATGGAATATATACCTGCAAAAACAATTGTAACCCGCTCCAAAAACCCGGGGGCCTGGTTTGGGACGGAATACAATATGAACATATACAAAGGCTGCTGCCACGGCTGTATCTATTGCGACAGCAGGTCGGAGTGTTATCAGATTGACAGATTTGATACTGTCAGGGCAAAAGAAGATGCCCTGCGCATTATCCGGGATGATCTGCGCCGCAAAGTAAAGACCGGTGTTGTCGCAACAGGGGCTATGAGTGACCCATACAATCCGTTTGAACAGAAGCTGATGCTGACAAGGCATGCGCTGGAACTGTGCGACGCATTTGGATTTGGGGCAGCTGTTGCCACAAAAAGCACGCTGATTACAAGGGATATCGATCTTCTGGAAAGTATAAAAGAACACTCCCCTGTGTTGTGCAAAGTGACAATTACTACGGCAGATGATGAACTGGCCTCAAAAATCGAACCCGGGGCGCCATCTTCGAGTGAACGTTTTGAGGCGGTCAGGAAACTTTCAGAGCACGGAATATTTGCAGGGATTCTTCTGATGCCGGTGCTGCCGTTTCTGGAAGATACACCGGAGAACATTTTATCAATCATCCAGAAGGCAAAAGAATGTGGAGCCAGATTTATCTATCCGGCATTTGGAGTGACCTTAAGAGCCAACCAGAGGATCTGGTATTATGACAGACTGCGTGAACTGTTTCCGGGACAGGGGCTTCCTGAAAAATATGACAAGACGTATGGAAACAATTATGAGTGCCGGAGCAGAAATGCCCGGAAGTTATGGACACTGTTTGAAAAAGAGTGTACAGAGAACCACATTTATTATAAAATGAAAGATATTATTTATGCTTATAAACATCAATATCTGACAGAACAGCTGAGTCTGTTCGATCTGTGAAAGACGAAAGGTGATGAAGATGGGTAAGAAGGAAGTTAAGACAAATGCCATGAGAATTCTCGACAGGCTGAAAATTCCATATGAGACAATGACCTATGAATGTGATGAATTTACCGATGGTATCAGCGTCGCAGATCTGCTTTCGATTCCTCATGAGGTGATGTATAAGACATTAGTCACAACGGGAAAAAGCAAAGAGCATTATGTGTTCGTAATTCCGATCGAGGCTGAAATCGATTTCAAAAAAGCTGCCCGGGCGGTAGGTGAAAAATCGCTTGAAATGCTTCATTTAAAAGAGTTGACTGCTTTGACCGGTTATGTGCGGGGAGGCTGTACTTCAATTGGAATGAAGAAAAAATTCAAAACAGTCATTCAGAGGGATGCCAAGGAACTGGAACAGATGATTGTGAGCGGAGGAAAGATTGGCATGCAGATTAAGCTTGCACCGCAGGATTTGAAAAAAGCTGCAGATGCAGTTTTTGATGATGTAATTCATGCATAAGAGGAACAAAAAAGATGACAATGAAGATACTTCTATGGGATGTAGACGGTACACTCCTGGATTTTGACATTTATGAGAAAGCTGCATTCAAAAAGGCGTGTGAACTTCATAAGGTGCCGTTTTCGGAATCACTTTACGGACGGTATCATCAGATAAACCAGGAATTATGGAGACAGCATGAGCTTGGATTTGTGGAAAGGGAGGAACTGATTTACCTCCGGTTCCAGCGGCTGTTTGAAGAACAGAACATCCTCTGCAGCCCGAAGCGCTTTGAAGATACATACCAGTTTGAGCTTGGAGAAGGATGTCATTATATGGAACATGCAGTGGAGATACTCGAGTATCTGAAGGGAAAATACCGTATGTATGTTGTGACGAACGGCGTGGAAGAAACACAGAGGAAGAAAATTCACACGGCTCATATCGATGAATATATGGAAGAACTCTTTATTTCTGGCGTGATAGGATTCCAGAAGCCGAGAAAGGAATTTTTTGAGGCCTGCTTTTCCCGGATTGAGGGATTTCACAGGGAAGAATGTATGATTATCGGTGATTCGCTGACCTCTGATATGAAGGGAGGTATCCAGGCGGGCATTCATACCTGCTGGTTTAACCCCGGCTTGAAAAAGAATGAAGGGTATCCTGTAGACAGGGAGATTCATTCACTTTTGGAACTGAAAAACTTTCTTTGATCTGCAAAGGAGAAGAGATCATGATTGATACCGTAATATTTGATCTGGGAAATGTGCTGGCAGAATATGACTGGCAGGGGTTTCTTGGAACATTTGGTTATGACAGGAAGACATATGACGCAGTGGCTCATGCGGTTTTTCTGAATGAAGACTGGGTAAATGGAGATGCCGGGCAAATCAGCGCAGGGGACTGGATGCAGAGTTTTACAGACAATGCGCCAGACTATGCGAAACAGATAGAGGAAGTGTATGCATCTCTTGGCGGCTGCATCCGTAGATTCGAGTATACGGATTCATGGATCGCCAGGCTTCGTGAGAGAGGGATGCGTCTTTATTATCTTTCCAATTATTCAGAAGGACTGTATGAGAAAACGAAAGACCAGCTTTCTTTTATTGATACTTTTGATGGCGGAATTTTTTCTTATAAAGAAAGATGTATCAAGCCGGATACAGAGATTTACCTGCGTTTGCTGGAACGGTACAAGATTGTGCCAGAGCATGCAGTGTTTTATGATGACAGGATCGAAAATGTTGAAGCAGCTTTAAAACTTGGAATTCACGGAAGATTGTTTACCCGTGAGAATGTGATGGAAGAAATGGCCTGACGGAGAAGCCGGACAGTGAAATACCCGGCAGATTCGGATGCTGTGAATCAATATATAATTAATGGAGGATACGTAAGATGAAAAAAGTAGTAAAATTTGGCGGAAGTTCACTGGCAAGTGCAGAACAGTTTCAAAAAGTGGGTGATATCATACGCTCTGATAAATCCAGAAGATATGTAGTGCCATCTGCTCCCGGCAAGAGATCTTCAAAAGATACGAAGGTTACGGATATGCTCTACAAATGTTATGATACCGCTGTGAAGGGAAGAAAATTCGATGAACAGCTGAATGCAATCAAGGACCGCTACCAGGAAATTATTGACGGGCTGAATCTTGATCTGTGCCTGGACAAGGAGTTCGAGACAATCCATAAGCAGTTTGCGGCGAAAGCGGGGATTGAGTACGCAGCGTCTCGCGGAGAATATTTAAATGGTATTATCATGGCCAGCTATCTGGAATATACTTTTATTGATGCTGCGGAAGTCATTTTCTTTGACGAAAATGGTGTGCTCGAAGCAGAAAAGACAAATTATGCGCTTTCCAAACGTCTTGCATCGACAGGGACTGCTGTGATACCTGGATTTTACGGCGCTGATGCCGAAGGAAATGTGCGTACATTCTCAAGAGGCGGCTCTGATATTACAGGTTCACTTGTTGCAAAAGCGATCCGGGCTGACATGTATGAAAACTGGACGGATGTCTCCGGTTTCCTTGTTGCGGATCCAAGAATTGTCTCAGATCCCAAGCCGATTGAAGCAATTACGTACAGAGAGCTTCGCGAGCTTTCCTATATGGGTGCCACAGTCCTTCATGAGGAAGCAATCTTCCCGGTAAGAAAAGAGGGGATTCCGATCAATATCAGAAACACAAATGCACCGGAGGATAAAGGGACACTGATCGTAGAAAGCACATGCAGACATCCGAAATATACGATCACAGGGATTGCAGGAAAGAAAGGGTTCGCATCGCTTACCATTGAAAAAGATATGATGAATGCGGAGATTGGATTTGGGCGTAAAGTGCTTCAGGTTCTGGAGGAGAACGAGATTTCATTCGAGCACATTCCGTCAGGAATTGATACGATGAGTATATTTATCCATCAGGATGAGTTCGAGGAGAAAGAACAGAAAGTGCTGGCAGCAATCCACCGCGCTGTAGAGCCGGATACAGTGGAACTTGAGGCAGACCTTGCGCTGATTGCTGTAGTAGGCCGTGGAATGCGCTCTACAAGAGGTACCGTAGGAAGGATTTTCTCGGCACTTGCCCATGCGCATGTCAATGTAAAGATGGTAGATCAGGGATCCAGCGAGCTCAATGTGATTATTGGTGTAAGAAATCATGATTTTGAGACCGCAATCCGTGCAATTTATGATATATTTGTATTGTCACAATTATAGAAAAAAGTTCATGAAATACAATTGGGGAGAATGATATGAACATATTATTTTTTTTAAAACCGAAAGTTGAAATTGCCCGTCTGTATGACGACAACAGTCTGCGGCAGGCACTGGAAGTTATGGAACATCATCAGTATTCGGCGATCCCGATCTTAAGCAGAGATGGGAAATGTGTGGGTACCATTACAGAGGGAGATCTGCTCTGGGCGATCAAGAAAATGCATAATTTAAATACGAAGGAAGCAGAAAACATCCCGATTATGTCAATTAAGAGGAGAAATGATTACAAAACTGTCCATGCCGAGGCTAAAATGGAAGACCTCATCGAAAGGGCAATGGAACAGAATTTTGTCCCGGTGGAAGATGACCAGGGGAATTTCATCGGAATTATTACGAGAAAAGATATTATCGGTTATTGTTATGAAAAATTGAACGACTGCGATAAATAGCAGTTGTCAGGGAGGCGTATATTATGATTGATTTTCATACCCATATTTTTCCGGAGAAAATTGCCGGGAAGACAATCTCGTTTTTAGCGGAAATCAGCCATACGGAGCCGGTTCTCAAAGCAGATGAGCCGGATCTTCGAAGATCAGTCAGGGAAGCCGGGCTGGAGGCGGCGGTTATACTTCCGGTTGTCACGAAACCTTCGCAGTTTGATTCGGTGAACCAGTTTGCTTCTCAGTTTACAGAAGGAGAGCTCATTTCTTTTGGAGGGATTCATCCGGACAATGAAAATTACAAAGAATGCCTTCGAAAAATCAAGCAATATGGGCTGAAAGGAATCAAGCTTCATCCGGATTACCAGCAGACCGACTTTAATGACATACGGTATAAAAGAATTGTGGATTATGCATCAGAACTTGGTCTCATCATAAGTGTGCATGCAGGGGTGGATATAGGATATCCCGATCCGGTCCACTGTACGCCCAAAATGTCCAGGGAAGTGATCGATGAGGTAAAGCCGGAAAAACTGATTCTTGCGCATTTAGGCGGAAATAATCTGTGGGATGAAGTAGAAGAGCTGCTGGTGGGGCAGAATGTGATGTTTGACACTGCGTTTTGCTTTGGACATATTGAAGATCAGCAGTTTTTAAGAATTGTAGAGCAGCACGGTGCAGACAAAATTTTATTTGCGACGGATTCGCCGTGGGCATCTCAGAGTGAATATGCGGATTATCTAAACAGGCTTTCGCTCAGTGAGAATGACAGGGAACTGATTGCTTCCGGTAATGCAAAAAAACTTTTAAATTTAGAATAAAACTGTTGATTTCTGGAAAGAATTGTGCTAATATACAACAGTATGCCGCACAATGAGGTTTAAAAGTTCTGCTTTTTGTAAAAGCAGACACCATAATTGGCGAGTAATGATAATAGGAGGTGCCATATGTACGCAATTATAGCAACAGGTGGTAAACAGTACAAAGTAGCTGAAGGCGATATCATTAAAGTAGAGAAACTTGGTGTAGAAGCTGGAGAAACTTTTACATTTGACCAGGTTCTTGCAGTAAGTGACAACGGTTTAAAAGTTGGAGATCCTACAGTAGCAGGTGCAACAGTTGAGGCTTCTGTAATTGGAGACGGTAAAGCAAAAAAAGTTATCGTTTACAAGTATAAAAGAAAAACTGGATACCATAAGAAAAATGGTCACAGACAACAGTATACTGCTGTTAAGATCAACAAAATCAATGCATAGGTTATAGCAGATGATTAAAATAGCTGTATATCAGAATGAGAAGGGCAATTGCGTAGGTTTCAGTGCTTTGGGACATGCCGGAATGAGTCCGGAAGGACAGGACATTGTATGTGCCGCAGTTTCAGTACTTGTGATTAATACGGTAAATGCGATTGAAAAATTTGCGGATGACCGCACTTCACTTGTATCAGATGATCTGGAAGGGCTGATCGAGTACAAAATTCTTGGAAGACCTACAAAAGAAGCCTCGTTATTATTGGACACTATGATTCTTGGATTGCAGGAAATAGCGGACGATGAGAACTACGATGAATATATCGATTTGAAATTCAAGGAGGTGTAAATGACCATGATGAAATTAAATCTTCAATTTTTTGCACATAAAAAAGGAGTTGGTTCTACAAAGAACGGCAGGGACTCTGAATCTAAAAGACTGGGTGCGAAAAGAGCAGACGGACAATTCGTAAAAGCTGGCAACATTCTTTACAGACAGCGTGGAACTAAGATCCATCCAGGAACTAATGTTGGACGTGGAGGAGACGACACATTATTCGCATTAGTTGACGGCGTTGTAAGATTCGAAAGAAAAGGAAGAGATAAGAAACAGGTTTCTATCTATCCTACAGCTGAATAAGAATAGCAGTTATGAGGCTTCAAATCATCTTGGTTTGAAGTCTTTTTATATACTGGGGAAAGTACTTCCATAGTAAAAAGAACAACGATTGCATTCATATCAAAATCAAAGGAGCCTTTCAAACACTCCCCCGATATGATATAATGTACGCATAGCGACGAACGCAGGAATATCCAGGAAGCCTTCGGCTGCTCGCAGACGCAAGGATTCAAAGATATTCCTATGTGAGTGCAACGAACATCGAGGGAACGGAAGTTCCCGAGGTGCGTTCCGGGCGGACGACGCAAAAAGAATTGTAAAGGGGAATCATATGTTTGCAGACAGAGCAAAAATTTATATAAAATCCGGAAAAGGCGGTGACGGCCACGTCAGCTTCCGCCGTGAACTCTATGTTGCCAATGGGGGACCGGATGGTGGAGATGGCGGAAAAGGCGGTGACGTAATCTTCGAGGTTGATGAAGGACTGAATACACTTGTGGATTACCGCCACAAAAGAAAATTCTCGGCTAATGACGGGGAACAGGGCGGCAAGAAACGGTGCCACGGCAAAAGCGCAGAAGATATTGTACTGAAAGTACCGGAAGGAACTGTCATCAAAGAGGCAGAAACGGATAAGGTAATTGCAGATATGTCAGGAGAGAACCGAAGACAGGTGATTTTAAAAGGCGGAAAAGGCGGATTGGGCAATATGCATTTCGCAACATCCACAATGCAGGTGCCAAAGTATGCCCAGCCAGGAAAACCAGGACAGGAACTGTGGATCACTCTGGAACTGAAAGTCATTGCTGATGTGGGATTGATCGGATTTCCAAATGTCGGGAAATCAACTCTCTTATCCAGAGTGACCAATGCCCAGCCAAAGATTGCCAATTATCACTTTACGACACTGAATCCAAATCTTGGGGTCGTAGATTTTGATGATGGAGAGGGCGGATTTGTCATCGCGGATATTCCGGGACTCATTGAAGGTGCCTCTGAGGGAGTTGGACTTGGACATGAATTCCTGCGCCACATTGAGCGTACAAAGCTCATGATTCACGTCGTAGATGCAGCAGGCATAGAGGGACGCGATCCGATTGAAGATATCTATAAAATCAACAAAGAGCTGGAAGCATATAATGAGGAAATCTCAAAGCGTCCGCAGGTGATCGCGGCCAATAAGACAGATTTGATCTATGCAGGCGATGAGGAAGATCCCGTAGAACGTCTGAGAAAAGAGTTTGAGCCTAAGGGAATAAAAGTCTTCCCAATCTCAGGTGCAACAGGACAGGGAATGAAGGAACTTCTGTATTATGTCCGCAGCCAGCTGAAAACTCTGGATCAGAAGCCGGTTATTTTCGAACAGGAATTCTTCCCTGAGGATCAGCTGATTAATGTTGATCTGCCGTACACTGTGGAAAAGATCGATGACGAATATGTTGTGGAAGGACCAAAGATTGAGAAAATGCTTGGGTATACCAATCTCGATTCAGAGAAGGGATTTGCATTCTTCCAGAAATTCCTGAAAGATACCGGAATATTGGAAGAACTTGAGGATGCGGGAATCCAGGAGGGCGATACAGTAAGAATGTATGGTCTGAAATTTGATTATTACAAATAGGATAGGAGAGTCATAAAATGACAACAAAACAGAGAGCATATTTAAAAAGCCTGGCAATGACGATGGAGCCGATATTTCAGATCGGAAAGTCCAGTATTACACCGGAGCTTACAAAGGCATTGTCAGAAGCGCTGGAGGCGCGTGAGCTGATAAAAATCAGTGTTCTGCAGAACTGTGCAGATGATCCGAGAGAGATTGCTGAAATTATCGCAGAACGTACCCGCTCACAGGTCGTGCAGGTGATTGGCAAGAAAATTGTCCTTTATAAAGAAGGAAAAGATAAAAAGAAAAAGATAGAATTACCGTAAGGAGACCGGTTATGAATATTGGTATTATGGGAGGGACATTTGATCCTGTACACAATGGACATCTGATGCTTGCTCAGTATGCCTACCGGCAGTTTGGACTGGATCAGGTGTGGTTTCTTCCCAATGGCTGCCCTCCTCATAAGTCACAGGATACAATAGAGTCTGAAACATATCACAGGGCTCAGATGGTAAGACTTGCGATCAAAGACGTTCCATATTTTCAGATGTCTTCCTATGAATTGGAACAGGATCGCACCTCTTATTCCTATGAGACGATGGAATATTTTCATCAGAGATATCCGGAGGACAGTTTTGCATTTATCATAGGAGCGGATTCTTTATTTGCAATTGAGAGCTGGAAGTGTCCGGAGAAACTGTTGGCAGTCTGTGATATACTTGCAGCATACCGTGATGATAAGGGGACACCAGAGATGATGTCGCAGATCGAATATCTGGAGAATAAGTATCATGCAAAAATCCAGCTCCTTGAGACGCCGGTGATGGATATATCTTCCCACGAGATCCGTAAGAAGATCAAAGACGGAGAAAATATCACTGGTTTGATTCCGGGAGCAGTGGAAGAGTATATAGCTAGACATAATTTATTTAAGGATGAAAAAGATGAATCAGCAGGAAATCAATAAAATCAGAAGAAGACTTAAGAAACATCTGGACCGTCCCAGATATGAGCATACACTGGGAGTAATGTATACAGCAGGATCAATGGCCATGTGCCATAATGTAGATATAGACCAGGCGATGACTGCGGGAATTCTGCATGACTGTGCAAAGTGTATTCCAGATGAGAAAAAAATCAGATTATGCAGCAAATACCATTTAAATATCTCAGATGCTGAATATGCGAATCCAAGTCTGATTCATGCAAAGCTTGGCGCATTTATGGCAGCACATAAATACCATATAGATGATAAGGAAATTGTGGAAGCAATTGCGTGTCATACGACAGGGAAACCGCAGATGAGTACGCTCGATAAAATTATTTATATTGCGGATTATATTGAACCGGGCAGATGTGAAGCACCGAATCTTGGCAAAATCAGACAGCTGGCTTTTGAAGACCTGAATGAATGTCTGTATCGGATTCTGGCAGATTCGCTTGATTATCTGGCAAAAAAAGATGCGATATTAGATCCGATGACAAAGAAAACATTTGAATACTATAAAAGAAAATTAAAGAAATAAAACTTCCAGGGAAATGAAGATGGAAATTAAAACCGGGAGCGTAAGCTCTCCGTGAATTCAGGAGGAATATAGATTTATGAGTGATGTAATGGCACAGTCCAAAGAGATGGCACGTATTGCGTATGACGCATTGGCAGAGAAAAAGGGAGAAGACATCAAAATCATTGATATCTCGAAAGTATCTGTTCTGGCAGATTATTTTATCATTGCAAATGGTAATAATGTAAGCCAGGTAAAGGCGCTGGTAGAAGAAGTGGAAGAGAAGCTTTACAAAGCCGGTTATCAGGTAAAACAAAGAGAAGGATACGGCACAGGCAGCTGGGTGCTCCTTGACTTCGGTGACATTATTGTGCATGTATTTGATAAGGAAAACAGACTGTTCTATGATCTTGAACGTATATGGAGCGACGGGAAAGTAGTAGATGCAGAAAGTCTGTAGACGGGAAGGAAAATCTTCATGATTTCATTCGCTGCCTATGATGAAAAAAGTCCTCTGACAGAGTAAAGTCTCTGCCAGGGGACTTTTTGTAATATGAAAAATTTCGCTGTTTATACTATCATACAACGTTTTCACTTCGCCAGAAAACCCAGCACTCCGTTTGCAACTAACCCCTGCGCCATCTTGAGAAATTCATCATCTGCCATGTCATTTCCGTTTTCATACCACTTGGACATTAATCCGATCATTGCGGAGTAAGTAAATTCCATGAGGTAATCCAGATGTTCAGGCTGGTCAGGAAAATCCCAAAACTGAATCAGGAGTGTCCGAAAATTTTCTCTGAACTTACCAGGGAATTCAGGGTCTCCATTTTTACCAAGCAATGTAAAGATTTTTTCTTCGTAACGCCTGAAAATAGGCATGCTGATGGTATACAGCGCATGAACATCTCTGGGACTGTCACCAGAAGAATTTTTGCTTAAAGCATCGATTACATCCGTGCGGACTTTTTCTATTAAATCATCTTCAATTTGTTCCAAAACCTCATAGATATCTTTGAAATAGTGGTAAAAAGTCCCTCTGTTATTACCAGTTATCTTTGTGATCTCAGAGATTGAGATTTTATCAATTGCTTTATCCTTATAGATTGTCCAGAAGGCATCCATTAAGTTTTTTCTCGTAGCAGCAGTTACTTCCGGTTGTTTTTTCATACCCTTCGCCCTCCATATAATGCTGTCTGATAAGATTTTACAGAAAATATCTTTCATCATCAAGCAACAGTGTGTTCAATATTGTTGCTTGATGAAATACACAAACTTCTTTATAATCACATCATACAACGTATTGTTGCATAAAACAAGTTAAAGGAGAGATACGAATGTCAGTGATAGAAGTCAATAAATTGACAAAAGACTACGGACATGGAAGAGGCGTGTTCGATGTATCTGCCCATGTGGATGAAGGAGAGTGCTTTGGATTTCTGGGCCCTAATGGTGCGGGGAAAAGTACGACGATCAGGCATTTGATGGGTTTTTCAAGGCCACAGAGCGGAACCACAATGATTGATGAAAAAAAATGCTGGGAATATTCTGCGGAACTTCAGCGTGAAATAGGATACTTGCCTGGAGAAATTGCTCTGCCTGCAGGAATGACGGGTACGCAGTTTTTAAGAATGCAAAAGAAAATGAGGGGTGTCACAGATGCATCTTATTTGGAAAAACTGTTGAAAAAGTTCGAACTGGATCCTGATATTGGATTAAAACAGATGAGCCTTGGAACGAAGCGCAAGCTGGCGGTTGTTACTGCTTTTATGCATGATCCAAGGATATTGATTCTGGATGAACCAACCTCCGGGCTTGATCCCATTATGCAGGAAATATTTATAGAATATGTTCTTGAGGAAAAGAAAAGAGGGAAAACAATATTTCTGTCTTCGCATATTTTCCATGAAGTAGATGCATCCTGTGACAGAATCGCGATTATCAGGGATGGAAAGATTGTCTCAGAGTTCAATCCTGAGGTGTTAAAAAAAGAAAGCGACAAGATTTACAGAGTTACTTTTCAGGATAAAGAACAGTGGAAAGAGTTTACCACACATACTTATCATTTTACTTCTATTAACGAAAGAAAGCTGCGCGCCAGAATCCAGTTGAAAAACAGTGAAATCGTACCATTTCTTACAGATATATCCCAGTATCATATTATTGATTTTACAGAGTTTCCTTTTTCGCTGGAAGATTACTTTATGCAGTTTTATCATGAGGATAAAATATTTGAGGGGGTGAAGTGATGAGCGGTGCCATTATAAAAACAAAGGAACTGACCAAAGACTATGGCAAGGGACGTGGGATTTTTAATGTTAATCTGGAGGTACAACAAGGAGAAGTGTTTGGCTTTGTGGGAACGAATGGTTCAGGAAAGACTACGACGATCCGTAATATGATGGGATTTATAAAACCGGATCAGGGCAGTTCATCCATAAATGGACTTGATTCCTGGAGGCAGCCGGCGGATATTATGCAAAATGTCAGTTATGTCCCTGGAGAGATTGCATTTCCCGCACTGAAAACGGGAACTGAGTTCCTGAAATCTCAGGCAAAGTATCTGAAAGTTAAGGACTTTAAATATATGAATCATATCATTGAGCTGCTCCAATTAGACCCTACCGCAAATTTAAAGAGAATGAGCAAGGGGATGAAACAGAAGACAGCTATTGTCGCGGCATTAATGGGAGAAAAAGAGACACTTGTGTTGGATGAACCAACAACAGGTCTTGATCCATTGATGCGTGAAGCTTTTTTGGAATTGATCCGTGAGGAAAAACAGAAAGGGCATACAGTATTTATGTCCAGCCATATTTTTGAGGAAATTGAGGCTGTATGTGACCGAGTTGCCATGATAAAGGATGGACATATCATTGATACAATATCGCTGTACGACCTGCGTCATCCAAAGATGAAAAGTTTCGATATAGAATTTGAACAAATATCGCAGCTGCAGCAGTTTATTGACGGTACTCAATTCTTAATTACCAACAGGGAGGCAAATTCCTGTACTGTTCAATGTGCGGTTGAACAGCTGGATGCTTTCTTTCATGTATTAAAAAATTATCCTGTTACAAATCTGCGGGAAATCCACCTCTCACTGCAGCAGCAGTTTATGAGAGCATATAAGGAGGGACTTACTCAAAATGAAAACAAATAATAAAACAGCCCGATTTTTTTCAAAACCGTTGATGGGGCAGACAATCAAAGCAAACTGGACATTATGTCTTGCAATTTTGTTCGTCATGGTACTTCTTGGCAATGTTATGAATTATGCCATGAGTATGATGGCAACAGAAAAGTCTGATGTGGATGTCTCCGAATATCAGGAGGAATTCTACACATATCTGGGGGCGTTGGCCACTTATGACACAATGACACAACAGGAACTGTCTTATGATGATTTTTCCAGCGGAAAAAACGAAGCTGCTTATGAGACTGCTTTTGAGATGCTGAATGCGCAGGCTGATATGGATCTTAGTACAAAAGGCTTTCAAAAGTCGATCGACGGACTGGCACAGTCTGACATCAGCCTTGATAAATATGTGAAACAATTTGAATATGTATATGCTTTGAAACAGTCGGAAGGTGTGTTTGACAAAGAGGAACTGACCATTTCAGAAATGCTTACCACTACCCTTGATATGATGGGTGTATCGTCAGACATGGTGGAGAAAATGAGTGAGATGAATCCGGCTTCGATGATGAACCAGATGTACTATACGGCAATGGGACTTCTTCCGATTTTCATACTTATTGTTATTTTATCAAACTCTCTGATTTCGAGCCAGGTAGACCGTGGTTCTATGGCCTATGTGCTCTCTACGCCGACCAAACGTTCAGCAGTTGCAATAACACAGATGGTGTTTATGCTGATAGTTCCGCTTTTAATGCTTGCCATTGTATGTGCAACCCGGATCGGAACAACCTTTATGTTTTACGATGAGGTAAATGTTCCTGGAATACTTGCCTTGTTTGGCGGAATGTATATTCTCGTCGAGGCAGTATGCGGACTGTGCTACATGGGAAGCTGTCTGTTCTCGCAGAGTAAAAAATCAATGGCTTTTGGAGGAGGTTTTGCTGTCTGGTTCTTCCTTGCATCGATGATCGGTTTGTTTGGGTCTGAGAACATGGTAAACACCGGTATGGGAGTGAAAGAACTTAGCATATTTAATAAGCTGACGTTGGTTGGATTGTATGATGTGGATGCCCTGGCGACAGTAGGAACCGGAAGCGTAGATACTGGTTTTGTCTGGAAGTTATTGGTTTTGGCTGCTGTGGCTGTTGCCTGCTATACAATTGGTGCTGTCAGATTTTCAAAGAAAGATTTACCATTGTAGGAGAACAGATTTGGTATGGCAATTATTTTTCTGCATCGTCTTGTCCTTACTGAAATTATGGGATATAATGGGCTTACTGGGAATCTTATGGTATGCAAATTATAATCGTAAAGAGAGGCTATCCTGAAACATGAAATGTACAGGAAGCAGAAAGGAAGGGCAGTTGGAATGGATCACATTATATTCAGAGAGCCCGTTGCAGAAGATGCTGAGAAGATTGTGGCATTCTACAACAGAGTTGGAGGGGAAACAACTTTTTTAAGTTTTGAAAAGGACGAATATCCGATGTCTGCAGAGGAACAGAAAGCATCGATTGAGTCCACAAAGGCTTCACCGAATAACATTATGCTTCTTGCGCTTGACGGGGACGAAATTGTAGGAATTGGGACAATAAGCTCAAGCTGGAAGATTAAGTCAAGACATTCCGGAGAACTGGGGATTGTTGTGGAAAAGGCGCATCAGGGAGCAGGGATCGGTTCTGAGATTATTCAGAGGCTGATTGACTGGTGCAAGGGCAATGGAATAACGACCAGAATACAGCTTGATACACGGTGCGACAATGAAAAAGCAGTGGAATTATATCAGAAATTTGGTTTTGAAATCGAGGGAAGAATCAAAAATTCCACTTTGCTGAACGGACAGTATTATGATTTGTATGTGATGGGAATGATGCTGTAAAACGGCTGCTGGAAATATAAAAGAATAGTGAAACTAAAAAGATTATCCCACGAATTTGAAGGCTGAAACCGCCTGGAATTCGTGGGATAATCTTTTTAGGAGGAGCTGGATATCGGAATAAACCAACAGCTTCTTATTTAAAGAAACGGAAGGTACCAATGACTTTTCCCAGAATATCAACTTCGTCGACTATGATCGGATCCATAAAATCATTCTCTGGCTGCAGGCGGTAATAACCATTTTCTTTATAAAAGGTTTTTACCGTTGCACTGTCCCCGACCAGGGCAACAACCATGTCACCATTTTCGGCTGATGGAGTCTGCTCTACGAGTACATAATCACCGTCAAAGATCCCGGCATTCACCATACTTTCACCCTGAACGACCAGCATGAATGTATTATTATTCGGCATAAATTCCACTGGTATCGGAAAATAATTCTCGATATTCTGTTCTGCGAGAATCGGCTCACCGGCAGCAACCCGTCCGATTAACGGGACATTGACGACTTCGCGTCTTGTAAGATTGAAGGTGTCATCGATGATTTCAATTGCCCGGGGTTTTGTAGGATCCCGGCGTATGTATCCGTTTTTTTCCAAGGATTCCAGATGCGAGTGAACCGAGGAAGTTGATTTTAAATGAACAGCTTCACAAATCTCGCGCACCGCAGGAGGATAACCTTTGCTTAATATTTCTGATTTTATATATTCGAGGATCTCTTCCTGTTTTTTTGTGATCTTTCCCTGTGACATAATGGGCCTCCTTGTCCGTTGCATATAATTCGCCAAATTTTATACGAATAGTTTACCATAATCTACATAAAAAAGCAAACAAATGTTTAGAAAATACGTTCGAAAAAATGGCAAAAACAATTGACAAACATTTGTTCTGTCTGTATAATATAAAACATAAAGAACAAATGTTTGGAACGGATGTTTGGAATCTAAACAGTTCTTATTGGGCGATTACAGAAGAGAAGGAATATGAGGAGGTAAAATCATGAGTAATGTAAAACACAGATCCAGGGCAGTGAGTGTGAGAAAAAAGAAAATTGCCAGAGAACGAATGCTGTTAATTATTGCAGCGGTTATTGTAATTGCTGGGAATGTGATAGTACGTGGCGTGTTTGCAGATGCACATGGATCATCGAAAGAGGATCCGGTTGAGTTTACATATTATAAGAGTATTGAAATACAGGAAGGCGATACTTTGTGGGGGATTGCAGAACAATTCCGTGACGGTGAACCAATACAGGAATATATCCGGCAGTTAAAAGAATTGAATGGCTTATCTTCAGATGATATCCACGAAAGCCGTTACCTCACAGTAATGTACAAAGATAAAGAATTCAAAAAATAAATCGATTGTAAAAAAGCTCTCCCAGGGTGATGCAGAAGACAGAAATGCCGGATGCGTCACCTTTTTTTAATTTATTGATATATATAAAAGAGAACCGGAATTTCTGAATATCCTAAAATAAAGGCGATATCCAGTGATCCACAACTATTCGCGAAATGTCTGTTTTACGAATAGTTGTGGACTTTTCGGCGGATATCTAGTATAATTAAAGTAACTGAATTACTGTAAAATACGCATTTATGGAGATTTTATTATGGAAAAAAAGAATTTAAGTTATCACGAACAAAAATATATAGACAATAATCTTCGGCTCCGCAATATTTTGTCGGAGCTTCCGCCATATGTACAGGATTTCTGCAGAGGCCGCCAGACAACGCTTAGTATGCAGACACAAATTGCATATTGTTATGATTTAAAGATCTTTTTCCAGTTTCTTACCACGGTTAATCCATCCCTTAAAAATACAGATATTTCTAAAATCTCTCTTGATATATTAGAGAATTTACGTGCTGCTGACATTGAAGAATTTCAAAATTATCTGAAAGTTTATCAAAATAAAGATACCGGGGATGCAGTTACCAACGGGGAAATCGGAATTTCAAGAAAACTATCAGCACTGCGCAGTTTGTTTGACTATCTCTATAAGCATGAAATGGTGAAAAACAATCCGACACGTATTGTGGATGTTCCGAAAGTACATGACAAAGCGATTATTCAGCTCGATCCGGATGAAATTGCGATGATACTTGATGCGATGGAGGAATTTGAAGATAATCTGACTGCGCATCAGAAAAGTTATTATTTGAAAACAAAACTGCGTGATATCGCCATCGTGACGCTGTTTTTAGGTACGGGACTCCGGGTTTCTGAATGTGTGGGACTGGATATCTCAGATGTCAATTTTAAAAATGGCGGTCTGCGGGTAATCAGAAAAGGAGGAAATGAAAAAATTGTGTATTTTGGAGAAGAGGTTGAAATTGCCCTTTTAAATTATCTTGAAGAACGAGAAAATCTCCAGGCAAAATACGGACATGAAAATGCGCTCTTCCTCTCCCTCCAGGGAACACGCTTGAGCGTCCGGGCAACAGAGAAAATGGTGAAAAAATACACTCATCCATTGATTACTAATAAGAAAATTACGCCTCATAAGCTTCGGTCGACTTACGGTACTGCACTCTATGAAGAAACCGGCGATATTTATCTGGTGGCGGATGTGCTTGGCCATAAAAGCGTCTCTACTACCCAGAAACATTATGCAAAACTGAAGGATTCCAGAAGACGGGCTGCAGCGAGTGCAGTCCGTCTGAGGGAGGAAAAATAGCCTGCGGCAGATTTAAGTTCTAACTGTTTTTAAGTTTCTGCTTCATATCTGCCTTATTCTGGTACATCGCGTCATCTGCTCTTTTAAACACATTGGAGAACACCAAATCAGTTTCACTGTTATAGATGGCAATTCCTTTTGCAATGGATAGGTAACTGTTCTGATGGCTGTTTTTGTTATACTCTTCCACTGCAGACTGGAAATTCTCCAGAAGCTCCCAATAATTGGCGTAGTCGCTGCCTTCCAGAATGACTGCGAATTCATCTCCGCCAATCCGGTAGACTG
>URQQ01000068.1 GCA_900549995.1 uncultured Lachnospiraceae bacterium | reverse complement strand
CCATCCGTAACCAGTATTCCTTGAAAGTCCTTATAGAATTCCAGGGGATGCTCACTGTTTCTCGTCTTCTGGTATTCATACAGAACAATCGGCCTGTCTGTGTACATCTCCCCGGAACGGTGGATCCACATATAGCTTTTGCTTCCGGCACTTCGGCCATCATGGATGACTTCCACAGGGGTTTCATCAGCCTGGGTGGCATGGTATTCCAGAAGCTTTGTTCACAGGGAATCATACAGCGGAGATACATAACGTTCCGAACAGCGGATGACCCAGTTAGCCATTGTCTGGCGGAATAAATTAACACCATTCCTCTGGAATTCCTTTTCAATCCGGTACAAAGGCAGTGAATTCACATATTTGGCATTCATGATAGCTGCACCTAAAGACGGCGTATGGATACTATTGCGCAAAAGATCCTTGGGACGATCTCCACGAAGGAATTCATCCTGATGGCTGCCATCCGTCCCCACATATACATACACTTTATGGTTTTCAACTGTCCATGACGCAGGCTCATAACGGAGACGCTTGTATTCCTCCGTCGGTATTTCACGCCAGTTCCCTTCACCGAATATCCCATTGAGCTGTTTTTCTGTAACATCATGGTCATGCATTTCTTCCGGGAAATCCTTAAGGTCAGCCTCCCGTTTGCCTTTCTGCTTTTTACTTCGCTCTTTCTGGGGCAGTACCTCTTCCAACTCTGTTTCTCCGGCATCTTCGGAATAATACTCAGCTTCATTGAAAAAGGAAAGCTGTCCGTCCAATTCTGACATTTTTTCCGTATGGCGCCCAAAACGCTTCAGATTTGCCACTCTTATCTGCTCGATCAGGTTTTCCAAGTTTTCGTTCATCCTCTCCATTTGCTCCTGCATGGCAAGGACCATGAGCATCAGCTCCTGTTTGCTGCATTTAACCATTTCATCAACCGTATACTTCCCGCCCATAAATGTATAACTCCTTTATGCTTCCCAGTATACTACACCTGGGTGGAAAGGGCGAATCCTGACAAAAGGGCTGTCCGTCATTCTGCCGATAGATAAAACTGATTGAGGCAGACAGGAAGCATAGAAAATATAGAATTGTCAAAGTACAGAAGCTGTGGCCCGAAAGGGCTCCAAAGCGAAAGAACGACAGCCAGGCTGCCTTCTTATGTGTGGGAACAGGCTGATAGAAGCTGTATAAAACAGGTCTTGGATGGACTTCCTTTATCTTTGGATCGAGCGGATTTAATCCCAGCATCAGGATACGGAACTGCTCCTGTGTAATGTCAGCCGCTTCCTGCGTTGTTCTTGGCCATGCAAGGGAGCCGTCCTCAAATCTTTTATAAAACAGCAGGAAGCCGCTGCCCATCCAGAGCAGTCCCTTCATACGGTCTGAACGTCTGCCACAGAAAAAGGTTTCAGATCGTATTGGGAACCAATGATCTGTGCGAGTCCGTCAATTCCTTTATGCAGATCAACGAAGCCGCATGCCAGTACCACACGCCGGATTCCACCGGCATCCTCAAGCATGGGACGCCTCCTGCAGGATTCTATCCAGCAGCCAGTCAGAAACTTCGTTAGACAGGCCATAGTTGCACGGGAAGTTTTAATAATTACTGCAGGCTGGAAGGGAAAGGAGCCTTCCGGATTCAGTTGTGGTGTCATGGACAATTCAACAAAAGTGACTGCTCCTTTCCCCTGCGCAGCAGGAAGAGAAGCATTCCTGTCATTCATTTGACTGTAAACTTCCCTGCGGGCTTTCCTGAGCCAGTAGTAATACGCATTTTCCTGAACCCCGTTTTCCTCCATCCATTGTTTGGCCGTCTGCCCTTCAGGGCGACTTTGGCACTGTTTGATAATCAGTTTCCATTGATTGAGGCGAACCTCATGAGTACATAAATCCAACTTTACATCCTCCTTGAAAAAACTTGTAGTTTTTTTGCTTTTTCAAGTTTGCCATAGAATCCAGAAAATATCTAGGCGCATGGTTTGATATTTTCGTCAAACTATCAGAAACCATTCTGTTTTTCGTTCCAATGTTCGTCTCATGATCTCTACTTCCTTTCTTCCGTTCTTTTGGTCTCCATTCATATTTTCCGCCGTCAGTGTTACATCTGACCTCTGCCTTTCAGATGCCGGCAGCTCTTTTTCGAGACTTACTTACAAATCGTTTATTTAGCAATACAATAGATTTATTAAAAGGATATCGTTGAACACAATATGGCCATCGGGAATAAAATAAAAAGAATCCAGACATTCCGGAATATGACACAAAGAAAAGTCGGAGAAGCACTCGGCTGGGGTGAAAAAGGTCTGAACCGTCTTGTTCAGTATGAAACCAATTATGCTTCCTTACACCAACTGATATTTAAATTTCTTTTTTCGTGCATTGCTTTTTGCATAAGACCCGAAGCTGCACATCAGAATAAACCTCTCATTTACTTCATCAAAGCTATTGTCGCCTATCTGTGTTACACTATCCGGCACATAAATAGTCGCCAGACTGCTGCATCTGCTGCTCCGGGAAAAATCCTTTACCAGACCTTAAAAGCGGGAACGAAAACTTATGGCTTCACGATAGCTTTTCAGCAATCGCTCAAACTCCGATTCAAACTTTCGTCCACCTCCGTTCCTATCCATAAATATATGCTTACTCTACTCCCAAAGCCTTAAATACAGCCTCCTGCGCAGTAGAATAGAAAATCAAGCTAAATGCACCGACCAACTCAGACGGTACCGTTCCGAGATCTACCGCAGACGTAATCGGCAGCAATACTTTCTTCGCACCGCTGTCCAGACAAACCTGAAGGACATTGGCAAGCTCGTCCACCTTTATCAGACTTCCGCTGATACTGATTTCTCCAAGAACTGCCAAGCTGCTCAAAGCAGGCTTATTCAGAGAAGCCGAACAAATCGCAATCAACGTAGGGAGTGACAGTTTATTGGTAATTCCCAGCCCATTCAAATCCTGATAGTTGATGATGTAATCCTTTGTTGTCGTACTGATAGCACCTGAAATCGAATTACTGTTTGCTTTCAGGAAGTTAAATGCTGTATTGGTCGCTTCTTTTGCTTCACGGTCTGTACCGATACCAGTACGCTCAAACTTGCCATTTCCCGGAAGAACCTGTGTTTCCAGACGATATACGCCAACCATTCCCGTCTTTCCTCTGGAAACGGTATAGATATTACCCGGATTGTTCATTCCCTCCGGAATCAGCTTACCGCCGCCTGTTTCCGGTACAGAAACATAATGTTCTTCAAAGGTCTCATTATCTATGTAGGAGAAGTTTACATCATAGAACTCCATACCGCCAATCTTCTTTAACTGTTCCTTCACTCTGCGGCGAAGCTCCAGTGCGATACTTACAATCTCCTCCACCTGCTCTTTTGTATAATCGCCATCCGGGTAAACGAGCTTTGTATAACCGGAAACCATCTTACGAACAGCAATCGTGTCTCGCTGATTTAAGTTACTTCCAAGACGGAAATACTTGTCAAACGCATCTCCATAAGATTCTTTACGCATTTCCCTCATATACTCAGAAAGGTAATCCGTAATGAAACCATAGTCATCCGTAAAGAAATCCGGTCTGTACTTCGGAATCTCCCATCCGGGAACATAACAGTGCATCCGGTCAAGGAAAGCGGTATCGTATGCCATGGCTGCCGGAAATGGTTCAAATAAGTGTGATGTTTTCTGCAAAACATCGACACTCTGATTGATATTTCCGATAAATGCCATAGAAGCAGACGCTGCCTTTTCTTCACGACCACGGGCAAACGAACCGGATGCCATGTAGTCTTTCATAATCTGAATACCATCTTTATCCTTGAATGTGATGCCCGCAACTTCATCAAAAGCCACACAGTCCCACATACCAACCAGTCCGATGGTCTTACTTGCCATATTATAGAACAGGTTTGCAACGGTCGTCTGTCCACCGGAAACCAGGATGCTATTCGGGGAAATCTCTTTGTAAATATGGGACTTACCAGTGCTTCGAGGTCCCAATTCACAAAGATTGAAGTTATTTTCCACTAATGGAATCATACGGGCTAGAAGAAGCCATTTCACACGGTCTGACAGCTTATCCGGCTCCATTCCCGTAGAGCGAATGAGAACATCTATCCATTCCTCCTTGGTAAATGCCTTTCTTCCATTCTTTAGCTCATCCATGTCAATGTGCGGCATCTGAATCGGTGTCAGCTTACGCACACGAATCGGTGTTGTATTTTTCTTATCTTCCTCAATAAATTCATAGTCCAACTGCAAAATACACCAGATACCGCCGCAAAGCAGACGGTCATACTTGGACGGGTAATCCGGATGAATCGGAATATTTTTCACACCAAGGTTTGAGAACTCCGCCTCATAACGATCTTCCTTAATATTCAGATGTACTGTTATTTTATCAATCACGGTATAGCTGCCACGCTCACGGAGTGTAGACAGAACCTTCTGTGCTTCATCGGGTCGAACAAAGTTGTCCGCCAGAATACGCTTTACATTGCTTACTCCTTCCTCAATAATGTCATCGTCATCGGAACTGCAATACTGTCCCAGCAGAAACTCCAGAACATACACCGGAACATTTGCACCCTCTTTAATATGCTTCGTTAAGTCCTTACGGACAATTTTTCCATCAAAATATTGGCGTAGCTTTTGCTTAATGACCTGTCTGCTATCATCCAATTCCATGAACTCATCCATTGATTTTCACTCCTATCCATCTGGCTGCCAAACTTTTTTCTCTCTAAAGAATGTCCCAATATCCCTTCTGACTGCTTCCAACTCTTTGAATAACCTTGTTTTTCTTTAATTTGTTCAAATAATATTTGACTCTATCCACTTTCCAATCTAATTCCATAGCTATTACTTTCTGAGTCATTGACGGATTTTTTCTGATTAAATCCAACACAGCTTTATCTTCCTCAGAAAGAGTAGCTTGGGTAGTTTTTACGCTATCTTGGGTAGCTTGGGTAGTATCTTGGGTAGCTTGGGTAGCATCCCGAGTAGGATCAACTACGCCATGCTGGTCAAATTCCATTGTTCTGCGGTACAAATTCACTCTAAAATCACTATCCAAATCAATCAGCTCCGGTTCAGGCAGACCGTATGCTCTGGCCTCCTCATACATTTTCGGGATTCCACTGCCCCATGCCTCGATTAGATTCATATAGGCAAATGCCTCTGCAATCGCTTTGTTACGAACTTTTGACAAACCTGTTTTCATTTTTTCAATCGTCAGGTCATGGTCCAACATTCCCGGAGAAGTGATCTCCAGACGGTCATCAAACAAGGCCACCTGAATCTTATCCGGGGAGAGATAACTTCTGTGACAGACTGCATTGGTAATAATCTCTCGGATGGTACGAATGGGCAGCTCATAAATATCCTGCCTTGCAAGTCCGTCAATTCTTGCTCCTAGATTGATATGTTCCAAAACGAAAGCATAAGCGGATTCTATCTGTTCATCTATACTACCCTTAAATTCCTTACGGGTAATAAAGATATTTCTTACATTTCCCTTAAAAACAGCACATTGAATGGAGGCTCCGGAATACTCATCCAATCTTCCATCTATCAACTGATAACCATTGGTTGCATAATATTTTCCACTTTCTTCTAAAACCAGCTTATAAGAAAGAAGCTGATTTTTTCCTATTTTCTTCAAAGCAGCCTTGTCAGCATCCGTATTGCAAAGCTCCTTGGCATGATGATATAGTCTATCACAAAACTGTTCCATTTCCTGCTCTGAAAGCCCTCGCTCTACTCTCTGCTGGTCAAAGCTACGGTTTCCTGCATCTAAAATCATTTCCTGTATCTGATATCTGGCAGCTTTGCGGGTTGTACCGGCTACTCTTAAATAGACACCATCCAACATTCCCTGACTTTTCAGGCAATATGGACGTTGCATACCGGATGGAACATCTACAACGATGATATACTTTCCATCAATGTCCTGAATACCGACACTCGGAGTAATCTTCGGGTCGCAGCTATCATAAATTGCATTTGTGATTGCATCCATCTTCCGAAAAACTTCTTCTTTTGAAAAACCGATGACATTCCAGGTATCGTTTTTTACTCCAAAAACAATTTGCCCACCTGAACCATTGGCAAAAGCCACTACGGTTTTCATATACTTTTCGCTTTTGGCCGGAATATCTTCTTTGAACTCAAGATTATCCGACTCCCCGGAAAAAATTTCTTCGATCGTCATTTAATCACCTCTTTCTTAAAATCCAAACCCAAAATCATCTGCAAATGCAATATCCATCACTACCTCATGCCGCAGGACTTCTAATGCCTTATTATCATCAAATGCCACCAGATAATACTTCTGACTCTTATCATACTTCTTATTCTTAAAGGAGAAGCGTAGCCGGAATACACGCTTTATAGTTTCCTTATCCTTCTTATCTGCTATGTACAGATGCTCGTTGGAAATCTTCTCTCCACTGCCATCAACAAAGTAAATACGGTAGGTGGTTTCCTTTACAATATCGCTGACAGCGTCTGTCTGAACAAAGTCCAGAGAGGTAATCAGGTTCGTTATCTTGGAAGTAAGACTTACCAGAGCCACCTTTGCTGTTGTTGTTTTCACAAATTTCTTCTCCGTTTTAACCTCAATCAACGGAATCAACATCTCCTGAGGAGAACATCCTCCATGCACATAATTAAGACCGGCACCGGAGGTCTTGAAAACATCAGCTCCAACCGGATAGGAGACCTTACGGTTATCCTGATTCTGCATCATAACGCCAAGTTCCATAGAAGCAATGCCTTCCGAAATAATCGCTTCATCTGCCAGCAGATAACGACGGCTTGCTACACTTGCTGCACTTGCCACAGAAACAATTTTGTCGCTTTCGGTCAGTTTATTTCTTCTATACTGGAAACCATGATCGGCAGTTATGATAAAACGAGTACGGTTTGCACTTGTCAGGCGGCGAATCAATGTACTGATTTCTTCAACCGCTTCTTCACAGGCATTAAATACTTCGTTTTCTGTATTCGCTTTGTCCCCTCTTGCATCAATTTGATTATGATAAACATAGACCACTTCTTGCCGTGTAAACATAGCCTGAAGGTCTTTCACACTCAAATCCTTAATGTCATCATACTGCACAGAGCAGCTGGCAGGATTATATTTCTGTAATACAGCCTGTCTCTGCTCCAAAGTTTCCACCTTCTGACCATCTACCAGTACGGAGTAGTCCTCGGTCAATTCCAGTGTTCTATGCGGAAGCAAAGCAGCCATCCCATACTGTGTCACAGACGGAAGGGTGCTTGCCATTGTTTTCATCGTTGCGGTACATTTCTCATCTGCCTGTAATTTTTCAAACAAGGTCATGCCGACCTCATAACGCAGAGCATCGGAGATAATGACAACCAGATTTTCTTTGGCATACTCAACATTCCGGTTATAAAACTCCGGCTGTTTTATAATCTGCAAAGAGTCCTCTTCTGAAACAAATAAGTCATTCCAGTTCGTACAGACTTTCGCCAGATAGTCATTGGCATAAATGTTCTCAACCAGTTCTTTCAATTTATCAAAACACCCATCCAGCTTGCGGTCCAGACCGCCCTCTCTTTCGGCTTCGCCGAAATTCACCTTGTCGAGATAATAATAGAAATAACGATAACGACGATCCATCAGATAAAGAGAGCCGGTATAACTCTCTACCATATCATTCAGGCTGTTGGATGGCGCATACTGCATACTGGAAATAATATGCCAGGCATTTTCAAGTACAAAGTATTCACTGCGGTATTTCTTACCAAAATGTTCCTGACGACGTTTCTTCAAAAGCTGCGGAATGGTGTCATCCCCCAGTTTTGCCGCCACATCCTCCAGTTCCAGTCGCTCTGTTGCCCAGCGAATCAGTATCTCATCAATGCCCGCAAAGATACCGCAGGAAACCAGCGATTCCACCGGGAGCTTGGAAAATTCCGTTTCACCTTTCAAACTGTCATAAACGAGCTTTGAAATCTCATCAAAACGATCGCCATAAATATAGCTGTTCATCAGATTGTCAAGAAAGGCAATCACATTACCGGACTTGAAGCTGACAAAAGGCTTCCATGCAGCTGGCACTTCCACTGTCAGCACCTTAGCGGCATAAGTCACAAACATTGTCATTGTAAACTTTTCAAGGGTAGGCTTCTCGTCCGCATACCCGAAGATATCCGCTCCCTGCTTCCAGAAAGCATCCAGTAAATCGTATCTCTTAAATTCCTCCAGATACGGATTTTCTTCAAATCCTGCATCCGTCAGAACAATGCGAAGAACTTCTTCATAAGAAGGAGTCTTGCATTTGCATATTACGCTCATCAGAGCGACTTCAATCGTATTCCGATTAAAGGTTTCAAGCTCAAGGTCATAAAAAGCCTGAGTACGCTTCTTTTCACCAAAAAACTTGATATAGTGCTGAATTACCGGCTTGAAGCGTTCATCAATACCCAAGTCAAGTGTCAGCAAGGAGGCTCTGTCTGCGAAAAATTCCTTTGAATACTTGATGGTATCCGCCAGATGATTTTCACGAATGGCAGGCTTCGCAAAGGGTGCATAGACAAGGTAATTCGTTGTTGTGTCCACACACTCTAAAAAATATTTTGTGTAAAACTGGTTGTCCGGTTCGAGATGCAGCACCTTGGCATTCATAAGCTCAAGGGTATCTACATCCTCCGCAAACTCCGCATTGGTGTCATACCAAAAGACAAGCATACGAACATCACCAGTGAACTCAGTATTTAATTTATCTGTTATTTGTTTCAGGTTCAGCTCTGCCATTTTTCCACCTACTTTTAATATTTTTCTCAAAAGCCTTCATAAACCAATCTTTGATTCGTTTCCAAACTGTATTTTCTGTTTATTAATTATCGTATGTATCTACATTTCTGTTAAACTTTCAAAGAGCTTATCTGTTGGACGTTCGCCATCATTCCGTAAACACCCAGTTTGAAAGCCAAGCTCTGCATCCCAAATAATAATTTTTCTTATTACTTCCTTTTCCATACCCATATGAGAAAAGAAAATCATTATCAAAAGTGCTTTAAGGACATTTATTGTGTCATTCATCTGCCCAAATTCTAACACACCTTTGCGATCAGGTTTATAATGAGAAAAATAATTTCTTGTTGCAACAATATTTCTATAAAAAAGAGTAGCAATTTTCTCATCTTCAATATCTGGAGGCAACGGATTCTCTCGTGAAAGTTTGCATATATCTTTAGCATTCTTCGCCACAATGCTAAAAAATTCATCATCCAAAGATTTTATTCTTTGCTCAAGTCCAATTTTTCCAAGATAGCCACTTGCAATCCATTGGGCAACAGTAGCTGCATGACCAGAGTTAAATTTCCAATCAGGCACAACTTTTTTCAATGCTTCAGTAAATATCGGCTTTCCCTCGTCAGTAAAGATTAGTTTTTTTATATCTTTTTCAACTTGCTTGAATGCATCTTTAATAGCATCTGAAGTATCTTCATCACCCGATATTCGAAGATGATACCCCTCAAGTATTCTAACATACTGAACTAATATATCTTCTGCAAAAATAGTCTTTCTATCGTTTGCTGAAAAGTACATACGACGAATAAATGCAAACTTTTCATCATTGCAGAAGCTGTACCAGTTTGTAAAATATTCCTCAACCTTCTCATCAATTTTTTTTAAAGATGTATGAACCTTATCCATACTATTTTGATTGAAAAGATTATACGAAAAATCCTTGTTGATATAGAGCCAATTTTTATATGTCCGTCCTTCAAAAGTCAAACGAATATCATCTACATTAGATACATGACCAATCATCAATCCCCAAAATTGCATAATTACACTTATATCATCTTGAATACAATTTACATCAACCGTTTCCTCGTATTCAATAAAAATACGAGGCTGATTTTTCAGTACAAACATTGTACGAGTATCTATATCGTGATAGTTTGTTAATCTCTCTGATTCAAATCGTATTTCCACACGAGGATTTGCACTATGTAGAACGAGTGGCGGAAGATTTCTCTCCGCAGCAATTAGTTCTTGATTTTCTGTAGCTCTAAATTCAACAGTCTCTATTCCAAGCCAATCAATCAACTCCAGAATAATAAAAGAGCAATCTTTTATTCCTGTAATTTCTATCCCTTGGGGGAATTCTCCGTTTTGCTGAAGCACAAAAAATGTACGATAGCTTGTAACCATATCCAAGGTTCGATTTGCCCCTGCTGCACTTTTTCCATTTGTAAACACCTTATAACTATGTTCACCATAACTTCCTACAAATGCACAAGGGAAAATCTCTCCATAGTCCCTACGATAAAATTCAATATGGTTTCCGTCAATAATCAGTTCAGCAACTTCAGGAGAAGCTTCACCTTCTTTAGTCCAAGTACCAATATATCGTTTCAATAAAGTTCCTCCTAGTTTCGTTGTTTATATCCTCGCCAGAATCTGCATTTTCTTACCATCTCGTCCGGTCTGAACTTTTTCGTAGTTGATCTTTACCCCATCATCCAAGTCAATATTGATGCGAGAGAGGGCAATATGAGCAAGCATTGTATCGTAATCCTTTGTTTCCTTCAACTGCTTCTGGAGCTTCTCCTTACGCTTGCTTGCCTTGTTAATTTCACGAGAATCATGGCTGTTATCCATAGTCTCCTGCATACGCTGAATTTCACGCTCGTAGATACGCTGGGTCTTATGCAGGTATTCCACACGAAGATTACCAACAGTATCTGCATCCCAACGGTGCATATAAACAAGGGCCTTAAATCCGTTCCGTTTACCGCTGTCAAAGAGCCAGTAAATCGGACGTTTCTGGTAAGTCTTGATATGATCTTTGATGAAGTCATTCAGGAAGTAATTGCGAATAATCTCACGGCTGGTACTACCCTTGTTTTCAAGTACCTTTGCTATGAAGTCAAGGTTTTCTTCCAGAGTATCTTCTCCATAAACCTTTTTCAGCCAAGCACAGAACAGACCGACTATATCATCCTCAAAATAAGGTTCATCCGTAATTGGGATACAGTTATCCTTGTCCGGAATAAATGTACTGTACTTGCTGCCATTCCATTCGCCACCAGCATAGGCAAGACCATTAACATCCAGAGAATAACGACCAAACATACAGCCAACAGCATACGAAAGCAGGCTCTTAATATCACGCTGCAAGTCAGCTGTACGAACCGATATAACTTTATTGTCAACCTTCGGTAACAATTCATCCTGTAAACCATAAATCTCAATAAAAATACGATTTAACTCTTCTTCATTCATTTTAAGCTGTTTAAAACGGACTTCACACTCATTTTTCCATTCGTTATAAGCATCTGATAAATTATTATAACGAATTAAAGGATGTATTTCAAAATCCCAAGACAACTCAAAAGAATCCCAATCTTCTTGACATAATTTAACACATTTTTCCGCATATTCTATTACTTGGTTTTCATTTTCAAATTTGCCGGGTAATTTTTGAAAATCACCCGTTTTGAAATGAATAGTTGGATTCAATATTTTTGACCATCCATTTACAATTTTAGTGTTAAGGTATCCTAACAAAAACATTTCAGTTTTATAATCCGTAAAAGCAGAATTTGCAGATGCATCAAAACAAAATCCTTTTTCAAAATATCTAAAAGACAAATCTCCACTTGTAATATCACTCCATGACACTTGAGGCCTAAAGTAATAATCCACATTCTGAGGCCTTGATTTAAATTGCCCTTTTTCATTCTTACAATTTCGTACAGCAATACCACCATTTTGCCAATTTACTACATATTCTCTGTTTCCGTACCATCTTCTATATGCTCCTCCCTTATTGTACGGAAACCATTTAAAAGAAGAATTTGTTGCTTCCTCATTATTTGAGATTGAAAATCCAATCTTCTCAAATACTACCTCATGCCAAAATCTCAAGAAAGTATCATTATCACCCGTTTGTAAACCAACTTTAGGTTGTATAATTTCCGATAGAGTTTTTCCTGAAAATGCAAAAAAATCATTCTTACTAAGAGAATATGCAATCGGCGAACCTGGAATTTTTGAGAAGTCATCCTGTGTACTCTCGTAGAAATAGCCACAGTTTTTGTCTCCAAGTGCTTCTAACACTTTTTGTTTCTGAACTTCCATACCACCCTTGAAATCAGACAATCGGAAATAAAGCCCATCACCTTTTTCTTTTCCATGCTTCAAGACAAACGAACAAATTGGAACCGTTGCTTCTTCAAACGCTGAGTATTCCATCTGAACAAGCGTCGTGATAGACTGACTATCGAGAATATATTTACGCAATTCCTCATATGTCTTAATGAACATCCAAACAAAAGGAGTCATAAATGCAGAATACCCATCTTTTTTACAGAACCCAAAATTTCTATACATAAATACACTAAATAAGTCACCAGAATATCCCTTATAATTATCCATTACAAAATCTTTTAAATGACCTTCCAGCTTACCCATATAAGGTGGATTAGTACAAACCACCATATACTTTTTAGACATAATATAAGCCTGTTTTGTAAAATGCTTCATCAATGGAAGGGTATGCATAATCCACACTGAAGTAAAAATATTGAGCTGTCCCTTCTTCTCCACATTCCTAAGATACTCTGCAAATGCTTTATAATCGTATTTTTCCACAGTCTGTAATGAACCAATTTCTTTTGCATTTTTGTATGCCTCAATCAGATATTCTCCAATTTTATTCTGCTCTTTGTCAGTGGTCATTCCATCACAATAAAATCCATTCAAGGAATTACTTTCTTCAATAACAGCAAGATTATTGAAAATCCCTTGCGTTAAAGCACGACGGTTATTGCTTCGTACTTTCATCATAACAGCAAAATAAGCAAGCTGATAAGCTCGTTTATCAATATCCAATCCAAACAGATTATGCTGAACAATATTCAAAGCTGCATCTCTGTCAGAGTATCCACATTCCTCATAAATCTGCATCAACACATCAAAGGCATAAACTAAAATGTGTCCACTCCCCATGCAAGGGTCAAAGAACGTCAACTCTGTTGGTTCAATCTTTTCGTCTACATAGGTAATTTCACCAGTTTTAGGCGTAACAAAGAACTCCAGTTTTTCTGCCAGCTTACTTTCAGGATTTCTCTCAATCCAATATCTGCCCAGAGAATTATCCACCATATAACGAACAACCCAGTCTGTTGTAAACAACTGAGTAGCTGCCGGAATATCTTCCTTCTTGATAGTTCCCTTATAAATATTGATAATTTGGTCATGTTTCTCGGAAATATAATACTGATACATCCAACCGATGATTTCAACTTGCCCTTCTTTTTCAACGTTAAAGTCATCCTCGTCAATATCATGAACCAGGTGATAAACAATACCATCGCTGTCCGTAAAGGAAATGTTCAGAAGCAGCTCCGTATAATCGTTAGTATTCTCAAATAGCTCCGGTAAGATTTCATGGAACTTATTGCACTGCTTGATAAAGAGCATGCGGAATAAATCATCCAGCTTGTTTTCATCTTTCAGCTGCATGATAGCATCCTGCTCGTCAGATGTAAATTCCATATCCGTATCAAACGGGGTAGTTACGAAGTCAGGCTCGTTCTTTGCCTGATTCTCTGATGAAAGCACCCGTACACGGGAAGGTAGATAGTCATTGACTTCCATGAAGCGAATGGCAATCAAACGGTTAAACCATGTGTAGGCAACTTCTTCGATAACCGCCTTAAATGCTGTGGCATAATCGCTGTCGTGTTCTTTATCCTGAATTACTTTTACCAGAGCTTTTCTCTGATCAACTTCTTTTCCTGCAACCTGTGCATAGTCCTTTGTACCAATGTCAAAGAATTGCAGGTCTTTTGAGGACTGCGGGAGTGGCTGAGCGATGCCTTTATCGCTCACTCCAATCAATCCGGCTTTGTATGTAATATCTGCAATCAGTTTATTTCTCGCCCAGACTGCAAAATTCTTAATGGCTGTTTTATTCATTGGGTACTCCTTTCGTATCTTCCCTCAACTAAGCTCACATCTGGTTTGCTAAGGTTCGAGAATGACTTCGCACCAAGCTCTGTCTTCGCTTTCAGCTCGACAGTCGCTAAGTTGCTTCCAGTCAGAATTCAATATTAAGAACGGTATCTTCCTCTAACTGAGCAATCAGCTTCTTCTCCAGCTCTGCGACATATTTTTTTACGTCATCCACTGTTTCAAGCTGCCAAGTGGTTTCTGTATTGATGGACTTGATGCTGACCGTACGTTGCTTTTTCACCTTTGGTAAAGAGGCGTGGCCAACATAAGGAGTTTTCTCGTCTTCAACCATTCCCGGCTGTTCCTTTTTATCCTGATCCTGTTTCCGTGCTTCTTCTGCCGCTTTCTCTGCCAGAATCTTATTCTCTGCAGCAGCGATTTCATTCAGACTTCGCACTTTCAAAGCATCAGCTTCCACCTTGATATTCTGCAAGGTGGCCACATTATTACAATGGGTTGCTTTCTCATACAGCTCATTAAAGCGGTCAATGAGCTTCTGACGAAGTGCATCTTCACAGAACTTTCCTTCCAATTCTGAAAGGACTCTCGCTCTTGCTTCATCAAAAGCAGCAAGAATCGGTTTTTCCATTTCCGTAAGCAGTGTGCTGTATGCGGAAACATAAGTATCTAACAGTCCCGGTAGCTTGAAGATATCACTGTAAGGAGCAGGCTTCTTCATAATCGCCTTTATCTGTGCCACTGTTGATTCAATCGCTTCATCAACAATGAAGGTACGGCTGTCATCATAAATTGCCATCAGACGAATGGCTCTGTCGAAAATCGTTATCTGATCGCCATTGAAGAACTTTCTGACCGGTTCAAAATCCTCGGCAAAATCAAGAAAAGCATCACGATCTCTGTCTACTGCGGCAAAGAACTCATTGGCATTCTTCATCTGAAGTATATCTGTCATAAGTTTCTTACCCTGCTGAACCAATGTCTTTCCTGGATACAATGGCTGATTCTTATAATGGATTTCCAGTTTCTCAATTTCATTCTTGAGATTATTTGCATAGTTCAGGAAACCGCTCATCACAGCATCGTCATCATCACTGGACGGAGCAACACCGAACATCTCTTTCATGACTTCACGGACTGCTTTTTTCTGTTTTTCACTGGCACGGACACGCTTCTCCATCATTAGTCGCTCATTGAACTCTTTACGGGTAATGAAACGAACAATCTCATCCAAACTCTTAGAGAGCAGGGACACAGACTCACTGTTTACATAAAAAGCAATGTCACCATCTTTAAACAGCTTCGCCACAAGCCACTGCACATCTGCTTCCACAAATCCATAAGGAGCTTTCATAAAGCGGTCTAACAATGTTTTCATAGAAGTCTTGGTGTGGCGGGATGTATTCACACTGATATAATCGTTCACATCATGCAGAGCCAGACTGTTCGGAACCGTATTCGTTCCTTCCAGCGTCAACTGCTTATCGCTGCCGGTAAAGAGTTTCTTAATATCTGACTCACTCATGGCAGTATCAATATAAGACAGCTTATGGTAAACAGAAGCAACCAGTTTGCCAATGGCATCATTGATACGGGCAGACACATCCTTGGAGGCCGTCTGTACTCTGTCACCATTTACATAAATTGTCGCAGCCTTTAATGCTTCTTCTAAGAACAGGCGAGCTGCTGCACTTCTCTCACGGAGTTCTACTTTTTTTGCTTCTTTGATCTGCTCATACTTCGTGACTGTATTCGTTGCGTCGAAGCGGATGAATTTCTCAATCTGTAATGAGGACTGGATTTCATCCAGGAAAGTTCTGTCATCCGGAAGAACAACCAGAACACAACGGCTCTGAGCAGATAACATTCTCATGGTCACTTCATCTGAAATTTCATCACTATTCGGAGTCAGGATTTTCAATGTAATATCGTGGCTCTGTCCTGCTTTATACGGCTTATCATCCACAAGCTGATTAAATCCAAAGCCATAGCGGCCACTAAATGCCGGGTAGCGATATTTTTTTTCATCAAACAGTCCATCGAAAATCAGCTCTGATACTTTTGCGGTAATTTCGCCCGGATCTACCGGCTGATTCTTGATGGCAATGTTAATCTCCTGCTCCTCATCAGTCAGAAAAACATACAGGTCGCCATTTTTCTGAACAAGTGTCTGGCGAACCAAACGTTTCAGGGCATCTTCCACTTTACCCGACAGTTCAATACGGTCATCGTTTACATTGCTGACCATGAGGCTTGTGATATTTTCAAGATTCGCTTTAATCTCTTTTACATACTTAATCATAAAGAGTGTTTTCAGCACATTGACATCGAAGCACTCCTCAGTATGGTTCGGGTTCAGATAATCATTATCCAATGCACGGGAAATCACGCCTTTATGGGAGTGGTCAAGGAACTGTTCCAGTGCATCGTAGAACATATGGAATGGTACAATCGTTCCTGGATCGTATTCCATAACTCTGACTGCGGACTCCTTGAACAGAGCCAGCATGGAACGCTCTCCCTCTGCCAGATGCTTACCGGATGCACCATGAGTTCGTATAGAGGTCAGCACACTTCCCAGCAGATTAAACTGATACGGAATAAACGGATAGACCTCAGCAAAATTGCGGCGGTTCTCATATAATTTCTTCTCTACACCATCATTGAACAGAATCAGATTCTTGATGATCGTTTCTTTGTCATCATAGAATAAGAACAATGTCTCATTGGCGGATTCTGTTTTTTTCAAAACTCTTTCACGGATAACTTCATCCACGTTTGCGGATGACAGAGAAAGTCTGGTATCAAAACGTCCCTGAATCTTAGAGAAGTCATTGCCCTTTGTCTTTGTAATGGAATCAATGTCCTGCTGGCTGGTAACGATAATCCATGCTTTTCCCTGACAGGCGGTTCCCAAATCTTCAGTTACTGTCTGAAGATTTAACATCAGTTTGGAATCATCGCCAATATATTGTCCGATTTCATCCACAAGGAAAACCACATGATGATTATTCCCTTTACGGTCTATGTATCGCTTTACAAGGTCTGCAAATCGCTCAATACTGATGGAGTATTCCGTCGTCGCTCTCTCACACCAGTTGCGGGCAGCTTCTTCACTCATAAAGTCCATATCAGAAAGTACTTCTACAATATCATCTTGGATGAAGTCAAAATCATAACGGGCTTCTGTCCATTCTGTTCCGAATGAATCCTCAAACTTCTCTTTGAATTCCTCATAACGTCCTTCTTCGGAAAGTTTTCTTTCAAGATCAGCAAGGAAAGGAATTGCTCCGCAAAATCCCTGCATCTCATTAAATACTTTCAGGAATACAGAAACAATCGCATCCTTATCCTGTTTTCCGCTCTGCTCGCCTTTAGAATCAATGTTAAACAGGACAACATCGGTCGGAACCGTCGCAGCCAGTCTCATATCTGCCAAAACCATACGATCCTTGATTTTTGAATCTTCCTCAAAATATTCCAGTGCAGTCTTTCCATTTACCGTTTTATTCTCCAGCAGGTAAGACAAAATTTTCAGGAAGTGGGATTTACCACTTCCAAAGAAACCGGAAATCCAGACACCCATCTTATCTGTGTTTCCGGTAATACCACGTTTATAACTATCAAAAAAATCACGGAAGTGCTTTTGCAATTCACGGGTTACAACATATTCTTCCAGTTCCTGTTTTATATTCGCATTATCATCCTGTCCAACCTTGATAACACCTTTCATTTCTCGGTCAATGGGCTTTGCAAACATTTCTCCTATGTTCATTTCTCTTCTCTCCTATTATTCTACGAGTTTAAATGCTCTGTAATAATTATCGTCTTTGATTTCACCAAAAAGTACCAGTTCCTGTCCATCATACTTTCCCGGATAGAACATCACAACCGGAACACCGTCAATCACCTGATGAAGATTGTTCAATACCGTGTGCGAACGGAGAATCGGATAGCACTTACCGATGCCTGCAAGAAGTACAATCGCTTTCTCCGGGGTATGCTCCTGAATGTATTTTACGATCAGACTGTCCTTCGCTGTAATGCGAAGCATATTTCCAACTGACTTTATAATTCGATCAAATCCTTTTTTCTTTTCAAACTCAAAGCACTTCTCCAGATAGCCTTTATCCTTTAATATTCCAATAATAATCTCGTAAAGATCAAATACAACTATCTTGTATTCATCGGCAGACCGTTCATTCTTTTTCCGAACATACTCAATCCATTCACGAACAAATAACTCCTCTTCAGCCGGGTAATCAAATACATAATAGCCTACTTCATTGCCAAGCCCTTTGTTCTGACGGAAGGAAGGCTTCTTCATCGCCTCTTCCGCCTTATTCAATCTTTCTTCCAAAGTCATTGATCAGTTCACCCCCGTCAGAGCTTTTACCAATACTTCCTCATTTTCTGATTGAAGATAACGCTCTAAAGCAATATCAAGAATCGGCGGAGTAATGGTTTTCTTTTTATCTATTACAGTCAAGAGATTAGCATCTGTCATAAAGTTCAGATAGCAGGAACGTAAGTGTTTCTTCGTGCTGTCTTTCCATCCGGCAATCAGATCACTCTGTGCCTCTTTTTTTGTAAAGAACACATTGACATCGGTATCCTCCATGATGGAGGTACCTAAAATTACTTTCTCTCTATATACCTCATACACAAATTCAAAAAATAATCTATCCGTTCTTAGTATCGTAACAAGGTTAATTAGTTTCTGCGTTGCTAAATCCGAGGAACAAAACAATTCCACTAATCTATCATCCATCGCTTTCACACGGGTAATAATATACCCGATCATTCTTAAAGCACGATATTCTTTGGCTGCTCCAAAAAGATTTTCCGTGGCACACTTCTTTTTTATATCCTCGTATGCCAGTCCTTCCTGCCGGAGTCTGACCACTTTCTTAAATTCAAGAAACCAGAAGGACTGTGACATCAGACCGGCACTATATTTACTATTTGTCATTTCCTATTCCCCGTTTCATTATATTTTCCATAATTTTCCACCTTTTTATTTTTGATCATCCGGGATAACTTCCATAATATCATCAAACGTACAATGCAATGCCATGCATATTTTCACCAAAGTATCTGTATTCACATTATCACCCCGATTTAATTTATTGATTGTATAGGTACTTATATTTGCCATTTTTACTAAATCTTTTTTCTTCAAATCTTTATCAATCAATAATTTCCATAATCGCTTATAACTTACTGCCATATTTTCCACCTTCTCCTTCTTGACGAGTTACGAACCATTTCATATGTTTAACTGCATTTAATACCTCTATTATACTTGTTCAAACGTGAACATTCAATAAATATATATTGTGAACACTCTATTTTTTATTATTAACACTACAAAACCTTAGTTTTCGCCTTTATCCTTAATAAAATTGAAGTAACAGTTCAGGACGATGCGGCGTCCTGAACTGTTACTTCAATTAAAAATTATTATTATTTTGTACTTTTACCCCCCAAAAAATTAATACAATCGGAACTCATCAGCCGTTGTCCGAAAATCGAATATCGGAGAACCTCCGGCTATAATATTGCAAAACAGCTCACTATCCGCTACCGCTTAAATATCCAGCGCCGCATGGTATCCCCAGTACACTGCATTCGTGATGTTGGAAACCTTTGCCGCGTCTCCAATCACCGCAACATAAGGCGCTGCATCCCGCAGGGAATCCACCATATTCCTCCGGGAGCGCTGCCCCAGGGCACATACCACGGTCGTACCGGGAACCAGCTTCCTTGTGCCGTCTGCTTTCTCACACAGAATACCGTCCGGGCGCACCTCCAGGCCCCTGCAGCCGGTATGTACTGTAACATATTTTTGAATCTGCTCCAATAAAAGAGGCCGATGGCGCACATTGGCGTCAGGCGCAAGCTGATCACGCATTTCCACCAGATGGACATATCTGCCCTCCTGTCCCAGATGGACGGCACATTCACAGCCTGCCAGGCCGCCGCCGAAGACCACCACATCCTCCGTCACCTTTTCTTTTTCCAGATAATAATTGTTTACCAGAATTACGTTGTCCCCCTTCAGTCCGGGTACGGGCGGTACGAAGGGTTCGCTTCCCACCGCTATAATCAGTGCATCGGCGCCTTCTCGTTCCACATATTCGGCGGTTGCCTCCGTATTCAGACGGATTTCCACACCCGCATTTATTGCCAGAGCCGCGTAGGTGCCCGCCAGCTCATACATCTCATGCTTAAAAGGAATTGCCTGTTCACTTTTCAGGATACCGCCCAACTCCCCCTCCTTTTCACAGAGGATTACCCGATGCCCTCTTCTTGCCGCGGTATAGGCCGCGTATAACCCGCCGGGCCCTCCTCCCGCCACAAGCACTTTTTTCCGCTCCGGCGCAGGCAGCACTTCAACACCGTCCATTTCCCTTCCAATCAGGGGATTGACCGTACACCTTCTGGTGGAGGTGACTGCCCGCTCGGCCATACAGGTAAAGCACCGCAGACATTTCACGATCTCAGTTTCCCGGTTTTCGCATACCTTCCGGGGCAGAAAGGGATCTGCAAGAAGGGCTCTTGCCATATAAACAATATCAGCCTGACCGGAGGCGATAATCCCCTCCATCTGCGCAGGGTCGGAAAGCCCGCCTATGGCTGCCACAGGAACAGATACATGCTTTTTTATCTCCGCCGCCAAATATACGTTACAACCATGTTCCGTAAACATGGACGGATGGGTCTGGCCAAAGGTCTTTTGATAGGTTCCTGCCGATACATGCAGCAAATCAATATAAGGTTCCAACTGTTTTGCTATCCGAATGCCTTCCTCCAGATCGTAACCGCCCTCCACAAGCTCCGCGCCGCTCATACGAAATTCTATAGGGAAGCCCCCTCCCACGGCACGGCGCACAGCCTGAAGCACTTCCACCGCAAAGCGACAGCGGTTTTCCAGACATCCGCCATATTCATCTTCTCTATGATTAAACAGAGGGGAAAGGAACTGATTGATCAGCCAGCCGTGACCGCCATGGATCATCAGCATCTCAAAGCCCGCCCGCTTTGCAAGCCCTGCAGCTTCCCCATAAGAAGCGGCGATTTCGCTGATCAGCTCTTTACTCAGTGCCTTTACCTGCACTCCATCCGCCCGGATCCCGGCGGATGCGGACCACTGAGCCATGCCATGCTGCCTGGTACTGTCGGTCATGTAGGTACCTGCAAACATGCCCGAATGAGACAGCTCCAGGCTGGGAATGGCGCCGTGCCTGCGGATAGCATCCGCCGCATAGGCTGCGGCTGCCAGTGAATTTAATATCCTGGTATCCAGATGATAGGCGTGGGAGCCGTCTGTGGAAGGATGGACCATACATTCGCTGACGGTCACTGCAGCCGCGCCTCCCCTTCCGCGCAGCTCGTAGAAAGCCGCCGATTTTGGCCCAATACAGCCGTCCGCCGTAATATCTGTACCACCCATGGGGGCGGAAAACATGCGGTTTCGGAAGGTTACATTACCGATTGTAATCGGTTTACAGAGATTCTGGTATTTTCGTTCCATATTTTTCCTCATTTCATTTCTCTTAAAGCGCAGATATTCCGCCCTGCCCCGGACACTGCGGCCGGGGCTGAGAGCGGAATATCTGCTTCCAAACAATTATTGTAACTGTATAACGGTTCAGTCCTCCTCACCGTTACCAATTATTATACAATAAAGCTTCCGGCAAAATAGCCTTCATGAACCGCCTCATTGATGCGTCTCGGCCCGATACAGTCCCCTGCCAGCCTGACATCATACACCACATCCACAAAGCTTTCCGCCTCTGCCTGCCGGGGACGCAGGCCTGTACAGTAAACCACATTGTCCGCCGGTATTTCATAGGGAATCCCCTCCGTTCCCTGCAGTACAATGGAGTTTTCCTTTATCTCTACCGCCCTGGTATTCAGCTTTACCTCGATCTGTTTATTATCCTTTAGCAGCTCCGTCAAAGCG
>URQQ01000067.1 GCA_900549995.1 uncultured Lachnospiraceae bacterium | reverse complement strand
CAAGTGCAGGCGGTCTGGGATTTAGAGGTTCAAGGAAATCTACTCCATATGCAGCACAGATGGCAGCAGAAACAGCTGCAAAAGCTGCTTTACCACATGGACTGAAATCAGTAGACGTTATGGTAAAAGGACCAGGATCAGGAAGAGAAGCTGCAATCCGTGCATTACAGGCTTGCGGAATTGATGTAACAAGCATCAGAGACGTAACACCGGTACCACACAATGGTTGCCGCCCACCGAAACGTAGAAGAGTCTAGTTTCATAACAGTCGATTTATTATATAGGAGGATGAAAGAACATGGCAGTAGATAGAGTTCCGGTTCTTAAAAGATGCAGATCTCTCGGTATGGATCCGATTTATTTAGGAATTGATAAAAAGTCTAACAGACAGTTAAAAAGAGCAAATAGAAAAATGAGCGAGTATGGTCTTCAGTTACGTGAAAAACAGAAAGCTAAATTTATCTATGGCGTATTAGAGAAGCCTTTCAGAAACTACTATGCAAAGGCAAAACAGATGAACGGTATGACAGGTGAAAACCTGATGGTTCTTCTGGAATCAAGATTAGATAATGTTATATTCCGTATGGGATTAGCAAGAACAAGACGTGAGGCAAGACAGATCGTTGACCACAAACACGTTTTAGTAAACGGTAAGATCGTTAATATCCCGTCTTACATCGTTAAAGCTGGTGATACAGTTGAAATCAGAGAGAAAAACAAAGGATCACAGAGATACAAAGATATCTTGGAAGTTACAGGCGGAAGACTGGTACCAGAATGGCTGGAAATTGATACAGAGAACTTAAAAGGTACTGTAAAAGAGCTTCCTCGCAGAGAAGCGATTGATGTTCCTGTAGACGAAATGTTGATTGTCGAGTTATATTCTAAATAATAGGATGCCAGGGCATTCAATGCTGACGCTTAAGCAGCCGAATGTAAAGTTTTTTACATTTGGCTCCTTGCATCAATGGATATTTTTTAGTATGATTCACCCTCAATATTTGATTAACCCACAAGGAGGGACTTTGTAGTGTTTGATTTTAATAAACCGAATATTGAAATTACAGAAATTTCAGATGATAAAAAATACGGAAGATTCGTTGTAGAACCTCTTGAAAGAGGATATGGTACAACACTTGGCAATTCTCTTAGAAGGATTATGCTTTCTTCCCTTCCTGGAGCTGCTATCAGCCAGGTTAAGATTGATGGAGTTCTTCATGAGTTCAGTTCAATCCCGGGAGTTAAAGAAGATGTAACAGAGATTGTCATGAATCTGAAATCATTGGCTATCAAGAATACTTCAGAGACAGATGAACCAAAGACTGCATATATAGAGTTTGAAGGTGAAGGGGTTGTAACCGGTGCTGATATTCAGGTTGATTCTGATATCGAAATCATGAATCCGGAAGCTGTAATTGCTACGCTTAACGGCGGTGCGGACAGCAAATTATACATGGAACTGACAATCACAAAGGGACGAGGCTACGTAAGTGCTGATAAGAATAAAAATGAAGACCTGCCGATCGCAGTGATTCCGATTGATTCTATCTATACACCTGTTGAGCGTGTGAATCTTACAGTAGAAAATACCCGTGTAGGACAGATTACAGATTTTGATAAGCTGACACTTGACGTATATACCAACGGAACACTGCTTCCAGATGAAGCAGTCAGCTTAGCTGCTAAAGTTCTGAATGAGCATTTGAAACTGTTCATCGATCTTTCTGAAGTTGCCAAGACAGCGGAAGTCATGATTGAAAAAGAAGACGATGAAAAAGAAAAAGTGCTTGAGATGAGCATTGATGAATTAGAACTTTCTGTTCGTTCATACAATTGCCTGAAGAGAGCTGGTATCAATACTGTTGAGGAGCTTACAAACAGAACTCCTGAAGATATGATGAAGGTACGTAACCTTGGACGCAAATCTTTAGAAGAAGTATTGGCCAAATTAAAAGAACTTGGTTTAGAATTAAGCCAGGGAGAAGAATAGAAAATAAGCAGCCAGTAAGCCCGAAAGTGCATGACTGCGCACATGGCTAGTAAGCCCGAAAGTGCATAACCACGTGTTCATAATGGAGGAGAAAAACAATGGCAAAATATAGAAAACTTGGAAGAACTTCAAGTCAGAGAAAAGCATTAATCAGAAATCAGGTAACAGCTTTATTAAACAATGGTAAAATTGTTACTACTGAGTCCAAAGCAAAAGAAATCCGTAAAGTAGCTGAGGGACTGATCGCGTTAGCAGTGAAAGAGAAAGACAATTTCGAAGAAGTAACTGTAAAAGCGAAAGTTGCAAGAAAAGATGCTGAAGGCAAGAGAGTGAAAGAAAAAGATGCTGAAGGCAAAACAGTTACAGTATATGATGAAGTAGAGAAAAAGATCAAAAAAGATCTTCCTTCAAGACTTCATGCAAGAAGAGAAATGCTGAAAGTTCTTTACACAGTGACAGATGTACCGGCTCAGAATGCAGGTAAAAAGAAAAATACAAAGAAAGTTGATTTAGTAGATAAATTATTTACAGAAATCGCTCCTAAGTATGCAGACCGCAATGGTGGATATACAAGAATCGTTAAGATTGGCCAGCGTAAAGGTGATGCTGCAATGGAAGTTCTTTTAGAATTAGTATAAACAGCAAATGAAGAGATCATACATGATGGAATATCCGTCGTGTATGATCTTTTTTAGTAAATCGCATGTTTAGAGTTGCATTTTATACTGATGTAATATATAATTGTACTAATCCAATAGTACAGTAGCACAGGGGGTGAAGAAAGAAAATGGCAACACTAATACGAATTGAAGATATGCGTAAGATTTACAATCCCGGAGAGAACGAAGTCCGAGCATTGGACGGTGTAAGCCTTGAGATAGAAGAAGGGGAGTTTGTGGCGATCATTGGCCATTCCGGGTCAGGAAAATCTACGCTTATGAATATGATTGGCTGTCTGGATGTGCCCACTTCCGGCAGATATTATCTCCATGGAAAAGATGTCCTGGGAATGAAGGATAACGAGCTGTCAGATGTGCGGAATCAGGAGATCGGCTTTATCTTTCAGGGATTTAACCTGATCGCGAATCTGGATGCTATAGGAAATGTAGAGCTTCCGTTAATTTATAGAGGACTCGATAAGAAAACAAGACGTATGGCTGCGAGAAATGCGCTGAAGCTGGTTGGACTTGGAAGCAGGATGACGCATAAACCGTCGGAAATGTCAGGCGGACAGCAGCAGAGAGTAGCAGTAGCACGGGCGATAGCGGCAAGACCTCCGGTCATACTGGCAGATGAGCCTACCGGAAATCTGGATTCTCATTCGACAGAAGAGATCATGGGAATATTGAATGGGCTGCATGAGGCAGGGCGTACAGTAGTTGTGATCACACATGACTCTGATATTGCTGAACAGGCGAAAAGAGTCATCTGCATCAAAGATGGAAAAATTGTAGATGATTATCTGAATGAGGAGAGATCATCGTTGATCAGATAGAGATTGTGTTTCTACAGGGAAAGGAGAGCGTTGTGTTTAATAAGAAGAAAAACAAAGATGAAAAAGATGAATTTGATCTGGAAGTCATGGAGGAGAGCCAGAGAACAGATCTTCAGGATTTTGAAGATGAGGGAAAGGATGAAAAGCCTAAAAAGAAGAAACTGCCGGGTTGGGTTATCATACCTGTAATTGCAGTGATTTGCGTAATAGCGGTAGCGGTATATGCTCTTTCAGATAAGCAGGATACGGGCATTACATCGTTGAGTGCTGTTAAAGCAGAAAAAGGTAATGTAAAAGAGGTCTATACAACTACAGGCAACGTGGAAAGTGAAGTGACAAAAACGTTCTATTCTCCGGTAACAGCGCCGATTGCCTCGTGCAATGCAAAAGTAGGTACGGCAGTGAAAGCAGGAGATATGCTGGTTACATTCGACACAAAAGATTTGGAGAAAAATAATACAGAATCACAGCTTCAGCTGCAGTCTACCTATGCTTCTAATCAGAGTACGATTGAGCAGACCAATCAGGCAGCACAGCAGGCAGCAGAGGCTCAGCAGCAGGCGGAGGATGCACAGGCGGCACAGATAAACAGTCTGCAGCAGCAGGTGTATGACGCACAGGATCAGGCAGCTCAGCTACGGGCAGCAGCAGATGAGGCAAGTGCACAGGCAGAAACTAAAAATGCCGAAATTAGTGCACAAAGAGAAAAGATCCAGCCTATCCTTAATGATGCACAGGCAAAGTTGGATGAATTAAATGTAACATATGAATCTTATGTAAATGAACAGGCAAATTTTGATTTAATTAATGAAGGGAAGACGGACAAAGAAAAACAGGACAGAGCAAAAGAAATTGCTGATTTTCTTGTTCAATATCCCAAAGATAAACAAGACTTAGAAAAAACAATTTCAGATTGTCAGGCAGAATTAGCAGCTGGAGGCGAATTGGTTGACGTGAATGACATGTATGCAGCAGCAGACGCCGCAGATGCGCAGGCAGCAGCCCTTCAGGCGCAGCTTGATCAGGCCAATGCTTCCGCTGTCAGCCAGTCTTCCAGTTCTACAGGACTTACAAGCGGACAGAAAAAGAGTATGCAGATCGCAGAGAACCTGGCAGAACTTTCTGCACTGAGTGTAGAAGAACTTGTACAGAAAGGGAAAGAAGGCATCAAGGCAGAATTTGACGGTGTTATCTCTGATGTACAGGTGGCAGAAGGAACACAGACAGCTCAGGGCAGCCCGCTGTTTACAATTGCAAGCAATCAGAGTGTGGCAGTGAAACTGGAGATTCCATCCAGTGATTTTGAGAAAGCTGTTGTAGGCGGCAAGGGTACGATCAAAATAGGTCAGAATACATACAATGGAACGATCACTCAGGTGAATAAAATTGCAGTTAACAATGAAAAAGGGAATCCGGTCATCGGCGCAACATTGCATATTGACAATCCGGATGACCAGATCATTATAGGAGTATCTGCGAAAGCAACATTAAATGTAGCAGAGGCCAAAAATGTATTATGTCTTTCAAATGAAGTTGTAAATACAGGTACAGAAGGTGATTTTGTTTACGTAATTGAAAACGGAGTGGTAAAAAAGAAGAATGTAGAACTTGGAATTTCGTCTAATAATTCTGTGGAAGTCAAATCAGGATTAAAAGAAGGGGATGTAGTTGTAACGAATGCATCCAGTGATCTGAAGGAAGGAACAAAGGCAACGGCAGTTCTTTCGGACGGTAAATAAGAAGGAGCGGCGTATGGGACAGTTTGTAGAATATGTAAAAATGGCACTGTACAGCATCCGCTCGAATAAGGGACGGTCATTTCTGACAATGCTTGGTATTATCATAGGTATTTCATCGGTTATCACAATCCTCGCAATTGGAAGCGGGCTGAAGGCCGATGTTATGTCGCAGACCGAGATTAAGAGTGTCACCATTATTACGAATAAAGAAGAGACAACGAATCTTTCACTTATAACAGAGGATGATGTAAGCGCTCTTCAGGATCGTCTGGGCGATAAAGTTGCCGGAGTGTCGGTCGGAACAGGAGCAATGGGCGCTATCACAACAAGAAAAGGGCAATTTGATGCCAGCCTGACGTTGGCGAATCCCGGGGAGGAATTTAACCCGAATCAATTGAAAGTAGTCAGCGGAAGGTATTTCACTGAGGATGATGTTGCAAATGCGAACATGGTCTGCGTGATCGATAAGGCGAGCGCTGCTTATATGTTTGGTACATCAGACGTAGTGGGAATGGACCTGGAGCTGGATGTAGAAGGAAAACTTTATGACGTACGGATTGTCGGTATACGTGACGTGGACGCTGAATATCAGGCGGCCATGGAGGAGCAGATGAAAATGTTCGGCATGTCTATGCCGGTATATCTGGAAATGCCGTATACTTTATCTGAGACATTTGGGACGAAGATGGAAACATTTTCTTCTGTGTCTGTTTATCTGAAAGAAGGAACGGATTCGAATGTTGTTACGAAAGCTGCAATTCAGGTGCTGGATTCCAGACATACCAATGATGGCAAAGACCTGTTTATTAAGCAGAGCGGCCTGGAAGAGATGACCAAGTATATGGGAACTGTTTTGGACGGTGTCACAGCGTTTATCGCATTTGTTGCGGGGATATCACTTCTTGTAGGCGGTATAGGAGTAATGAATATCATGCTTGTATCGGTAACCGAGAGGACAAGAGAAATCGGTATCCGAAAAGCTTTGGGAGCCAAGACATCTTCCATCATCGCTCAGTTTTTATGTGAGTCTGCAATTATATCTGGTATCGGCGGTATCATAGGCATCATCATTGGTGCAAGTATTGCGGGAATTGTATCGGCATTGAAAATCGGGGGACTGTCAGCAAGGCTGTCACCGACAGCCATTATTTTGACAACTTGCTTTTCGTGCAGTGTAGGAATTATATTTGGTATCTATCCGGCCAGAAAGGCGGCCAAGATGAGTCCGATTGACGCATTGCGGCAGCTGTAAGGCGGGAGTGAGATATATTAACCTGGTACAGTATGGCTGTACCTGTTCAGAGAGAAGGAGGAGTAACTATGTTTAAACCAACAAAATTATTAAAAGTCATATCGATCCTGCTGATTGTCTTCGGAGTGTTCAGTGTGATATCTATTGTGTTAGGTTATATTGGCGTACAGAGCCTGGATCAGATTGAAGGGATGGATCCTGCTCTTATAGAGCAGGCGAAGGCTGCATATACACCACTGAATATGGCGATTTCGGCGGTCAGCGTTTTATGTTCTATTGTGTGTGGAATTCTCGGTGTCAGCGGAAAAGCATTTAAAGTAGCGCTTGTTTTAATGATTGTTTATATCCTGATTGATGTCGTTTCAATCATTACTTCAGGCATTGCGATGACAGGATTGACCATTGCCACTACACTGATTGGGTTCATTTTCCCACTGCTTTATCTGTGGGGATTGTATCAGTCTAAAGAATAGGCAAAATTACTGAAAAACCGTCTTTTAAGGCGGTTTTTTAAACGCTTTCCAGAAACTTGGAATGGACATTGTGCACAAAAGAAAATGGTGAATATGCATAAAATAAAGTGTATAAAATTGTGCAAAACGGCGAAAAAAGAGACAAAAAGATACAAAAACCTAAAAAAATGGGTTAGATGCCGAAGCTGCGTTAAAAATTTCACTAAAAAAGCCTTTGGGGGGATTTCTGTGCAAATCCACATATTGAATTATTTGGGATATTCAGTTATTATTCTAAGTGTATAAAAAAACGGAATATGTTTATAGAGAGACTCTATAGACGGCAGGGGGTGTGGTTTTGGAACGGTTAGACAGCATTGTATTGGCAGTAAATGATTTCTTGACCTCGTATTTATTGATTTTTGTACTTGTAGGAGCCGGTGTGTGGTTTACTGTAAGACTTAAATTCATACAGATCAGAGGGTTTAAAGAAGGATGGAAAAGAACGTTCGGCGGACTGTTTAAGAAACAGGGCGCAGCAGGAAAAGAAGGAATGTCTTCCTTTCAGGCATTGGCAACAGCGATTGCAGCACAGGTAGGTACCGGTAATCTGGCAGGTGCAGCGACAGCAATTGCGGTAGGCGGACCGGGAGCGATCTTCTGGATGTGGATCAGTGCATTTTTCGGAATGGCTACGATCTATGCAGAGGCCACAATGGCGCAGAAGTACAAAAAGGTTGGCAGTGACGGAACAGTGACTGGCGGACCGGTGTATTACATAAGAGCTGCTTTCCATGATAATATGTTTGGAAAAATACTCGCAGGTATCTTTGCTGTTTTAATTATTTTTGCATTAGGATTTATGGGAAATGCTGTGCAGTCCAACTCTATCGGAGATGCATTTAATATGGCATTTGGCATCAATCCTGCAATTATTGGTGTGATTGTAGCTATCCTTGCATTCATGATTTTTGCAGGCGGAATCAAGAGAATCGCTTCTGTTACAGAAAAGATCGTGCCTCTGATGGCAGCATTTTATATTGTTGGATCACTTATTGTTATCATTGCAAATATTCAAAATCTTCCGCTCGCATTTAAAGAGATCTTTGTTGGTGCATTTTCACCACAGGCGATCGGCGGTGGAGTTCTTGGAGCAACAATCCAGAAGGCAATGCAGAAAGGTGTTGCAAGAGGATTATTCTCGAATGAAGCTGGTATGGGTTCTACACCTCATGCACATGCAATTGCAAAGGTAGATCACCCGGCAGAACAGGGATTTGTTGCTATGATGGGTGTATTCATTGATACATTTGTTATTTTAACACTGACAGCACTTGTAATTATCACAACACGTTCCGTAACTCCGGATGGATCACTTACTGGAACAGCCCTTACACAGGCAGGTTTCTCAGCAGTGTTTGGCAGATTCGGAACAATATTTATTGCGGTTTGTATGTTCTTCTTTGCTTTTTCAACGATTATCGGATGGTACTTCTTTGGAGAAGCGAATATCAAATATTTATTTGGACCAAAAGCAGTGAAAATTTATACAGTACTTGTTTGTGTCTGTGTAATTTTGGGATCACTGGCAAAAGTAGATCTTGTATGGAATATGGCAGACTGCTTTAACAGTATGATGGTAATTCCGAACATCATCGGCCTTGTTTTCCTTAGTAAGGTAGTAAAAGAAGTTCACGATGATTACTATGACAACTTTAAGTTAAAGAAAAAATAAACTAAATAAAAGTGGGTTGATAATTTCTGCGAGAGAGCTGTGAAACAGCCGCCGAAGATGCAAGCTTTGACAACGGTCATTGTCAGAGTGAAACTTTCAGGCAAAAGGATCGGAAATGTACCACGTTCTGGATATGGAATCAGGTGACTGATAAATTAGACAGAAAAGCGGCATGCATATTTCATATGCGGCCGCTTTTTATAATTACAGAAAAGTTCTTTTTGGACAACTTGTGACTGAGAGTATTTCGGGAGGCAGCAGGATATGGGAAAAAAATTCAGGATTATAACGAATAATCCTCTGGTGGAGAAAGAACTGGGCCAGGAAAATGAAGTAGAGTATTATGATGTTTCTTATGAAGAGATACTGAAGATAGTCAGAGACCAGGTGTATGCAAACTGCAGGCTGTTGTCTCACCCGCTGTCGGGAAGTGTGAAACCAAACGAGACTCCTTATAAGTCGGTGATGGTGGCGGCAGACGCAAAGCAGCTTGACTTCCAGTCTGTCGAGATTATCGAAGAGGCGATTGGAGCATGCGGGAAATTTGAAAAAAAATGGGAGCGGTATAAGCTGAATCAAAGTGTGTTTGAAGATTTCCAGCTGATTGATTATACGCTCATCAGCAGTGCGGTACAATCTGCAGAATTTTATTAAGATGGCTGTTAAAGTGCAGGAGCACTTATAAGCAATATACTTACTTACCGGCAATGGTGCCGGATAAGTACAAACCAATATTTCAAAGGAGGGATTTACAGTGAGATTAGAAATGGGTCATATCCATATCCGCGACATCCAGTTTGGGGAGGAGTCAAAGATTGTAGACGGAGTTCTTTATGTATCTGAAGAAGCTGTAAAAGCAATCGTCTCAGAAGACGATAAAATTAAGAGTGTGAAACTCGATATTGCAAGACCGGGTGAAAGCGTAAGAATTACACCTGTTAAGGATGTCATTGAACCACGTGTGAAGGTAGAAGGCAATGGTGGTATTTTCCCTGGAATTATCTCTAAAGTAGATACAGTTGGAAGCGGAAAAACATACGCACTGAAAGATATGGCTGTTGTTACAGCTGGTAAAATTGTTGGATTCCAGGAAGGTATCATTGATATGACAGGTCCTGGAGCAGATTACACACCATTTTCTAAACTGAACAACCTTGTTGTTGTATGTGAACCAGTAGATGATGTGAAACAGCATGAATATGAGAAAGCAGTCCGCCTTGCAGGTTTCAGAGTTGCTACTTATATCGGAGAACTTGCAAAAGACCTGACACCTGATGAGACAAAAGTATATGAGACATGTTCAATTACAGAAGGACTTCAGAAATATCCGGAGCTTCCAAGAGTTGCTTATGTACAGATGCTTCAGAGCCAGGGACTTCTTCACGATACATATGTATATGGAGTTGACGCTAAGAGAACATTATCAACAATTATCAACCCTACAGAAATTATGGATGGTGCGATTGTATCTGGTAACTGTGTATCTGCATGTGACAAGAATACAACTTACCACCACCTGAATAACCCTGTAGTTCATGATTTGTTTGAACAGCACGGAAAGACATTAAACTTTGTATGTGTAATCATCACAAATGAAAATGTATATCTTGCAGACAAACAGCGTTCTTCTGACTGGACAGCAAAATTATGTGAGCTGCTTGGCCTTGACGGAGCAATTGTTTCTCAGGAAGGTTTCGGTAACCCGGATACAGACCTGATTATGAACTGTAAGAAAATCGAAGCAAAAGGTGTTAAAACTGTTATTATTACTGACGAGTATGCTGGACGTGACGGAAAATCTCAGTCACTTGCAGATGCAGATCCGGCAGCAGATGCAGTTGTAACTGGAGGAAATGCAAATCAGGTTATCATTCTTCCAAAATTAGATAAAGTAATCGGAACATTAGATTATGTAACAAAGATCGCAGGCGGTAACGACCACAGCTTACGTGAAGACGGATCAATCGAAGTAGAGATCCAGGCAATTACCGGAGCAACCAATGAACTTGGATTCAATTGCTTAAGTGCGAGATAAGAATGGAGGATGCTGAAAAATGAGTAAAATTAAAGTAGTTCATTATATTAATCAGTTCTTCGCTAATATCGGTGGAGAAGAAAAAGCTGATTACCCGGCTGAAATCCGTGTAGGAGAAATTGTCGGACCAGGAATGGCATTTGCACAGAACTTTGGTGATGATGCAGAGATCGTAGCAACTATTGTCTGCGGAGATTCTTATTTCAATGAGAACCTGGACAAAGCAAAAGCTGATATCCTTGCTATGGTAAAAGAGCAGGCTCCTGATGTATTCGTAGCAGGACCGGCTTTCAACGCAGGCCGTTATGGCGTTGCATGCGGAACGATTGCGGCAGCAGTTCAGGAAGAACTTGGAATCCCATCTGTTACAGGTATGTATGTAGAGAACCCTGGTGCAGATATGTTTAAGAATAAAGTATACACTGTAGCTACAAAGAACAGTGCAGCGGGTATGAGAGATGCTGTTAAGAAAATGGCACCGCTCACATTAAAACTGGCAAAAGGTGAAACAATCGGCGCTTCCAGCCAGGAAGGCTATATGCCGAACGGAATCCGTGTCAACTTCTTCGAAAAAGAAAGAGGAGCAAAACGTGCGGTTAACATGCTTGTGAAAAAACTCAACAACAAAGAGTACACAACAGAGTATCCGATGCCTTCATTTGACAGAGTTGCACCAAGTAAAGCAGTGAAAGATCTTTCAAAAGCAAAAATTGCTCTGGTTACTTCAGGCGGTATTGTTCCGAAGGGAAATCCGGATCACATTGAGAGTTCAAGTGCATCACACTATGGTGAATATGATATCGCAGGCGTTATGGATCTGACAGAAGATACATACGAGACAGCTCACGGCGGATATGACCCTGTATATGCGAACGAAGATTCTGACAGAGTACTTCCTGTTGACGTACTCAGAGATCTTGAAAAAGAAGGAAAAATCGGAGAACTTCACCACCTGTTCTATACAACTGTTGGTAATGGTACAGCTGTTGCATCTGCAAAACAGTTCGCAGCTGAAATCGGTAAAAAACTTATTGAGGATCATGTTGACGCAGTAATCCTCACCTCCACATGAGGTACCTGTACACGTTGCGGTGCAACGATGGTAAAAGAAATAGAGAGAACAGGACTTCCGGTCGTACATATGTGTACAGTAACTCCTATTTCCATGACAGTAGGGGCAAACAGAATTCTTCCAACAATCGCTATTCCTCATCCGCTTGGCAATCCGGCACTTACTCGTGAGGAAGAGAAAGCACTGAGAAGAGATCTTGTGGAGAAAGCATTACATGCTCTTACAGTAGAGGTTGAGGATCAGACAATTTTTGATAACTAGAAAGAAGGAGCAGGCGTTATGAGCAAAATTTATGACGTGATTATCCTTGGCGCAGGCCCGGCTGGACTTTCAGCCGGCCTGTATGCCGGGAGAAGCAGACTGTCAACACTGATCATTGAAAAAGGAAAAGATGGCGGACAGATTGCAATTACAGACGATATTGAGAACTATCCGGGACAGATGGTAGACGGGGAAAGCGGACCGTCACTGATTGAGAGAATGACACAGCAGGCTGAAAAATTCGGTGCTGAAAGAGTATCTGATGTCATCAATGAAGTGGAACTGGATGGAGAAATCAAGAAACTGAAAAGTGCAAAGGCAGAGTATCTTGGCAAAACAGTGATCATTGCAAGCGGTGCGTTCCCACGTCCAATCGGATGTAAGGGAGAACAGGAATTCATGGGAAAAGGTGTTTCCTACTGTGCAACATGTGATGCCAACTTTTTTGAGGACTTCGAAGTATTCGTAGTCGGCGGTGGAGATTCTGCCGTAGAAGAAGCGTTATATCTTACAAAATTTGCAAGGAAAGTTACAATTATTCACAGACGTGATGAGCTGCGTGCAGCAAAATCGATTCAGGAAAAAGCATTTGCCAATCCAAAGATTGAATTCTTCTGGGATTCTGTAGTTGAAGAATTATATGGAGATGAGATTCTGTCAGGAATGGTAGTAAAGAATGTAAAAACCGGTGAGCTGCGCAAAGTGGAAGCTGACGAAGAAGATGGAATGTTCGGGGTATTCGGTTTCATCGGTACAATTCCGAATTCCAAATTATTCGAAGGAATCATTGAGATGGATAATGGTTACATTATTACAGACGATAACATGAGGACAAATATTCCAGGTGTCTATGCAGCAGGAGATATCCGTGTGAAGAGTCTGAGACAGGTTGTAACAGCAGCAGCTGATGGTGCGATCGCAGCAACACAGGCTGAGAAATATGTGCAAGGTTAGAAGGAGGATATAAACAAATGTTAGATTTAGATAAAACAAACTTTGAAGAAGAAGTGTTAAAAGCAGAAGGTTATGTATTCGTTGACTTTTATGGTGATGGATGCGTTCCTTGCCAGGCATTAATGCCAACAGTTCATGAATTCGCAGATACATACGGAGATAAGATGAAATTTACATCTTTAAATACAACAAAAGCACGCCGTCTTGCAATTGGACAGAAGGTTCTTGGACTTCCTGTAATGGCAGTTTACAAAGATGGTGCTAAAATTGATGAGTGTGTAAAAGATGATGCAACTCCGGAAAATATCGAAGCAATGATTAAAAAATACATCTAAGATTCGGTATTATGAATTAGTGTAAATGCCGACAGGCTTTACAATATACCATTGCAGATTGTATGTCTGCAATAATAAATAAAAAGGAAGGAGAATAAAATAATGGCTATTTTAGAAGGTAAAAAAGCAATTATTATTGGCGACCGTGACGGAATTCCAGGACCAGCTATCGCAGAATGTGTGAAAACAGCTGGCGCTGAGATCGTTTTTTCTTCGACAGAATGCTTTGTCTGAACGAGCGCGGGCGCAATGGATCTGGAAAACCAGAAACGAGTGAAAGAATTCGCTGAAGAATACGGCCCGGAGAACCTTGTAGTGGTTCTTGGTGCTGCAGAAGGAGAGGCTGCTGGTCTTGCAGCTGAAACTGTTACAGCGGGTGATCCGACTTTCGCAGGTCCATTGACAGGGGTCCAGCTTGGACTCACGACTTATCACGTATGTGAACCAGAAATGAAAGAAGAATTTGACGAAGATGTTTATGAAGAACAAATCAGTATGATGGAAATGGTATTAGACGTTGATGATATCATCAGCGAAATGTCAGCTATCAGAGATGAGTTTGGTAAATATTAATATGATAGAGGCAGTGCGGTACACAAACACTGCACTGCCTCTTGTTAGAACTGCCACACAGCGTTCAAAAATAACTGATTCTTCGAAGGAAAGAAGGATCCGTTATTTTTGAAACGCTGTGTTGGAAGGTATGTGAGGTTGAATGCAGCGGGAAACGGAAAAATCAAGAAACCGTTTCTGTAGAAATAACACCCTGTGGGAAAGGTGGATTTAAATCAATGATGAATAGTGTAATTAAAGGAAGCAGTTATGTTTTAGTACATACACCAGATATGGTAGTGTACAATGGTACAACACAGACAACAGAAAGAATTGTAAATCCTGATTCAGAGTATTTAAAAGAGATCAGAAGTCATCTTCGTTCTTATGATGAGGTAGTAAAATACTGGCCAAATCAGACTTATATTGGAAATGCAACACCGGAGGAATTAAAAGAAGCTGGATTCCCATGGTATGACAAGAGCAAAGAAGATGGATGCAGATACGGCAAATTTGGAGAAATTATGCCTCAGGAAGAATTTCTGCTTCTTGTAGATGCATGTGATATGTTCGATGTTGTAAAACTTGACAAAGAGTATGTTGCAGCACATAAGGCGGCTTTTACTGAAAATCCGGTTATTTCTGATGATATCGTAGCACGTGTGTCAGAAGGCGCATCTATGGAAGAGATCAATCAGCTGACAGAGGAAGAACATGCAGAGGGTCTGTATATCGACGGTAAACTTGTAGGATGTATCAAGCGTGCACATGATATTGACGTAAACCTTTCAGCACATGTAATGCATGAGAATCTGATGAGTAAGGCATCCAGTGTACTTGCACTTCTCTATGCAGTGAAAAATGCAGGCATTGAAAAATCTGAAGTTGAATATGTCATTGACTGTGCTGAGGAAGCATGCGGTGATATGAATCAGCGTGGAGGCGGTAACTTTGCAAAGGCAGCAGCTGAGGTTGCAGGTCTTGTGAGCGCTTCTGGATCAGACGCGAGAGGATTCTGTGCAGCTCCGGCCCATGCAGTGATTGAAGCAGCAGCGCTTGTAAAATCAGGTGCATATAAAACAGTTGCGGTAACAGCCGGCGGATGTACTGCAAAGCTTGGAATGAATGGAAAAGATCATATCAAGAAAGGGCTTCCGATACTGGAAGACTGTCTTGGTGGCTTCGCATTGATCATTTCTCAGAATGACGGAGTAAATCCAGAGATTAATCTTGATATGCTTGGAAGACATACAGTAGGAACAGGTTCATCTCCTCAGGCAGTTATTTCAAGTCTTGTGACAGATCCTCTTGACAGATTTGAAATGAAGATTACAGATATTGATAAATATTCACCGGAAATGCAGAATCCTGATATTACAAAACCGGCAGGAGCAGGAGATGTTCCGCTTGCAAACTACAAAATGATCGGAGCGCTTGCGGCAAAACGTGGTGAAATCACACCAAAAGAACTTCCTGCATTTGTAGAGAAACATGGATTGACCGGATGGGCACCTACACAGGGACATATTCCATCAGGAGTTCCATATATTGGATTTGCATGCGAAGAACTGAAAGCAGGAGCAATTAATAAAGTAATGATTATCGGAAAAGGAAGTCTTTTCCTTGGACGTATGACGAATTTATTTGACGGTGTTTCCTTTGTGATTCAGGCAAACTCAGGCGCTGAGAATGAAGAAAGCTCTGTTTCAGAAGAGGAAGTAAAAGGATTGATTGCAAAAGCTATGAAAGATTTTGCAGCAACTCTGATGGCAGAATAGGGGGAAATAAAATGGCAGACAAGATTGAAAAAATAATCGCCTCCACCTTTCTGGAAATGGCACAGGGGCTTGAGTCTGGAAATTACGGCAAACGTCCGAAAATCGCTCTGACTGGAATGGGAAGTGAACATGGAGAGGAAAACTCCATGGCAGCAGCTGTTGCAGCAGCCAGAAAAGGAGTAGATGTATATTACATCGGAACTCTTGAGGCAGAAGGTGTAACAACAATCAAAGTGGCAGATGATGAAGAAGGCCACAAAAAGATGGAAGAACTCCTGAAAAATAAAGAAGTGGATGGCGCAGTTACAATGCATTTCCCATTCCCGATCGGCGTGTCTACGGTTGGCCGTGTTGTGACACCTGCAAGGGGAAAAGAGATGTTTATTGCCAACACAACAGGAACATCCAGTGCTGACAGAATTGAAGGTATGATTAAAAATGCAGTATATGGCATTATCGCTGCAAAAGCGTGCGGACATAAAAATCCTACTGTCGGTATCTTGAATGTAGATGGTGCACGCCAGACGGAGAAGGCTCTGAAACAGCTCAAGGAAAACGGATATGACATTGAGTTCGCAGAGTCAAGCAGAGCAGACGGCGGGTGTGTTATGAGAGGAAATGATGTTCTTCAGGGAACACCGGATATTATGGTATGTGACTCTTTGTCAGGAAATATCATGGTAAAAATGATTTCATCATTTACAACAGGCGGAAGCTTTGAAGCGACAGGTTATGGCTACGGCCCTGGAATCGGGGAAGGTTATGACCAGCTTGTCATGATTATTTCACGTGCATCCGGCGCACCTGTGATTGAAAATGCGATCTGTTACGCAGCAGAGCTTGTCAAAGGAAAAGTATTCCAGACAGCGAAAGCAGAATTTGATAAAGTCAATAAAGCTGGCTTAAAAGATATTCTGAATGCCAGAAAAGCATCTGAAAAGAATGTCCAGGCAGCTGAAGTAGTTGAAGCACCTCCGAAAGAGATTGTGACTTCACAGATTGCAGGAATTGAGATCATGGATCTTGAAGATGGGGTGCAGACACTCTGGAAAGCAGGTATTTATGCTGAGAGTGGAATGGGATGTACAGGCCCGATTATCCTGATATCTGATGCTAATTTAGAGAAGGCCAAAGAAGAACTGAAAAAGGCCGGTTATATCAGTTAACTCCAGATTATTATTATTTATAAACCAAAAAAACGAAAGCAGGAAGTGTGCTTTCGTTTTTTTGAATTTTATTGGAAATCTGTCTTTTGCAATGTGTGTCTGGTGAATTGTTATCAATGAAGTATGGCATAAATGATATGCCGGCAGGAAGGCAGAATTCAGTTCCCGGATGAGGACGAGAAAAAGGACATCTTAAGATTTAAAAAAATTCACACATTTTGCCTGGAAATGTAGTATAATAGAGAACATGATGAGGAACATCGAACTAACAATGTTGATACAGAGGTGAAGTATGAAAAAAGAATTTATAAGGAAACTGCGGGGAGTCGTAATAGGAACTGCAATCCCCGCATGTATGATTACTACAAGCCTGCAGGGCGCAGTAATGGTATATGCGAATGATTCGGATACGGTTTCTTCAAGTGAGAATATAGCTGGTGGACAGCCAGATACTGTTTCAGAAGGGGAGCCAGAGGCTTTCCCGGCGGCCGATGAAGGGGTACAGATGCTTACAGGATTGCCGCCGGTTGCAAATCAGATCGGTGGAGTACCTTCCGTGGAGCAGCCGTCTCAGGAGACGCCATCTGAGGGACAGCCGTCAGAAGAAGTACCACCGGAGAATCAGCCATCAGAGAATCAGCCATCCGAGAATCCACCGGCAGAGAATGTACCGTCAGAGAATCAGCCGTCAGAAGAGGTACCGCCGGAGAATCAGCCATCAGAGAACCAGCCGTCAGGAGATCAGCCAGCGGAAAATCAGCCGTCACAGGAACTTCCGTCTATCGGCACTGCTCCGGAAGAAGCGCCGTCTGAAGGCACTCCATCTGAGGAAGTACCAGCAGCACCAGAAGTACCGGCAGAAGAAGCACCGGCAGAAGAGACACCGGCAGAGCCAGTACCAGAGGAAATTGTGGAAGAGGCACCGGTATATATCGATTATTCGGATTATATCCCATCGCTGCCTTTTATCAACGACAGTGAAAAGGTAAAATATAACGTATCTGTGCCAATTGAGGGTCTGCCATCATTTATTACACAGGAAATGATCGTGGGAGCTTTGAAATGTCAGGATCAGACGGGATTTCCTGCATCTGTGACAATTGCCCAGATTATTCAGGAGTCTGGATACGGGAAATATGGCCCGGGCGGAGAGGAAGGTCAGGGACTTTCGTACCTTGCCTATCAGTATAATAACCTTTTTGGAATTAAGGGTCAGGGAACCGCAGGCAGTGTCAGTATGTCAACGGGAGAACAGACAGCGGCAGGAGCGTCCTATACAATTACGGCAGGGTTCCGCGTTTACAATACATACACAGAATCGCTGGAAGATCGAACATCACTTTTGCAGAGAGTCTATGGTGATTTGATTGAAGGCGTTACAGATGCCAATACATTTGCCATGAAGATAGGGCAAAGATGGGCGACAGATGTTGATTATGGACAAAGCCTGATCTGGCAGATGGAGAAATATGACCTGTACCGTCTGGACAGTATGACGGTCGGAGAATTCAGTGATATGATCGGTACATTTGCAAATCCATGTCCGGGTGCACTGATAACAAGTAATTTTGGATTCAGAAGTTTTGATAATTCTTACCATAAAGGCCTTGATCTTGGAACAAGCGGTGAAAATATTCCGACCTATGCAGCAGCTGCAGGTACAGTTGTGACTGCAGGGTGGAGCAATTCGGCAGGAAACTGGGTTGTAATCGATCATGGCAACGGGCTTGTAACAAAATACATGCATCATGAGCAGATATTCGTGGAAGAAGGCCAGCAGGTAGAGAAAGGGCAGCAGATCGGTGTAACAGGTTCTACAGGATATTCCACCGGAGTTCATCTGCACTTCCAGGTAGAGGAAAATGGAACAGCAGTAGATCCTTTGACATATCTGGTCAATCATAATATCGAGGGTCAGCAGTAAATTTCATAAAAGACAGCATACAGCCGGTATACGATACAAATGTATACCGGCTGTTTTTTGCCCGGATTACAGATAGTTGACACTATTGGCAAATACAGTTTTGCCGCATTGGTATACAGCTTTTACATTCTGGATACAGTCAATATTGCTGGAGAGATCTCCGTCTACGACAAGAAGGTCTGCATTGAGGCCCGCGCGCAGGGAACCGATTTCATTGTCCAGCCCAAGGACACAAGCCGGGTTTGAAGTTGCTGTCTGTATTGCCTGAAGAGGTGTAATCCCGTATTTTACCATCAGCCCCAATTCGGTAGCCAGAGGAAGTACAGGAGCCTGGTACAGCACCATGTCAGTTCCCGCAAGTACAGTGACACCTGTATCATACAGTTTCTTAAAATTATCCCGGTATGAAGTGTATGCCGGTTCAAAGAACTGATAGTCCTTCTGTTCTTTGGCGGCAATTGGATCATTAAAAGTATCCGTCTTATTATTCTCAATATTCTTCCGGCAGATGTCGTACAGGTAGGTATAGGCAAACATTGTCGGAGTCCAGGCAATTCCTTTTTCTTTCATCTGCTGTGCCTGTTCAACCGTGAGAAGTGTTCCGTGTTCGATGGTATCAAATCCTGCATCAATCGACATCTGTATGGAAGGATGAGTTCCGGCGTGGACTGCACATTTAATTCCGCGGCGGTGGCATTCATCGGTTGCCGCGTTAAGCTCCTCCTGCGTGAATTCAGGGATGTTAGAACGGTGGCTTGTAAGCAGTTTCACCCACTCAGCGCCATCCCTTACCTGGCGGCGGATGGAAGATCTTATATTCCACGGGCCATCGACCTGTTCTATGTCATCATCATAGCCATGCCCTCCTGTCATACAGATTCCCCTGTCGGCATGAATAATTCTTGGGATGGTGATGAAACCCTTCTGCTGCGCAATTTTCATATTTTTGCAGAGATTTGCAGGGGAAGAAAGATCACGTACCGTTGTGATGCCGCGGGCAAAAGCATCCTGAGCGTGTTTTAATGCATAGAAACTGATCAGTTGATCGTTATATAGATAACGATCTGGCTGGCTGAACCAGTATCCAAGGTGTACATGCATATCGATCAGCCCGGGAAGAATCGTGGATTCCTGATAATCTATAACTGATTCTTCCGGAAATTCACCAATAAGTTCCTCGTATGGTGCTATAGTTTGGATAATTCCGTGTGAATTGATGAGTAATGCATGTCCTTTCAGTAAAGTTTTGCCATCCCCGGTGGCAATATGGTGTGCTTTTAATATCATATTCGTATCCTCCTTGATAAATTCTGTGAAGCTGGGGTCAAAAGGTATTTCCCCGGTATCGTTCAATAAGAATATTATACAATAAAAAGTGCCGGGAGTCTTCTTTTGTGCAAAATGTTTGCAAATATATTTTTTGATGGTGATGTTTTGGTAAAATTATAGAAAGTACTCATCTCGTTAAAAAAATATCAAAATGTTATTGACATTTTTTTAACGATAGAATATACTGTAACTCGTAGGAAAGATAAGAACCATGTTACGGGAGGAAGATTGATATGGCTAAGAAGAAAGAGGTAGTACCAGAGATCGTAGATAGTGCAGAAGCTTTAACAGCGAAAATGAATGCAATGAGAGAAGCTCAGAAAGAATTTGCTACATATACACAGGAACAGGTAGACAAAATCTTTTATGAAGCAGCATTGGCAGCTAACAAACAGCGTATCCCGCTTGCTAAGATGGCAGTTGAGGAAACAGGACGTGGTATTGTAGAAGATAAAGTTATTAAAAATCATTATGCAGCTGAGTATATCTATAATGCATATAAAGATACAAAAACATGTGGCGTGATTGAAGAAGACACAGCATACGGAATTCAGAAAATTGCGGAACCAATCGGACTTGTCGCAGCTGTTATCCCGACAACAAACCCGACATCTACAGCAATCTTTAAGACACTGATTTCTCTGAAAACAAGAAATGCTATTATCATCAGCCCACATCCAAGTGCAAAGGCATGTACAATTGCAGCAGCAAAAATCGTACTTGATGCAGCAGTAAAAGCAGGAGCACCGGAAGGAATTATCGGTTGGATCGATGTTCCGTCATTAGAGCTTACAAATCAGGTTATGAGAGAATCTGACATCATCCTTGCAACAGGCGGTCCTGGAATGGTAAAAGCAGCTTATTCTTCAGGAAAACCGGCACTCGGCGTAGGACCTGGAAATACACCTGTTATCATCGATGACACTGCAGATATCAAACTTGCTGTAAACTCCATCATCCATTCTAAAACATTTGACAATGGTATGATCTGTGCGTCAGAGCAGTCCGTAACAGTTCTTGACAGTATATATGACGAAGTAAAGAAAGAATTTGCATACCGTGGATGCTACTTCCTGAAAAAAGGCGAAGAGCTTGATAAAGTCCGCAAGACAATTATCATCAACGGTGCATTAAATAACAAAATCCCAGGAAAATCTGCATACGAAATTGCAAAACTTGCAGGTGTAAATGTTCCTGAAGATACAAAAATCTTAATTGGTGAAGTAGAATCTGTAGATATTTCAGAAGAATTTGCTCACGAGAAACTTTCTCCGGTACTCGGAATGTACAGAGCAAAAACATTCGACGATGCAATTGCAAAAGCTGAGAGACTTGTAGCTGACGGCGGATATGGACATACAGCATCTCTGTATGTACACCCAGCGCAGAAAGAAAAGATTGCAAAACATGCAGCAGCAATGAAGACATGCAGAATTTTAATTAACACTCCATCTTCTCATGGCGGTATCGGTGATCTTTACAACTTCAAGATGGCTCCATCTCTTACACTTGGCTGTGGTTCATGGGGAGGAAACTCTGTTTCTGAGAACGTTGGTGTAAAACACTTACTGAACGTGAAGACAGTTGCTGAGAGGAGAGAGAACATGCTGTGGTTTAGAACACCTGAAAAAGTATACTTTAAGAAAGGCTGCATGCCTGTAGCACTTGATGAATTAGGAACTATCATGCATAAGAAGAAAGCATTTATCGTAACAGACTCCTTCTTATACAAGAATGGCTATGTAGCTCCGATTGAAGCTAAATTAGATGAAATGGGAATCCAGCATACATGCTTCTATGAAGTAGCACCAGACCCGACACTTCAGTGTGCGCAGAAGGGTACAGACCAGATGAAAGCATTCGAGCCGGATACAATTATCGCACTCGGCGGCGGATCTGCAATGGATGCAGCTAAGATTATGTGGATGATGTATGAGCATCCGGAAGCAAACTTTGAAGATATGGCTATGGACTTCATGGA
>URQQ01000066.1 GCA_900549995.1 uncultured Lachnospiraceae bacterium | reverse complement strand
CATTGAAAAAGAAGTATGCGATGGAATTACGAGGACCGCCATACGGCTTCTGGATGAAAAAAGTTCCGAGCTGGAACTGGCCAGAATTTTGGGAGGTGCGGAAATTACAGAGAAAGTAATGCAAAGTGCCGTCGAAATGAAGGAATTGGCAAAACGTGCAAAATAATACTAGGGTGAAACAAAAAAAGAATCACATACTAAGACGGATATCAGAAAATGGTATCCGTCTTTTGCGTTGAACAAGGGCAGACTTTCGATTCTACCGCTTCGCAAAAGATGCGCGGAGTAAGAGGAGAGGAAGTGATGACATGAGAATACGGTGGTACAGACGTGTTCTGACAATGGCTCTTGTACTTACAATTGTATGTGGAAGCGGATATGTGATCAATAATGCCGGTGAAATAGAGGATAGAGAAAGTACGAAGCAGGAAGTGATTGCCCAGGATGTGTCCAGTGATATGGTGATTCCGGGCGGAATGCCCATTGGGATTTACATGGAAACAGATGGTGTTATGATTCTGGGAACCGATGATGTGACAGGGATTGACGGGGCAGATTATGCGCCGGCTGAGCATCTGGTGAAAAAAGGGGATTATATTGTCGGTATCGGAGATGATGCCGTCGCGGATAAAAATGAACTCGTAGAAGCGGTGGCAAAGTTACGGGGAGAGGATGCGATTCTTCATGTCCGCAGGGCGGAAGAATATATCGATATAAAAATAAAGCCTGTAAAATGCGGAATTAACGACTATAAACTTGGCATATGGGTGAGGGATAATGCGCAGGGACTTGGTACGATTACGTTTCTGACCGGCAGCAGCGAATTCGGCGCATTAGGACATGGTATTCATGATGTTGACACCGGAGAGCTTTTAGAGATTGCGGACGGGACACTTTATGCGACCAGTATCAGGGATATTAAAAAGGGAACTGATGGCGAACCAGGAGGTATGGAAGGGATTATTGTATATAACAATTATAATATTCTCGGAAGTATTACAAAAAATACGGATGAAGGCATTTTCGGAAAAGTAGAAAAAATCGACAGTTTATTTGAAGATCAGACACCGATGGAGGTCGGAAAAAAGGAAGATATTGAAATAGGGCCGGCCCAAATCCGATGTTGTGTAGACGGAACTGTCAAAAATTATGAAATTCGTATTACAAAAATCGACCAGAATCCCAAAGAAATTAATAAAGGGATCGAATTGGAGGTAACAGACAAAAAATTGCTGGATCTGACGGGTGGAATTGTGCAGGGGATGAGCGGAAGTCCTATTATTCAGAATGGTAAGATTGTTGGTGCAGTAACGCATGTTTTTGTCCAGAACGCGGCGAAAGGATACGGCATATTTTTGGAAAATATGTTGAAAAATGCAAAATCCTAGAATGCGTGTCGAAATTTTATGACAATAAATAACTTGATTATGTAAATGCAGGACTATATAATATCCAAGTGACGGTTTTCTAGTGAGGCTTTATGAGGAGGAAGAATAATGGAAAGACTAAATGTTGCTATCGCTGATGATAATGAGCGTATTTTGGAGTTATTGGACGAAATAATAAGCAGTGACAAAGAACTTCAGCTGGTAGGAAAAGCGAATAATGGGGAAGAAATGTACCAGATTATCAAAACGAAGGAACCAGATGTAGTCCTGCTGGATCTGATTATGCCGAAAATGGACGGTCTGAGTGTTATGGATCTTGTGAATACGGATCCGACCGTCAAGAAGCATCCGGATTTTATTGTTGTCACAGCAGTTGGTCAGGAACGGATCACAGAAGACGCATTTAAAAAAGGTGCGAATTACTATATCATGAAACCGTTTAACAATGAGATGGTGTTAAACAGAATTAAAAGTACGAACAGAATGCTGCGTCAGGAATACAGACCCGCAGGTATCAGAAAACAAAGTATGGAGGTACCTGCACCAGCAGTCACAGAAGAAAATCTCGAGAACCGAGTTACAGAGATGATCCATGAAATCGGTATCCCTGCACATATCAAAGGTTATCATTATCTGAGAGATGCAATTATGATGGCAGTCGAAGATATGGATGTATTAAATGCCATTACGAAAGTATTGTATCCTACGGTAGCCAAGCAGCATCAGACCACTGCCAGCAGAGTAGAAAGAGCCATCAGACACGCGATCGAGGTAGCCTGGAGCAGAGGCAAACTGGACACCTTGGATGATTTGTTCGGTTATACAGTGAGCAATGGAAAAGGGAAACCGACCAATTCAGAATTTATTGCGCTGATTGCAGATACAATCCGTTTGGAATACAAACATAGATAATACTTTTCATCAGGGCAAAAATACGCTATAATAAATTAATAGCGGTGAAAAAACAGGAGGTATGCGCTTATGAAAAAGATATTATTTGTTGCTTCAGAATCAGTACCATTTATTAAAACCGGCGGTCTGGCCGATGTTGTCGGTTCGCTTCCCAAATATTTCGATAAAAAAGAATATGACGTCAGAGTAATGCTTCCAAAATACTTATGCATGAAACCAGAGTGGAAGGAAAAACTCGTTTATAAAACACATTTTTATATGGATCTCAATTGGCGTACACAGTATGTCGGAGTACTTACATACGAGTATGAAGGTATTCTGTTCTATTTTATCGACAATGAATATTATTTTACGGGAGCTCAGCCGTACGGGGATACATACTGGGACATTGAAAAATTTGCATTTTTCTCTAAAGCAGTTTTAAGTGCATTGCCGTTGATTGATTTCAGGCCTGATATTATTCACTGTCATGACTGGCAGGCTGGATTAGTGCCGGTATATCTTGACAATTTCAGATATGGCGGGGAATATTATCGTGGAATAAAGACAATTATGACAATACATAACCTGAAATTCCAGGGAGTATGGGATACAAAAAGAGTAAGGGATATTACAGGACTGCCGGAATATTATTTCGTGCCGGATAAACTGGAAGCGTACAAGGATGCCAATTACCTGAAAGGCGGTATTGTTTACGCTGACAAAGTTACGACGGTTAGCAAATCATATGCGGAAGAAATTAAGATGCCGTTCTACGGTGAGAATCTGGATGGACTGATGAATGCACGTGCGAACTGTCTTTCCGGGATCGTAAACGGAATCGATTATGAGGACTACAATCCAAAAACTGACCAGTATATTGCCAGAAATTATTCAGTAGATGATTTCAGAAAAGAAAAGGTCAAAAATAAGACTGCGCTTCAGGAAGAACTTGGCCTTGTGCAGGATCCAAAAGCAATGATGATCGGAATTGTCTCAAGACTGACTGACCAGAAAGGCTTTGATTTGATCGCATATGTTATGGATGAATTATGTCAGGACAATATACAGATTGTAGCACTCGGTACCGGGGAGGAGCGGTACGAGAATATGTTCAGACATTTCGAATGGAAATACCATGGGAAAGTGTCAGCGAATATCTACTATTCAGAACCGATGTCACATAAGGTTTATGCTTCATCAGATGCATTCCTTATGCCGTCACTTTTCGAACCTTGCGGGCTGAGCCAGCTTATGAGCTTAAGATACGGAACAGTTCCGATTGTACGTGAGACGGGAGGCCTGAAAGACACGGTAGAACCTTATAATGAGTTTGAAAAAACGGGCACAGGTTTCAGCTTTGCGAATTATAACGCGCATGAAATGCTGTCCACAGTCCGTTATGCAGAACGTATTTATTACGACAAAAAACGTGACTGGAATAAAATTGTTGAGCGCGGTATGAACCAGGATTTCTCATGGAGCAGTTCGGCACTTCAGTATCAGAAACTTTATGATGAAATGGTTTAAATTCAATTGTCACACAGGGAAGGAGGAATACATATGCATATTACGGAAAGACTGAGTAACGGTAAGGTCAATATATCATTTGAAGTATTTCCTCCAAAGACGGATGATGGCTATGATAAAGTGTTAAATGCCACAGAGGCAATCGCGGGTCTTAAGCCGGCTTTTATCAGTGTTACATACGGAGCGGGCGGTGGAACAAGTAAAAATACCGTAGGGATTGCCTCGCATATCAGAAATGATCTGAAAGTCACGAGTCTTGCCCATCTTACCTGTGCTTCTTCTACAAAAGAGGAAGTAGACCAGGTCATTGACAGGCTGAAAGAGGAGAAAATAGAGAATATTCTTGCATTGCGCGGGGATATACCGGAACATACAGTATTTCCTGATCCGGACCGATATCAGTATGCGTTTGAACTTGTCAGAAGGATCAGAGAAAAAGGGGATTTTTGTATCGGGGCGGCATGTTATCCTGAAGGTCATGTGGAAAGCCTGCATAAGGAGGATGACATTACGCATCTGAAACAAAAAGTAGACTGTGGAGTTGATTTTCTGACAACGCAAATGTTTTTTGATAATCATATTCTTTATAATTTCCTTTACAGGATCCGGGAAAAAGGAATTACTGTGCCTGTACTTCCTGGTATTATGCCTGTGACGAATAAAAAGCAGATTGCCAGGATCGGCGGAATGTCAGGGACAGCGCTTCCGGAGAGGTTTCGTGCGATTGTGGACTGCTTTGGAGACAATCCAAAGGCAATGCAGCAGGCTGGGATTGCTTATGCGACGGACCAGATCATTGATCTGATTGCGAACGGGGTGAAGAATATTCATATTTATTCTATGAATAAACCAGAAGTTGCAGCTGCAATCATGAACAATCTGTCTGAAATCGTAAAATAAGAAATACACAGGGCACGGACTGTGCTTTATGGGAGACTGAAGATACCGGCAGCTATGGAGGAGACATGGATATACGTACAAGAGAGGCCGTACGTTATTTGGGATATGGAAGGAATGCGGTAGATGATCGTACCCTTGCAGAGATTGAACGTTCTTTTCGGGAACTTGAGATGGCTGCGGGTGCAAAATCCATCTACCGTATTTTTGAATTAAAAATGACGGAGCCTGAGATACTGGAAATAGGAAACATGAAAATAAAAAGCAAAAATCTCGCAAAAAATATGCGCGGATGTGAACAGGCGGTGATGTTCGGAGCTACCCTCGGGACAGGGGTTGATCTGCTTATGAAGCGTTATTCGGTCACGGATATGGCAAAGGCAGTCATACTTCAGGCGTGTGCGGCGGCAATGCTGGAAGAGTACTGTGATGCGCTTCAGGAGTCAATCGCAGAAGAACTTGAAAAAGAGGATCTTTACCTGAGACCGAGATTCAGCCCGGGGTATGGGGATTTCTCCATTCGGCACCAGGAGGACATTCTGAAAATGCTGGATTCGGCGAAGCGGATCGGACTTGCCATGACGGACAGCTATATGCTGACGCCGGTAAAATCGGTGACTGCTGTCATCGGTGTCAGTAACACGAAGGAACCATGCCATATCAAGGGCTGTGAGGAATGTAAAAAGACGGACTGCGTTTACCGCAGAAGCTGATGAAAGGCAGGATACAGGAGAGAAAAATGTTAAAAGAAAGATTGGGAAAAGAACTTCTGTTTTTTGACGGAGGGATGGGAACACTTCTTCAGGCCAGAGGATTAAAGCCGGGAGAACTTCCGGAGACCTGGAACGTCGATCGGAGAGAAGAAATTATAGAGATACACAAAAACTATTATGAAGCAGGATGTGACATTGTTCTTACAAATACGTTCGGAGCAAATGCGCTGAAATTTCATGATGAATCTTATGACCTGAAAGAGATTGTAACTTCTGCGGTGGAAAATGCCAGGGAAGGGGCAAGACTTGGCGTCCGCGGGGACAGGGAAACGTATGTGGCGCTTGATATCGGCCCCACTGGGAAATTATTAAAACCAATGGGAGATCTTGCGTTTGAGGACGCGTACAGGGCCTTTCGGGAAGTCATGGTTTACGGTGCCGGGGCAGGCGCTGATTTCATTCATATCGAGACGATGAGCGATACATATGAGGTAAAGGCGGCTGTACTTGCGGCGAAGGAAGGAACAGATCTACCAGTCACTGCCACGATGATATTTGACGAGAAAGGGAAACTTCTGACGGGAGGAGATGTTCCTTCTGTAGTGGCAATGCTGGAAGGGCTTGGAGTGGATGCGCTTGGATTAAACTGTGGACTTGGCCCTGTGCAGATGCTGCCGATTCTTGAGGAAGTGTTAAGATATGCGTCAGTTCCTGTGATTGTAAAGCCAAATGCAGGACTTCCAAAACAAAGGGACGGGGAGACATACTATGATGTAGAACCGGAAGAGTTCGCCGAGGTACTGTCAGAAATTGTAAAGCTTGGCGCCTGTGCTGTCGGAGGATGCTGCGGGACAACACCGGAGCATTTAAGGGCAATGATACAGAAGTGTGCAGGACGGAAGATAAAGACACCTGTATTCCACACAGATACGATTGTATCGTCGTATGGGAAAGCGGAAATTCTTTCTGACCGTCCGGTGATCATCGGGGAAAGAATCAATCCAACCGGCAAGAGCAAATTTAAACAGGCTCTGAAGGACCATGATATAGATTACATATTAAAAGAAGCGATTACCCAGCAGGAGAAGGGAGCGCATATTCTGGATGTGAATGTCGGGCTCCCGGACATTGATGAAGTATCAATGATGAAGGATGTGATCACAGAACTTCAAAGTGTGACCAGCCTTCCGCTGCAGATTGATACGGTAGACATACAGGCGATGGAAGCTGCCATGAGAATTTATAACGGAAAGCCGATGGTGAATTCGGTGAGCGGAAAGAAAGAATCCATGGATGCGGTATTCCCGCTGATTCAAAAGTACGGAGGCGTTGTGGTAGCCCTGACGCTGGATGAAAGAGGGATTCCCGCGACGGCAGACGGCCGCGTGGAGATTGCGGGCAAGATGATCGAAGAAGCTGCAAAGTATGGAATTCATAAAAAGGATATTGTGATAGATGTCCTGACAATGACGATCAGTTCCGAGGCAGACGGGGCAAAAGTCACGCTGGAAGCCCTGAAAAAAGTGCGGGAAATCTATGGAGTCAGAACCGTACTTGGTGTTTCCAACATTTCTTTCGGACTTCCACAGAGGCCGGTGATCAATGCCAATTTCTATACGATGGCAATGCAGAACGGTCTGACAGCAGGGATTATCAATCCATCGTCTGAAGCGATGATGAATTCTTATCTGTCCTTCTGCGCACTAATGAACTATGACTCCAACTGTGAGGATTATATTGCCCACTATGCCGGCCAGCCGTCACCGCAGGTGGTTCCCGGCACCAAAACAGCAGATATGACATTGAAAGCCGCCATTGAAAAGGGGCTTAAGGAGGAAGCGCATCATCTCTCCAAAGAGCTTGTGGGGGAGAAAGAGCCGCTGGAGATTATCAATGAACATCTCATCCCGGCCCTTGATACAGTCGGACAGGGATTTGAAAAGGGAACGGTGTTTCTCCCGCAGCTTTTGATGAGCGCTGAGGCTGCGAAACTTGCGTTCGCGGTGCTGAAAGAGGAGATTGCAAAATCCGGTAAAAAGGAAGAAAAGAAAGACAAAGTGATACTTGCGACGGTCAAAGGCGATATCCATGATATCGGAAAGAATATCGTCAAAGTACTTCTGGAAAACTATAGCTTTGATGTGATCGACCTTGGCAAAGATGTCGCGCCGGAACTGGTTGTACAGACTGCAGTTGAGCAGAATGTGAAACTGGTCGGCCTGAGCGCGCTGATGACAACCACGGTAGTCAGTATGGAAGAGACAATTAAACAGCTGAGAAAAGAGGTACCGGAATGTAAAGTCGTGGTGGGAGGTGCCGTTCTGAATGCAGAATATGCACAGATGATTGACGCCGACTTTTATGCCAAAGATGCCATGCAGACCGTCCATTATGCACAGGAATTATTCCAAAAATAAATTGTATCGCATTTTGTACAAAATATGTGGCATACAGACATTGACAAATCATTAACGAACTTTTATTATAGTGTTGTAAATGATAGGATCTGTTTTGGAGAAGAGGAGGAAGATGTCGACTATGATGAGAGGATTAGAAACACCTGTCAGGTATATCAGAAGAAAGGTATTTGAAGAGGTATCCAGACTGGGATTCAATGCGGATTCAGAGACGCTGATTGATGAAATCGAAGCAATTCCATATCGTCTGGTGAATGAAGATACAGAAAAGTACAGAGAAAGTGTATACCGTTCCAGAGCCATTGTAAGGGAGCGTCTGCGTCTTGCAATGGGAATGTCTTTAAGGCCTGAAGATAAGCCGGTCCATCTGACTGCAGGGATTGAGGAGAGTAACATCTCTGAAAAATATTATGAGCCGCCGCTGATGCAGGTGATTCCTTCCGGCTGTGAAGGCTGTGAGGAGAATAAATATGAGGTGAGCGATATGTGTAAAGGCTGTATTGCACATCCATGTCAGGAAGTCTGTCCTGTCGGAGCGATCTCAATGGTGGACGGCCACTCGTTTATAGATCAGAGCAAATGTATAAAATGCGGTAAATGTAAGTCACATTGTCCATATGATGCGATTGCCAAGAAAGAACGTCCGTGCAAGAAGGCGTGCGGGGTAAACGCTATTGAGTCTGATAAATACGGACGTGCACATATTAACAATGACAAATGCGTTTCCTGCGGCATGTGTATGGTAAGCTGCCCGTTTGGAGCAATTTCAGATAAATCCCAGATCTTTCAGCTGAGCCGCGCATTGAGAGAAGGCGGTGAAATTGTTGCCGAGATCGCGCCGGCATTTGTCGGACAGTTTGGTGAGAATATCACGCCGAGAAACTTAAAAGCGGCACTGCAGGAGCTTGGGTTTAAAGAAGTCTATGAGGTAGCGCTTGGAGCTGATATCGGAGCTATTTCAGAAGCACATCACTATGTTAATAAAGTAGTGACCGGAGAGCTGCCGTTTCTTTTAACTTCCTGCTGTCCGTCATGGTCTATGCTTGCAAAGAAATACTTCCCGGATCTTGCGCCTCAGGTATCACAGGAGCTGACACCGATGGTAGCGACGGCGAGAACCATCAAGCAGGAGCATCCAAATGCGAGAGTGGTATTTATCGGGCCTTGTGCGGCGAAGAAACTGGAAGCATCCAGACGTACCGTCAGAAGCGATGTTGATTTTGTAATCACGTTCGAGGAACTGCAGAGTATGTTCGATGCGAAAGATATTGATCTTACGAAATATGAGGCAGAGTCATCTTTCCACAATGCAACAGGGGCAGGAAGAGGTTACGCGGTTGCCGGAGGAGTTGCAGGCGCGATCGAGCAGTGTGTCAACGAGTACTACCCGGATGTGGAAGTGAAGATTGAACATGCAGAGGGGCTTTCAGAATGCCGCAAGATGCTGATGCTTGCCAAGGCAGGAAAGAAAAAGGGCTGTCTGATTGAAGGGATGGGATGTCCCGGAGGATGTGTCGCAGGTGCAGGAACCAATCTGCAGATTCCGAAAGCGCAGAGAGCTGTAAAGACATTTGTCGAGAGATCGTCAAAGAATCTGCCGGCGAAGGAACTGGAAGAAATCGAATTGAAATAAGAAAAGAAAAAGGGCAGCCAGAGAGCAGAACATGCTTTTGGGGCTGTCCTTTTTGCGTTGACAAACTTCTTTCGGTTCTTTATAATAAATAGTTAGCGAATTTATCATTTCCAAGCGGAGATGATATCTATAAATGATTGTAAATATAAGGAATCTAGGAGGAAAGTTATGCAGAAATACGGAGTAAATGAACTCAGAAAGATGTTTCTGGAATTTTTTGAAAGCAAGGGACATCTGGCGATGAAAAGTTTTTCATTGGTGCCCCATAATGATAAGAGCCTGCTGCTCATCAATTCCGGGATGGCGCCGCTGAAGCCATATTTTACAGGACAGGAGATCCCTCCGAGAAAGAGAGTGACCACCTGCCAGAAATGTATCCGTACAGGTGACATCGACAATGTCGGCAAGACAGCACGCCACGGCACATTTTTTGAAATGCTTGGAAATTTCTCTTTCGGAGATTATTTTAAGAAAGAAGCGATTCAGTGGTCCTGGGAATTCCTTACAGAGGTAGTGGGACTTGATCCTGACAGGCTATATCCTTCTGTATATCTCGAGGATGATGAAGCTTTTGATATCTGGAATAAAGACATGGGAATTCCGGCGGAGAGAATCTTTAAATTTGGCAAAGAAGATAATTTCTGGGAGCATGGCGCAGGTCCGTGCGGACCGTGTTCGGAGATCTATTATGACCGCGGCGAGAAATATGGCTGCGGAAGCCCGGATTGTACCGTAGGGTGTGAGTGTGACCGGTATATGGAGATCTGGAACAATGTATTTACACAGTTTGACAATGATGGCAAGAATCACTATACCGAGCTGGAACAGAAGAATATTGATACAGGTATGGGGCTTGAGAGACTTGCGTCGGTTGTGCAGGATGTGGATTCTATCTTTGATGTGGATACTCTGAAGGCACTCCGTGACCATGTGGGACGCCTTGCAGGGGTAGAGTACGGAGAGGATGATATGAAAGATATTTCTCTGCGTGTTATCACAGACCACATCCGTTCTGTGACATTTATGATTTCGGACGGAATCATGCCGTCGAACGAGGGACGTGGTTATGTGCTGCGCCGTCTTCTCAGGAGAGCCTGCCGTCACGGAAGGATTCTCGGAATTGAGGGACGTTTCCTGAAAGGGTTAAGTGAGACGGTCATTGAAGGATCCAAAGATGGATATCCGGAACTTGAGGAGAAAAGAGAGTTCATCTTTAATGTGATTGAGAAGGAAGAAGACCAGTTTAACAAGACGATTGACCAGGGACTTGGTATTCTGGAAGAAATGACATCAGCGATGGAAGAGAAAGGTGAAAAAACTCTTCAGGGTGAGGATGCGTTCAAATTGTATGATACCTATGGATTCCCGATTGATCTGACGAAGGAAATCCTTGAAGAAAAGGGATTTGCAGTGGACGAAGATGGGTTCAAGGCCTGCATGGAGGTGCAGAGAACGACAGCACGGAAAGCCAGAGGTGTTACAAACTATATGGGTGCTGACGCAACAGTGTATGAGAATATTGATCCGTCTGTGACGACAAGGTTTGTCGGATATGATACTTTGAGCGTGGAATCTGAAATTACGGTGATGACCTCTGAGACAGAGATTGTAGATGCGCTTTCTGATGGAGAGAGAGGAACGATCTTTACAAAAGAGACTCCATTTTATGCGACAAGCGGTGGCCAGGAGGCCGACAGAGGCGTGATCTGTACTTCGGAAGGAGAATTCCGGGTGGAAGATACAATCAAGCTGTTAGGGGGCAAATACGGCCATGTCGGACGTGTTGTAAGAGGAATGCTGAAGGTGGGAGATACCGCAGCTCTCCAGGTAGATCAGGAGAAACGCCAGCTTTCTGCAAGAAACCACAGTGCCACGCATCTTCTCCAGAAAGCGCTTCGTACAGTGCTTGGCAACCATGTAGAACAGGCAGGTTCCAGTGTCAATGAAGACAGGCTCCGTTTTGACTTTACACATTTCTCTGCGATGTCAGAGGAAGAACTGAGCAAGGTAGAAGAACTTGTCAATGAAAAGATTCAGGAAGCACTTTCCGTGAAAGTAGAGAACATGCCGATTGAAGAGGCAAGAAAGACCGGAGCACAGGCATTGTTCGGTGAGAAGTATGGAGATATTGTCCGCGTTGTCAATATGGGAGACTTTTCAATCGAATTCTGCGGCGGTACGCATGTATCCAATACAGGTGAGATCAATGCATTTAAGATTGTGTCTGAGACTGGTGTTGCAGCCGGTGTGCGCCGTATCGAGGCTTTGACATCCAAAGGCCTTCTGAAGTACTATGATGCGGTAGAAATGAAGCTTTCAGAGGCTGAGAAGCTTCTGAAGGCAAATTCTGAGAACTTTATGGATAAACTTGCGCATACGCTTTCAGAGAATAAAGAACTGAAAAGCCAGGTAGAAAGTTTAAAGAGCAGGCTTGCAAGCGAAGCTGCCGGAGATATCTTAAGCCAGGCAGTGGAAGTAAAAGGTGTGAAGCTGCTTTCTGCGAGAATGGACGGAGTTGATATGAATGAGCTTCGGAATCTCGGGGATCAGCTGAGAGAGAAACTTGGCGAATGCGTGATTGTCCTGGCGTCTGTAAGTGACGGAAAGGTCAGCCTGATGGCATCTGCAACGGAAGGAGCCGTGAAACAGGGAGCACATGCGGGCAATCTGATCAAGGCTGTCGCGGGTCTTGTAGGCGGAGGCGGCGGGGGCCGTCCGAATATGGCGCAGGCTGGCGGTAAAAATCCGGCAGGTGTGGATGAAGCGGTCGCAAAAGTAAAGGAAGTTCTGGAAGAGCAGATAAAATAATTCGAACTTTTTGTTAAAAATAGTTGACGTCAGCGAAAAATATGCTATAATTCTTTATAGTGCAGTAAATAAATACCCGAACAGTCGTATGATGCACAATATAGGACTGGAGGGAGGTTAGGTGTGAGTCTATGTCAAATGTAATAGTAAAAGAAAATGAGACGTTAGATAGCGCTTTACGCAGATTCAAGAGAAACTGTGCAAAAGCTGGTATCCAACAGGAGATTCGAAAAACCAAGCGTAAGACGTAAAAAGAAGTCTGAAGCTGCTAGAAAACGTAAATATAACTAATATGTGCAGAATAAAGGAGTGTTGAGAGACGCTCCTTTTTTTCGTACTGCGTGTAGTTATTTTAGTTTTGTTTTAGAAAAAGTTAAGACTTCTTTAAGACTGCGTCAGTATTATGGCGTTGCCGCCACAGATATGCTAGAATGTAACCATGCTTTCAAAAGCTGCATCAACAGGGGAGTGTGCCGGGGATTTCCGGGTACGCTGATTATACACCAGGAAAGGGAGAAGTCATTATATGTGGTGGAATCAAGTAATATTTGGTCTGGATGCTTATCACGTGATACTCTGGTTTCTGACGTACAGTATATTAGGCTGGGCAGTGGAATCCATTTATATGTCGATCTGTAACCGGAAACTGACCAACAGGGGATTTACAACAGGGTCGTTTTGTCCAATTTACGGAGTGGGAGCTCTGACAGTGTTTTTTATTCTCCGCCCGATCAGCAATCACGGGATTCTGTTATTTTTATTAGGTTCATTGCTTGCGACAACGCTTGAATTTGTAACAGCGGCAGTCATGAGCAGGCTTTTTGGAGAAATCTGGTGGGATTACACGGACAAGCCGTTTAATTACCGCGGGGTGATTTGTCTTGAGAGCTCGATTGCGTGGGGGTTTTATACGATCATTCTTTTCATGTTTTTACATAATATTGTAGTTGGTCTGGTAAACAGTATTCCGGTAAGTATTGGCAGATTCGCGGGAAGTATCATCCTGATTGTCTTTACAGTTGATTTTATTCATTCGCTGTATACGGCAAAGAAAGAATCACTTCCAGAGCAGGTGATCGAATTAAAGGAAATGTTGATCGATAAGATAAGCAGATAAAAAGTTCTTGACAAATGAAAAAAACGGGTATATCTTTATATTCGTAAAGACGAGGGCGTCGTATACAATTGTATACGGCGTCTTTTTTCTTGCAAAAGGCAAGGATCCACTTTGCTTTTCCAGCAACATAACATAGCAGACAGAATGCCAAAAGAAAGGGTGATGACAATGAGACTTGAGGATACAGGTTTGACAGCAGAAGAATTGAAGAAAATTGTGAATAAGTACATGATCGAGACATATCCAAGATTTGATTTTGTAGCGGAGACGGCGGAGGGGATGTATATTTATGATGAGAAGCATACACCTTATCTGGACTTTTACGGCGGAGTGGCAGTAAACAGTGTTGGGAATTGCAATAAGAAAGTAGTAGAGGCCGTGAAGGATCAGGTGGATGATATCATGCATACGTTCAACTATCCATTTACGGTTCCTCAGGCACTTCTCTCCAAGAAAATCTGCGATACAATCGGGATGGATAAGATTTTTTACCAGAATTCAGGAACTGAGGCAAATGAATGCATGATTAAGATGGCCAGAAAATACGGAACGATGAAATACGGGCCGGACCATTATCATATCATAACAGCCAGACAGGGATTTCATGGGAGGACGTATGGTGCATTGTCAGCGACCGGGCAGCCGGAGAATGGGTGCCAGTTAGGATTTAAACCTGTTCTGCCAGGATTTAGTTATGCGAAGTTTAATGACCTGGAAGATTTTAAGAGTAAAATCACAGAGAATACAATAGCTATTATGGTGGAACCTGTGCAGGGGGAAGGCGGGGTGAGACCTGCGACGGAAGCATTTTTAAAAGGCCTTCGAAGATTGTGTGATGAGAAGGGGCTGCTGTTGTTGTTTGATGAAGTACAGACCGGCTGGGGACGTACAGGAGCAGTCATGGCTTACATGGGATATGGGGTAAAACCCGATGCAGTGACCATGGCAAAAGCGATGGGAGGCGGAATGCCGATCGGAGCCTGCTGTGCGGTTGGAGAGCTTGCAGACGCATTTGCAGCTGGTGACCATGGGTCAACTTACGGAGGGAATCCGGTAGCATGTGCAGCGGCTTATGCGGCAGTAACAGAGATCATTGAGAAAGATTTAAGCGGCAACGCGGCCAGGATGGGAGAGTACATGAAAGAAAGACTCCGGGAACTTCCGCATGTAAAAGAGGTAAGAGGACGGGGGCTGCTTGTGGGATGTGAGTATGATCTGCCGATTGCCATGGATGTAAAATGGGCCTGCTTCGAACGAAAAGTACTGATTACGGCGATTGGAGAAGAAATCAACCGGATGATCCCTCCGCTGACGCTTACGAAGGAACACATTGATACATGTATTTCCGTCTTGAAAGAAGCGGTCGCCGAAGCGGCAGAGAAATATGAGACAGAACTGGCATTGAAGAGCATGACTGCCTGATCTTCTCTTTGAATGTGGCGGATATATAAAAAAAGACTATCCGGAAGAGGAGGATAGTCTTTTTTATATAGCAGATACCTTTTATTTGAGGCAGGATTTCATGACCTCGTAAGCACCCTTTTCATGAATCTCTGTCAGATACTGTGTGACTGCAGTCTCGAATCCCGGAATCAGAGTGAGGTCCTCGCCCCAGAAATCTGAATTCTGGCATACCGCATGGGCAAGCGCGGCGGCATTATCGTCTTTATGTTTTTCAAAAAATTCGAGCACAGAGCGGTCATCTTTGATGAGATACTCCTCCTCACCCCGGATTCCGGCCAGACCATCGTCCGTCATACGTCTGCCCTGGTAAAATGCGATGTAGAAGGCAAAAGAGGCGGTAATGCAGGCTGGAAGCGTATGAGTCTTTTCGACAAATCCTTTCAGGGACGGCAGGACACGTGCCTTCCATTTTGAGGTGGAATTCAAGGCGATGGAAAGCAGTGCGTGGTCGATAAACGGGTTTTTAAACCGCTCCGTGACGGAGGCGGCAAAGGTCTCGAGTTCTTCTTTCGGAAGCGTGAGTGTCGGAATGATTTCATCGTAAATCGTCTGATTCATAAATCCTTTGATTACTTCATCATCCATGCAGTCCCGCACGATATTCTGGCCGGCAAGATAGGCGCCCAGCACGAAAGATGTATGTGCACCGTTTAAAATGCGGACTTTACGCTGCTTGTATGGTTTATGATTCTCTGTAATCAGAACCGGAAGTCCGGCCTCCTCAAAAGGAAGTTCTTTCTTCAGGCTTTCAGGACCTTCAATGACCCAGAAACCAAAGACCTCACCAGTGTCGATGATGGAATCAAGATATCCGTTTTCCTGACACAGGGCATCTGCCTCGTTTCTTGGATATCCTGTGACAATCCGGTCTACAAGTGTGGAACAGAAAATATTTTCGGCTTGAATCCACTGGATAAATTTATCACCTAAGTTCCATTGTTTTGCATATTGAAGAACGCACTTTTCCAGTTCTTTTCCGTTGTCATCAATCAGTTCGCAGGATAAAATGACAAATCCTTTTCCTTCTTCCGTTCCAAAATGCTGATACCGTTTATAGAGAAACTGTGTGAGCTTGCCCGGATAACTGTCAGAAGGATGGTCTGAGAACTGGCAGGAAGGGTCATAGACGATCCCTGCTTCCGTCGTATTGCAGGCGATATAGCGAAGCTCTGGATTCGCGGCACAGTCCATAAGCGCATCATAATCACGGTAGGGATTGAGGCAGCGGCTGACGCAGGAAATCACCCGCCTGGAATTTACTTTCTTTCCGTTTTCAAAGCCGCGGAGATATAAGGTATATAATCCTTCCTGGTCATTGATCATGTCTGCGAGTCCCGGTGCGATCGGCTGACAGAGTACTACTTTAGCATTAAAACCGGCTTTTTCGTTCATCATGTCGATAAAATAATCGACAAATGCGCGGAGAAAATTTCCCTCCCCGAACTGAAGTACTTTCTCGGGGGCATTTTTTAACAAATATCCATCATAACCTTGTTCTTCTAAAGTTTTATAGTTTAATTTTTTCATTACTTCTCCTCTTTTCCTGTTGTCAATATGAATCGTAATAATTTACAGTGCAATGTATCTTACAAAGTGACGCCCTGCTTGAAAATTGCCATGTCATGAAATCCGGCTTCTTCGGATTTTACCTGTCTGCCGGAAGCGACTTCTATGATGTAGTCGAAAAACTCATCCCTGAGGGTTTCCATTGTCTTCCCTTCGGTCAGTTCACCGCAGTTAAAATCGATCCAGTTGCTTTTTTTATTAAAAAGGCGGCTGTTACTTGAAATCTTTACTGTCGGAACCGGTGAGGCAAACGGAGTGCCCCGCCCGGTTGTAAACAGAACAATATGGGCTCCGGAAGCAGCAAGGGCGGTGGAGGCCACCAAATCATTGCCGGGAGCATTCAGGAGGTTCAGGCCGGATGTCTTCACTGGCTCTCCATAGGAGAGAACGCCCCGGATGGGGGCACTGCCGGATTTCTGTGTACAGCCCATGGATTTATCTTCCAGTGTGGAGATTCCGCCGCTTTTATTGCCGGGGGAAGGGTTTTCGTAAATCGTCTGTCCGTGGCTGGTGAAATAATTCTTGAAATCATTGATCAGATTCACTGTCTGCTGAAACAATTCCTCGGTCTCACAGCGGTTCATTAAAAGGGTCTCAGCACCGAACATTTCCGGCACTTCTGTCAGAATTGTCGTTCCGCCCTTGGAAATCAGGAGGTCTGAAAAAGCGCCGACGGACGGATTGGCTGTGATACCGGATAAACCGTCAGAACCGCCGCATTTCATACCGATGATCAGTTCGCTGCAGCTGATTGGCTCCCGGTGAAAAGCAGACGCGTAATCTGCGAGTTCTTTAAGAAGAGAGAGCCCTTCGCTGATTTCATCATCCGTTTCCTGGACGACAAGGAATTTTACACGGTTTTCATCATAGGAGCCAATATATTTTTTCAGTTCTTCGATATTACTGTTTTCGCATCCAAGTCCCAGGACGAGAACACCGCCTGCATTGGGGTGGTTGATGAGGTCGGCAAGAATCTGCCGGGTATGTTCCTGATCGTCACCCATCTGTGAGCATCCATAAGGATGAGGAAAAGCACAGACGGCCTCGATAGAACCTCTGACGAAGACCTGGGCTTTCTTTTCAATTGCAGAAGCGACGCTGTTGACACATCCGACAGTCGGAATAATCCAGAGTTCATTTCTGACAGCAGCCTGCCCGTTTCTGCGGCGGAACCCCTGGAAAAGGCGTTCCGGGGTTTTGGGAAGATCCTGGACCTGTTTTTGATACTGGTAAGTGAGAAGATCCCCAAGCCCTGTTTTCATATTGTGGGTATGAACCCAGGAACCGGAGGGGATATTTTCTTTTGACTTTCCGATCGGATAGCCATATTTTGTAACCTGGCTGCCTGCCGGAATCTCGGAAAGTGAAAACTTATGACCCTGCGGAATCGCTTCTTTTAACAGAAGCGAAGATTCATTGATTTTTACTTCTGTGCCAGCCGAAAGGGGGGCGAGTGCTACAGCCACATTGTCGTCTGGATGAATTTTGATATAGTTGTTCATAGGAGAGTGGTCCTTTCGTGTTTTTATACTTCTTTGCTCTGTGAGATTGATAAAATGTAAGTGCTTACATTCAAAGTACAACATTTTTTCCATTTAGTCAATACGTGATAGAAAAGTTTCCTTATTGTTTTCGCGGCATGACTGCGATATAATAGATCGTAGAATGTAAGAAATGTAAGCAATTGCTCTTACGGATCGGAGGAAAGAGATGAATATATATGATATAGCGGAACTGGCAGGAGTATCTATTGCGACGGTGTCAAGAGTTGTCAATGGAAGCTCGCGCGTCAGTGAAAAAACAAAGCGGAAAGTACTGGCGGTGATGGATGAACACGACTATACACCGAATGTATTTGCCAGGGGTCTGGGACTTGATTCTATGAAAACGATTGGGATTGTTTGCCCGGACGTGTCGGACGCCTACATGGCACGTGCGGTGTCGTATCTTGAGAGCAGAGTCCATGCCTATGGGTATGACTGTATCCTTTACTGCAGCAGCCATCAGAAAGAGAAAAAGGAACAGGCCATTGAGCTGATTCTTAAAAAAAGGATTGATGCGCTTGTTCTTGTCGGATCAACCTATGCAGGAAGCGGAATCAGTGAAAAAGAGACGGAATACATAAAGGAAGCTTCGAAACGTGTTCCGGTATTTATGATTAACGGGTATATTGAAGGAGAAAATATCTACTGTGTATACAGTGACGATTATCAGGCCACTTATGATGTGACCAGCAGACTGATTGAAGCAGGGAGAAAAAGGATATTATTTTTATGTGACTCCCATTCATACAGTGCCAATCAAAAACTGGAAGGATATGAGGCAGCCCTGAAGGCACACAAAATGCCAATACGCGGGGAACTGAAATTATATACAAAAAATCAAATCCATTTTGTGAGAGATATTCTATTAACACGTAATGATCTGGAATTTGACAGCGTCCTTGCCACCGATGACGGTCTGGCAGTCGGGGCAGTGAAGTATGCAAATGCGCGGAGACTTGTGGTTCCGGATGAAATGTCGGTGATTGGATATAATAATTCAGAACTGTCTGTCTGCTGTGAACCGGAGCTTACAACCATCGATAATAACTGTGAGGAACTTTGTAATATTGCCATTGATTATATGATGCAGATTCTGAAAGGTGAAGGAGAGATTCCACATAAAAAGCAGGTATCCTGTCATCTTGTGAAACGGTGTACCACAGATTTTTAAAGTAAAAACAAGAGCATAAAGTGTAGAAGACAGGGAGTGTTTTGCCTGTCTTTTTTCTTTGTGATGGAAGGTGTGTCTTTTACAGTAAAATGTTCTGCCGGGATGGCCTTTCAGAAGTGGAAACAGGCTGGAAAGAGGAAAATAGAAATGTAAATGCTTACAATAAATGTAAAAATGTGGCATCGATTATCACAGGAAAAATGTGGATTGAACTGTCAAAATACACAAAAATAAAGTGATAAAATATCGCTTAAAACACATATTTTGTGCGTAATATCCAAAGATTAAAAACATCGTTGACAATTTAACAATGTATTTGTAGAATGTGATTGTAAGTGTTTACATTTTGCTCTGTAAGTGAGATTGCATGAGTGCGGCAGAATCGTAAATGGAGAATAGAAAGGACGTTTAAAAATGAAGGGAATTAAAAAAGTTTTCGTGGTGTTCCTGTGTGTCTGTATGACGGCAGGCCTGGCAGGATGTTCCTCTGCCAAAAGACAGAAAAGAATTATCCGCATATCACACGCCCAGTCAGAAACTCATCCGGAACATCTGGGGCTTCTGGCATTTAAGGACTATGTGGAAGAGAATCTGGGCGATGAATATGAGGTTCAGATTTTTCCAAATGAAATCCTGGGTGCAGCACAGAAGGCCATTGAGCTGACGCAGACAGGAGCGATTGATTTTGTAGTGGCAGGAACTGCGAATCTGGAAACATTTGCGGATATATACGAAATTTTCAGTATGCCATATCTGTTTGACTCTCCGGAAGCTTACCATGCTGTGATGGAGGATACAGACTATATGGATCAGATTTACGCTTCTACAGATGAAGCAGGGTTTCGTGTTCTGACCTGGTATGACGCAGGGACAAGAAATTTTTACGCAAAGAAACCCATTGAGACTCCGGAAGATTTAAAAGGACTGAAAATCAGGGTACAGCAGAGCCCGGCCAGTGTCAAGATGATGCAGGCTTTCGGTGCGGCAGCATCTCCGATGAGTTTTGGAGAGGTTTATACGGCAATTCAGCAGGGTGTCATCGATGGAGCAGAGAACAATGAACTTGCACTTACGAATAATAAACATGGGGAAGTTGCGAAGTACTATTCCTATAATCAGCATCAGATGGTACCGGACATGCTGATCGGAAATCTGAAATTTTTAAATGGCCTCAGTGATGAAGAACGCAGAGTTTTTGAAGAAGCAGCGGCTCTTTCTACAGAAGTTGAGAGAGAAGAGTGGGATAAACAGGTGGCTGCCGCAAAAGAAACTGCAAAGAAGGATATGGGAGTAGAGTTTCTTGATGTAGACACAGAAGCGTTCAAGGAAAAAGTTCTCCCGCTTCACGAAGAACTTCTGGAAGGAAATCCGGGGATCCGTGCTTTTTATGAACATATTCAGGAGATCAATGAGATGACGTCGAAGGCTGAGAAGGAAGGGGAGTAATTATGAAAGGGTTAGAAACAATCCGTAGTATCATGAATAAAGTATTGAGCATATTCTGCATCGTGTTGTTCGCGTTTATGGTGTGTATTGGAACTTATCAGATCGTAATCCGTTACTTTTTCAATAATCCCAGCACAGTGTCAGAAGAACTGCTGACCTACAGTTTTACATGGATGGCACTTCTGTCGGCTGCATATGTATTCGGCAAAAGAGATCATATGAGAATGGGATTTCTTGCAGATAAAATCGGAGGCAGAAAAAGAATGATACTTGAGGTCCTGATTGAATGTCTGATCATGGTATTTGCAGCAGTTGTCATGGTCTATGGCGGTATCAGTATTATGAAACTTACAATGACGCAGGTGACAGCGTCGCTTGGGATCTCTATGGGGGCTGTGTATACAGTGGTTCCGCTTTCCGGAATTCTGATTATGATATATAACATTTTGAATATCGTTGATCTGTTCAGGGGAAAAGAGCAGGAACATATGGAAGTGAAAGAATAACCGAAGGAGGAAAATTTGATTATGGATATCGCAGTAGTATCTGGATTAATTATATTAATATTGCTGGTCATCATGCTGATCGCAGGTGTACCGATTTCGGTTGCATTGGCTGTATCTTCAGTATGTGCCATATTACCGGTTCTGAATATCGATTCTGCCGTTGTGACAGGAGCACAGAGGATTTTCTCAGGAGTTTCCATTTTCTCCCTGCTCGCAATTCCATTCTTTATACTGGCGGGGAATCTTATGAATAAAGGCGGAATTGCCATCCGGCTGATCAACCTTGCCAAACTGCTGACAGGACGTACACCAGGCGCCCTTGCACAGACAAACGTCGTTGCCAATATGCTCTTTGGAGCTATCTCGGGATCAGGGACAGCGGCAGCCTCAGCGATGGGGTCCATCATTGGACCTGTGGAAGAGGAAGAAGGATATGACAGGAATTTCTCGGCTGCGGCCAATATCGCGACAGCGCCGACAGGACTTTTGATTCCGCCAAGCAACGTAATGATTACCTTTTCGCTTGTCAGCGGGGGAACATCGGTGGCAGCGCTTTTCATGGCAGGTTACATTCCCGGGATTCTCTGGGGACTGGCCTGTATGATTGTCATCTATGTGCTTGCCAAAAGAAATGGATACAGAAGTAAGGTGAAATTTACAAATAAAGAAAAACTTACAGTGCTGCTTCAGGCTCTGCCATGTCTTCTTTTGATTATCATCGTTATCGGAGGGATTATCTTTGGAATCTTTACGGCAACGGAAGGCTCTGTGGTTGCAGTCGTTTACAGCCTTGTATTATCGCTGTTTTTTTATAAATCTATCAAACTCAAAGAACTGCCGCAGATTTTTAAAGACAGTGCGGAAATGACGGGAATTATCATTTTCCTGATCGGTGTGTCAAGTATTATGTCGTGGATCATGGCATTTACAGGGATTCCGACTGCTATTTCCAATGCTCTTTTGGGTCTGACAGATAACCGGATTGTGATATTATTTATTATTAATATTCTGCTTTTGTTTGTCGGGACATTTATGGACATGACGCCTGCCTGCCTGATTTTCACTCCGATCTTTCTGCCGGTGTGTACAGCGCTTGGCATGAATACGATTCATTTCGGTATTATGATGATTTTCAATCTTTGTATCGGAACGATCACACCTCCGGTTGGAACAACGCTGTTTGTCGGTGTAAAGGTCGGCAAAGTCAGAATTGAGACGGTCTTTAAGCAGCTGCTCATATATTTTGCGGCGATATTTGCTGTATTGCTGCTTGTAACATATATCCCACAGCTGTCATTATGGCTTCCTGGCCTGATGGGCTATGTATAAAAGAAAATGAAGGAGGATTAGAAGATGAAACAATTTATGGATCAGGATTTTTTACTTACATCAGATACAGCCAGAGAGCTGTATCATAATTATGCCGAGAAAACGCCGGTTCTGGATTATCACTGCCATATCAATCCGCAGGAAATAGCGGAGGATAAAAAGTTTGAGAATATTACAGAAGTCTGGCTTGGAGGGGATCATTACAAATGGAGGCTGATGCGTTCTAATGGTGTGGATGAAAAATACATCACAGGGAATGCTTCTGACCGTGAGAAATTCCAGAAATGGGCGGAGACACTGGAACGGGGGATCGGAAATCCGCTCTACCACTGGAGCCATCTGGAGTTAAAGCGGTATTTTGGATATGAGGGAACACTCAACGGTGAGACTGCGGAAGAAGTGTGGAATCTCTGTAACGAAAAGCTCAGGCAGGATTCC
>URQQ01000065.1 GCA_900549995.1 uncultured Lachnospiraceae bacterium | reverse complement strand
TGCCTATGAGGATGAGCAAATACTGTGGAACTTGTTAAATGAAGAAATTGCCGGACAGAAAGTACAGCCGGAAAACCCTTGTTACGGGATGGCAGTATTTCATGACAACGGATACAAAGAGAGCGATGTAGATGTAGAGATACAGATCTCTGTTGCAGGAAAATACGAGGATACAGAGCATGTGAGATTTAAAACTGTGCCGCCGGTTCAGATCGCATCTGCCACATATCAGGGAAGTTATGATCAGATCACAAGGGTAAATGAAGCGGTTGCCAACTGGATCCGCGATAATGGATATGAATTTAACGGCAGTTCCTTTTGTATCTATCATGTAAGCCCGGGACAGACGGATAATCCGGAAGAGCTTGTGACGGAAGTCTGTTATCCGGTGAAGAAAAAATAAGCAGAACAAATAAAGTGTGGGATTCGTTCCACACTTTATTTTCGGTGGTGCGGCAGTCAGAGTGCCCGGAGAGATTGGAGAATTATATGGAACGTTATTACTATAATCAAATGAATAAAATACATCAGAGTGTCTATCATGCCATGAAGAACGGTCTTATGGAGATGGCGCCGTCGTTTTATGTCCCACGCCTTACAGGGCAGGAGCTGTCTGAAATCTTTTTTAAACTGAGGCTTGACTGTCCGGAGATTTTTTATGCATCTGGTTTTTCGTACCGTTACCAGCAGGAGGCAGATAATGTCTGCATGATACCGGAATACCTGTTTCAAAAAGGGAAGATAAAGGAACATCAAAAAGCGATGAAGGCCAGAGTGGACAGGCTGATCCGTCCGGCGAGGTCAATGAGCCAGAAAGAACAGGAACTCTATATCCATGATTTCATATGTTCGAATGTACATTACGACAAACTGAAAAAGCCGTATTCCCATGAAATCATAGGGCCTCTTGGCCAGGGAGTGGGAGTCTGTGAAGGGATTGCAAAGACGGTCAAAGTGCTCTGTGATGCCCTGGGGATCTGGTGCATGATTGCGGTGTCTGATGCGAATCCCAAGAAGAAGATCAAGTACCGGCATGCATGGAATATTGTAAGAATTGACGGCAGATATTATCATCTGGATGCTACATTTGACAATAGCCTGGGACATGGCCAGATACTTAGGTACGACTGCTATCATCTGTCAGACCGCCAGATTTTCAGAGATCATGAGCCGGTCATTTATCAGACGCCTCCGTGTGAGGACGGGGAGCACTTCTATTACCGGGAGAAAAAACTTTCATTCACAAAGCTTGAGGAAGTAGAAAAAAGGGCAGCCCAGGCGGTAAGAAAAGGAAACCCTTTCATTTTCCACTGGAGAGGCGGTTATCTGACCAGAGAGAGTTTGAAAGAGATCAAAAGTTCACTGGACCGGGCAGCCGGGAAAAAGGGAAAATATGCCCGGGTGAGTGTGAACTGGCCACAGGCAGTATTCTGTGCTTCATTTTCAGACAGAATACTGGAAGAGGAACTTTTGGTTGAAGAGCCGAATGAAGGTGAGGTATAATATATTTATGTCAGGCAGGTCATAGAAAGAGAGGATTATCTCATGGTAAAAGCAGTATTTATAGATTATACAGGAACAACCGTGCAGGAGAACGGCAGTGAGATTCAGGAAGTAATTGCGAGGGTATGCAAAAACAGCAGCCTTCATGATCCAAAAGAAGTGCTTTCCCTTTGGTGGAAGCTTCTAAAACAATACGAGGAAAGCAGTTCTGAAGAAAACTATCTCACGGAAGATGAGATTGTAGAGCAAATTTTAAATACGCTGGAGAGGCAGATTGATCTGAAAGAAAATACGGAAGAACTGCATGAGCTGATTCAGGGCTTCTGGGTTCACGCGCCATTGTTTCCTGACGTCAGAGAATTCTTTGAAACTTGTCCGGTGCCGGTCTATATCATCAGTAACAATGGTGTGCAGTATGTGAGACAGAGTATGGAAGAAAAGAATCTTTTACCGGATGGGATTGTCTGCGCAGATATGGTCAGGGCCTACAAGCCTCATCGGGAACTGTTTATGAAAGCGCTGGAAGTCAGCGGGTATCAGGCATGTGAAGTCATTCATATCGGGGATTCCTATGAATCGGATGTACTGGGGGCAAGAGCGGCAGGAATACGTCCGGTGCTGATCGACAGAAAAGGCAGTCAGAAATATGGGGATGTAACAGTGGTTCATAATCTGTCTGAAGTATCGTTGGAATAAATGGTGAAACAGGGAGGTTTCTTATGAAAAAAATGCTTTTGGTATCGATGTTTCAAAATGCCTCAGGAATATTAAAGAAGATTGAACCTGAATTGAAAGGAAAAACAGTAACTTATATCCCGACTGCAAGTGCAGCAGAACCGTTAGGTTTTTTCGTGAAGATAGGGAAGTGGCGTTTAAAGAGGATGGGGATGATTGTAGATGAACTGGAGGTATCCGGTTCGTCTTATGAGACCATCAGCCGAAAGCTGGAAAAAAATGACTGCATATATATTGCTGGCGGCAATACCTTTTTCTTATTGCAGGAATTAAAAAGGACAGGTGCAGATCAGCTGCTGGTCAGGGAAATAAATAAAGGAAAGCTGTATATAGGAGAATCGGCAGGGGCTATTGTCACTGCGCCTGATATTGGATATTCAGCTTTTATGGATCGTCCTGAAAAAGCACCCCAATTACAGGACTATACCGGATTGAATCTGACCAGTTTTTATACAGTGCCCCATTACAAAAACTGGGAGATGGGCAAAGCGGCGGAGAAAATTATCAGTACGTATTCTTCCAGCCTTGATCTAAAAGTGATCAGTGATAATCAGGCACTATTTGTAGAGGATGAGAAAGTAAAAATTTATAGTAAATAAAAGGGGAGCATAATATTTTGAATCTTGTAGAGGAACTGTCAGCTTTTGCTGGCAGTTTTTTAATATAGGAAACTTCGTTTCCTATATTAAAAAACCCTCCGGGGGAAGCGCACTCGCGCGAAGGTGTAGTATGTCGCAAGCGACCGCGCTCGGCGCGAGAATGTGCCTTGGCACATTCTTTATTCGCATATTTAAAATAAAAAACAGCAAATATATAATTTATGTTTGACACTACTAACTGTAATTAGCATACTTACAGTTAAGAAGGGAATAGATATTTGGACTAGTATCATAGTAAAGAGCATATGATCAGATACAGGAGGCGCAGTCAATATGGAGATAAATAAACAGAAAATGCCATCCGGGAATGATAGAGATGGCTATATTGGGACATATTATTCAGAGAGCAGTAAAGGAGTATATCACTTTACCTTTAACGAGGAAAGCGGAGAGATTACAGAGCCGGAATTGTTCTATACGGCAGAGAATGCGAAATGGGTTTCATTAAATGGAGATTCACTGGTCTTTCCCATTGAGAAAGAGGGAAAAGCGGGTACTTGTTTTCTGAAACTTGAGAATGGGAGTATCAAAAGTTCAGAGGAAGTATTAGAAGAGAAACAGACGCCGTGCTATATCCATCAGGATGGAGAATTTGTATATACGGCAAATTACCATGAGGGTACTGTGATGGTGTACAGATTAAAAGACGGCAAGACTTCCGTAGAGAAACGCATTGAGAACGGAGAGGAGGCCGGCTGCCACCAGATTCTTCTGCACGACACTTATTTGATGGTACCCTGCCTGATACAGAATAAGATTCGGCTGTTTGACAGGCAGAATGGTTTCCTGCCGATGGGAGAGATTTGTTTCCCTGAGGGAACCGGCCCAAGACACGGAGTGTTTAATAAGGCACACACAAAATTTTATGTTGTGAGTGAGTGGAGCAACGAGCTTTTTATTTTTAAAGTCGATGGCAGTGCATTTAAACTACAGCAGGCTTTGTCAGTTCTACCGGAGAGTGAGAAGGAAGGAATGGAAGATGCGGCTTCGGCGGCGGTCCGCCTGACAAAGGATGAGAGGTTTCTCTATGTGTCAGTACGGGGAAGAGAACTGCTGGCAGTGATAGATGTCAGCCAAAAGGAAGCGGCTGTCATCCAGCATGTTTCATGCGGAGGCAGGCATCCGAGAGACTTTATTTTAAGTGAAAATGAACGGTTTCTGATCACGGTGAACCGCTTTGAAGGCGGCATGGTGAGCATGGAGCGGGATTGTAACAGTGGGAAAATCAAAGATGTGGTAAGCCGTTCGGCAATGCCGGAAGGGGTATCCGTAGTATTAGAGGAGGTATTAAGATGAAAAGAACAGATATAGGAATTATCGGACTTGCAGTTATGGGAAGAAGCCTTGCACTTAACATGGCGGATCATGGATTTAAGGTAGGCGGTTACAACCGGAGCCGGGAGGTAACGGATGCCCTTTTAAAGGATCATCCAAATGAAAATTTTATACCTTTTTATGATCTGAAGGAGCTTGTAGAATCACAGGAACGCCCGAGGAAATTTATGATAATGGTAAAGGCCGGGAAACCGGTGGATCTGGTCATTGAACAGCTCATACCGCTTCTTTCCGAAGGGGATATGATACTGGACGGAGGAAATTCATTTTTTGAAGATACAAGAAGGCGTGAGAACTATCTGAAAGAGAAAGGGATTCTTTACTTTGGAACCGGAGTGTCCGGCGGAGAAAAAGGGGCACGCTTTGGCCCGTCGATTATGCCTGGCGGAGACAAAGAGGCTTACAGCCACATTGCGCCGATCCTGGAGGCGATAGCAGCAAAAGCCCAGGGAGAGCCATGCTGTGCTTATATGGGACCGGACGGGGCAGGACATTATGTGAAAATGGTCCACAACGGGATTGAGTACGCGGATATGCAGCTCATTGCGGAGGCGTATCTCATATTGAAATATGCCGGAGGATTTACGAATGAGGAACTGGCGGATACATTTGCCAGATGGAATGAAGGAGAGCTGAAGAGTTATCTGATAGAGATTACGGCAGAAATTTTCAGAGAAAAGGATGATTTTTCGGACGGAGATCTGGTGGATTATATCCTGGACAGTGCAGGGCAGAAGGGCACCGGGCGCTGGACGAGTATCGAGTCACTGAAACAGGGGGTCAATGTCTCCATGATCACGGCGGCATGCAATGCCAGAATCATGTCCAACCGTACGGAAGAAAGAAAAGCGGCTGTCAAGTTATTTGAAAGTCCGAAGCAGGAACTGATGCCGGAGAAATCCGCTTTGGAAGAGGCAGTAAGGGAAGGACTTTATACGGCGAAAATCGCGGCATATGCCCAGGGATTTGAACTGCTTTCCCATGCTTCAAAGGAATACGGCTGGAATCTTGATTACGGAAAGATTGCGGCGATCTTCCGTGCCGGATGCATCATTCAGGCGGTATTTCTGGATGATATCACAAAAGCATTTGAAAAGAACGGACAGCTTACGAACCTGATGATGGATTCATTTTTCCTGAAGAAAGTGAATCATGGTCAGAAAAGTCTGCGCAGTACGGTGGGCATGGGAATTACCAATGGAATACCGCTGCCGGCGATGAGCCAGGCAATTGCCTATATTGACACATTCAGGGGAGTGCCGGCCGGAGCCAATCTGATCCAGGCGCAGAGGGACTGCTTTGGGGCACATACCTATGAGAGAACGGACAGAGAAGGAATATTCCACCACGATTGGAGGATTTGATATGGGCAGAGAACAGGTTTTTACGATATTTGGGGGTACAGGTGACCTGACATTCCGTAAGCTGATACCTGCGTTTTACAATATGGAGGTGACCGGGAACGAGGCAAGATGCAGCCGGATCGTGATTATCGGCAGAAGAGACTATACAAGTGAGGAATACCGCAAGAAAGCAAAAGAGTGGGTAGAGAAATTCGCGAGACTTGGATATAAAGAAGAGATTTATCAGAAGCTTGCCGGACGGATTTTGTATTATCGTATGGATTTTACCGATGCGAAGGCTTATGGAGCACTTGATTCTTATTACCGGAGCATGGGAGAGGTGGATCATATTTTTTATTTCGCAGTGGCGCCCCGGTTTTTTGGCACGATTGTGGAAGGGCTGAAAAATGTAACGGGTGCCAGCCTTGGGAAGGTGGTCATTGAAAAGCCTTTCGGAGAGGATCTTGAGGCAGCAGCGGATTTAAATGTGACAATGGAAGCGTTTTTTGGGCCTGACCATATCTATCGGATTGATCATTATCTTGGAAAGGAAATGGTCCGGAATATACAGACGATCCGGTTTGCCAATCCCATATTCAGCAATGTCTGGGATGCCGGGCATATCGAGTGTATCCAGATATCGGCACTGGAAGAAGTGGGAGTAGAGACCAGGGGCGGATATTATGATCACAGCGGCGCCCTGAAAGATATGATGCAGAATCATCTGTTTCAGATCCTCACAATTGTAGCGATGGAACAGCCGGGAGGCAGCGCGGTGGAGGAGATGCACAGAGAACAGATGCAGGTGCTGAAAGCACTTCGCATGCCGGAAGCGGATTCAGAAAATGTAGTTCTGGGGCAGTATGACGGATACAAAGAGGAGCCATCGGTAAATCCGGAGTCTTCCACTGAGACTTATGCTGCGGTAAGACTTCTGGTGGACAATGACAGATGGAGAGGGATGCCTTTCTATGTCCGCACAGGAAAGAAACTTGGGAAACGTGAAATGCAGGTGGCCGTCGTATTCAAAAGCTCCGCGCCGGGAGTGGAATCCAATATTCTGAATATTAAGATTCAGCCGACCGAAGGGGTATATCTGCAGTTTAATATCAAAAGGCCGGGGGAATCAGACGATATCATTCAGGCAAAGATGGATTTCTGCCAGAACTGTTCGTTTATCAACCAGATGAATACGCCCGAGGCTTATGAGAGGCTGATCGGCGCATGCATCCGCGGGGAGAGGTCCTGGTTCTCCCAGTGGGATCAGGTAGAGACGAGCTGGAGATATGTAGATGAACTGAGAAGCCAGTACCGCAGAGGCAGACAGAAAATATACACGTATGAGCCGGGCAGCAGCGGACCTAAAGAGGCAGAAGCGATGCTTGAAAGATCTGGCCATGTATGGTTTGAGTAAAAAAGAGATTTCGGGGAAAGACTGTGGTGCAGTTGATGGAGAACTGTGCCACAGTTTTTTTTGCAAATTTTCAAATTAGATCTGAATGTCTATGGTAAATTAGAGTGCAGAACGTTATAATTAAAATTAAAGAGGTACTTGTACAGTGACATATCGATAAGAGACAGGGGTGAGGGACAGTGGAGAAAATGCAGGATGAAGAACTGAAACTGGAAAATGCCAGATTGAAAAAGGAACTGCAGTTTTTTAAAGAGTACGACCTTTTGACAGGGCTGTATAATAAAAATACGTTTTACCAGAAGACGAGAGCAAGGATCACAGAGAAACCAGAAGAAGAGTTCTATATTTACTGTGTTGACATTGAAAAATTCAAGCTGGTAAATGATTTATACGGAAGTGAGAAGGGGGATGAACTGCTTCAGTATCTTGCAGAAAAGCTCCGGGAAAAGTTCTCGCCTTTGGAGGCAGTGCTTGGGAGGATATCGGCTGACATCTATGGAATCTGTATACCGGCATCTGTGGACCGGGGATGGGTGGAACTTAAGATTACGGAGATTTTTGCAGACTACAGATCTGATATACGGGTGACACCTGCGATCGGGGCATATGAAGTCAGTGACCGGACGCTGCCGGTGGAGTTGATGTGTGACAGGGCGATCCTTGCACTGAATACGGTCAAAGGAAATTATATGAAGCATTCTGCGCTTTATGACTCGAGCTTTCGAAATCTTTTATTAGAGGAGCATGAGATACTCAGCAGAGCTGATGAAGCTCTGAAAAACGGTGAGTTTAAAATTTATATGCAGCCGAAATGTAATATGAGAGACGGAAAAATTGTGGGCGCGGAAGCTCTGGTAAGATGGGAACATCCACAGAGGGGGCTGATTGCTCCGTGTGTGTTTATTCCGGTGTTTGAAAAAAATGGGTTTATCAAGAAACTGGATATCTACATGTGGGAAGAAGCTGCAAAATGGCTGAGTAAAAGGAAAGAACGGGGAGAAAAAATCCTTCCGGTGTCGGTCAATGTATCGCGCATTGATATCCTTGGCATGGATGTGTTTGAGATCTTTTACCAGATTGTGCAAAAGTACGATATCAGTCCGGATATGCTGGAAGTGGAAGTGACGGAGAGTGCATATACTGGCCGGCCGGAGAAGATTATAGCCACGATAGAGCAGCTGATGCACTATGGGTTTACGGTGTTGATGGATGATTTTGGGAGCGGATATTCATCGCTCAATATATTAAAGGATATCAATATTGATATCCTGAAACTGGATATGCGGTTTCTGGATAGTACGAATCAGAAAAGCAGGGATATTCTGGTATCTGTTGTCCATATGGCGAGGTGGCTGAAGCTTAAGGTGATTGCGGAAGGCGTTGAGACAAAAGAGCAGGTGGATTTTCTTCTTGGAATCGGATGTGTCTATGCACAGGGCTATTATTACTATCATCCGATGCCGCTTGGAGAGATCGAAAAGCTTCTGGAAGATGACAAGAAAATCGGGTATACGCCCGGGGCAGACAGGCATTCAGAGGAAATGGAACGGTTTGATTTCAGGGAGGTACTGCAGGCGGACATGATGACGGATCAGCTGCTTGATAATATTCTTGGGGCAATTGCGCTGTACCAGTACGACGGAGAGCATCTGGAACTTACCCGCTGCAATGACCATTACTGCAGAATCGTGCATTACGATGGGATTCAGGCGTCAGGGGAAAGTTACAATCTGTTTGAAACGGTTCTGGAAGAAGACCGTCAGGTTCTGGTCAGAGGACTTGAAAAAGCCAGAAACAGCGGCGACAGCGGGGTGGAGCTGCATGTCCGCAGGTTCCGCAGTGACGGCCGGATTCTCTGGCTTCAGATCAGATTTTTCTATCTGGCGGCAACAAATAAGAAAGATCTCTATTATGCATCTGTCTCTGATGTTACGGGACAGATGGAGGCGATTGAAGAACTCCGTGTATCGGAGCAGCGGTTTAGGATTGCGATGGAAGCCACAAGCAATACTCTTTTTGAAGTAGATACTGAAACACATACGGCGTATTATGCACAGCACAGCCGGGATGCCTTTGGACTGAGTGACTGTGTGGCAGATGCGCCGGAAGGATTTATTGAACAGGGATCGGTATGTGAAGGGTATGAAGATATGTTCCGCCAGATTTATTATGACATCTATGCAGGGGCAAAACAGGCGTCCTGTACGATCCGTGCCCATATGGGCGACGGCAGCACGGTGTGGAACCGTATCACGCTGACTGCGATCAAAGATAACCGGGGGAAAACGGTCAGGGCGATCGGACTTGTGGAGAATGTGACGAGGGAAAAAGAGCTGGAACTTAAGTTAAATGATGGAAAAACAGCCGGACAGAGTTAAATCTGCCGGCTGTTTTGCCGTAGCTATGAACGATTCTGGGTATTGCGGAACTGCCGTGGGGTGAGGTTCATATGGCGGACAAATATTTTTGTAAAATAGCTGGGGCTGTTGAATCCGACGCGGCTGCTGATTTCAGTGACTGTGAGATCTGTCTGGGTAAGTAAAGTAGCGGCAGACTGAATCCGGTACTGCAGAAGATAACTGACAGGTGTCATCTGTATGATCCTCTGAAAACAACGGTAACATTCTCTTTCGCTGATATTTGCGGCAGATGCAATCCGAAGAGGAGTGAGGGGTCTGGCATAATTTTCATGGATAAAGGTCAGCATTTTTCTCACACGTTCTTCGTCTTCATTCGGGGCTGCCGGTGCGGACAGAAGCACTGACTGCATATGAGTGGCAACGGTAAGCCAGAGTTTTGAAAGAGATTCTCTGACAAGGAGTTCGTAACCGAAATCTTCTCTGGTATAAACTTCGTAGGCGTCGAAGATGAGTTGTGCGGCTTCTTTCTGCCAGGGGGCATCGTTTTCAAATGCGATGAATTCCAGAGCACGGCAGTTTAGAACCGGCTGTACGAATTTCAGGTTGATGGAACTTGCAGGAGTGCCGGCAATCAGGCTCGGGTGAAATACAAATGAAATTACGTCACTGCTCATATGCTCTATCTCACGGACGGTATGAAGCACGTTTGTATTAATGAAAGCGCCTTCACCGGCCCGGATACGGAAAGAACTGCTGCCATCACCGATACCGACGGAAATCATTCCGCTTTTTACAGCAATCAGTTCAATCTCTTCATGCCAGTGCCAGCCTACGATGCCGTGGGCAAAATCCAGAATATTTTCATAATAGGCTTCACAGGGGAATCCGGGGGTTCCGCGTGTCAGCAGTTCTTTCAGATCTTCATTGATAAGGACATTTTTGCAGGATTCGGTCAAAATGATATCCTCCTTTTGGGGTGGCGGGATTATTATATTTTGTGGCAATATTGTAATTGAAAAATCAAAATAATGTCATTATGATTATAAATATATAGAAAAAATATTAGAAAGTCAACATAACATTTATTATTGGAAGTAATGAAAGGGAGGAACTAACAATGGATCATAAAAAAAGGCGTGATATGGAACTGCCATATATTTCAGATGACAGTGTAATGGAGGAGCAGAGGAAGTCAAGGAAACTGCTTCAGGAATTTAATTTTATGGACCGGTCTGATTTTGAGAAGATCGGGGAACTGACGGGTAAAATCCTTGGAAAAGCGGGTGAGGGGGCATTTATCAATCCGCCGTTTTTCTGTGATTACGGTACGAACATAGAAGTCGGAGATCATTTTTTTGCAAACTACAACTGTACGATTCTGGATGTGGCAAAAGTAAAAATTGGGGACAACGTGCTGTTTGCGCCGAATGTTTCCATTTACACGGCGGGCCATCCGATTCACCCGGATACAAGGAATACGGCATATGAATATGGGATCCATGTGACGATCGGCGACAATGTATGGGTAGGCGGCAATGTGGTAATCTCACCGGGAGTGACAATCGGAAATAATGTGGTCATTGGTGCGGGGAGTGTCGTGACAAAAGATATTCCTGACAATGTTGTTGCTGCGGGCAATCCATGCAGGGTGTTAAAGCAGATTACAGAGGATGACCGGAGATATTACTTCCGGGACAGACAGTTTGACGATGAAGCATGGGATGATATCTGTAAAAAAGAAGAGGTATAGAGTTGAAAAATTCAGGGAAAGATTCTGGAGGATTTTACCGGGAGCTTGCGTCGCTTGTACTTCCGATTACGGTGCAGAATCTCATGACGGCACTGGTAAGCGCTGCGGATGTGGTTATGGCGGGAGCGGTAAGCCAGACGGCTTTGTCGGCGGTCTCTCTTGCCAGCCAGGTACAGTTTGTGTTAAGCCTGTTCTATGCGGGGCTTACCATTGGGACGACAGTTCTTGCGTCACAATACTGGGGCAAAGGTGATCAAAGGGCGGTGCAACAGGTACTGGGAATCGCGTTGAAATTCTCAGGTTTGATCTCGGCAGTGTTTTTCATCGGAGCGGCATTTTTCCCACGATGGCTGATGATGATTTTTACTTCAGACGGACAGTTGATCCGGGCAGGAATTCCATATCTTAGAATTGTCAGTGTCTCGTATCTTTTTATGGGCGTCTCGCAGATTTACCTGTGTATTATGAAAAATGCGGGGAAGGCGGTGTTAAGCACTGTCATCAGTTCGTCGGCGATGATTTTAAATATCATTCTGAATGCTGTTTTGATCTTTGGGCTTCTCGGTTTTCCAAAGCTTGGGATTGCAGGTGCGGCGGCAGCGACGGCGGTTTCAAGGTTCCTGGAACTTATATGGTGTATGGCCATTGCAAGAACTCCGGGAGCTGTGAAAATACATCTGAGGGATATCGTTCATTGCCAGAAAGTTTTATTTAAAGATTTCATCCGTTATACAGGGCCGGTGCTTGCCAATGAGATGGCATGGGGACTTGGATTTACCATGTATTCTGTGATTATGGGTCATCTGGGAAGTGATGCTGTGGCAGCAAATTCAGTGGCAAATGTTGTGAAAAATCTGGTGACCTCTCTCTGTCTTGGTGTTGGAAGCGGAGGCGGAATTTTACTTGGGACAGTTCTTGGGAGAGGTGAAGTTCGAAGGGCGAAAGAGTATGCCGGAAGGCTGCTTCGGACGGCCGTATTAAGCGGAGTCCTGGGAGGAGGGATCATTCTCCTCGCAAGGCCGCTCATTCTTTCGCTGTCAGGGCTTACAGATACCGCAGAAGGTTATTTAAGTGCGATGCTTCTGATCTGCAGTTATTATGTGATTGGGAAAGCGCTGAATGCCACCTTGGTAGCGGGTATTTTCTGCGCCGGGGGAGATACCCGGTTTGGTCTTGTCTGTGATACCATAAATATGTGGCTTTTTGTTGTTCCGCTTGGGCTGTTATGCGCATTTGTCTTCAAAATGCCGGTACTCGTTGTGTATTTTGTAATCAGTCTGGATGAGATTGTGAAGATCCCGTTTGAAGTAGGGCATTATAAAAAGTACCAGTGGCTGAACATTTTGACGCGGGATCTTGAGAACCCGGATCAGGATGCGGCTGTCTCAACCAGCTGATCTAAAGACTTGAAGGTATAACCCATCTCTTCCCATTTGGTAAGCAGTTCATCCAGAATCGTTCCGTTTGTCGAGGAAGTACTGTGAAGCAGAACGATGGCACCGGGATGGATCCGGCCGAGGAGTTTGTCAAAAGCTTCCTCTTTTGTGGGCTGGTCATCCTGGTACCAGTCTACATAGGCAAGGCTCCAGAAGAATGTCTTGTAACCCAGCTCCTTGGCCATTTTCAGGTTCTCTTCACTGTATTTTCCCTGCGGGGGGCGATAATATTTGATCATTTTTTCTCCTGTGATTTCTTCATACAGGGTTTCCACATCATTGATTTCTTTCGAAAAAGTTTCCATAGACGAAATTTTAGACATATCCAGATGATGATATGTATGGTTCCCCACAATATGTCCTTCTGAGACCATACGTTTTACGAGGTCAGGGCTTGTGGAAAGAAAGTTGCCGACGACAAAGAAGGTTGCCGGCACCTGATGCTTTTTCAGCGCATCCAGAATTGCGGGGGTATTTCCGTTCTCGTAGCCTGCGTCGAACGTCAGGTAAATGACTTTTTCTGTTGTATCTTCTGCATAGTAAGCATCATATTTTTTCAATTCGTCAAATGTCGCATTGGCAGTTGGCGGCTGCCCTTCTGTCTGAAAGCTCAGCCCCCAGCTGCCTTCAGAGGAAGGAAGGACAACACGTCCGCTCACTTTTTCTACCGTTTTTGCTGTAAAACGTCCGGCCAGAAATGCGCCGGCGAATAAAAGCGCAATTCCGGCAATGCGAATACATTTCGATTTATTTATCATAAGATTCTCCAACTTCTGTTTACTGTCATTATATTGATGAAAGGGAGTATTCATGCCTTTTCAATAGAAAGTATCTGGAATATCAGGGCAGGGAGATTATAAATTGTAAAGAATTTGTTAATTCTTTTTTTAGATTTAGTTAAAATCTGGTTGTTGTATCAAATCTTTCGGGATGGTATACTTATGTACAGCATACAGGATAAGGAGTTTTCGAATGTCTAGTGAACAAGAGAAAAATGAAGAGATAGAGGCAGATTTTAAAGAAGAGATCAAAAGGGAACTGGAAAAGGATCTCTCAGAAGAGCATGTGCCGTTGAATGAGGAACTGGCGATTGTAGTGCCGGAAGAGGTGGCGGTGGAACTGGTAGCGGAACTGTCGGACGCTGCCGGTAAGGAAAAAATACCGCAGGAAGAGCCAAAGAAGGAGGCAGCGACAGAGGAAAAAAGTCAGACAGACAAAGAACCTTCAGAAGAGGTCTTAAATAATCCGGCCAAAGATTTATCGAAGAAACGGCAGAAAGAGGAGAGTGATAAGCCGAAGAAAGAGAAGAAGCTGGTACAGCAGCCACTTCGGGCGTCGGTGGCAAGAGTGCTTACGTGGATCGGGACTGTGTTGGCTGTATTGCTTGGAACATTGGCAATGCTGATCGGACGCAGTGTCTTCTGGGTACTGAAAACATGGAATAACCTCAGTATGGAGGAGCTGATTTTTCACATTCAGGCGCCGCTTGAGGGCACGAATGAAGGAATGGTGAAAGAATATATTCTGTCCTGCGGAATCATCAGTATTGTGGTGTTTATTGTATTGATTGCCGCATTTGTTATTCTGAGGAAGAAGAGAAATATATACTACAGTACAATGATGAGTGTTCTTCTCGTTTCGATCCTGTCTACAGTCCTGTGCCTGAGGCATATATGGAATGAGCTTGACATTTCTTCCTACAGGAGCAACCAGAGTACTTATTCTACATTTATTGATGATAATTATGTGAACCCGAAAGATGTCAGTATCCAGTTTCCGGAGAAAAAGAGGAATCTTATCTATATTTATCTGGAATCTATGGAAAATACATATGCGGATAAAGAATCCGGAGGGGCTTTTGATGAGAATGTAATTCCGGAACTGACAGAGTTGTCTAATAAGTATGAGAATTTTTCAGGAGACCATGAGACGTTAAACGGTGGTTATTCCATGACGGGTACTACATGGACAATCGGGGCGATGTTTGGACAGACGTCAGGGCTTCCGCTGACCATTCCGATCGAGAGAAATAATATGAGTTCCCAGGAGACGTTCTTCCCGGAAATCGTCACTTTAGGTGATATTCTGGAGGAGCAGGGATACAGCCAGAACCTGATGATCGGATCAGATGCAGTATTTGGCGGAAGACAGCTTTACTTTCAGGAACATGGGAACTATAATATATATGATTACAATTATTCAATTAAAAATGGAGAAATGCCTGCGGGATATTATGTATGGTGGGGATATGAAGACCGGTTCCTGCTTGATATCGCGAAGAAGAGGCTTACGGAACTTGGAAGCAGCGATGAACCATTTAACCTGACGCTTCTTACGGTAGATACACATTTTGAAGATGGATTTGTGTGTGAAGACTGTGAAAATCTGTTTGGGGATAACCAGTATGCCAACGTGATGCAGTGTTCCAGTAAGAAAGTGACTGAATTCGTGGAATGGATTCAGCAGCAGGATTTCTATGAGAATACTACGATTGTAATCTCAGGGGACCATCCGACGATGGATGCTGATTTCTGTGAGGATATCGATGAGGATTACACACGGAAAGTATATACAACTTATATTAATGCGCCGATTACTCCGGAGAATAATTCATACAGAGAGTATACGACATTTGATGATTTCCCGACGACACTTGCAAGCCTTGGGGCTGTGATTGAAGGAAACAGACTTGGACTTGGGACAAACCTTTTTTCCAATACCCAGACATTGTCAGAACGGTTTGGCTATGAGAAAGAGGATAAAGAAATTGCGAGAAAATCAAAACTGATGGAGAAGCTGACATCTGATATTCAGGAAGAGGAAGAACCGGAGGAAGAGCATACCGGGCGGTATGTGACGGCGGATGTTAATGTGACGCCGTATGATTTTATGGAAGGCAAGTTCACAGTTAATATTACGAATATTGATTCAAATTTCGATATGCTGGCAATCAGGTGTGCAATCTGGTCAGATGACGCGCCGGAAGATCTTGTGTGGTATGAGGCGCAGCCTGGAGAAGACGGATCATATATCACAGACGTATTTGCAAGTGATCTGGGATATAAACAGAGTGCTTACCATGTGGATGTCTATGCGATCGACATTCTGGGACAGCCAATTCTGATTAATGGGTTGATGGGAGCCATCGAATAAGAGAGAGGTAAAGTCTGAAAGGAGAAGATTATGAAAATTATATTACCAGATGGAAATGTACAGGAGGCAGAGGATGAGTTAAGGGCGATCCGCCATACGGCATCCCATGTGCTGGCACAGGCGGTGAAACGTCTGTATCCGGAGACAAAACTGGCCATTGGACCAGCGATTGACGATGGATTTTACTATGATTTTGACAGAGAAGACGGATTTACTCCGGAGGATCTGGAGAAGCTGGAAGCGGAGATGAATAAGATTGTGAAAGAGAATCTTCCGCTGAAGCCATTTTCACTTCCAAGAGAGGAAGCGATCGCCCTTATGAAAGAGAAAGGTGAGCCTTACAAGGTAGAATTGATTGAAGATCTGCCTGAAGGGGAGACGATCAGTTTCTATACACAGGGAGAATTTACGGATTTATGTGCCGGACCGCATATCATGTATACCAAAGGCGTAAAGGCGTTTAAACTCACAAGTGTTGCCGGGGCTTACTGGCGGGGAAGTGAGAAGAATAAGATGCTGTCAAGAATCTATGGAACTGCCTTTGCAAAGAAAACAGATCTGACAGAATATCTGACAATGATGGAAGAGGCTAGAAAAAGAGATCACAGAAAGATCGGAAAAGAGATGGGGCTCTTTATGTTCACGGAAGAGGGACCTGGCTTTCCATTCTTCCTTCCAAAGGGGCTGACTCTTAAGAATACGCTGATCGATTACTGGAGAAAAATCCATATCCGGGAAAACTACCAGGAAGTATCAACTCCGATTATTTTAAGCCGCAAGTTATGGGAGACATCCGGTCACTGGGATCATTATAAGGATAACATGTATACGACGGAGATCGATGAGGAAGATTATGCAATCAAACCGATGAACTGTCCGGGAGGAATGCTTGTCTATAAATCCCAGCCGAAATCTTACAGGGATCTTCCGCTTCGGGTCGGCGAGCTTGGAATCGTGCACCGCCATGAGAAGAGCGGACAGCTTCACGGGCTGATGCGTGTGCGCTGCTTTACACAGGATGACGCGCATATCTTTATGACAGAAGAGCAGATCGAAGAAGAGATCAAAGGTGTTACAAGGCTGATTGATGAGGTATACAGTCAGTTTGGATTTGAATACTACGTAGAACTTTCTACAAGGCCGGAAGACAGCATGGGTACCGATGAAGAGTGGGAGACTGCCACAGAGGGACTCAGAAAAGCACTCGATTCTATGAATCTTGATTATGTTGTCAACGAAGGCGACGGCGCATTCTATGGCCCGAAGATCGATTTCCACCTGAGAGACTCCATCGGACGTACATGGCAGTGTGGTACAATCCAGCTTGATTTCCAGCTTCCGCAGAGATTTGAAGCTGAGTATACGGCAGAGGATGGAAGCAAGAAGCGTCCGATCATGATTCACCGTGTATGTTTTGGATCAATTGAAAGATTCATCGGAATTCTGATTGAACATTACGCAGGCAAGTTCCCGGTATGGCTCTCGCCGGTGCAGGTAAAGGTACTTCCGGTTTCAGAAAAATCACTGGAATATGCAGGCGGTGTGTATGAGAAATTAAGAGAAGCAGGAATCCGCTGCGAACTTGACAGAAGAGATGAAAAGATTGGCTACAAAATCCGTCAGGCACAGCTTGAAAAAGTTCCGTACATGCTTGTACTTGGAGAAAAAGAAGCAGCTGATGGAACAATCACTGTCAGAAGCAGAGATAAAGGAGATCTTGGAACATTCCAGATTGAAGAATTCATTCAGGAAGTTCAAGAGAAGACAGAGTCAAAAGTCAACGAGTAGGTCTACAGATCAGGTATGCAGCACGAGGTGCACGGCATGCATGGAAAAATACTGGATGGGCAGTCGGAAACGTATTGTCCATCCATTTTTTATCGTTGCGAAACAGTTATCGTGGGGCAATCTTTCATTTTAATACAATATCAGGGTTGACGCGCTGATGGTATTGTGTGAGAATAAAGGTACATTTCTAAGAGAGCAGTTTCTTATGGCTGCAAAACTTTTCTGCCGGGCGTTCGCCGGTGCAATTCTTAACTGAATTCTTGTCATTGCAAGGATTCTATTCTATAATTATCTTATAAAACATCCCACAAAATGAAACTATAATGTGACCAGCCATGATAGTACAGCGTTTGTACGGTTAGTCATCTGTCATATTGTTGATGGAGATATAAGTATATGTTAGCGTAAGAGAAGCTGTTTTCTTTGAAAGAATAATTCTAATCCTAGGAGGAAACAGTATGAATACTTACGAAACGTTACATGTAAACCGAAAATTTAAGGACACTTTGTTTCGAATGTTATATTCGGACAAAGACAGGCTTCTGGAACTATATAATGGGCTGAATGATACCTGTTACGAGAATCCGGATGACCTGGAAATTACAACCTGGGAAGATGTGATTTATTTATCTATGAAAAATGATGTTTCTATGATGATTCATGGATATCTGAATCTTTATGAACATCAGAGTACATGGAATAAAAACATGCCGCTCAGAGGATTTTTTTACTTTGCCAATTTGTATAAACAATTGACAAAAGATAAGAATCTTTACAGCAGTAAACAGATCTATCTTCCGACACCTATGTATGTAGTGTTTTACAATGGATTACGGAAAATGGATGAGCGGGAGGAGATGCGCCTCTCGGATGCATTTCTGCATGGAAATGAACAGTCAGGGATGGAACTTAAAGTACAGGTGATTAATATCAATTACGGCCACAATCAAGAGTTAATGGAAAAATGTAAGACATTGGCGGAATACTCGTATTTTGTGGGAAAGGTAAGAGAATATCAGCCAAAAATGGAACTGAAAGATGCCGTCACAAGGGTAATAGATGAGTGTATTGATGCAGGCATACTGGAAGAATTCCTGAAGACGAGGAGGAATGAGATTGTGAATGCATTGCTGACTGAATATGATGAAGAACGTGTCCTCGAAGACCTGAGGGAAGAGTCGTTTGAAGATGGAAAAGCAGAGGGCGAGATGTTAAAAGTGATCGATCTGATAATACGTAAAATCAAAAAAGGAATGCCGCCGGAGGAGATCGCGGAATTTTTGGAGGAGGATATCAGTGTGATTGACCAAATCTGTGAACTGTTCCGTGAGCATCCGTCGGACTATGATCTGGAGGCAATATACAAACATTTACAGGATATGAAATCAGTCTGAGAATCAAAAAGCAGCTGGAGCGCAGAAAAGTGTGGTTCCAGCTGCTTTTTCGTAAAATAAGAAACTTCGTTTCCTATCTTATAATAATCCTACGGAGTATGGATCTAAAAAAATAAATTCTTTTGTTGACAGATTTAACTGTATATGATAAAGTTACAGTACAAAGTAAATGTAACAAAGTATAATACAGTTGAAAATGCTGATGGAACAATACAGCACTGCATTGCGGCACACAAATGCAGCCGGGAAAGGATGAATCATGAAAGAATTTCGGAATATTATCATAGGATTTGGAAAAGGCGGAAAAACGTTGGCAGGAGCACTGGCGGCAAATGGGGAAAGTGTTGCACTGATTGAAAAATCAGATAAAATGTATGGGGGAACATGCATTAATGTGGCATGTATACCGTCTAAATTTCTGGAGGATTCAGCAAGGCTTTCAGATAAGATCGGAGGGAACTTTGAAAGCCGAAGTGAATTTTATAAAAATACAATTCTTGAAAAGAGGACGTTGATAGAGAAACTCAGAAATAAAAATTACCACAAGGTTGCAGATACTGTAAATGCGGAAGTAATCACAGGAACGGCATCATTCGAGGATCATCATCATGTGAAGATTACATATGCAGATGGAAGAGAAGAGATACTTACAGGAGAAAGAATCTTCATCAATACAGGTGCAAGACCGTTTATTCCAAAGACAAAAGGGTTAAAGGAGAGCAGATTTGTGTACCTGAGTGAGACACTGATGGATCTTGAACAACTTCCCAAAGATATGACTGTTATCGGAGGAGGGTATATAGGACTTGAGTTTGCCTCTTACTATGCGAATTTTGGTTCAAAGGTCACAGTGATTCAGCATGGCGATGTATTCCTACCAAGGGAAGATAAGGAAGTGGCAGAGGAAGCGCTTAAGAGTCTTATGGATCGGGGAATCCGGATACTGAAGAATGCGGAAGTTCAGGAAGTGAGAGACGAAGAACAAAATGCAGCTGTTGTTGTAAAGACGGCGGATGGCATAGAGGAGATCAAGGCAGACGCAGTGCTTGTGGCAACGGGGAGAAGACCAAATGTTGAGGGATTGAATCTGGAAGCTGCCGGGGTGGAACTGACAGAGCGTGGAGCTGTAAAAACGGATGAACATTTGAAAACTACAGCAGATAATATCTGGGCTATGGGAGATGTCGCGGGAGGTTTACAGTTTACGTACATTTCTCTGGATGATTTCAGAATTGTAAAATCCCAGATTCTTGGAAATGGAGAAAGAACAACAAAGAACAGAGGTGCTGTGCCTTATACAATGTTTATCGATCCACCGTTTTCAAGAGTGGGACTCACAGAGAAAGAGGCAGAAAAGGAAGGGTATGAGATAAAGATTGCAAAACTTTCGGTCTCAGCGATACCAAAAGCACTTTTGATGAAGAGGTCTGCCGGAATGATGAAAGTAATTATTGATGCCGGGACAGACCGTATCCTCGGAGCACATTTATTCAGTGCCGAATCCCAGGAGATGATCAATACATTAAAACTTGCAATTGATGCGGGAATACCATATACAGTTCTCAGAGACAATATCTATACACATCCGACAATGAGTGAATCATTGAATGATCTTCTGGCATCGGCCAGGTAAGAGAAGTGTAAAATAACAGACATCACAGGAGGATATTATGAACTTATCATTAGGAACAGGAATACCGGCGATTACGGTGTTCATACAGGGAATTATCAGTTTTATGTCACCGTGTATACTGCCGCTTGTGCCGGTGTACATCGGTTATCTTGCAGGTGGTGCCAAAATCACAGATGAGAATGGAAAAATCCATTATCCGCGGAAGAAAGTAATGCTTAATACACTGTTTTTCGTGCTTGGGATCAGTTTTGCATTCATTCTGCTTGGAATAGGATTTACCGCTGCCGGAAAGTTTTTTGACGGCAACCGTATGTGGTTTGTCAGAATCGGCGGAATTATCATGATCTTGTTTGGGGCATACCAGCTTGGGCTGTTCGGACAGTCAGGGGTAATTGAGAGGGAGCGCAGGCTTCCGTTTCATCTCGACCGCTGGGCGGCAAATCCATTGACGGCTTTTGTATTTGGGTTTACGTTCAGTTTTGCATGGACTCCCTGTGTGGGTCCGGTGCTTACAAGCGTACTGCTGATGGCATCTACTGCAAAGTCAGCAGCTGCAGGATTCCTTCTCGTCGGGGTATACATTATTGGATTTGTTTTGCCGTTTCTGGCAGTCGGATTATTTACAGGAACTGTCATCGGCTGGTTTGAAAAATATAAAAATGTAGTCAAGTATACAGTCAAGGCAGGCGGAGTATTGCTCATTGTCATGGGTGTCATGACAATTACAGGATGGGTAAATGGAATCACCGGCTACCTGTCATCCGGCGGGAATATCACTTCTGCACAGACACAGAATGCCGAGACAAAAAAAGAGTCAGAGAAAAACAATGATACAAAAGAAGCGGAGAAGAAAGCGGCGCAGAAAGAGCAGGAGACAAAGAGCAAGGATGATCCGGTTCCGGTGCCTGACTTTGAAGTAAAAGACCAGTATGGCGTGACTCATAAAATATCAGATTATAAAGGGAAGGTAGTGCTTCTTAATTTCTGGGCAACATGGTGTGGTTACTGTAAACAGGAGATGCCGGATCTTCAGGATGCCTATGAGAAATACGGGGAGAACAAGGAGGATCTTGTGATTCTTGGAGTTTCAGAGCCGAAGACGGATGTGAATCCGAATGCCAACGACGTAAGCCAGGAGGAAATCACTGATTTTCTGGATTCCAATGGTTACAGCTACCCAGTTTTGATGGACACGACAGGAGATATTTTTGGGACATTTGGAATCCGGTCATTTCCGACAACATATATGATAGACAGAGAAGGAAATCTGATCGGTTATATACCTGGTGCAGTCAATGCAAGTACACTGGAGAACGTGATTCAGGAGTCTCTGGCAAAGTAGCCGGTTTATCTGTATGATACTTGACCAATCAGAAAGAGAAGATTATAATAAAAGCATTGTGAAAGGCGGGAGAATACGATGACAGGAGAATTTACGATTGCTGTACATGCATTGGTATTTTTAAAACACAAGGATGCTACCGTGCCAAGTGATGAAATCGCGGAGAATGTCTGCACCAATCCGGCGAGAATAAGAAAAGTGATGGCTTCCCTGAAAAAAGCTGGTCTGGTTGAGACAAGAGAAGGAATTAAAGGCGGCTATCATATCGGGGAGAATGCTTCCCACATCAATCTGGCTCAGATCAGTGATGCTCTTGGAGAAGAAAGCGTAAAGGCATCCTGGAAATCAGGCAATCCTGAGATGACGTGTCTGATCGCATCAGGAATGGCTGGCATTATGGATGGTATTTACAGTGAATTGAATGCTGTATGCAGAGAAAAGCTTGAAAGTATCACGTTACAGAGTATTGAAAATCAGATATTTAAAAATAAGTAATTTCCAAAACAGGAGGTGCTGCACAAGGTGCACGCCTCTTTTTGCAGTCCAGAAACTTTTTCTCTGCCGATTGCGAAGATATATATGTCATTGTATAATATAAACATAAGAGGAGGCGGATTATGATGGCGGCAGACATGAAAATGACAATCGATCTTTTGATGGAGAAAATAGGGTTACCCGAAGAAGGGCAGAGGACAGTGAGAGGTTTTCAGCTTCCTGAAGGGCAATATAAGGAATGGAAGAAATGTTTTTATGAAGACGTTGACCACTTTCTTACCATGGCAGAGAAGGAGCCGGATAAGGAAAAACTGGTTCTTGTTCTTTATCTCAGATTTGCAGTTGATTTATATGAGAAATTTAAAGAAAAGGGGATCAGTGATCAGATTTATTATGATACTTTTCTTGACTTTACGATCTGGTATCTGGAGTGTGTAAAGAAACACGGAAGCTGCGGCCTGGAGGAGAAGAGATGGCTCAGTCTTTCTCTGAAGATGGAAATTTACCGTCTTGGAAGACTTCAGTTTCAGCCTGGAGTTCTTGAGGAAGATGAAGTCTGCGGTGAGTTAAGATGGGAAAAAGGAAGCAGGGTTCTCCACGTACATATTCCGGAAGGCGGGGCGATCGATGAAGCAAGCTGTGATGAGTCCTTTTGCCAGGCAATTCAGTTTTTCGGTGAAGAATATGAGATATTTGACTGCTACTCATGGATTCTGGATCCGGAGATTCT
>URQQ01000064.1 GCA_900549995.1 uncultured Lachnospiraceae bacterium | reverse complement strand
ACAGCACTCTCATTGATACGGTGTTGTGTAGGGCATAGTGTCCCACACGGAACTTTGGTATAATTGGAACAGGTATATTGAGAAATCCGCTTGCCATTGTTGGTGCGGTGGACATACATCTTGCCGCCACAATCGGCACAATAGAGCAAGCCTGTGAGGGGAGCCGCTTCGCCCCAGCCGTTTGGATAACGCCGTACATTGCTGCGGATTTTCTGCGCCAAATCAAAGGTCTGCTGGTCGATAATGGCTTCATGGGTATTCTCAAAGATCGTCCATTCGTCCTCAGAAACATAGTGGCTTTTCTTGTCCTTAAAGTGCTTGCGGGTCTTGAAATTGATGGTATGCCCTAAATACTCTCGTTTTTTCAAAATGTTCACGATGGTAGATGATCCCCATCCATAGGGGTCTTTGACCGGCTTTGAACGGTTCACACCCTCGTTGAAGCGGGCAAGGTGTACGACAGGAATTTCAATCCGGTCTGTGGATAATTTGCAGGCGATCTGATAAGGCCCATATCCCTCCAGCGTGAGGGAGAAGATACGGCGTACCACTTCGGCGGCTTCCTCATCTACCAGCCAATGCTCCCGTTTTTCGTCCCATAAGTAGCCGTAAATCACAGTGCCGGTCAGGTGCTTGCCACTCATGCCTTTTGACTTAAACACAGAGCGGATTTTCCGGCTGGTATCACGGGCGTAAAATTCATTCATAATGTTGCGGAACGGGGTAAAATCGTCATCGCCTTTCAGACTGTCCACACCGTCGTTGATGGCGATCAGACGAACACCGCGTTGCCGCAAAACCTCCATGACCTGACCGACCTTCAGATAGTCGCGCCCCAACCGGCTCATGTCCTTGATGACGATTGCCTCTACACGCCCTGCCTCCACTTCCTCCATCATCGCCAAAAATCCGGGGCGGTCAAAACGGGTGCCTGAGATACCATCATCGGTAAAGTGCGTAGGGTTGGGCAGCCCGTTCCGGCGGGCAAAATCCTCTAACATCTGTTTTTGGTTGGATATGGAGTTGCTCTCGCCCTGTAACTCATCGTCCCGGCTCAGGCGCTCGTACAGTGGGGTAATTTTTTCATTTCTCATGGCTGTACCTCCTGAAACAAAAATGCTCTAAGTGATTGCTTCACTAACCATGACAAAATCATGATTAAGAAGTCACTTAGAGCATATATCACCGGCTGCCCGTTTATAATTTTTATCAATTATTTCTTTCTGCCTTTTTTCATGTTCAGTACCAGATGTCTCGGCATACCATTTACCATAATAGGCTGATAATCTCCCTGGATCAGAGGTTTAATATAGTCTACAAAATCCTTAGTTACGTTTGTAGCATCTTTATTCATCCATTCTCTCGGAACAAGTTTCTCCTCATTTGCGATTCTGTGTACATCGTAGATACCTGTAGCTGCCATGTAGGGATCATCGGAAACACGGTCGATAACAACCATCTTACCTGTGTCACCTTCATCTGCAGCTTTAACTGCAGCACCACCTACCATGAATGCTTCATCAATATCCACTCTGGATGCCATGTGGGAAGCACTTCTCTGTAATGTGGAAAGTTCAACAGCTCTTGTCTTGCATCCGCACTCCGCTGCCAGGAAGTTTGCCAGATAAGTGGCTGTTCCCTGAAGCTGTTTGTGTCCAAATGCATCCACATAGTCTCCCACGCTTCCAAGCTCACATACATATCTTCCGTCTGCCAGCTTGATTCCCTCGGAAACTGCGATTACAATAGATGCTTTTTTATTCAGAAGATCTTTTACTTTTGCAAGGAATTTCTCAACATCAAAAGGCACTTCCGGCAGATAGATCAAATCCGGTCCGTCGCAGTCCTCAGATTTTGCCAGTGCTGTGGCACCTGTAAGCCATCCGGCATTACGTCCCATGATCTCCATGATCGTAATCATATTTTTCTTATAAGTAAGTCCCAGTGCATCGCGGATCACTTCTTTTGTGGATGCGCCGATATATTTTGCAGCACTTCCGAATCCGGGTGTATGGTCTGTCAGCGCCAGGTCATTGTCGATTGTTTTCGGAACACCAAGGAACTTCTGAGTCTGTCCTGTGAGAATCGCATAATCAGACAGTTTCTTGATCGTATCCATGGAATCATTTCCGCCAATGTAGATAAACGCATAGATATCCAGTTTATTTAAGATCTCAAAAATTTTCTCATAAATTGCTTTATCTTCGTGAATCTCAGGAAGCTTGTAACGACAGGAACCTAAAAATGCAGATGGTGTTCTCTTGAGTAATTCGATATCCAGTTCTGAATGAATCTGTGTTGACAGATCAATATACTGTTCATCCAACAGTCCCTGAATGCCGTGAAGCATTCCGTATACTTTGTCAAATCCTCGTTCAATGGCATTCTTATAAACTCCGGCAAGACTGGAATTGATTACTGCAGTAGGTCCTCCTGATTGTCCAACAATGATATTTCTTTTTTTCGCCATAGCAATGACCTCCTTGTTTTCACGTTTTGTTCATTATGTCTTAGAGTGTGTCTGAAAAATGCTTTACGCAAGATGTGCGTCACAATTTTTCAGACACGCTCTGGTCCCGCAGGACTCGTTGAGGTAAATTGTAACAAATATTTTTTTATTCGTCAATCATTTATTGTGGTTTTTACACATATGATTTCTGTATTTCGTCACTATATCAGTGTATTTTTCAATTTACCACGATATTTCAGATCTATTTTTGTATATTTATAACTATAATTAATCCGGCCCATGTGTTATACTTATAGACAGATTGATTCCGGCATCAACTTATAGCAATCAAAACCTTTTTAAAAATTGCCGGACATCAATGTCCGTGACTATTCGGTACCTTCGCAGTTACGAACCAAAATGCATTTCAAATCACCTTCGGTGATTTGCAGGATACTGCCAGCTGAACAGTTACACAATATTTATCGATCAAGGAGGATTCATTTATGATCCATACAATTGAAAACGACTATCTCAGAGTATCTGTAGACGATCATGGTGCTGAGCTTTGCAGCATTTTTGATAAAGTACATAACAGAGAAGTGATCTGGCAGGCAGATCCGGCTTACTGGAAACGCCACGCACCGGTTCTTTTTCCTAATGTGGGACGTCATTTTGAGGATCACTATCGTATTAATGGAGTCGAATATCCCTCCAGTCAGCATGGGTTTGCCAGGGACAGCGAATTTACCTGCGTGGATATGACTGCTGATTCCATCACCCATAGGCTGAAATCTTCTGATGCCACAAGAGAAAATTATCCATATGATTTTGAGCTGAAGATCAAGCATGTTCTGGAAAAGAACCAGGTCAGTGTATGCTGGGAAGTGATCAGCCTTAATGATGAAACCATGTATTTTACAATTGGCGGCCATCCTGCATTCAATGTACCTGCCGGAGGAATTGGCTCCCAGGAGCAATATCATCTTACTTTCGACGGCCGGGATTCCCTCTCCTATCTGCTGATCGACATGTCATCAGGCACCGCGGTCGCAGATAAAGCTTATACACTGGAGCTTGAGAATGGTTCCTGCCTTATTGATGCTCACATGTTTGACAAAGATGCCCTTATTTTTGATGACCAGATTGAAAAGGCCGGCATCGCTTTCCCTGACGGAACTCCTTATGTGGAACTGATCTGTCATGGATTTCCAAGCTTTGGCATCTGGTCCGTCCCGGGTTCTCCTTTTGTATGTCTTGAACCATGGATGGGACGCTGTGATGATTTTGGATTTAAGGGCGAGCTTCCGGAAAAGAAATATATCAACACTCTGGACAAGGATGAAATTTTTACTGCATCATATGAAATAAAAATTTATTAATTTTCTCCATTTATCCTGAAAGCTGTGCTATAATGTCACAGTATATGAAAGTCATCCTGTCCGGTATCCACGAATTTACCCATGCAGACATGACTGATTCATGGCAGCCACTCAGGACTTTCATAGAAAAACACAGGAGGAAATTTCCATGACTAGAGAAGAATTTCAGAAGCTGACACAGGATGTTGTACTGCTCGACGGTGCTACCGGTTCCAATCTTATGGCCGCCGGAATGCCAAGAGGAATCTGTACAGAAGCATGGATCATGGAGCACAAAGAAGTTCTGCAGAATCTGCAAAAGGCTTATGTTGAAGCAGGAAGCCAGATCGTATACGCACCTACTTTCGGCGGAAACCGTTATAGTCTCGGACTTCACGGACTGCAGGATAAGCTTGCGGAAATGAACCATGCACTTGTAAATATTTCCAGAGAGGCAGTAGGACATAAGGTCTATGTTGCCGGTGATATTACCACAACCGGAAAGATGATGGAGCCTGCCGGTGATCTCACCTATGAGATGGCATATGAAACATACTGTGAACAGATTAAGGTTCTTGAAGATGCAGGTGTTGATCTGATCGCTGCGGAAACCATGATCAATATCGAGGAAACACTTGCTGCACTGGATGCTGCTGCATCCATAAGTTCTCTTCCTGTAATGTGTACAATGACCGTAGAAGCTGACGGAAGCATTTTCAGCGGAGGAAATGCTGTGGAGGCTGCGATCGCCCTTGAGGGTGCAGGTGCTGTGGCAGTTGGGATCAACTGTTCTGTAGGACCTGACCAGCTGGTATCCGTTGTCCGCAATATCAAAGAGAACGTATCCATTCCTGTCATCGCCAAACCTAATGCCGGTATGCCGACGATTGATGATCAGGGAAATGCCATTTACAGTATGGACGCCAAAAGCTTTGCAGAACATATGAAGGTTCTGATCGAAAATGGTGCGTCTGTTGTCGGAGGATGCTGTGGTACTACTCCGGAATTCATCCGCGAGATAAGCAGAAGCCTCGGAAGATAGATTTTGTATCTTCGACAGCCATAGTCAGACGAATAACGAATATTCGCAGCCAAAGCAGGGAACTTTCCTGATTCGGTTAAAGAGGGATATGACTCAAAAAAGCACATAACTTAGGATAGAATCTGTCTCAATCCGAGATATTCTCATCCTCTGTTATGTGCTTTTTGGTAATTGTCCGGCTTTCCTCTGTCCTGATCCTGCGAAAATACCATGGCAATTCTATAAACAGTTGCGCTTTTTATTATCTGCTTTTCATCTACTTCACTTTGATTGCTTTTTTCGGGCACATCTCCTGGCAGCAGAAACAGCGGATACACTTTCTGTAATCATATACCGGCGGCTTTCCTTTGCCTTTTCTGAAATCCACAGCTTTCCCCGGAACCGGACAGCTCTGCACACAGATCCCGCAGCGGACACATTTATCAGCTTCTATATATGGTTTTTTCTGAAAAATGTTTAACGCTCCCGCCATTCTTGTCCAGATATTCTTTCGCACTTCTGTGCGGTCTACATTAAAAGCCGGATTTCCGTATTTTTTCACTGCCTCTGCCATGGAAATCTCCCCGTCTGGTGTCAGAAGGGTAATCTCCTCTTCTTTCCATGTACCAAGTCCCATTTTCTCGCCATGATAGTTCGTCGGAACCATCTCCGGTTTCAGATAAACCAGACGGCTGAATACACTGTCCAGTGCAACCGGATCTGTGGACATCAGCAGTACATTCATAGGAACCGGATCTCCCGAACCCGGTCCGTTGCCCTCCATGGCCACGATCCCATCCATCACATACAGCTTCGGTGCCACACATTTATTCAGATCAATAAGCATTCTGGCAAAGCTGTCTGCACTCGGGTACTGCGTGTGCCCCTTCGCTTTATGGAATCCATATACAAACCCATAGCTGTTCTTAACCGCACCGGTGATACGTTCTAATGCATGTGTTTTCATCTTGCTCAGGGAAATCACACAGTCCTGCTCCAACAGTTCTTTTGGCAGGATAAATTCCTTTGCCTGGACTCCCTGCGGATAAGCAGTTTTCACGCCCTCAGAATAATCAACAGCCGGAATATGATATTTCTCCAGATAAGTATCCATTCCTGTTCCGCGAATCACTGCCTGAGTGGTTCCATGACCGCAGGAATCTGCAAGCACAATATTCTCATACCCACTTTCACGCAGGATTCCCGCAAAAACTCCTACTACAACCGGATGTGTGATCACTGCTTTCTCTACCTCTGCTTTTTTCAGCAGATTCGGCTTCAGCAGGATCTTCGCATCCTTTGGAATCAGAGTCTCCACTCCACCCAGAAAATCCAGCCCCTGTTTCAGCAGCATATAGATTTTTTCTTCATCATATTCCCGGCAGGGAAGTAATACCACTTTACTTTTCACCAAATTCACGCACCTTTATCATCTCCGGACAGATCCACCTGTCTCAGTGCTTTTCTTACCGGCAAAATACATGCCGGCACTACAGAGAGACAGTCCACACCCATCCTCAGAAATTCTTCTGTCAGGGCAGTGTCTGCTGCAAGTTCCCCGCAGATACAGACACGTCTATTTTCTGCATGTCCCGCTTCGATCACCATTTGAATCATACGCAGCACTGCCGGGTGATGGTCATTATATTTCTTGCGCAGAAGCGGATTCTGTCTGTCCATCGCCAGTGTATACTGACTCAGGTCATTGGTTCCAAGACTCAGGAAATCCACTCTTCTGGCAAGCTCCCGGCTGATCATGACTGCTGCCGGAGTCTCGATCATGATTCCTGTCTTAATATGTTTATACGGAATTCCTTTTTCATCCAGCCCGATCTTTACTTCCCGGATAATTTCTTCAATCTCATCCATTTCCTCTTCTGAGCTGATCATCGGATACATCAGCGCCAGATTTCCATATGCACTCGCCCTGAAAATTGCCCGAAGCTGTGCCTTGAACATTCTTTTTCTGTCAAGGCAGAGACGGATTCCTCTGTTCCCCATGATCGGATTTGTCTCGTCCGGGATATTCAGATATTCTGCCTGCTTGTCTGCTCCGAGATCTGCCGTACGGATCACAGTGAGCTTTTCTCCCATGGTCTCCGCAATCTTTTTGTATGCAAGAAACAGCTCATTTTCACGAGGATAATTTTCTCTTCCAAGATACTGGAATTCACTGCGCAGAAGACCAATCCCGGCAGCTCCGTAATACAGCACACTGTTCAGGTCGTCCATATTTCCGATATTGGCATAGATTTCAATTTTTCTGCCATCTTTTGTGATATCCGGTTCTCTCCTTAATTTCAGAAGCTCTTCTCTTTCTTCTTTATCAGCCTGCCTGCGGATCTCATATTCTTTTTTTACCTCTTCATCCGGATCAATATACAAAGTTCCGGTATATCCGTCCACAATAGCCTGCCGTCCGTCCCACTCCGAATCTGTGTCAATTTCCAGCAGAGCCGGGATATTCATTGTTTTTGCCATAATGGCAGCATGAGACATGTCGGAACCATGATGGGTAACAATAGCCATCAGTTTATCCTTATCCATCTCCATCAGTTCTGTTGGTGTGATACTCTCCGTCACAACGATCACAGGCTCATCCCCAAGATCTATCCTGGGAGAGATACCTCCCAGTTCACCGATCAGGCGGTCGGAAATCTCCCGCATATTATCCAGCCGTTCTTTAATCGCAGGCTCTTCCAGAGTTCTGAAAGTCTTAAGCATCTCATCCCTTGTAGTCATTACCGCATAGGCAGAATTTACTTTTTCACTCTGTATGACACTCTCAATGGCACGTTGAAAGCTTTTTCCCTCCAGCAGATTCTTTTGTCTGAGAAAAATCTCTGCCTGGGTTCCCTGAATTATGCAGTTTTTTTCATATAAATCCTCCAGCTGTTCCATGACTCTGGTGCGCGCCTGCCGGAAAATATTCAGCTCTGTTTTCACATCTGTGATTTCGTACTGGCGCATCTGATATTCGCTTTTATGATAATACAGTATCTTACCGATGGCAATTCCGGAAAAGGCACCGGTTCCCTTGTAAACATCCATATTAACTCCTTAGTTGATTAACCCCTTAGTCGCAGGCAGCCTTAAATTCAGTCCAGTTCTTCTGATACTGTGCGTCTGCGTCCTGGCTTACATTCTGGACGATCTCGCCCTTTGTAACGTCATCCGGAACTACCAGATCCGGATTTACCAGCTCATCTGCTGCTTTATTTGTGCTGTAATAGCCGATATAGTCTGTGCATTTCGCTGCAACCTCCGGCTGCATGATGTAATCCATGAAAGAATATGCCGCATCTTTATCCGGCGCTTCACTTGGAATAAACATACCCATAATACCAAATCCAAGTCCTTCTTCCGGATATACCACCTTCAGATCAGGATTCTCAGCCAGAGCAGCTGTTACCTGAGAGGTATAAAGAAATGCAACACTTGCTTCTCCGTTGAGAAGTGCATTCTGTGTATTGTCATCCTGGATCAGACGTACATTCGGAGCAAGTTCCAGAAGCTTCTCTCCTGTCTTCTTGATCACGTCAACGTCCTCTTCATTCATGCTCTCGCCCATGGAAAGCTGGGTGATACCATTGATCACACGATAGTTTGCAGTCAGTGCAATGCTGTCCTCAAGAGACGGATCCCAGAGGTCTTTATATCCTTTGATATCAATATCCACCTGTTCCGGATCATAAACGATCAGCGGGATGCCTGCTCCGTAAGGAACTGTGTATTCATCGTCCGGATCATAGAACTGTCCCTGATATAATGGGTTGATATTTCCGATATTCTCCAGAGAATCCTTGTCAAGCTTCTCTGCAAGTCCTTCCTGGATCGCAGTTTCCAGAATATAGTCATCTGCGATCACGATATCATAGTCACCGCCCTTTGCCATGGAAAGCTTCTCAAGCATGGTTTCATCTGTATCGAAGTTTGAATAAACAACCTTAACTCCTGTCTCTTTTTCAAAATCATCCAGAACTTCCTGCGGGAACATTCCCTCCCATGTAAAAAGTACAAGTTCTTTATCATCTCCTGCATCCTTGAATCCGGTGAATGCTGTTCCTGCCATTAATGCACACATCACTACTGCAAGTACTCTTTTTTTCATAAATGATCTCCCTTCTTATGCTCTGCATTGTTGTCTATATCAGTCACTGTCCGCCTTCCACCGTATCGGCAGACAGCGGCTATCCTTTTTTACTTTGCTTTTACTTTTGTCCAGAGTTCCGCAAATTTCTGCTTGATCTTTGGCTGCTGATAAGCAAAGATTTCGTTATTCGGGTTGGTTGTATCCGGAATATAAGAACTGATCCCGGCATAGTCCCCCTCCTTCATGGTTTCAAAAGCACTCTTCACTGTAGAAGTATACCCTACTTCTTCCGTATTGGAAAGAGCAGATTTATCACTGATCATAAAATCAATAAATTCATGGGCAAGCTGTACTTCGCTGCAGTCCTTTGTGATAACCATTGCATCATACCATCTGTTGGTTCCCTGTTCCGGTGTAAAGTAGTCCAGATTCGGATTTTCACTGATAATGTAAGATGCATCTCCGGAGTACACAACTGCCAGCGCTTTGTTTCCTGAAATCATGTTGTCGATCACATCATCGCCTGCATAGATCGGATCCATAGTGTCACGCTGATCGATCAGCCACTGATACGCCTCCTCGATCTCAGCCTCATTTGTAGTATTCATGGAATACCCAAGTGCTTTTAATGCTATCATAAAGGAATCCCTCTCAGAATCATACATGTAAATATTTCCTTTATATTTCGGATTACACAGAAGATTCCAGCCATCTTTCAGATCAGCCTCATCTACTACTGTCTTATCATAAAGGATTCCTACTGTTCCCCAGAAATACGGACAGGAATAACGGTTGCCCGGATCATAGCTCTGGTTCATGACATCATTCAGCAGATTTTTCTTATTCGGAATTTCTTTCCAGTCAAGTGCCTGCAGATATTCTTCTTTGATCAGTCTCTCAATCATGTAATCAGACGGGATCAGCACATCATAAGTCTCACCGCTTGAAAGCTTGGTGTACATCATCTCATTTGACTCAAAAGTCTCGTATACGATGGTACAATCATATTCTTTTTCGAAATCCTCCAGCAGGGAAAGATCCATGTACTCTCCTGCATTGTAAACTTTCAGCACATGAGTGGACTGCGCCACGAATCCCCATTTGATCAGCCCTGCCGTAACGGCAACAACCAGAACTACAGAGACAATTTTTACTGCTTTCCTGTTCAGCTTTCTGGCTTTATTCTTAAACTTCGGAAGCAGATTGGACAAAAGCAGTACCACGATGATGACTACGATCACGATGGTTGACAAAGCATTGATCGTCGGATTGATACGCTTTGTCATATTATATACAACAATAGAGATATTCTTTACACCATTTCCTGATACGAAATAGGAAATAACGAAATCATCAAATGACATGGTAAATGCAAGCAGCGCGCCTGCGAAAATACCCTCTTTGATCATCGGCACGATAACCTTTGTCAGAGCCTGAAAAGGTGTTGCCCCAAGGTCCATGGCAGCATTTGCCATATTCGGATCCAGAGCCCTTACCTTCGGATAAACACTGGTAATTACATACGGGGTGCAGAACGCAATATGTGCCAGCAGCATAGTCAGATATCCTTTTCGAAATCCCAGAGAAGAGAACAAGAGCATCAGACTGATGGCAGTTACGATCTCAGGATTCAGGATCGGGATATTATTAATATTCAAAAGCAGTTCCTTGATTACCTTCTTTGATTTGGATAAACCGATCGCTGTAATGGTTCCAAGTATTGTAGAAACAATGGTCGCAATGATCGCAATGGTAACAGATACATAAACTGCCTTAATTACTTCCCCGTTACCGAGAAGTTCCTGATACCAGCGCAGAGAAAAGCCTGTAAATCTGGTCAGTGACTTGGATGAATTAAAGGAAAAGATCATCGTCACCAAGATTGGCAGGTAAAAGAAAGCAAGGCAGAGTACTACATATAACATTGAGAAAAATTTATTATTACGTTTCATGCCGTCCTCCCTTATTCATCTTTATCCATCTTCTTCATCAGGCTCATAAAGATCAGAATGAGCACAGCCAGAATCAGAGAAATCGCACTTCCGAAGTTCCAGTCACCAACTGAGATAAACTGAGACTCGATCAGGTTACCAATCAGCATGTACTGTCCGCCTCCGAGAAGTTTCGGAATAACGAATGTGGAAATAGACAGCAGGAATACCATCATGATTCCATTGAGCACACCGGGGATGGACAATTTCCAGATAACCTTTGTGAAGGTCTGGAATTTATTTGCACCCAGGTCATAGGCAGCCTCGATAAAGGATTTATCCATCTTGCTCAGGGATGTGTGGATCGGAATGATCATAAATGGCATAAAGTTACAGACCAGACCAACCACTACGGAAAAGTCCGTATACATCATTGTCACCGGGGAAATCCCCAGTAATCCAAGCAAATGGTTGATGATACCATTGTCCGACAGCAGGTTCATCCATGCATAAGTACGCAGAAGCATATTGATCCATTCCGGAATAGTTACCAGCAGGATTAGAAGACTCTGGGATTTTTCCGGACATTTGGAAATAATATATGCCAGCGGATAGCCAAGCCCCAGACAGATGACCGTCGTCAGGATTCCAAGCTTAAAGGATTTGAAAATAACGCTCATATACGTAGCTTCCAGGAATTTGCGGAAATTCTCCAGGGTGAAGGAGAACGTCAGCACCTCGTTTCCGTCTTCTGTAAATGCATATAATGCGATCAGTATCAGCGGGATGACAATGACCACAAATGCCCACACAAGATATGGTTTGATAAGACTTCTGTACTGTTTCATCAGTAGCTTCCCATCTTACACATAACATGGATGTCTTCAGGCCCGAATTTCAGTCCCACTTCCCTTCCGACTTCCGCATAATCTGTGGTATGAACCATATAAGTACGAAGTTCTGTCTCGATCAGGATTTCATAATGCACACCCTTGAAGGTAATATTGCGCACGATTCCCCTGATCTTTGCCTGACCGGGATCTACGATATCCAGATCCTCAGGTCTTAATACAACTTCAATCTCTTCATTATCTTCAAATCCCTTATCCACACATTCAAACTCAAATCCGTCAAAAGCAACCAGATAATCACGGATCATGGTTCCCTCGATAATATTAGATTCACCGATAAAGCCTGCAACAAAACGGTTTTCCGGCTCATTGTAGATATCTGTAGGAGAGCCGATCTGCTGAATCTCACCGTTATTCATAACAACAACCGTATCTGACATGGACAGGGCTTCTTCCTGGTCATGGGTAACATAAATGAAAGTGATGCCGACTTCCTGCTGGATTTTCTTTAATTCTACCTGCATCTGTTTACGGATCTTTGCATCCAGTGCACCCAGGGGCTCATCTAAAAGCAGAACCTTCGGCTCATTTACCAGAGCTCTGGCAATGGCCACTCGCTGCTGCTGTCCACCGGAGAGCAGAGTTACATCTCTTTTCCCAAAGCCTTCCAGACCAACCATCTTCAGCATACGCTCCACCTTCTGGGCGATGACAGTTTTATCGACCTTCTTCAGGTTCAGCCCGAAACCGATGTTCTCCGCCACATTTAAATGAGGAAAAAGAGCATACTTCTGAAACACAGTATTAACCTCTCTCTTGTACGGGGGAAGCTTGGAAATCTCAATCCCGTTAAACAGTACTTCTCCGTCACTTGGTTCTTCAAAGCCTGCAATGATTCGAAGGGTGGTTGTCTTTCCGCATCCGCTGGGTCCCAAAAGCGTCAGGAATTCCTTTTCGTAAATATCCAGATTGATGCCGCGCAAAACCTGCTGATCATCAAAATTCTTGGTCAGATTTTTTAACTCAATCAGTTTGTTCATCATCTTTTCCTTCCTCTGAATGTATTTTTCTCTGTTTTTTATAATCGGCTGTTCCAAAAGCATTGACCAGCTGTTCAGAACGTTCCTAAAAACTATAACATTTATTTTTTCTTCTTTGTTATCAGTGAATAAACAATAAAAATAACCAGTGTAGCTGCCAGCAGAATGGTACATAACGCATTGATCTCCGGCGTCACTCCTGTTTTCAGCTGTGTGTACACCTTGATCGGCAGCGTAGACAGACGCGGTCCGTTTACAAAGATACTTATTACCACATCATCCATAGACATGGCAAACGCAAGCAGCGAACCTGAAATTACAGCCGGCATAATTAAGGGCAGCGTAATATCCCGGAAAGCCCTGAACGGTCCTGCCCCCAGATCTCTGGCTGCCTCTTCCAGTGCCGGATCCATGCCTGCCAGTCTTGCCTTCACTTCCATCAGAATATAAGGCACACAGAATACCGTATGACCTATTAACAGTGTCAGCATGCCAAAGGGCAGGTTCAGCATATAAAAGAACGCCATCAGCACCATACCAAGGATGATCTCCGGTATCATTAACGGCAATATGGAAATGTATTCCAGCGCCCCTTTTGACTTCCAGTGAATCCTTGATAACCCAACTGCACCCAGAGTACCGATCACTGCACTAACCAGACAGCTTAATACCCCAAGGATCAGACTGTTCACCAGTGCTTCCAGCATTGCTCTGTCATGGAAAAGTTCCTGATACCATTTCAGGGAAAAGCCTGTAAATTTCACCGGCAGTTTGGATTCATTAAATGAGAAAACGATCACTACCGCAATAGGAAGATACATCAGAAAGAAAATCAACCCCATATAAAATCCGGCAAATCTTGAATTCTTTTTCATCCGATTCCCTCCAGTTCTCTGGCATTTGTCACTTTCCTGTAGATCATGATCAGTACAGTTGTAAGTACCATCATCACCACAGCAAGTGCTGCTGCAAAGGGCCAGTTACTTCCTCTGGTCATCTGATCCTGGATCAGACTTCCCACAAGTACCACTTTATTTCCACCCAGGATATCTGCAATAAAGAACAGTCCCATGGATGGCACGAAAGTCAGGATCACACCCGAAAGCAGCCCGGGCAGTGTAAGCTTCAGTGTTATGGTAAAAAATGCCTGCAGTCTGGATGCACCAAGATCTCTGGCAGCCTCCACATAAGACCAGTCCAGCTTCTCTGCGCTGGAGTATACAGACATGATCATAAACGGGAGAAGCACATAAATCATACCGATCACAATTGCCGGATAGCTGTACAGGATGGACAGCGGTTTCTCAATAATCCCAAGTTTCATTAATACAAAGTTCAAAAGTCCTTTTTTCTGCAGAATAATGATCCAGCCATACAGACGGATCAGGGAATTTACCCAGAACGGCGTAGACAACAGAAGCTGCGCCTTTTTCTTTCTGTGTTCCGCCAGCCTCGCCATGAAATACCCGAACGGATAGCCGATCAAAGCGATCACTATCGTACTGGTAAATGCCAGCTTCAGTGATTCCACAAATGTATTCAGGTATACAGGTTCCAGAATATTTCTGTAATTGTCCAGCGTAAATTTCCAGGTCACCCCAAATCCTCTGGAGGGCGTAGCAAAACTAAGCGCCACCATATAGATAAGGGGGCATACCACAAACACAATGGTAAAAATATACAGTGGAAGTGCCATCCATGCAGAACTGTCAGAACGGTTTCTACGCTTCTTCATGAATATCCTCCCTGTCTACCAGTACTGCATCTGCCGGCAAGAAACTGCATCTAACTGTCTGGCCTTCTGCTACGGATGCGTCGATTCCGTATCTGCTGGCGATCAATTGTGTACCATCGCTCAGCTTCAGCGTTACACGAAGCTGACCTCCTGCGAAATTCTTCTCTGTAACAGTTGCCTGTAAACCTGATACACTATTCTCATTATGTGCATCCAAACCACCGCCTGACACACTTATGTCAACAGTGTCTCTGTGATCTGTACCGGTATCACCGATTACAGCAGTTTCCTGTAACAATATATTTTCGCTTCTCACAGCCAGAGTTACTTTCTCTCCTGCTGCCAGGTATTGTTTTGCCCTTGTATCCCCTGTATCCTGCTGACTTGTTTCAAGCTTTACAATTACCCTGTCATTTCCAATCTTTACGATTGCATTCTCTCCCTGAATACTCTCTGCAACTCCATGCAGGATATTAGCATTTCCTACAAATGTTGCTACATAACTGGTCTTTGGATGATTATAGATCTCATCCGGTGTTCCGATCTGCTCAATACATCCGTCCCTCATCACCGCGATCCTGTCAGACATATTGATAGCTTCTTCCTGATCATGAGTGATATAGATAAATGTAATTCCCAGTTTCTTCTGCAGATGCTTCAGTTCTATCTGCATCGCACGGCGAAGCTGCAGATCCAGTGCTCCCAGCGGCTCATCCAGAAGCAGTACCTTGGGATTATTCACCAGTGCTCTCGCAATGGCAACTCTCTGTTTCTGACCGCCCGAGAGTTCAGAAGGCTTTCTTCTTTCATATCCTTCAAGCTGTACCAGTTCCAGCATCTGTGCGACTTTCTTTTTGATCTCTCCTCTGGGAACTTTTCGCAGCTTCAGTCCATACCCTATGTTTTCCGCCACATTCATATGCGGAAAAAGAGCATAATTTTGAAATACAGTATTTACATCCCGTTTATCAGGAGGCAGTTTTGTCACATCCTGACCATTGATCCATACACTTCCACTGTCTGTCTGTTCCAGACCAGCAATAATACGCAACGTAGTAGTCTTACCGCATCCGGATGAACCAAGAAGAGTGACAAATTCTCCTCTGGCAACAGTAAGACAGATATCATCCAGAACATCTTCCCCGGGAGTAAAACTCTTTTTTATATTCTTTAATTCCAGTAAAATATCCGGCAATAGTATTCTCCTTTCCTGTGAGATCAGACAGATAAAATCATCTGCTTTTAGTTATAAAATTCCACATAAGCGACTGTTTTACAGTTAAATACTCATATATTTGTATAAGTACAAAAAGATACAGACACATACCTGAGGATTTTACAACCCGCTGATCAGATAATGTCCGTATCTCTCTGTTGTTTTTCTATAAGCAAAAACAGCCCCTGGACGAATTTTCCATCCAACGGCAAATATCTTCTCTCTTACACAATCTGCTGGTCCGTCCTGCTCCATCCAGTCAGAACGCACTCCTGCATGGGAAACAGCAATGGTTCCTTTTTTGTATGAAGTTACCATACATACAATTTTCTTTTCTTCTGCCATTGCCTTTCCTCCCTTCAGATTTATACAATAAAATATGAAATTCTATTGTCATACAAAAAGCTCCCAAAACTCTTAGTTTTAGAAGCTTTTTAAACAAGCTGAAAATGAGACTCGAACTCACGACCCCTTCATTACGAGTGAAGTGCTCTACCGACTGAGCTATTTCAGCTTATGCTGTAATCTGTCAGAAATTGATAATTCTGACAGCCACAGCATTTAGTTTATAATATTATTTCTTCTCTGTCAAGTCCTTTTTGACCGGTATTTTCTCCTCCGTTTTATTCACTATTTGGGGTGCTTCTTTTGTCACCTTTTTCGTCACCGGTTTCACTGCAGTTTTTACAGCCGCTTTTGTTTTCCCGGCAGCCTTTCGTACAGTTCTTGTCTTGGTGATGGATTTCTTGATCTGGCTGTGCTCAGCAGCAGGCTTTTTCTCAGTTTCTTCCGGAGTGCAGGTAAAGACTGCCACGCCAAGTGCCGGAAGCTTCAATGTGATGGAATACTCTCTCTCATCACACTCAGCCTTCTTCGCTGCTTTAACTCTCGTATTTACTACACCATTACCACCATACTTTTTATCATCACTGTTAAAGATTTCTTTATATTTGCCGGCAAAAGGAACTCCCACATTGTAGTTTTCATATGGGATTGCCGCGAAATTGCAGACAGCCAGAATAGTTTCTTCCGGTTTCTCTGTCTTTCTCATGAATGCGATCACATTCTCCTCATACTTCATCAGCTGAACCCATTCAAATCCATCATATTCATCATCCAGCTGATAAAGTGCAGGATGAGCAAGATACATATTATTGAGGTCTTTGACAAATACTTCCAGTTCCTTTGGCATATCTTTATCCGGTGCCATCATCTTGCATCCCGGATGAAGCATCATATAAGCATAAGCCTCTCTGATCTGCGCATTCTTCTGTTCTTCACTTCCCGGCAGCTTATCCGCGAAATCCTTCAATGTACCAACATCCCTGCTGCCAAGCGTCAGAATATAATGTTCGCAGTATGCATAAAGCATGGACATAGTCAGCTGATCATGGTAATTCTTTCTCTCAATAGGATCCTTGCTCAGATATTCAAGCAGATCTTTTGTCCATCCGCCACTCCATTTATAGTCAAATCCCAGATGGTCATTTCCCACACTGTCTGTCAGCTCCGGCCAGAGTCCGTTCTCCTGAGCAACTAAAAGCAATCCGGGATTTCTCTCCTTTATCACAGAATTCAGATGCTTCAGAAATTCCAGAGCATCCAGATTTTCATTGGTTCCGTAAATATTAGGTGTCCACTCTCCCGGATTTCTGCCATAATCCAGATACAGCATGGCATCCACATCGTCCATACGCAGACCGTCAGCATGGTAGACCTCAGCCCAGAAGCAGGCATTGGAGATCAGAAAGTCCTTCACCATCGGGCTTCCGTAATTATAGAGCAATGTTCCCCAGAACGGATGAATGGCTTCTGCCGGATTCTGTCTCTCATAAAGAGGTGTTCCGTCAAATTTCTCCAGACCGGAGGCATAACGCGGGAACTGTGCAGGTGTCCAGTCCAGGATCACACCGACCCCTGCCTGATGCAGTTCATCTACCAGCTTCTGAAAATCCGCCACGCTTCCAAATCTGGAAGTAGGTGCATAATATGCATATGTAGAATAACCACCTGTAATATCATCCAGGTATTCCATCACAGGATGAAGTTCCACATGGGTAAAATCTTCCTCTGCAAGAAATTCCACCAGTTCCTCAGCGGATTTCCATTCCTCCAGAGATGTTTCATATATAGAAACCGGCTGTTTCCTGTCATCAAATCTGGAACGCTCCTTCATCCAGTCTCCGTCATTCCACTGAAAAGCACTTACATCTGCTACCACAGATGCTCCCTCAGGATCATGCTCTGCACTGTTCCCATAAGGATCAGCCTTTAACAGAACTTCGCCGCCTTTGACTTTAATTTCATATTTATAGTGTGTTCCTGCCTCTACCCCGGGTACAAACAGCTCAAAGATACCGGACATAGGCATACGATGCATAATAGTTGCACGTCCGATCCATCCATTAAAATCACCTGCGATATTTACACTTACTGCATTCGGAGCCCAGACAGCAAAAAGAGTACCTTTCACTCCTTTAATCTCCACAGGATGCGCACCCAGCTTCTTATATGCCTCATAATAAACACCTGCGCAGAAAGCCTTCTCCTCTTCCTCTGTGATCTGGCATGGAAAAGCATAGGGATCATAACATTCTGTCTCTGTCTCTCCCATTTTTATAAGAAATCTGTATTCCGGCACCTTGCGTACAGGAAGCAATACTGCAAAATATCCGGCCTCGTCCTCTTTCTCGCAGACATAGGTTTTCTTTCCGCTGATTACACTTACCTCTTCTGCATCAGGAAAAAATCCCTGAATAAGAACTCCGTCCTGCGTGATCCTTGGTCCCATCACATCTCTGGGAGCAGTTTCCTCTCCATACACAATAGCTTCAATCCTCGGCCAGTCCATATAGCCGTATACTTTTTCGTCCATAGCTGTGTTACCTCCCCGATTGTCAGAAATACGATGATCGGTTACCCTTACCGGCAGCGTATTTATGGTACATTAAACGTCACCTGTAAACAATAACAAATCAAGTTATGTTTATTTTAGCATCTTTGCACAAAAAAATAAAGAAAATTGTTTGACAAATTCCCTTTCCTGCGCTAAATTTATGTTATTAACTATGGAAAGAATCTTGTTCCGGATACTATGCTTCTTTCCATCACAACAAGGAGGATACAAAATGGGAAACAAAGCCTTTGACGTAACCGCATTAGGCGAATTATTGATTGACTTTACTGAAAACGGTAACAGCGCACAGGGAAATCCGATACTGGAAGCCAATCCGGGCGGTGCTCCATGCAACGTGCTTGCAATGCTTGAGAAGCTTGGCAAAAAAACTGCATTCATCGGCAAAGTCGGAAACGACATGTTCGGAACCCAGCTTAAGAATGCCGTAGAGGAAGTAGGGATCGACACCCGCAACCTTGTAATCGACAACGAGGTACACACAACACTTGCCTTTGTACATACTTATCCTGACGGAGACAGAGATTTCTCCTTCTACCGTAACCCGGGTGCAGATATGATGCTTACCAAAGACGAAATCCAGGAAGACCTGATCAGAGATTCCAGAATCTTCCACTTCGGAACTCTTTCTTCCACTCACGAAGGAGTACGCGAAGCAACCCGCTATGCCATCGATGTTGCAAAAGAAGCCGGATGTATCGTCAGCTTCGACCCGAACCTTCGCCCGCCATTATGGAAATCTCTGGATGACGCAAAGGCAGAGATCGAATACGGCCTTGGTAAATGTGATATTCTGAAAATCTCAGATAATGAAGTTGAATTCCTGTTCGGAACTACAGACTATGACAAGGGTGCCGCACTTCTGAAAGAGAAATACAACATTCCGCTTATCCTTATCACACTTGGAAAAGACGGAAGCCGCGCTTACTACAAAGACATGAAAGTGGAGGCTGCTCCTTTCCTTCAGGAAAAGACTATCGAGACAACAGGTGCAGGCGATACCTTCTGCGCAAGTTCCTTAAACTATGTTCTGGAACATGGTCTGGACAATCTGACAGAAGAGAACTTAAAAGAACTGCTCACATTCGCAAATGCGGCAGCTTCTCTGATCACCACACGCAAGGGTGCTCTTCGCGTTATGTCCACCAAAGAAGAGGTTCTTGACTTTATGAAATCAAGAGGATGTTAATTTTATTTCCTTAACAGACAATAATGAAGCCCGCTGCACTGCCAGACAGGGCTTCATTTTAATTCCCATATTTACACCGGACTGTTTACGCTGATACCGGTTCCGGTTTGTTACTATTATATAAGGATGTGTTTTTATAATGAATTCATCAGATAATTTTCAGGATTCTGCTCTTTCCCGTCTTATGCCTTTGATAAACAGTTCTTTTACTCCCGGACAGGCACAGGCTACTGTGGATAATTTTCAGGATCCGGATCAACGGCAGATTGCACAGGCTGAATTATATTATTTCTCGGGACGTGCAGAAGAATGCAGAAATATTGCGGAACTTTATCTCCAGGACAAAGATCTCTGCCTTCGCCTGTCCGCAGCACTTTTATATTCTTTTTCCAATCTTACTCTGGGCAATCTATCTGCTTCCAGAATGGGATTCAGAAATATTCAGGAATGTCTTCTTCTCTCAAAAGACAGTTCTGCACCAAAAGGAATCATGGCTTCCTGTGTTTTCGCCAACTATCTGGCCATGGTACTGATGCATCTTCCCACAGACGGACTTCCTCCTCTTCAGGATTTTCTGCCCTCCTTACCTTCAGGACTTCGCGCTTATGCAGTTTATGTCCTCGCTCATAACGCTTATCTTCACAAAGAATATAAACGGGCACTGGGATTATGTCAGTCTGTCTTTCTGATGCTTGACGGCTGCTACCCTGTTGCCATGGAATATCTCTACTGTGTGATCATTATGTGTCTGATCAACCTGAAGCAGCAGGATGAGGCCAGAGAAGCTCTGATAAAAGCATGGAACATGGCAAAACCGGATGGATTTCTGGAACCGTTTATCGAACATCATGGATTGATGCTTGGACAGATTGAAGCCTGCATCAAACCTGCAGAACCGGAGAGTTACAGACAGCTTTCCCAGGCAGTTATTGCCTTCAGTCGTGGTTGGATGGCCATTCATAACCCGCAGCTTCAGTCCTCTGTTACAGATAAACTGACGCCTATGGAATACTCCATAGCCATGCTCGCAAGCAAAGGCTGGACCAATCAGGAAATCGCAAAACAACTGTCTCTGTCACCAAATACGATCAAACATTATCTTTCCCGCATTTTCCATCTGCTGGGTATAGAAAAACGCGAAGAATTGAAACCATTTGTAAATAAATAATGGCAAAAAGGCACTTTTTTGCCTTCTAACGGGCATTATATAATTTCATTCCATGATGTATAATATCCCTATAAACATATATTTTATAACAGGGAGGCGATCTTTATGAGAAAGAAATTATTAGCCGGGGTTATGGCACTTGCACTGTGTTCCACAAACATGCCCCTCCAGACTATATTTGCAGGGGAATTTACTTCCGGGAATCTGGAAGAGGTATCCGAAGAAACTCCTGAAATCTTTTCCGATGATAATCAGGAAGTAATAGAAGAAACAGAAGAAGAATTATCTGTGTTCAGTTCAGAGAACGTACCCGAATTTAGCAGTGAAGTAAATATTATGTCGGCTACTGCAGACGAAACGAAACCTATAGGAATTGATATGAATGATATTACTAACCTTAACTATTATGACTCTAGCAAGGGTATATGGAAAATAACTTCTGCTGGTTCGTACAGATTTAATGGTACTGGTAATAATGATGCTCCCATCTTAATTGATCATATTGATTCAGGAACAGTTAAGGTTTATCTAAATAATGTAAATATTCACTCCGCCGATCGAACACCACCACTACGAATAACAAATACTGTTCACGCTGATGTATATATATATCTAGAAAGTAGCAACCTTCTTCAATCCACCTACATAAATAGTGCTGCTTTGCAGATAGACGGTACTACTAAACTTATAATAGATAATTCTCCTGGAACGAATGGTAGTTTAACTGCTAATTCTTCGAAACACGGAACAGGAATCGGTAGTAGTGGCAATTCCGATCTTTCCCCCGCCTTTCATATTATTATTAAGGGTGGAGCAGTAACTGCATCTTCGTTCCGGTCTATGGGAATTGGCGGCAATAACTCTAATATTACTATTAAGGGTGGATTAGTAAAAGTCTCTTCAGACCAATGGTGTGCGATTGGCGGCACTAAATCTAATATTACTATTGATGGCGGATCGGTAAAAGCCTCTTCCAGAACCCATTTTGGTATCAAGAGTAGTTCACTTACTATCAATGGCGGCTCGGTAACTGCATCTTCCGAGGAGGAGCCGAAAGAAGACATCAGTAGTAATCAGATTATTATTAATGGCGGATCGGTAAAAGCCTCTTCCGTATCCAGCTCCCCAACAAACGACCACGGGGAAAAGGTTTACTGTTGTACTATTGAAAATTTAAATTCTAAAAAGGTAATAATTGATCAAAATCTTAAGCCATGGGAACCTAACAATCATCAAGCAGTTAACCCTACTGATACAAATCTGTATGCATGGCTGACTGGAGAAGATCATATTGTAAATGTTGGAACAGAACGAAGAAGTTATATTTTTGATTCAGAAGATTCAGAATCAGGTACATTTAGTAACACCAAACGTAATGCCACCAGTGATATTTTTGAATTTAAGGGTCCGCGGAATTTTATTTATAATGGAAGTTCACAAACTCCTAGCATTACTGTAAATGACACCATTAAAGGCGTAGTAAACTTCACAGTAAAATATTTCAAAGAAAATGATTCAACAACCGAGATAACCGAGCCTAAAGATGTTGGGACTTATATTGTAAAGATTGATGTAAACGGAGGCGATTTTTACAATGCATCTTCTGGTTATTTAACAAACGAAAACTGGAAATTTGATATTAACCCGGGTACACTTACCCCTAAAATCACTGAACACACAGGTACGTATGATGGAATTTCTTATCCGGTTATCACTATTGACCAAAATACAATTCCCCAAAATAGTATTATTGCATACAGTGTTGATAATAAACATACATGGAAAATTTTGAATTCTGACGACGATATTCCTGCTGTAAAAACGGTAACCGACGCAGAAAATACCAAAATTTTTATACGGATCTCCAATCCCAATTATGCTACCTGGATTTCACAAAAATATTATAAAGCAATCATCAGTCGAGCAGCCCAAACACCAAATTATCCATCACCATCAGATACCAAAATAACCGTTCCATGGTCCTGTAAAAAGGTCGGCGATATCACCACTATTCTTCCCAAACACTGGATATGGAAAGACACTGATAAATCAAAAGAATTAAAAGTAGAGGAACCTATCTCTGCCGATGCAGTTTACAATGGCACAGATAAAGGAAATTATGTAACAGAAACTGTTACTTATACAATCACCAGAAGTAAATGCGAACACAAACATACAGCCGGACGTTACTACTCATCCCCATCCTGTACTTCCAGTGGATACAGTGGAGATACCTACTGTAAAGACTGTAATGAAACACTTTCCTATGGCTACACCATTTCCGCATACGGCCACGACTATGATAACGGCGTTATCACTACAGAACCAACTGCCGAAACTGACGGAATCATAACTTACACCTGTAAGCGCTGCAAACATCAGGATACAAAAACCCTCGGAAAACTTGGTGACGGGGAACCTTATATTGAGGGAAGTTTCCAGAAGAAAGGCTGGGATGCTGTCAACGATCTGATCAAGGCTTCCAAAGAAAAAGATACCATTTCCATTACCCTGAATGGTGCCAAGGTACTTCCTGCCACTGTTTTATCCGAAATAAAAGGCAAAGATATTTCCCTGAACCTTGATATGGAGAATGGTTTCATCTGGA
>URQQ01000063.1 GCA_900549995.1 uncultured Lachnospiraceae bacterium | reverse complement strand
GTTTTTCGGAACACGAAAAACTCCACAATGAAAAACAGGCCCATGGCCTAACAATCATAATAACCGCAGTTGTAATCGCATTGATCGCAACTGTGGTTATTAATGCTAGAAAAGGAAATTATGAAGTATTATTTCCCGGAATGAGTCAGGAAGAAAATGCGGAAGTCTACGCAGTTCTTCAGAGCCGGGATGTCCCGGTAAAACGGAATTCGGACGGAGAAGTAATGGTACAGTCAAATAAAGCAGGGGATATCATGCTGGACATGTCGATGCTCGGATACCCAAAGACGACTCTTCCATTCGATATTTTCTCCGATAATACAGGATTTACGACGACCGAGTTTGAAAAGAAGCAGTATCTGCTCCTGAATCTTCAGGATCGAATGGAAAGAACTTTAAAAGAAATGTCCGGTATTAAAAATGCGATTGTAACACTGAATGTACCGGATGATAATACATATGTGTGGGATGAGGAAGATTCCAGCAGCACAGGGTCAGTCTCCATCAGCATGATACCGGGAAATGAGCTGTCAGAAGAAAAAGTGGCTGCGATTAAAAATCTGGTATCGGACAGTGTTCCGCGCCTTCTGCCAGAACATGTCACAGTGGTGAATGCAGATACGATGGAAGAGTATTCTTCCGGAGACTCTGTATCAGAAGGGCTGAATGGTGTAGACAGGCTTGATTTTGAGACAAAAGTTGAGAAAAAGCTCACAGAGAAGATCGGAAATGTACTGTCTCTTGGGTATTCCAAGGATCAGTTCAGAGTCTCTGCAACTGTGGTCATTGATTATGATAAGATGATAACAGAAGACTTTAAATACGTGCCGGAGGCAGACGGCAATGGGATCGTACAGCACAGTGAAGCGAGCGGAACTACGGACGGAACAGGCAATACCGCAGGCGGAGTCGCCGGCGAAGAGAACAATACAGATGTCCCTGATTACACGGCGGAAAACGGTGATGGTACAGCGGCGGGAAATGAACAGGAATATTACCGCAGCATGGATTATGTAATCAGTTATATCAAAAAGCAGATTGAAAAGGATAATGTAAAACTACAGAAAGCAACTGTCGCAATTGCAGTAAATGATAATAACCTGACTGCCGCAAAACGCCAGCAGATCATTGATTCCGCATCAAAAGCAGCGAATATTGCACCGGAAGATATTGTGGTGACTGGTTTTGAACAGAAGCAGAATAATAAGGTAACACAGGAGACGGCAGGGGTTCTGGATGGACTTTGGGCTTCTATTGATCCAAAGATATTGTTCGGTGTCGGTGCAGCTGTAATTGTACTCTTGATTTTGCTTGGTATATTTATCCACAGACGGAGAAAGAGAGCGGAAGAAGAGGAAGAAGCAGTATTTGCCACAGAGGAGATGGATACTGCGGATCTTCTGGAACGTGCCGAGAATGGCGCTGTGGAAAGCTTTATTAAACCAGAAAAGCCGAAGAGGGAAAAGAGTCCGTCTGAGGAAGTGAAATCATTTGCAAAAGCAAATCCGGAGATCATAGCAGCTATGATTAGTTCGTGGTTGAAGGAGGATGAATAAATGGGAGAAGGAGCAAGGAGAGCGGCAGAAAAAGCGGCAACCATTATTACCATGCTTGGTGCAGAAAATGCATCTCAGGTTTATAAGTATTTAAAGGAAAGTGAAATTGAACAGATCTCTGTGGAGCTGACAAAGCTTCCAAAGATTAAGGATGATGAACTGCAGGATATCGCCAAAGAATTCTATGACTGCTGTCTGACGCAGAAAGTCATTACCGAAGGCGGGCAGGATTATGCCAAAGAAGTTCTGGAGAAAACGTTTGGACAGCAGCAGGCGAGAAACCTTCTGGACCGGGTAAGCAAAGCGCTGAAGAGCAAGTCGTTTGCATTTCTCAGGAAAGTAGATTATAAAACACTGATGACGGTCATTCAGAATGAGCATCCGCAGACACTGGCTTTGATTTTATCTTATGCGGCGCCGGATCAGGCTTCCAGAATTATTGAAAATCTTCCGAGAGATATAAGGACAGATGTAGTGCAGCGCGTTGCCAAGATGGAGCGTGCAGTGCCGAATATTGTCAGGATTGTGGAAGAAGTTGTGGGAAGCAAGCTGGATACTTCGGCGTCAGAAGAGATGATGGAAGTAGGCGGCCTTAACTATGTGGCTGATATTATGAACAATGTAGACAGGAGCACGGAGAAAGATATCTTCGAAGAATTGACAATCAAAGATGCTCCGCTTGCGGACAATGTCAGAAAGCTGATGTTCGTGTTTGAGGATATTGCATATCTTGATCCGATGTCGATTCAGCGTTTTATCCGGGAAGTGGATTCCAAAGATATTGCGGTTGCGCTTAAGGTTACGAACCCAGACGTACTGAATGCATTTTTCTCAAATATGTCTACCAGGATGCGGGATACCATCAGCACAGATATGGAATATCTGCATAATATCCGTATGAGTGACGTACAGGAGGCACAGCAGAGAATTGTCACAACAATCAGAAGGCTTGAAGAAAGCGGAGAGATTGTGATATCCAAGGACGGAAAGGATGATTTTATTGTCTAAGATCATTAAATCAGAAGAAACAATTCCTGGCATGCGTCTGGTAGAACTTTATAAAGACAGCCATACGGGCAGGGAGATGAAAAAGGAACCGCGGAAAGAATACAGATATAGTGAAACCGGAATTACCTGTGTCAATGCAGAAGTGGAACGCATCTATGATGAGGCCAGGCAGAGAGCGGCGCAGGAAGCTGCAAAGCTTCTGGAAAACGCGTATGCCAAAAGGGATAAAATTGTCAATACGGCGGAAGAAGATGTGAAGCGGATCAAGGAACGGGCCTATGAAGAAGGGATCGCCCAGGGGATGGGACAGGCTTCTTCCATGGTGAGTGATACGCTTGACGGGATGAGAAGAGCATTGGAACAGGTGAAGTCGGCAGAACTACAGAATGAAGAAGCGCTTGAGAATGAGCTGGTAAGCCTTGCGCTTTGCATGGCTGAGAAAATTCTTCACAAACGGATTGAGGAAGATCCGGCCGAGATGATTGCGCTGGCGAAGGATGTCGTTCTGATGGAGAAAGACAAGAAGAATATAAATCTTCATGTTTCTTCGCAGATGATGGAGTTTGCAGATAAGCTGGATCAGGAACTGGAACCTGTCCGGGAGAGATATCAAAGCGTCATTAAAGTCAAGGCAGCAGACCTTCCGGAGGGAAGTTTAAGAATAGAAACTTCAGAAGGAATTATAGATGCATCGGTATTTGTACAGCTGGATAATCTGCGGGAACAGCTGAGAGTGCTGTATACATAGTAGGAGATGAGGGCACCTCATGGATATAAAAAGAGCCAGAAATATCATACAGAATGCGACCCTTTATACCCAGATGGGCAGGATTGACAAAATTGTCGGAATGACAGTTGAGGCTACAGGGCCTGAATGCAATATTGGGGATGTATGTGAGATTGAAGTTCCCAAAAGTGATCATGTGTCCTATGCCGAGGTTGTGGGTTTTCGTGAGAATAAGGTGCTTTTGATGCCTTATGACGAGATTGAAGGCATTGGTTACGGCAGTGCAGTTAAAAATACCGGTGACAAGCTGAAAATACCGGTGACCAAAGATCTGATCGGAAGGACAGTAGATGCACTTGGTGTTCCGATTGACGGGCTTGGCCCAATCGAGGGAGAACATTATTATTCCATTACAGGGAAACCGTCCAATCCGATGAGCCGTCCCAGAATTGATTCCATTATACCGCTTGGAGTCAAGGCAATTGATGGGCTTTTAACGATTGGAAAAGGGCAGAGGATGGGAATATTTGCCGGAAGCGGTGTCGGGAAAAGTACCCTTATGGGTATGATCGCGAAGAATGTAAAAGCAGATGTCAATGTCATAGCGCTTGTCGGCGAGAGAAGCCGTGAAGTCGTAGAGTTCATCAACAGGGATCTGGGAGAAGAAGGTGCCAGGCGCTCGGTGCTGGTGGTGGCGACATCGAACCAGTCTGCGATGATGCGGTCAAAATGTACGATGACGGCAACTACAATTGCAGAGTATTTTAAAGATCAGGGGATGGATGTTCTTCTGATGATGGATTCCCTGACAAGGTATGCGATGGCACAGAGAGAGATCGGGCTTAGTATCGGCGAGCCTCCGGTAGCCAGAGGATATACACCTTCGATTTATTCGGATCTTCCGAAACTTCTGGAGCGTTCCGGGAATTTTAAAGAAGGCTCCATAACAGGGATTTATACGGTGCTGGTAGAAGGAGATGATACCAATGAACCGATTTCAGACACCGTCAGGGGAATTATTGACGGGCATATTATATTATCGAGAAAAGTCGCGATGAAAAACCACTATCCGGCAATCGACGTGCTGGCAAGCATCAGCCGTCTGATGAGTGAGATTGTGCTGCCGGAACATAAAGAGGCGGCAGCAAAATTCAGAAGAATATTGTCGACTTATGAGTCAAACTATGATCTGGTATCGATTGGCGCATATAAAAAAGGTACAAACAAAGAACTGGATGATTCAATCGAAAAGATTGACCGCATGTATGATTTCCTGATGCAGGGAGTCGATGAACCATTTACATTGGAAGAAACGATCATGCAGTTGATCAGGCTGGTTGATTAAAGCAATTTTCTAACACGCTATGAAGAGGTGGATCATGAAGAAATTCAAATTTTCCCTGGATAGAATGCTGGATTATCAACAGCAGAATATGCAGAAAGAAAAGAATGTGATGGGGCAGATTATGGAACAGATCATAAGCTGTGAAAATCAGAGAAAAAAAGTAGAGACAGAGCTTGAACAGATTCATGCTGATATGGACCGTGAAATCAGAAAAGGGACAACCATCTATCAGATCAGGCTTTTTACAACAATGATTGAAAATGGAAAGCGGCAGCTTTCCGGAATTAAGAGCAGGTTAAATATTCTGGAGCAGGAAAAAGAAAAGCAGAGAGAGATTGTAGTGGAAGCTTCGAAAGAGGTGACAAAACTTGAGAAGCTGAAGGAAAAACAGTGGGAAGAATACCGTCATGCGGAGGCAAAAGAACAGGAGCTGGTGATTTCTGAACATGTTGCCGGGCAATTCATACGGCAGGGCGGATTCTAGGGCGTGGTTGAAACTTGTTTTCAAACACGTTCCGATAGATAAAAAATGAAAAAGGAGGTGAAAGGAGATGGAAGTATCAAAGATACCACAATCACAGAGTACTTCACAGAAAGTGCAGAAAACGGATAGAGTAGTTTCTGACGTGACATTTGACCAGGTGTTCGCAAAGTCGATGAAGGCGCAGAAGAAGGAAGAGCCGGTTTCGGAGAAGAAGCCAGACTGTGAAAGCAAAGCGCCCCAGGAGGCAGTGGCTGAAACAGCGGAAGAAAAGCCGTCGGATCAGAGAACAGAAGAAAAAACAGAAGAAACGCAGCCGAAAGAGAATTACGAGGCGGCAGCGATGGCTCTTAAGACAGAAATTCTGACAGAAGTATTGCCGGAGATAAAGGATGCGGGAGCAGCTTTGGAGGAACAAATCCGGCAACTGGAACAGACAGTGGTGGCCGTACCCCTGACGGCTTTGAATCAGGAGGAAAAAACAGCCCAGACAATACAGCCTGAGTCTGAGGCGAACATGGAAAATCTTGCTGATGCGGCAGAAAAGCTTTCCGGGAAACAGGTGGAGGAAGTCCGGGACAGTTTAAAAGGAACGGCATTGCCGGAGGGAAAGAGTAAGGCGAGAGTCCAGGAAGAGCCGCGGGTACAGATGGAAGTACAGAAGATGCCAAAACAGTCAGATGAGACGTCTGAGCCGGCTGGAAATGATGTGACAGAGACACTGAAAGGGCAGGCAGAGGTTCTGAAGTCAATGGCACCCAAAAAAGTGTCAGGATCAGGAAAAGAAGAGAGCACAGAAAAGATCTCTGCAAAACCAGTGGATGTTGATAAGGTACAGGAACAGGTAGACAGTAAAGCATTCTTTAACCAGGGGGAGGCAGCGCTTCAGAATCTGACGGGCAGTTACCGTACACCGTACGTTGACACGAAGGATGTAAAAGAGTCGATGCCGGTGCCTGAACAGCTGACCCGCGGAATCAGTCAGGGAATTTCGAAAGAACTTCAGATGTTTTCTATCAGATTGAAACCGGAAGGCATGGGAGAAGTGATCGTACATCTGGCATCCGCCGGAGGCAGGATTGCGATGAGCATCGGGGTTACGAATACGGAAACCCAGAAGATGCTGAGCAGTGAGATGGCGAATCTAAAGGAAATGCTCAGACCATTGAATGCGGAGGTAAAAGAAATCTACCAAAGCGAACCGGATGGATTTGACATGATGACGTACCAGCAGAATTTTTATCAGCAGCAGCGCCAGCAGTTTTATGCGAAACTTCAGTCATCGAGACAGGCAGATTTTGGCGAAAATGACGTGGAGGCAGGAGTGATAAGTGAACAGGCAGTACAACGTGCAGTGTATGCAGACGGGAATCTGAATGCATATGTATAAGCAGGGAAAGGAGGCAGGATATGCCTACAGATATGTCCGGAATTGATTCCGCGAACAGGATAAACACCAAACAGACAGGCAACGTAATAGATGCAGTATTTGCAGACCCTTCGGAACAAGATGTCACAATGGATGATTTTCTGAATCTCATGGTTGCGCAGCTTCGAAATCAGGACTTTATGAATCCGGTGGACGATACACAGTATATGGCCCAGCTGGCTCAGTTTACAACACTGCAGCAGATGCAGGAGATGGCTTATAATTCAAAGACAACATTCCTCACATCTTTGATCGGGAAAGAGATTGTCGGTGCCAAGATGACGGTCAGCGGTGAACTGAAGAAGACAGAAGGACGGGTGGATAAGGTATCCTTCGTAGATAATGAATTCCTGTGTTATGTGGGAAATGAATCATTTACACTGGACCAGATCATGCAGATCGTTGACAAAGAACCGTCCAAAGAGACAGAAGGAGAGTCTGGAGACCAGGAAAAAGGAGGAAATAATGGATCCGATTCTGTATAATAAACGGCTTCAATCCCCTGTATATACCGGCAGCCCTGTGGAGATCCAGAAATCCCAAAAGACAGGCAAGCCGGCAAAAGGAGAGAAGACAGCGTTTCAGGAACTGCTGGAACAGAAAGTAAAAGAAGAAAGCCAGGTGGAATTTTCAAGACATGCGATGGAGAGAGTGATGCAGCGCGATGTCAATGTATCGACTGCCAATATAGAGCGGCTGAATGCGGGCGTTCGTCTGGCGGAAGAAAAAGGCCTGACAGAACCGTTGATTCTGGTGGACTCGACGGCTTATGTGGTAAATGTGAAAAACAATAAAGTGATTACCGTGGTGAATGACGGCAATCTCAAAGGAACCGTGTTTACAAATATTGATGGAACCGTAATGATATAGCCGGACCTTTTGGAGGCTACACCCTGTCCCGAATGACGGACGGACAGGGGCGGTTAGAAGAGGAGAGAATATGTTAAGATCTTTATACTCAGCAGTATCAGGAATGAAATCACACCAGACAAGGCTGGACGTGATTGGTAACAATATAGCCAATGTCAATACATACGGATTTAAATCAAGCCGTGCAAGATTCGAGGATGTGTTCTACCAGACGTTATCCAGTGCGACACAGGGAACCGGGACAAGAGGCGGTACAAATGCAAGCCAGGTTGGTTACGGTGCACAGCTTGGAGGTGTTGACCTGAATATGTCAAGATCCGCGCTGCAGGCGACTGACAATGCGCTTGATGTTGCGATTGCAGGAGAAGGATTCTTCCAGGTTATGGATGCAGACGGGAATATCTATTATACCAGGGCAGGAGTCCTGAATATTGACCCGACAGGAAACCTGATTGATGCCAATGGTAATATTATTCTGGGAGTGTCAGGCGATCCTCTTGGAAGAGGCGGCGGAAGCGACAGAATCCAGCTCACGGTACCGAGTGTAGAGCCGACAAGGGCAACGAAGACAGAGACAATCAACGATGTGGCATTTACCATTACAGCGGAAAATACAACAGACGCAGGGAATATTACATTGAACTTTCTTGTGGATACTTCACTTCCGGATGGATCAAGCATTGTGGTAAATCCGGATGAGATCACAACAGGGTCCATCACGGTCAGGGTAAATGAGACTTCTGTGTTTACAGACCTGGAGCAGTTCACCAATGAGATGAACCAGGCAATTACGTCAGCAAACGGCGGGCCGCATCCGGCGGGAAGATTCACAATTTCAGCTTTGGGCGGGGATGAACTGTTCCCGGCAGAAGGATTGACAGGAGCGGAGATCTGCGGACAGAATTTTAATATCAAAGAAGGGAAGGTTACACTTCCGCAGCTGAAAGATGTATCAGGCATCTTCGGAGGCATGAGACCAAAATCAGTCAGCATTGATCCGGTGTTCAAGGGAAGCGGAAATGTGAATTATGATGCCGAGTTCCACGAAGCATCGGCAGACGGGACAACACTTGCATTCTGGAGAATTACAGCGGATGTAAACGGTGTCAAATACAGCGGAGACGTATCATCGAACAGCACCACTGCCAAATCGGTACTTCTGAAGAATGAAGATGGAGATGGTTCCTATATCGAAATGAGCCATCCTGGCTATAATGGACTGATGAGTGCATGGAGAAGTGATGATGATGCGAATAAGGGACAGGAACCACAAAATGGAGCAAAATTCCATACAGTCACAGGCGGAAATGCAACACCTTCTGCGGAGTCCAAAGATATCGGCCTTCGGACATTCCATCTGGAACTTGGAAATGTAGGCGGACCTCAGTCAACGAGCAGCTGTAATATTTCAATTACATCGACCGGAGTGATCGAAGCGACGCATCCAAATCTTGGAAAGTGGCAGATGGGGCGGATCGACCTCGTAACATTTGAGAACCCGGCAGGACTTGAAGAAGTTGGAAATTCTTACTTTGCGGCAACGGCAAACTCAGGAGAAGCGAGAAGTTCCGCACCTGGAACCGGAGGAACCGGGGCACTGAAAGGGTCTGCGCTTGAGATGTCAAATGTCGATATTTCATCAGAATTCTCAGATATGATCGTAACAGAAAGAGGATTTCAGGCGAACTCAAGAATTATTACCGTCTCAGATGAAATTCTGAATGAACTTGTAAACCTGAAAAGATAGATAACAGAGGTTAAATAAAACCGGGGTGTGCTGATGCACCCCCGGGGCAGGAGAACGAATATGATTATACTGACAAAACTTCGGGGAGAAGAGTTTGTGCTGAACAGCGACCTGATCGAGACGATCACGGAGAATCCTGACACAACAATCCTTCTGACAACCGGAAAGAGGCTCATTGTAAGGGAATCACAGAAAGAAGTTATCGAGAAAGTGGCAGAGTTCAAGAGACGGACAATGGAAGGCATATGGGGGCGGCCCTAGAGCGTGTTTGAAAATACGCTCTAGAACGTGTCGGACATCTTTAAGTAAGAATGTCCGGATACGCTCTTTATAAGGGCAAGTACAGGGAAACGAAGAGGATAGAATTATGGATATAATGTCGATATTAGGTTTTATACTGGCAGTAGGATTTGTGTTGTTTGGGATGATATTTGATTCAGAGACGATGAAGTTTCTGGTCAGCAATCTGAGAGCATTTGCAGATCCGACCAGTTTGGCAATTACAGTAGGAGGAACGATAGGAGTATTGATGATCTCCTTCCCGGTGAAGAATTTTAAGAAGATCGGGAAACATCTGAAAATCATATTGAAGCCGGTAAAATACGATACTGCACAGTACATTAACCAGATTGTTGAGATTGCAAAAGAAGCCAGAATGAAGGGCCTTCTGTCACTGGAAGATAAATTAAATGAGATTGAGGATCCGTTTCTTCATAACAGTCTGCTTCTTGTGGTAGACTCTGTAGATCTGGAAAAAGTGCGGACACTGATGGAGACAGAGCTGACCCAGCTGGATGAAAGACATGCGCTTGACCGGGAGATTTATGAGAAAGGGGCGGCGGCAGCGCCGGCATTTGGTATGATCGGTACACTGATCGGACTGATACTGATGCTGGGGAATATGTCTGATGTTGATAAGCTGGCACAGGGAATGGCGGTTGCACTGATCACGACATTGTATGGTTCCCTGTTGGCGAACATTGTTTTTATTCCGATGTCTACGAAACTGAAAGCAAGACATGATGAAGAATTTCTTTGCAAGACATTGATTATGGAAGGTGTCACTGCGATTCAGGAAGGTGAGAACCCGAAATTCATCGAAGAAAAATTATATAAACTTCTTCCGGCGAGCCAGAAAAAACCAGAAGAGACCAGGCAGGAAACTGAGGACGGCAAAAAGCCGAAAAAAGAGAAAAGAAGCAGAAGAAAAGCAGAAGAAAAGAAACAAAACGCTTAAAAGGAGTATGCGGATATGCCGAATGAACAGGAATTACAGAAAACAGAAACAGAAATCTTTGACGAAGTAATAGCCAGATACAGGAAAGCGTCAGAAGACTCCTTATCCGCTATCATGAAATGTGATATCAGCGTGTCAATGCCGGAAAAACGGAGCATGAAACTTCAGGAGGTAGAATATTCACTTCTTGAGCCGGCACTTTTTGCCAAATACTGTCTTACATCCAATGCCGCAGGAACGATGATGATGATTTTCAGACAGCGGGATGTTCAGATTTTTCTGAATAAGCTGATGGGGATCGATGAACTGGCCAGCCCGGATTTCGTGTTTGATGAAATCTCATTAAGTGCGGCAAAAGAGATTATGAATCAGATGTCGCAGAGCGCAGTAAAAGCCGGGGCGAAATATCTGGAACATACGATGGAGGCCTCAGGATGCGAACTGACGGAGTCAGACGAGGAAGGGAATCTTGCCCAGGTGATGGGGGAGAGCCCTGACACAGAAGTGCTCGTATTTACATATCAGATGAAGATCGATCAGATGATCGATTCTGAATTCATGTGGATATTCTCAAGGACCGCACAGGATACACTGACACAGGAGTCAGAAGCCAAAAAGATCAGAAATGACAAAGCGGCAGAAGAGGAACAGCAGGTCAAAACCAGGGCTCTGAAGAATCAGGAAGGCGGATCACGGCAGAAAGAATTGTTCATGAACGGGGGGACAGCACCGAGGAGACAGAGTGTGGATGACATCGATATTCCATACAGAAGCAATATCGGGCTGATTATGAATGTCCCTCTGAAAGTGAATGTTGAGATCGGCCGTGCAAAAAGAAAGTTAAAAGAAGTTCTTGGATTTGACAAAGGAACTGTGATTGAACTTGAAAAACAGGCAGATGCACCGGTGGACATTATCGTGAACGGGCAGCTGATTGCAAGGGGCAATGTCGTAGTGATTGATGATAACTTTGGAGTAAGAATTACTGAGATTATAAACAAGAATAATATCTTTGGAAATGGTGAGTAAAGTTGAGACAGCGATTTAACTATGTATTGACGGCAGGCGTCATCGGAATTATCTTTCTGATTATCATTCCGCTGCCTACGTTTCTTCTGGATTTTATGTTTATTTTTAATATCGCACTGTCTTTTATGATTCTGTGTATGACCATGTACATCAAAGAACCGCTGGAGTTTGCGATTTTTCCATCCCTTCTGCTGATTACGACGCTCTTAAGGCTTGGGTTAAATATCTCATCTACCAGAAGAATCTTATTTGATAACGGGTATGCAGGACAGGTGGTCAAGACGTTTGGTGAATTCGTAATCCGCGGAAATGCCGTCATCGGATTCATTATCTTTCTGATCATTGTTCTCGTCCAGTTTATCGTCATAACGAAGGGTTCTGAGCGTGTGGCAGAAGTTGCCGCAAGATTTACCCTGGATGCGATGCCCGGAAAGCAGATGGCTATTGATGCGGATTTGAATTCCGGACTGATTGACGAGCAGGAGGCAAGAGAGCGCCGTTCCAAAATTCAGAGGGAAGCAGATTTCTTTGGTTCGATGGATGGTGCCACCAAGTTCGTCAAAGGTGATGCAATCATCTCTATCATCATAACGATTATCAACTTTATCGGCGGTCTGATTGTTGGCTTTATGAGCCAGCAGGGCGGTTTTCAGGAGATTATGCAGATCTATACAACGTCGACCATCGGTGACGGTCTGGTATCACAGATTCCGGCACTTTTGATCTCTGTATCAACCGGTATGATTGTAACCCGGTCGGCATCAAAGAATAATTTAAGTGAAGATTTAAGCGGGCAGTTCATAGCACAGCCGAAAGTGCTGATCATGGCTGGATGCGCAGTCTGCTGTCTCTGTCTGATCCCGGGTTTCCCGGTAGTACAGATTCTGATGATCGGCGGAACGCTCATAGGTCTTGGCATCTATCTGGGAAGAAAGGCAAAACAGGCAGTGATTGATTCTGCGCCGCCTCTGATGGAAGCGGAAGTACAAAGTGAAGCATCATTTTATAAGAATGTAGAAAATATATACGGATTATTGAATGTAGAACAGATTGAAATGGAATTTGGTTACAGCCTGATTCCGCTTGTCGATGAGGGAAGCGGCGGGAACTTTATTGACCGTGTTGTCATGTTCAGGAAACAGATGGCTGTCGAGATGGGATTTGTCATTCCATCGGTAAGATTAAAGGACAGCGGCCAGCTGAACCCAAATCAGTACAGTATTAAGCTGAAGGGGGAAGAAGTTGCCAGAGGAGATATACTGACGAACCACTATCTGGCGCTTGTGCCAGGTGAGGGTGCAGAGGAGATCAGCGGTATTGATACGATCGATCCGGCCTTCCATATACCTGCGAAATGGATCAGTGAGGACAAGAAACTTCAGGCTGAGATGGCAGGATACACATTGATTGATCCGACGTCTGTTATCATCACACATTTGTCGGAAGTGATCAAGGCGCATCTGCACGAGCTGCTGAACCGTCAGGAATTAAACAACATACTTGGGAATGTAAGAAAGGCAAATGAAGCGATCGTAGATGACATTGTTCCGGAGATTATTTCCATTGGAAATCTTCAGAAGGTGCTGGCGAATCTGTTGCGGGAAAACATACCGATCAAGGATATGGAGACGATTCTTGAGACCCTTGGGGATTATGGAATGCAGACGAAGGATACGGATATGCTGACAGAGTATGTGCGTCAGGCACTGCGCCGTACAATCTCCCACAGATTCTCTGAGGCAGGACAGATGAAAGTGCTGAGTCTTGACGAAAAGATTGAGAATCTGATTATGACATCAGTAAAGAAGGTGGAGACAGGATCTTATCTGGCACTGGATCCTATGACGATACAAAGTATTATCAGTGCGGCGACAGAGGAGATTAATAAAGTGAAGGAACTGGTTACAGTGCCGATCGTGCTGACATCACCGGTTGTCAGAATTTATTTTAAAAAACTGATTGATCAGTTTTATCCGGATGCCACGGTCATCTCTTTCAGTGAGATTGACAATGATATACAAATTCAGGCATTGGGGAACATAGCCATTTCCTAAAAAAGTGAGGTGAAGTCTGGTGCCAGCAGAACAGATGAAGGTACAGGAGACGGCAGCGGACATCAGAATACTGAGAGAGTACCAGGAGACGAAAGATACAGAACTTCGCAATGAGCTTTTGATGAATTATCTCTATATTGCCCGGTCAGCGGCAGTTCAGATGAGAGGGATTCTTCCGAACGCGATTCAGGAAGAGGATCTTGTGAACCAGGGAGTTCTTGCGCTGATGGACTGTATTGAGCGTTACGATGAGGCAAAAGGGGCGAAATTCGAGACTTATGCGTTTCTGCGGGTGAAAGGTGCCCTGATTGACTATATCAGAAAGCAGGACTGGGTGCCGCACCGCACGAGGCGCCTTGGAAAGCAGATCGAAAAGACATATATGGAAATTGCGAATGAAAAACTGCGGGAGCCGTCTATGGAGGAAATTGCCGAGCGCATGGATATGACAGGTGAGAAACTGGACGAGAATCTCAGGGCGATCAACAATTCCGTAGTTCTGTCTTTTGAAAATGTAATCCAGGATATGACGGTGTTCATGGCAAAGTCAGAGCTGGCGAATCAGGATGATTCCGTGAAACCGGAGGCGAATATCTTCCGGCAGGAGATGAAACAGATGCTTGCCCGGGCGATTGAGGGGCTGTCTGAAAAGGAACGTCTTGTGATAACGCTGTATTATTATGAGGAACTGAAATATGCGCAGATCGCTGAGATACTGGAAATCGGAGAGTCCAGGGTCTGCCAGATACATACAAAAGCAATACTGAAGCTGAAGCTACAGTTAGAGGATTATATGAAAGGGTGATGAGATGTTTTCAGGATTTTATACAGTAGCATCCGGAATGATGATGAATCAGCGAAAACTGAATCTGATTTCCAACAATATGGCGAACCAGAGTACGCCGGGATATCAGGCAAAGCATCTGGCTGCTACAACCTTTGAAGACGAACTGATCCGTCTGCAGAATGGCAAAAAGACACAGATCGGAGGCGGAACACCAATCTCGATTGTGTCGGAAGAGGCGATTGACTTTACAGCCGGCAGCTATAGAGAGACAAGCCGTCCGTATGATGTGGCAATCAAAGGAGCCGGGTATTTTACCATACAGGGAGAACAGGGGCAGTATTTGACGAGGAATGGAAATTTTAATCTGGACGGAGAAGGGTATCTTGTCCTTCCGGGAATCGGGCGTGTGATCGGAGAGCAGGGGCCGATACAGGTAGGCAGCGGTACATTTTCAGTCGGTGAGATCGGAGGGGTCTATGATGTGAACGGCGATCTGATTGACCGGCTTCGGATCGTAGAGCCGGCCGATTACGGCACTCTGACACAGAACCCTGACGGAACCTATACAGCGGCGCAGGTGAATCAGGTTTACCCTGAGACACAGCAGGGGATGCTGGAGGAATCCAATGTCAATCTTCAAAAGGAGATGACAAGCGCGATGGAGGTACAGCGGGCATTTCAGTCTTGCGGCAAGGCACTGAGTATCATAGACCAGATGAACCAGAAGACCGCGTCCGAGATTGGGAAGTTATAGAAGAGGAAGGGGCAGAGTAAAATGAACGTTGCTTTTTATTCCGCAGCTGCGGGAATGCAGGCATTTCAGGATAAACTTGATGTGACAGCCAATAATATGGCGAATATGAATACGACAGGATATAAGAATATGGAAGCTTCTTTTCAGGATCTTCTGTACTCAGATATGAATACCAAAGTAGAAGGAAACCACGTACAGGGACATGGCTCGAAAGTTTCGGAAGTCAACTGTGTGTTTCAGCAGGGAGTGCTGACGAAGACAGAACGGGCATTGGATTTTGCGATTGCAGGACAGGCTTATTTTGCTGTAGATAATGGAAGCGGCAATACAATGTATACGAGAGACGGTGCATTTATGCTCAGCATGCAGGGACAGGAGGCATATCTTACAACCGGGGACGGGTCTTATGTGCTGGATGGAAATGGACAGAGAATTCAGGTACCGATGATCCCGGGAACGAATACGGCAGACTTAAATTCCATATATAATCGTATCGGGCTTTATACATTTGCCAATCCGTCCGGCCTCACTCCGGTCGGAAACAATCTGTACCGGGAGTCGGATAATACCGGAGCAAGGGCGTCTGTTGCGAGCAGTGCGCAGAACAGACTGGTGCAGAATGCACTGGAGGCATCGGCTGTAGATATGGGAGACGGCATGATCAAGGTGATCGAGGCCCAGCGCGCATTTCAGATGAATGGAAGAATCGTGACGACAGCAGACCAGCTGGAAGAGATGATCAATAATCTGAGATAGCCGCAGAGGAACTGAGGGAACGCTTTAACAGGAGACAGCAGGGAGGGAAATCCGTGAGAGAAGAAGATTATGGGCTTGCAGATGATTCTATGATTGAAACCGTAGAAGACTGGAATGATTCAGATATCGAAAGAGTAAAGCGGATGGAAGGCTATATGGAGGATGAGCCATACGCTGCAGACGATATACTCGAAGAGTTTATTGAAGAACAGATCGTTCACCGGGATGCTTCCGTGGAGTTAATCGTAGAAAATGACAGGATGTCGGCGGCAATCTTCGTTCACGAACCCGAGGGGAATGGCAGAGACATCACGAAGGAAGATCTGGAAAATGCACTTGCAGAAAAAGGAATTGTATATGGCATATTCACAGATAAAATTGATGACATTGCAGAGAATAAACCGTATCGTCAGCTATATAAGATCGCGGAAGGAAAACCGCCGGTAGACGGGCAGAACGGGAAGATTAAAGATTATTTTCCAAGGAAGCACCAGCTGAAGTTTGCACAGAAGGAAAACGGCGGGATAGATTTTAAAAACATGAACCTGATCCACAATGTAAAAAAGGGGGATCTGGTCTGTGAAATTACGCAGCCGAAGGAAGGGGAGGACGGGATAGACATATACGGTCAGCCTGTCCGGGCAAAGCGCGGGCGTATTCCGCCGATTCCGCAGGGAAAGAATATAGTATATTCTGAGGATCAGACACAGCTTCTGACGGGATGTGAGGGGAACCTGACATTTCGAAACGGGCGTTTCCATGTGGAAAATGTGTTTGAAGTCGCCGGAAATGTGGATAATTCTGTCGGCAACATCCAGTTCTCAGGAAGTGTATATATCCGGGGCGATGTATATGAAGGATATGAGGTCAGAGCAAAAGGAGACATCACGGTTGTCGGCATGGTGGAAGGAGCGCATCTGGAAGCCGGGGGAGATATTCTCCTTCACAAAGGAATGAGGGGGATGAAGACCGGAGTTCTGAAAGCGAAGGGAAATATTACCGGGCAGTTCCTTGAGGATTGTACGATCTATGCGAAAGGAAATGTAGACGCAGAGTATATCATTAATTCCAAAGTCTCCTGTGAGAAGAATGTCACACTGTTTGGCAGACGGGGGGCATTCATCGGAGGCAGCTGTGCCGTATATCACACAATGAAAGTGAAAACAGTGGGAGCGATGAGCCATATTGCCACGGATATCACGCTCGGTGTGACGCCGGAGCTTCTGGAGGCTGTCGAGACGGCCAAAGCAGAAGTGCAGGTAGTTACAAAACAGCTGCTGGAGTGCAGAAAAAATATCGATTATCTTGCGGCGAAGGAAAAGGCCGGGATGATATCCGAGTCTCAGCAGAACCGGCTGAATGAGCTGAAGATACAGGAACCGGTAAACCAGATGAGGATGAAACAGCTTCAGGCTGCCCTATCGGCAATGAACCAGCAGATAAGGGAGGTTGGAAAAAGCAGGCTTGTGGCGGATACAGTCCATGCCGGGACAGTGATCCACATCGGGGATGCAGTGATGCAGATCAAAAGACAGGAAGACCAATGTGTATTCTATTATATGGATGGTGAGATCAAAAAGGGAATGCACTGATAATGAAAGAAAAAGGGAATTGGAGGGGGAACAATGGCAGACATTCTGAAAGTAACAGCACCCATGGTCAGCAAGAGCGTAATACAGCCGAATAAAGCGACAGAAGATCCTGCCATACCTTTTGACATCCAGGAAATCAGCCATATTGTAAAGAATGGAAAACCGGAAGAACTTCTGCAGCATAATATCTTCCAGAATGAGACGGGTGCTGCGGTTCTGATGAACCTTCTGAAAGACCCGGATGTGACGGTCAATTACCTTAAGAATATCTATATGCTGGAGGAGATCATCAGTCTCCTCCCGGTAAATAACAATACGGTGACAGAAGAGATACAGCAGCTGTTCCAGGCGCTTCTGATCCACCCGGAGCAGATTGTGGAAGAACTGATGAGACAGGAGTACTCTTCCACACTGTTCAAAGGGGAGCTGTTTGAATTCCTGAGAGAAGTGATCGGACAGAAGCCGGATCTTAAGCCGGAAGTTGCGGAACTTCTGAAGGCAGTAAACGGTATGCTGTCAAAACAGGATGTACTGGATTCTGTTGCCAATAATCTGGATTATCTTTCCGATCAGTTTGTCGGAAGCAGTACTCTTTCAGCCAGTCTCGCAGAGGCGGCAATTAAAGCGAGAAATGCTGCCGGTACGGGAGGATTCCCGCAGTTGAAGGAGGAAGTGCTTGAACTTCTGAAACAGGTGGAAGGAAGTATTCTTTACAGTCCTCAGACTGCCAAGATCATACCGATCATTATCTATAACCTGTCCAGGTTCCAGGATAATCCTCAGTATCTGGATGAGGCAATGCTGAACATTCTTGTACATCTTGACGGACGGGAGAACAAAGAGCATCTGAAGACCCTGGTCTCAGAATATCTGCAGTCTTTTGCCAACGGTGCCAGAAATGAGGGGCGTTCCAAGATTATGAGTATCCTGGCGGAAATCATAGGGAAACAGGACCGTGAGACTCAGATTCAGAGCCTGAACGGGGATAAGATTGAAAAAATTATCACAAGTCTTCTGTCTTCGCCTTGCAATTATACTCCGCTCTTGCATTTTGTGATTCCTTTGGTGTATCATAATATGACAGCTTTTTCAGAGCTGTGGATTGACCCGAATGAATACAGGGAGACAAAAGAGGGGATGGAAAAAGGAATCCATATGCTGATTACATTTGACATCCATGGGATGGGTCAGTTTGAGGCGGAATTCTGGGTCAACGGATCAGATATCCGATTCTCGCTTTTTTGTCCGAAGGAATACCGTAAGATCTTCGCTTCTCTGGAAGGGGACTTCGGGGCGATTATGAGAGAGCACGGGTACCGCCTGGCAGAGATCAGAATTGATCAGCTGGATCGGACACGCTCTCTGATGGATGTATTCAAAACATTACCATACAAGAGGACTGGTGTAGATGTCAAAATATAGAAAGCACAAAGCAGCTGCCCTAAAATACCGGGCAGAAGAAGATGCAGCTCCGGTTGTGATTGCATCCGGCTATGGCACGGCAGCTGAAAAGATTATCGATATTGCAGAACGGAAAGGGATTCCTGTCTTCAAGGACGACAGTGCCGCTTCCATGCTCTGCATGATGGAAGTCGGAAGCAATATTCCGACAGAGCTATATGAAGTGATTGCGGCAATATACTGTAAACTCATGGAGACATCTGAGACCGTCAAGAATGAGGAAAAGGAATATCTTCAGAAGTCAGGTGCCAGGAAGACGAACTTAAAAAGCACCGTGAGGTCAAGGCTTGCAAAAGAACGCAGAACAAGAGAAAAACCGGAGGAATAGATCATGATTGAATTAGCGGATGAATATGTGGGAGCATCCTGTGTCATTAAGGCGAAGAATAATGATCTGCTGTCAATGGGGACTCTGCACAGAATCAGAGATTCTTATATTGACATCAGTAATGCCAGGAATGAGCTGCCGGAAATCCCCTATAATATGCTTGTGAAAATTGAGATTTATAACTCGAGGCTTGGGTTTCGGGTACTGATCGGCAGGGTCTATATCTCATCGGCAAAGCTTGCGCGGATCATCGATCTGAGTGAGGCTTCAGGCGATGAGAAGAGAGAGTACTTCAGGATCAACATTATGGAAAACGCAGAAGTATATTACAACCGTGAGAGTGCAAAGGAGCTTGAGGTTGAACTGGTAGATATCAGTCTGGGAGGCCTGCTCTTTAAGACACGGGAAGAATTTACGGTGGGTGAGATGCTGAGTATCAGAATACCTGCAATTCACCGGGCGGAACCATTCCCATGTATTATCCGGAGAAATGTAGAATTCCAGTACAGTTTCCGCGGCTATGGATGTGAGTTCCTGTCTTTATCAAGAGTTCAGGAAGACCTGCTGTATAAGTACATGCTGAAAAAGCAAAATGACCAGCTGAAAAGGGTAAGATAAGGCGTGCAAATGAGAAGAGAACAGAGAGATAATGGATTCAATCCTGTGAGAACCAGAAGAGTTTTGATCTATACATTTCTGATTATCATGGTTCTTATGTATATGTCAGCCAGGCAGCAGCGTCTGGATGCGGAGGCAGTGAAGCGTAAAGCACATACAGACGGAAAGGTGCAGGATGTAAAGGAAAATGAGGGCAGTCAGGTTCTGGAAGGGGCTTCAGGTCTTGTGCTTACCGAAGAGGAGAAATGGAGTCTGATTCTCACAAATGAGACGCATCCGGTTCCGGATCATTACGAGGTGAATTTAAAAGCATTGCCGGATTCGGAGGAAGCCGTAGATGAAAGAATCTATGACCCGCTGATGCAGATGATGAATACAGCGGCCCAGCAGGGGATGCCGCTTACGGTATGTTCCGGTTACCGCACAAAGGAGAAGCAGGAAGAACTGTTTACGTTGGAAATGCAGGGGTATATGGAGCAGGGGGATGACGAAGGGACAGCATATGCGAAAGCGAAGCAGTCCGTATCCGTTCCGGAAGCAGGAGAGCACAGGCTTGGACTGGCAGTAGATATATACTCAGAGGCACACCCGGCTCTTGACGAGGCTTTCGGAGAGACACCGGAAGGGTTATGGCTCCGGGAACACGCACCCGAATATGGATTTATCCTCCGCTATGATAAGGGAAAAGAAAGTTCCACAGGAATTATATATGAACCGTGGCATTTCCGCTATGTCGGAGTCAATGCGGCAACATATATGAAGGAACAGAACCTGAGCATGGAGGAACTCTATGTGAAGGAAAGTCTGTATGAATAGAAGATAGAGCACATACGAATAAGATCAGTTTTATCTAATGAGAAGGTAAAACTGATCTTATTGTAAATTTATCCAAATTATATAGGGATTATTTGTGAAAAATGCCAGTAAAGACTTTCAGGTTTCGTCCGATAAATATAATAGAGTGGAAGAGATGGGATTGTTTCTTCCGGCTCACTGCCAAACAGGGCCCGTTTGGTAGGAAACATACAAAAAGGGAAAAGGAATTCCCGTAAAACATTACATGGAGGTAACAGTATGAGAATACAACATAACATTATGGCATTGAATTCTAACAGACAGTTAGGCGTTAACAACAGTAACATTGCAAAATCTCTGGAAAAATTATCTTCCGGTTACAGAATCAACCGTGCAGGTGATGATGCAGCAGGACTTGCTATTTCCGAAAAAATGAGAGCACAGATCAAAGGTCTGGAAGCAGCAACTGACAACTCTCAGGACGCTATTTCTCTGATTCAGACAGCAGAAGGCGGACTTCAGGAAGTTCACTCTATGTTAAACCGTATGACTGAACTGGCTACAAAATCTGCAAACGGAACATATACAGACGATGTTGACCGTAAAGCTCTGCAGGATGAAATCTCTGCTTTGAAAGATGAGATTAACCGTATCGCTGATGGTACTGACTTTAATGGTATTAAATTGCTGGATGGAAGCATGGGTGTTGGTACAACCGGAGCTACTTTCAAAACTACTGCTGGCGGTAATGTACCCGCTTTTGATGTAACTATTTCCGGAGGAGAGGGAACAAAAGTTACATTTGCTTCTAAGGCATATGTTGCAGGAGACCCGGTAGCTGCAGTGTGGGATAATGACGGTAATCTGACATTAACATTTAATGCAGATGCTGGATCTAAAATCACGCAGAAAGATATTGATAATGCACTTGCGAAAGTCGCAGCACCAGATACAGCAAAGGATCTGAAGGTTACGTTAGGAGCAGATATTACAATAACTACTGCTACTACGGCTGCTAATACTCAGGGAAATGTAACATCTGCAAAAGCGGTAAAAGCAACTTCTGTTGATTTGAGTGGTACAGGTCTTGTGCTTTCAGCAACAAAAGCTGGATTTAATGAAGCAACTCTTACAATCACGAATAATGGTGGCAATCCTGCAGGAGCAACTGTAGCAGCGGATGGAACAGCAGTAGGACTTAATCTGGTTGCAACAAAATCATACACTTCAAGTGAAATTAATAAGATGCTGTCAGATGCTGGTGCTGAGATGCGAGTTAGTTATGATGGAAAATTAACCGGGGCACAATTTGCTGCAGCAAATTCAGGCGGTACACCCGCCACACTTAAACTTGGAGAGAATGGTGTTGCAGGTACAGGTCTTGCAGCAGGCGGTGGATTAACACTCCAAATTGGTGATACAAATGACATCTACAACCAGTTAGAATTAAGTATCGCTGACATGCATGTAGACGCTTTGGATTTATCTTCTGTAGATATCAGTACAAGAGATGGTGCATCTGACGCTATGGCGAAGATTAAGACAGCGATCAATACTGTTTCTACAAGCCGTGGTAAACTCGGTGCGATCCAGAACCGTCTGGAACACACAATTAACAACTTAGGTGTAACAACAGAGAATATTACTTCTGCAGAATCTCGTATCCGTGACGTAGATATGGCAAAAGAAATGATGAACTACACTAAGAACAGCGTTCTGGTACAGTCTGCTCAGGCAATGCTTGCACAGGCAAATCAGCAGCCACAGTCTATCTTACAGTTATTACAATAATTACTGTTTTAGAATATCAATGTTGTATGCAGGGAGTGTCCGACGGGGCACTCCTTTTTAATTGCCGAAGATTGACAGGGGGCATGAACGAAAAGAGAAATTCGTGTGATGGGAGATGTTGTTTACGAGGATGCGTATATCTCGCTGACTGATATTGCAAAATATAAAAAGCCTTATAATGCTTTTATCGTAGTCGCAAACTGGATGCGTAACCATTCTACCATTTCGTTTTTGGGGTATGGGAGCAAATACACAATCCTAATTTTAAACCTATCGAATTCGATAGGTTTAAAGCTGAAGCGGGAGACAATGCATTTACATTAACACCTCAGCAATGGATAAAAGCGACGGATGCAATAGGGATTGTTTCAAAATCCGGGCGATATGGTGGCACTTATGCTCATACAGATATTGCTTTTGAGTTTGCTTCTTGGATTTCGCCTGAGTTTAAACTTTATATTATTAAAGACTATCAGAGACTAAAGAAAGATGAAGCAGAACGACTTGCAATTGGATGAGATGTCAAAAGAGAGTTGTCAAAAATCAATTATCGTATTCATACCGATGTAGTAAAAGAATTTTTGATAACACCTATATTGTCGCCAAAGGAATTGGCTTATACATATGCATCGGAAGAAGACATTCTTAATATGGCACTGTTTGGAAAGACAGCTGCACAATGGAGAAATAAAAAAGGGGTTAGTGGCAAAATACTTAATATTAGAGATTTCGCTTGGCAGAGGAATTGGTAGTTCTTATCAATTTAGAAGATACCAATGCTGATTTGATAAGACGAGAAGTGCCGCAATTGGAATGGAAATTAGAGAAAAAGTTGAAGTTACTGTACACACAAGATAACATGGAACTAAGAATCCATCAGATCCACAGGCGTGTGTGCGAAGTAAAAGCAAGTGAAGAAATGGGGGTGAGATATATGCAGGAATGGGAAGAAAAAGTTTATATCAGACAGGAGGGCAGAGAAGAGGGTCGTGAAGAAGGAATACAGATTTTATTGGAGTTATGTTCGGAACATCAGATTCCGCAGAATGAAATAGTGGAGAAAATGATCCAGAAGTTTTCTATTACAGAAGAGGAAGCACAGGAGTACCTGAAAAAGTACTGGAAGTAGCGGATTGTAATTGACAGGAAAAAATTGTAGAAAATGATATGCTCCCTTCCGGGCAGATAAGTGAAGTTATGAAAACTTATCCCCGGAGAGAGCATATTTTTTATTACATAGGAAAATTCGAAGAACTTTCCTATGTAATAAAAAGCCCTCCGGGCAGGATGCACACAATGTGCCAAGGAAAGCT
>URQQ01000062.1 GCA_900549995.1 uncultured Lachnospiraceae bacterium | reverse complement strand
GAAAAAGACCCTTATAGGGTCTAATCAAGCCACCGGCTAAGCCGGTGGTCTTGACATGGGGAATGAAAGTTCCTACATCATGAATTTTTCGATGACATGCAGAACACCCTCGTCATTGTTGGAACGGGTCACATAATCCGCTGATTCAAGGACAAGCGGCTGTGCATTTTCCATTGCGACACCGAGACCGGCAAATTCGATCATGGTGATATCGTTATACCCGTCTCCGCAGCAGATCATCTGGTCTGAAGTAAGGCCGATACTGTTCAGAAGTTTCTGAAGAGAGTAGGCTTTGTCGATGCTCTGCGGCATAATCTCCAGAAAAAACGGATCGGAACAATAGATATTCAGGTAGGAATGATACTTTGCTGTCAGTTTCTCCTTCAGCTGCGCGATCAGTTCAGGTTCACCGGTGAGGAGATATTTATTCACCGGGAAACTGATATCACCCACAAAATCCGCAGACTGTACCACCGGCATGTGATTAATTCTTGATTCCAGTTCGGTGTATTTGGTCAGCGTGTTGCCGGAGATAATTTTGTCATCCGTGTAAGTAATAATATCTACAGGAAATTCTTTGACAATCTCAAACAACCCGGGAAGAATGCCGTCAGGTACTGTCTTGTTAAAAAGAAGGTTATGTGAATGACAGTCCGTAATTCTGGCACCGTTAAAAGAGAGTATGTAACTTCCGTATTCGTTGAGTTTCAGCTCATGTGCCAGAGGAAGAACGCCGTAAGTAGGACGACCTGAAGCAAGAACAACTTTTTTGCCGTTTTCCTGTATTTTAATCAAAGCATCCCGCGTTGCGGGAGTAATCTTTTTCTCTGAGTTGGTAAGGGTTCCGTCAAGGTCCAATACCAGAATTTCGTATTCCATAGTCTTAATCCTTTCTAACGCAGAGGGATCTGCTGCAGTTGTTCAACGATTTCAGGGAAATTCATCATATGAGATGCTTTCACAAGAACCGTATCTCCGGATTTAAGCAAAGTGGCTGCTTCCGCCAGAAAGTCTTCCTTCGTATCAAAATGGCGGACCGTAATCTTCTTATTCTGTGATAAAGCACCAGAGGCTGTTTCCTGTGACAGCTGTCCAATACAGATAAGCAGATCGATCGGGCAGCGTGCGGCATGGACTCCAACATCATAATGAAGTGATAACTCCTCTTTGCCAAGCTCGCCCATATCACCTAAAATGGCTGTTTTCCGCCCAAGAGCAGAAGACAGGACATCAAGAGAGGCTTTCATGGAGACCGGATTGGCATTATAACAGTCATCGATGATGGTAAGACTGTTCGTCTTAATGATGTGGTTCCTGCCGGAAATCGGAGTGAGGCTTTCAATTCCGGTTTTGATTTCTTCCGGTTTCAGTCCCAGCGTGTATCCGATCAGTGCACCTGCAATGGCATTATATACCATGTGAGTTCCCGGAACCGGAATATGTGCCCCGAAACTGAATCCTGGCAGGTGAATCTGACAGGTAATTCCATCCAGTCCAAGATTTTTCACATCGCTGATATATGCATCACGTTCGCAGCTCACACCAAAGAATAAAGGTGTTTTGCCTTTCACCTCGGTGAGGGTGCAGAGAAGATCATCTTCACCATTCAGGATGATCTGCGCTTCCGGCTTTATAAAGTCGAAAATTTCTGATTTGGCTTTCAGGATTCCTTCCCGGCTTTTTAAATTCTCCAGGTGGCAGTAACCGATATTCGTGATCACGCAGATGTCCGGGCGTGCCATTTTGGCAAGACGGTGCATTTCGCCAAATTCACTGATTCCCATCTCAAGGATCGCAATTTCGTGTTCTTCCCGTATTCTGAAGATCGTAAGGGGAAGGCCGATTTCATTGTTATAATTACCCTCAGTTTTCAATACACAGTAATGCTGCGAAAGAATCGAGGAAATCATTTCCTTCGTACTTGTTTTGCCGACACTGCCGGTGATACCGATAACCTTCACATTGAGAGACCTGCGGTAATGTTCAGCAAGATCCTTTAATGCCTGCTCGCAGGAATCTACGAGAATATACGGGTAACGTGCGCCTTCGATTCTTTTTTCCGACAATGTGCACAGTGCACCGGCAGACATGACCTGCGGAATAAAATTATGGCCATCCACACGGGCTCCCCGGATCGGAATGAAAAGGAAGTCTTTTTCGATTTTCCGGCTGTCTATGACAACCCCCTGAACTTCTTTATAGTACAGATCATCATCTCCGTAGTAGATACCTTTGCAGGCGATGGAGATTTCTTTTAAAGTCATGTTTTTCATAACGGTTTCCTCACTGTTTCTTACTGGTAGCGTTCGAGCGATTTCTGTATGATCAGTTCGCACAGGTCACCATATGCAATTCCGGCAGCTTTTGCTTCTTTTGGAAGAAGGCTTGCGGCAGTCATCCCTGGAAGACTGTTCATTTCCAGGCAGTAGATGTTGCCTCCTTCATCCAGAAGGAAATCAGCACGGGAATAAATGTCGAGTTTCAGGGCAGTGAACGCTTTCTCAGCAGCACGCTGCATTCTGGATGCCGTAAAATCGTCGATTTCTGCGGGGCAGATTTCGGCAGTACAGTCAGCCTGGTATTTGTTCGCATAGTCGAAGAAACCGGATTTTGGAATGATTTCTATGACAGGGAGTGCCTCTCCGTCGATGACACCGACAGCGAACTCACGGCCTTTGATATATGGTTCAATGATCAGTTCATCTTCATAGCGGAAGGATTCCTCCACCGCTTTGTTGTATTCTTCCTCCGTCTCCGCGATATAGACACCGATGCTGGAACCGCCGGAACAAGGTTTTACTACGACCGGAAGTGACATGGACAGCGCCGCGAGTGAACGGTTTTTGTCACTGCTTCGAAGCCATGTTCCTCCGGGAGCAGGAACACCACACATTTTAAAAATTTGTTTGGTACATGTTTTATCCATGGCAAGCGCACTTCCAAGATATCCCGGACCGGTATATTTGATGCCAAGAATATCGAAAGTCGCCTGAAGTTTTCCGTTTTCACCGACATCTCCGTGGAGTCCCATGAATACAATGTCAGCCATGCGGCAGAGTTCAATTACATTCGGCCCAAGGAAACAGTCAGACTGATCCGGGCGGGAAGCCTTGATAGCTTCAAGGTCCGGTTCGGTCGTTTTGATTCCATCGGCGATTTCAAGTCCGTGTCCGGGAAGATCAAATACTTCCGAAAGTTTTTCAAGATCATAAGGGAGTCCCATGAATACATCCAGGAGGAATGCCTGATGCCCTTTTTCAAGAAGTGTCCGGCAGATTCCGGCTCCGGAAGTGAGAGATACATCACGTTCTGTGCTTAAGCCTCCCGCTAATACGATAATTTTCATAATATCATTCTCCTATTTAGATTCTTCTATTCTCTTTCCATACCCATCTTATCGAGCAGTTCTTTTTTCACTGTGTACAGTTTATTCGAGAGATCGACATATACCTGGTGCGGATAAAAGAGACGCTTGGTCTCATCCCAGAGCGTTTTCTTTTCTTCTCTGCAGTAGTCTGCAATCTCCATGACGCTTGGAGACTGGTAGACACATTCACCGTGAAGAAAAACAGGAATCAGAAGCTCCCTCATAGTATAGGAACCGCCTGGCAGTTTTGTCTTTTTCCACGTCTCTACCGGATCGAACAGAAGGAGATCTTCTGCCGGGTCAAACGTTTCTTCCACGAAACAGATCAGATCAGCCCGGACTTTGCCTGTCGCTTTGTCATAGATCCGGTAGATCTTTTTATTACCTGGGTTTGTAATCTTTTCAGTATTCTCTGAAAGCTTGATCTTTGGAGCGAATTCACCATTTGGCTTCTGGATGGCGGCAAGTTTATAGACCCCGCCGAAGGAAGGCCAGTCATTCGAAGTAATCAGTTTGGTACCGACACCCCAGGAGGTGATGGTCGCGCCCTGCATCTTCAGGTCGTGGATCAGGAATTCATCAAGATCATTGGAGGCCGAGATGAAAGCATCAGGGAATCCGGCTTCATCCAGCATTTTACGTGCCTGTTTGGAAAGATATGCAAGGTCACCGCTGTCCAGACGGATTCCGTAATTTTTAAGCACGATTCCGGATTCGCGCATTTCTGTAAATACACGGATCGCGTTTGGAATCCCCGATTTCAGCGTATCGTAAGTGTCAACAAGAAGACAGCATGCGTCAGGGTAGAGTTCAGCGTAGGATTTAAATGCTGTATATTCATCTTTAAAACTCATAATCCAGCTGTGTGCATGAGTTCCTTTTACCGGAACATTAAATTTCTGGCCGGCGAGGACATTCGACGTCCCGACGCAGCCGCCGATCATTGCCGCACGTGCCCCGTAGAGCCCGGCATCCGGACCCTGTGCCCTGCGCAGGCCGAATTCCATAATTCCGTCCCCGTTTGCTGCGAAGACGATTCTGGAAGTCTTGGTTGCGATCAGTGACTGATGGTTAATAATATTAAGAATGGCAGTTTCAACAAGCTGCGCCTCCATAATTGGTGCGATCACTTTCAGTAAAGGCTCTCTGGGGAAGACCACGGTGCCTTCAGGGATGGCATAGATATCTCCGCTGAAATGGAACCCACTCAGGTAGTGGAGAAAATCTTCGTCGAACATGTGGAGGCTTCTGAGGTAATCCACATCCTCATAAGTGAAGTTTAAGTTTTTAATATATTCTATGACCTGTTCAAGTCCTGCGGCAATAGAATAGCCCGCATTATTCGGATTGGACCGGAAGAAAACATCAAAGACAACAGTTTCGTTTTCCTGGCTGTTTTTAAAATATCCCTGCATCATTGTAAGTTCGTAAAAATCAGTCAGCAGGGTAAGATTGTGTGTATTCATAACAATGAACTCCTTTTAGATCAGTATACCCAACAGGGTATGCAGTAATGTGTATTTCTCCGCACTATTATACCACCCGGGGATATAAATGTAAAAGAAAAAAGTCAGTAAATAAACTAGTCCTTGCAAGGCGGCATACATGCAAGTTATAATAGAAAAGAATTGAAAAGAAGAATGAGTGGGAGGTGTTTTTTATGACACCAGTTTATGAAGCAAAAACAAAGCACACAAAGGACGTTCTCCGGGCCTTTATTAAATTTTCCAACGGAATAAATCATGGCAATGTAACGTTCCGCCTGTGCCTGCTGGGCATCTGTTTCGGGTTGATCGGACTGGCATTTAAAGGGGAACGGTCGATGTATATATGTTTTGTCATAGCGGCTGTCATTATTTTATTTGCCTTGTTCAGGACAAGAATATCTTTTATGAAACTTTCCAAAAGCGATCCGAACTACCAGAATGGGACATCGATACGTTTTACCTTCGGACACAGCGAATTTGAAGTTGAAAATGAAGAGGAAAAAGAGGTGCAGCATCTGAAATACGGAGAGATTACAGGTGCATTCAAGGACAAAGAGTACTATTATCTGAACGTGAATAACGAGGAACTTCATATTCTTCCGATGAGAGACTTTACGATGGGGGACGCGAAAGCATTTGAAAGCTTTATCCAGGGGAAAATCCATAAAGACCTGATGCCTGTGAATTTATCCCTGAAAGAGAAATACCAGCTGATCAAAATGACCCAGGCGGCAAAGAAAGTGAATGAAGACCGTGAATGGGAAGAGTGGAAAGCGAACAGAAAAAAAAGAAAATAAAAAATACGGGGCAGACGCTGTTTTGGTGTCTGCCCCGTATGTATTTGCAGGTCAATTAATGAAATAGTCAGGGTAAAGCTTCAGCAGTTCAGATTTCTCCATCTGATGGCGTGTCAGATGACGTGTCATCAGCATTTCCGCAAGCTCATAATCACGCCGTTCGATCGCATATATAAGGTCCTCATGATCTTCAATGGTTTTGATATTTTTTATGGATTTGACTGCAAGCATACGCAGCCTGTCAAAATGAACCATCTGGGAATGGATAATTTCATAGGTCCATGATTTATTCACAGATTCAAATAAAAGCCTGTGAAATTGATTGTCTAATTCCAGAAATCTGCTGTAATCAGATTCTTCCGCACATTTTTTAGAAGCAGCCAGATTCTGCTTCAGAGCCTGCAGCCATTCATCGGAGATGTTCTCACAGGCAAGCTTCAGTATGGCGTTTTCCAGAACAAGCCGCATAAAACGGGATTCCTCTATGATGTCGTAGTTGATTTTCGATATGTAACTTCCCCTCTGAGGGAGAATTTCAACGAGTCCCATTCTGCTTAATTCTATGAGAGCTTCACGGACAGGAGTTCTGGAAAGTTCCAGTGCAGCAGAAAGTTCATTTTCACTGACCGCACTGCCGGGAATGAGCTCAATGTTGATGATATTGTACATAAGTACTCGGATTGCATACGTACGTGCATTCTCAGATGGAAGCCTGTCTAATATTTTCATATATAACCCTCGCTTTACTGTATTCAAGTCTAGTATACTACTGAAAATTCAGATAGGCTATAGTTTTTTCAGTTTAAAAATCGAATGTGAGAACAACTTTCCTTATGGATGGGTCATGGCTGTCGATAAAATCAAATGCTTCCTGTGCCCTGGTCAGAGGAAATGTATGTGATACGGTTCCCTGCAGATCCAGTTTTCCTTCATTGATCAGTGAGATTGCTTTCCCGAACATTTTGTTCTGAAGGCGGGAACCTCTCACGTCCAGTTCTTTGGAAGTGATCAGGAACTGATTGACTTCTGTTGCGGCGGTAGAAAATCCCATTGTGATGACACGCCCTGCATTGCCGGTTGCCTTTAACAGCAGAAGAAGGGAATCTTTGACACAGGCGGCATCGATGGAAACTGTGGAACCATGTCCGTGTGTATATTCTTTTACTTTCTCGACGAGATCTTCTTTTAAAACATTGATGGTATACTTTGCGCCGGCAGTCTTTGCAGCCTCAAGTTTGTCGTCCTGGATGTCAGCGACAATAATGTGGTCACAGAGCAGGCGGGCAATTTTAAGAATAGAACTCCCAAGCGCTCCGGCACCGTAGAGAAGAAGCATATCGTCTTTGGCCAGTTCCGCTCTTGTACAGGACTGGATCGCGATTGTGGTAGGTTCGATCATGACAGCGTCTGTATCAGAAAGTGTATCGGGAAGCAGATAGCAGTCTGATTCAGGGACCGTGATATATTCACGGTATCCGCCGTCAATATGTACGCCTCGGACGGCAAGGCTGTCACAGACATTGCCTCTTCCCTTGCGGCAGGGATAACATTCACCGCAGCTTGTCACCTGGTTTACGATGACTCTGTCACCTGGTTTCAGAGCAGTGACAGATGCACCTGTTTCTGCGACACGGCCTACGATTTCATGCCCGATGATGCGCGGATATGTTGCGGCTGCGTTTGTTCCATGATAGATGCCGATATCAGAACCGCAGATTCCGGCAGCAGTCATCTGGATGAGTACATTATTCTGTTCGTCGATCGATGGTTTTTCAATATCAATCAGTTTTATTTCTTCTGGTTTTGTAATCTGTATTGCTTTCATAAATAAATCGTCTCCTTTTTTATATGGATGCATGAATGAACTTGTATACTAGTATGGTAAAATGGAAAATAATAAATGTCAATAAATATAGGAATAAAAATGTAAAAATAGTATTTATGCACAAAAAACGGGGTTTAAAATCAGCAAAAATTACATATTGTAAAAGCAAAACAAATATACTACCATACAAGTAAGCAAAAATGCGGGATGTATGAACGAATGTATAGATGAAAACGAAGAGGAGGGTTTCTTAATGAAACTTTTAAAACTTGTGAAGCAGGGGATGTGTATTCTTACTTCTATTGCAGTTGCAGGGACACTGACAGGATGCGGGAAGCAGGAGAGTAAAGGAAAACTTGTGAAACTGGCGGTCTGTGTATCGAATCAGACACCGGCGGCGACTGCGCTGCGTGAAGTATTCAAGCCCCAGATTGAAAAGATGACAGATGGAAAGTATGATATACAGATTTACGATTCCGGAGTACTCGGCAGTGAAAAAGTAACTTATGATTATACAAGAAGCGGAATTATCGAGATGTGCGTCGTTGGAACGCCGATGTGGTCAGAGACACCGACGATGTCGATCCCGGATTTCCCATTTGTATTCCGGGATGTAGAACATGCGCGGAGATGTTATCAGGGGGAACTTGGAGAATATATTTCGGATGACATAGAAGAGCAGCAGCCGGTAAAGCTGATGTCATGGTTCCCGAACGGTGCCAGGGTGTTTTCTTCCAATAAGAAACTGGAAGGTCTTGATGATTTCAAAGGACAGAAGCTGAGAATGCCGAATAACCCGATCCATGTAAAACTGGCAGAAAGCCTCGGAGCCAATGTCGTTATCATGGATATGGGGGAAGTGTTCACGGCACTGGAACAGGGAGTTGCCGATGGACAGGACAACCCGCTGTCGACAGTGAAAAATGAAGGCTGGTATGAGGTACAGGATTATATCTACAATACGAACCATATCGTAGCGTCTCTGGAACTGTTTGCAGGCGATGAATTCTGGGACAGCATAGATGATGAAGATAAAGAGATCTTTGAACAGGCAGCAGAGGAGACATCCGACTATGCCTGGGATATGTACATTGAACAGCTGGAAGAAGACAAAGCATTTATGACAAAAGAAGGGCTTACAGTCACAGAACTGTCCGAAGAAGACCGGGAGAAGATGATCGAAAAGATTCAGCCGGTATATGATTATCTGGATTCGGAATACGAATGGGCGCCTGAGGTCAGAAAAATGATTGAAGATATCGAGTAAGGAGAAGGTTATGAACAAATTGATGGATAAGATTTTTAAAGGGATTGATTACTTTACGGGTATTCTTACCGGACTCATGGTTTTATCTGTATTTTTAAATGTTGTGCTCCGTACATTTTTTAATTCAGGGCTTACCTGGTCTGAGGAAGTGGCACGGTATCTGTTTGTCTATGTCACCTATATCGGGGCGATCAGCGCCATGAGGGCAAACGGGCATCTGGGCGTGGACACACTGATATCCAGAGTGAAGCCAAAGGCACAGATGGCAATGTATATTGTATCCCAGACGGCAATCACAATTATTATGTGTATTCTGATCCGGGGGTCCTATAAAATGGTGCTTCAGAATACTGCTTCACGGACAGCGGCCCTTGGAATCCCATACTCTGTTCTGTATTTTGCAGGGATTATCACAGGAGTGTCTATTGCAATACTTGCTGTGGCCAATATTGTATATGCCGTAAAACATCCGGAAGAAATCACGGATATTGTCACAATGAGCGTGTCAGATGACGATGATGTGGCGGCAGACGCGATGGAAAATGCAGAGGCTCTTTCTGATGAAGAGTATGTAAAACGACTGAACGATGAGGGAGGAAAATAAACATGACGTTAGCAATATTTTTAGGATCGCTGATTGGCTCCTTGCTGATCGGGCTTCCGATCTGCTTTGCGCTTCTGTGCAGCGGTGTCTGCATGATGTTATATATGAATGGGTTTAATGCCCAGATACTTTCACAGAACCTGTTCTCGGGTGCGGATTCATTCTCAATGATGGCAGTGCCGTTCTTTATCCTTGCAGGGGAATTCATGAACCGGGGCGGTATCACAAAGCGTATCGTAAATGCGGCAAATGCCCTGGTAGGACATGTAAGGGGCGGTCTTGGATATGTCTCCATCATGGCGATTCTTTTATTTGCCAGCATGGTAGGTTCGGCGGTTGCTTCCACAGCTGCGCTTGGCGCCATTTTAATACCGATGATGGTAAGGGCAGGATACAACCGGGATAAATCGACAGGACTGATTGCAGCAGGCAATATTCTGTCTCCGATTATGCCGCCTTCCGTACCGATGATCATTTTCGGAGTGCAGGCTGGTGTCTCGGTTACGAATCTGTTCATGGCAGGAATCGCTCCGGCAGTGTATCTTTCAGTCGCGTTGTGTGTGATCTGGTTCTTTATCGCAAGAAAAGACAAACTTCCGACAGCAAAACGGCAGAGTAAAAGAGAAGTGGCGAAAGCGCTTCTGGATGGATTCTGGGCACTTCTGCTTCCAATCTTTATTCTGGTCGGTCTCAGAAGCGGAAAATTCACTCCGACAGAGGCAGGGGTTATCACAGCGGTCTATGCACTGATTGTCGGGATGGTCATCTACAAGGAACTGAAGATTACGATGCTGATGGACTGCCTTGTATCGGCGGCAAAATCGTCTTCTGTCATTATGTTCCTTGCGGCTGCAGCGATGGTATCTTCATGGCTGATGACAGTTGGTAACATTCCGGCGATTGTGACGAAGATATTATCTCCGTTTATCGCGCATCCGGTCATTTTAATGCTTGTGATCTGCGTGATCGTGCTTCTGGTCGGGACATCGATGGATGTGACACCTACGATCATGATTCTGACTCCGGTACTGCTTCCGGCAGTAAAAGCGGCAGGAATCGATGTTGTATATTTCGGAGTTATATTCATTTTAAATACAGTGCTTGGTCTTCTGACACCGCCGGTTGGTACAGTTCTGAATGTAGCCTGCAGCGCGGGCAAAATTAACATGGAACGGATTGTAAAAGCGGTTTGGCCGTTCCTGCTTGCAGAAGTCGTTATTCTGCTTTTAATGATCCTGTTCCCGGCACTCGTGACAGTTCCGGCAGGTTTCTTCTTGGGAAAATAAAATAATATGAATTGATAGATGGAGGATTTAATTATGGAAATGACATTACGTTGGTACGGACCCGGATACGACAGTGTAACACTGAAACAGATCAGACAGATTCCCGGGGTGACAGGAGTTGTCAGCACATTGATGGGAAAACAGCCGGGAGAGGTGTGGACTGAAGAAGAGATTCTTGCGCTCAAAAAGGAAGTGGAAGATGCAGGACTTGAACTTGCAGGAATTGAGTCTGTAAACATTTCTGATGACATCAAGATTGGTACTGAAAAAAGAGAGGAACATATCGCAAAGTACATCACCACTCTTGAAAATCTTGGAAAAGCGGGAATACATATCATATGCTACAATTTTATGCCTGTGTTCGACTGGACGAGGACAGATCTTGCAAGAGAAAGAGCAGATGGATCTACGGTACTTGCTTATAACCAGGATGTTGTTGATAAAATTGATCCGGAGCATATGAAGGAGACGATGGAAAAGATGTCTAACGGTTTTGTGATGCCGGGCTGGGAGCCGGAGCGTCTTGAGAAACTGAGAAGTCTTTTTGAGGCATATAAGGATGTGGATGCGGACAGACTGTTTGACAATCTTGTGTATTTTCTGGAAGCAATTGCGGATGTGTGTGAAAAATATGATATCAGAATGGGAATCCATCCGGATGATCCGGCGTGGCCGATCTTTGGCCTTCCAAGAATTGTGACCTGTAAGGAAGACATTGTAAAACTGTTAAAGGCTGTAGATAAGCCGCATAACGGAATTACACTTTGTACCGGATCCCTTGGATCAAACCAGACAAATGATATCTGCGGGATCATTGAAGCGGCAAAAGGCCGGATTCCATTTGCACATGTCAGAAACTTAAAATATAACAGTGAAAAAGATTTTGAAGAGGCGGCACATCTGTCCGCTGACGGTTCCATGGATATGTATGCTGTCATGAAGACGCTGTATGATACAGGATTTGACGGAATCATCCGCCCGGATCACGGAAGAATGATCTGGGATGAAGTGGCAATGCCGGGATATGGGTTATATGACCGGGCGCTGGGAGCCATGTATCTGGAAGGTCTGTGGGAAGCAATCGATAAAAATGAAAAGAGAGTATAAGAGATGAAACTTACATTACAGGGAATCAGGGAAACTGAAAAATGGGAGGCGGCCCGCATTGGGCTTCCCTCCTACAATATAGAGGAAGTTGCGGAGAATACAAAAAAATCCCCATCATGGGTGCACTTTGGCGCAGGGAATATCTTCCGTATTTTTATCGGAGGAATTGCAGATACGCTGATTGAGCAGGGAGAATGCAGCAAAGGAATTACCTGTGTGGAAACGTTTGATTTTGATGTGGTGGATAAAATTTACAAGCCATATGACAATCTGGTGCTTGCAGTGACATTAAATTCAGACGGTTCTACCGGGAAGAAGGTGCTGGGGTCTCTTACGGAAGCTGTGAAGGCGGTCTCAGATGATGCTGACGAGTGGGGCAGGCTTACGGAGATCTTTAAAAATCCGGAGCTTCAGATCGTTTCATTTACAATTACAGAAAAAGGATATGCCCTGAAAGGTGCAGACGGTAACTATTTTCCATTGATTCAGAAGGATATTGCTGATGGCCCATCCTGCCCGGTATCTGCAATGGCAGTTCTGTGTGCGCTTTTGAATGTCCGTTACCAGGCAGGAGGAGCGCCGGTTGCGGTAGTATCGATGGATAACTGTTCACATAATGGGGAGAAACTGAAAGATTCCGTTCTGACCATCGCCGGGGAATGGATGGCGAAGGGGTATGTGGAAGAAGGATTTCTGACATATCTTACATCGGAAGACAAGGTGTCATTTCCATGGTCAATGATAGATAAGATTACTCCGAGACCGGCCCAGTCTGTGTATCAGGAACTAAAAACAGCCGGGATCGAAGAGATGGAACCGGTCATCACTTCTAAGAATACATATATTGCCCCGTTTGTAAATGCAGAAGGCCCGCAGTATCTGGTCATTGAAGATCAGTTTCCAAATGGCCGTCCGGCGTTTGAGAAGGCTGGTGTCTATATGACAGACCGGGAGACGGTGAATAATGTAGAGCGGATGAAAGTTACGACCTGCCTGAATCCGCTTCACACAGCACTTGCAGTCTATGGATGTGTTCTGGGATATACACTGATTGCGGATGAGATGAAAGACCCACAACTGAAAGAACTGGTCAACAGAATCGGTCTGACAGAGGGAATGCCTGTGGTGACAGACCCGGGAATCCTTTCACCGTCAGAATTTGCAGATGAGGTCATTCATGTAAGGATTCCGAATCCGTTTATGCCGGATACACCGCAGCGTATCGCGACAGATACATCTCAGAAGGTGGGAATCCGCTATGGTGAGACAGTCAAATCCTATGTTGAGAGATACGGGGATGCGAAGAAACTCACTGCAATTCCGCTTGCAATTGCAGGATGGTGCAGATATCTGCTGGGGGTTGACGATGAGGGGAGAGCATTCGAACTGTCATCAGACCCAATGCTTGAGGAGTTGAAAGAGGTCTTATCCGGAATCCAGCTTGGAGATGTAAAAAGCAGTCATGGAAAACTGCATAAGATATTGTCAAATGCCAATATTTTCGGAATCGATCTGTATGAAGCGGGAATCGGGGAGTTGATTGAAGAGATGTTTGCCGAGGAGATCAGCGGGCCGGGAGCGGTCAGAAGAACGCTTAAGAAATACCTTGGAGAATAATGAGATAGGCTATACCGTGATAAAACAGGAGGCTGTCATAAAATGGACTTTTCATTTTATGACAGCCTCCTGTCAGTGATTCGGCGCTGTTACACGATAGCGGCATTTTTCGTGATGGTTTCCTGAATAAGGGTCTGGCAGTAGGTTCCGATATGTTTCTTCTCTTCGGCTGAGAGATCTTTCGGATAGATCGGAGTGCCATATTCGATGACAACATGAACTTTCCTGATTCTTGGGAACTGTTTTTCAAAGATGGCGTTCGTGTTGTTCATGGAGATCGGTACGATGGCACAGCCCGTTTTTGTAGCCATTTTAAAGGAACCTTCGTGGAATGGAAGGAGGCTCAGTTCTTCCCCTTTATTGCGGGTACCTTCCGGGAAGATGCAGACGGAGATTCCTTTTTTAATATACTCGATTCCTGTCAGGATTGTCTTCAGCCCTTCCTTTGGATTGGAACGGTCGAGGAAGAGGCAGTAAAGATATTTCATCCATGTACTCAGCAGAGGAATTTTCTCCATTTCTTTCTTCGCTACATAGCCGGTAAGGCGGGGGCAGCGGGAATAAGTGAGAAGGATATCAAAAAAACTGCGGTGGTTCCCGATAAAAAGAACCGGTTCGTCCGGGATATTTTCCAGACCGATGACGGTAGCGTCAACTCCCGTAATTTTTAAGATGACTTTGAATGCCCACTGTACAATGCGCAGGGAGCTGTAATCCCTTTTGCTGCGGTTGAATTTCCCGATCACCCATTCCACGAAGAATACCGGAATTGAGAGAATCAGGAAAGAAATTAAAAATATTACGACACATATAAATCTAAACATAAGTATCAGAATCCTTTCCAAAGTGTATTAGCTAATATCTTCCATATAATATGGTAAGTTCTTTTAACTGCTGTGCCAGGGTATCAGAAAAACTGCCCTGCTTTAAGCGCCAGTCCCAATTGCCTGCCGGGACACCGGGGGTATTCATCCTTGCATCACTGCCAAGTCCTAATACGTCCTGCATCGGGAAGATGGCCATCTGTGCAATGGAACCAAGACATGCGCGGATAAATGCCATGCTGATATCAGTTCCATCTGTCTGCAGGTATGCTTTTACCTTTTTCCTGGCATCCAAGTTCAGTGTCATAAACCATCCGGCAGTCGTGTCATTGTCGTGTGTTCCGGTATAGCAGACACAGTTTGGCGTCGTGAACTGGTGCGGAAGATAAGAACTTTCGCCGGTGCTTTCAAAAGCAAACTGAAGAATCTTCATACCAGGGAAACCAAAACGATCCCGCAGGGCTTCTACTTCTGGTGTGATGATGCCGAGGTCTTCGGCGATGATCGGAAGATCCTTGCCAAGTTCTTTTTGGATGGCTTTGAACAGGGATTTGTCCGGCCCTTTCTTCCACTCGCCGTCGATTGCGGTTTCACTTCCATACGGAACAGCCCAATAGGCTTCAAAGCCGCGGAAGTGGTCAATTCTCAGATAATCCAGGAGACCCAGCTGATTGCGGATGCGGGAAATCCACCAGGCATATCCTTCGTGTTTGTGAACGGCCCAGTGATAAAGCGGGTTCCCCCAAAGCTGCCCTGTTTCTGAGAAATAATCTGGCGGCACTCCGGCTACGGCATTGGGATAGCCCTTGGAATCCAGCTGGAACAGGTGTTTATTTGCCCATACATCAGCACTGTCCATGGAGACAAAAATAGGAATATCACCGATAATGTAAACCCCGTGTTTGTTGGCATATTTTTTCAGCTTATTCCACTGGCGGAAGAACAGAAACTGAATGAACTGATAATACCGGACAGAATCAGAGAGCTGGCTCATGAGTTTTGTCTTTTCCTTTTTGGACGGAGACCGGTATGGTTTCTGCCAGTTCAGCCAGCTTTTGCCGTCATTTTCATCTTTTAGAGACATAAATAGGGCATAATCATCAAGCCAGAAGGCATTCTCATAACAGAAGAGGGCGAATTTCTCAGAAAGCTTTCTGGGAAGTTTCTTTTTATAAGATGCGTAAGCTTCTTTCAGAATGGCTGTTTTATACGGGATCATCGTTCCATAATCGATATGCTCCGGATCGTGCGCGGGGCAGCGGTTCAGTGTGTCTTCGCTGACCAGACCAAGTTCGAAGAGGTTCATGGGGCTGATGAGAAGCGGCTGTCCGGCAAATGCGGAAAAGCTCTGGTACGGAGAATCGCCGTACCCGGTATGTGTGAGTGGAAGAACCTGCCACAGGTGCTGGCCGGCTTTCTCAAGAAAATCAATGAATCGATAAGCTTCCTCTCCAAGATCCCCGATTCCATATCTGGAAGGAAGAGACGTAGGGTGAAGTAAAATTCCGGACATTCTTTGGGGTTTTGCTTTCTTTTTCTGGCTCATAAATGTGGCCTCCTTTATTCGGGATCAGAGTGCAGACTGAATTTTTAAGTTTGCCTGCTGTCTGAGGGGATGACGCCATGCCACCTCAATTCCGCTGCGCTGCATTTCGGTACGGCGAAACGCCGTATACAGGAAATATCATGCAATACTCCACAAGCAAGCTTGTTTCGTCTTGCCTGGTATTTCCTGTGCATGGCTAATTTATATAAAATATTATACCTGAGGGGGAATGAAAAGACAAGGAACATAATATGATGATAAGGAGAAGAAACTGCGAGGAATCTATGAGAAAATTATGGCCATGTGTGATTGGACTGTGTATTCTGTGCGTTCTTTCAGGCTGCTCTGTCAGGAAAGAGAATAAGGATAAGATCAAGGACCTGGATTTCACTGTGATGGAGAAAGACAAGGTTCCCGAGGAACTGAAGACGATGATTGAGGAAAAGAAACAGCAGCCATTTAAGGTGACTTATGCTGATCAGGGATGGCTTTACATCGCTGAAGGGTATGGGGCGAAGGAGACAAGCGGCTACAGTATTGAAGTAAAAGAATGTTATGAGGCTGAGAATGCAGTTTATATACATACGAACCTGAATGGACCGGCCAAGGATGAAAAAGTGATTGAAAAAACAACCTATCCGTATGTGGTGGTAAAGCTGGAGTTCATTGATAAGAATGTAGTGTATAAATAGAGGAGGATTTGTTATGGAGTTAAGGAAACAGATGATTCATACGAATGAGATCGGAAAGATGATTATTGATCAGTTTTTTATCGATGAGGATTATAATGTGCCGGATTCAAAATATGATGTAGGCAGGGTGGTACAAAGTGACGGCAAGGTTCAGATTGAAGATGTAAAGCCTGCGGATAATTATCTGAAGGTGACAGGAAAACTTTACTTCCATATATTATATGTGACCGATGAGGGAGAACCAAAGCTTGCGTCTTTGGAGGGAAAGCAGCCGTTTGAGGAAATGGTATACATTGAAAGCGGCGCAGATGGGAACTATATTGTCAGAGAGTCGAGAGTCGAATTTACGGCATCTTTGATCCATTCAAGAAAGCTCAGTATCAAGACGATGGTGGAGCTTTCCGTTCATTCCGAGAAGATGGCGGAGGAAGAACTGACAACAGATATAGACAGTGATCAGACACTTTATAAACGGCAGGAACCGGTGACGCTGCTCCAGATTCATTCTGCGAAAAAAGATACGTATCGGATCAAGGAGGAGATCACGATCCCGGGGACGAAGGAGACGATCGGCAATTTACTCTGGACGGATGTGGCTGACCGTAAGCTGGATACAAAACTTGGCCCGGATGAACTTCTGATTACGGGGGAGCTTCTTGTATTTTGTTTCTATGAATCGATGGAAGGAAAGATTGACTGGGTGGAACAGGCCGTACCTTACGAAGGAAGAGTCGAGAGTTACGGTACAGACCAGAGCATGTATCATCACGTATACGCAAAGCTTGAGGATGTTGCCGTGGAACCGAGGATGGATGAAGACGGGGAGATGCGTGTGCTTGGAATCGAGGGGACACTGGATCTGCGGATTGCGGTATATGAAGAAGAGGAAATCGAAATTCTGAAAGATGTGTATTCCCTTGAGACACAATGCACGCTCGAGACGAGAGAATCTTCCTATGAGGAGTTGATGATGCAGAACCATTCCAAATGCAAGGTGGCAGAACAGCTGTCTTTGCCGGAACTGAAAGATGACATTCTACAGATCTGCCACAGCAGCGGAAAACTTCAGATCGACCGCATGGAAGTGACAGACGATGGAATCGAAATCGAGGGTGTACTCCATGTAAACTTTCTGTATGTAAAATCAAACGATGAAGTTCCATTTGACACATGGCAGGGAATGGTGCCATTTTCTTATCTGATGGAGAGCAATGAAACGTGTGAGGATATGCGTTATGATATCACCAATGCCGTAGAGCAGCTTTCCGTCACGATGATGGGAAATGACCAGATTGAAGTAAAGGCTGTGCTTGCATTTAACAGTTTTTTAAGAAGACCGGTGAAAACAGATGTGATCACCGGGATTATGACAGAACCTTATTCTCTGGAAGAAGTAGAAAAACGTCCGGGAATCACAGGATATCTCGTGAAGGCAGGAGATGACCTGTGGGGACTTGCGAAGCGCTACTGCACGACAGTAGAAGGCATTATGGAAGTCAATGACCTTGAGGGGGAGAATATAAAAGAAGGGGATAAGATATTGATTTTTAAGGAAAATATGAGTATACTATAGCCAAGATGTATACAAGATACAAAGTAGATACAAAGGTGTTTCCCCGCAGCGCGTGTTTGCAGATTGGAACAATGAATTTTCAAATACGCTTTTGTCCGCTGCGGGGTATTTTACCTTGGAAACAGATAAAATTTGGCCGAAGTGCAGCTTACTTTCAGGCGGATCAATGGCACTAAAACAGGAAAGCGGCCGAAGCGCGGCCGGATACAAAGGGGAAGAGTCCATATGGATAAATTAGAGCTAAAGGCCCTTGCGAAGATTAATCTTGGGCTGGATGTACTTGGAAGACGAGAGAATGGATATCACGATGTGCGGATGGTAATGCAGACGATCTATCTGTACGACGATGTGATATTGAAAAAACGAAAAGAACCTGGAATCAAAGTTGATACGAATCTGTTTTTCCTTCCTGTTAATGAGAATAATATTGCATATCAGGCGGCAGATCTTCTGATTCAGGAATTTGGGATTACGGACGGAATCAGCATAAGGCTGACGAAGCATATTCCCGTGGCAGCAGGGATGGCAGGAGGAAGTTCTAATGCGGCTGCAGTACTGTTCGGGATGAATAAAATGTTTGGCCTTGGGCTTACGGAACAGGAATTGATGGACCGGGGAGTGAAACTGGGGGCGGACGTACCGTACTGTATTATGAGAGGCACTGTGCTGGCGGAAGGAATTGGTGAGAAACTGACGCAGCTTGCTCCGATGCCGAAGTGCTATGTCCTTGTGGCCAAGCCTTCGGTCAGCGTCTCTACCAGGATGGTATATGAGAAGCTGGATTCAAAAGAGATTGTAGAACATCCGGATATCGACGGACTGCTTCTTGGTCTAAAGCAGGGGAATCTTATGCAGGTTGCAGGATCGATGGGAAATGTGCTGGAGCAGGTGACTGTGTCAGAGTATCCTGTGATCGATGATATCAAGAAGGCAATGAAAGAGGAGGGAGCGCTCAATGCGATGATGAGCGGCAGCGGCCCTACAGTGTTCGGTCTCTTTAAAGAAAGAAGCCGTGCGAAGAAGGCACTGGCGCTGATCCGGAAGAGGGGTCTGGCGAAACAGGTCTATATAACAAATATACACAATACGAGGAGGAGATAGTATGGAATCTAACTTTAAGGTAAACATGGATGAATATCTGCCGCTTCGGGATGTGGTCTTTAATACACTGAGGCAGGCGATTCTGAGAGGGGAATTAAAACCAGGGGAGCGTCTGATGGAGATACAGCTTGCCAATAAACTTGGTGTGAGCCGTACGCCGATCCGTGAGGCGATTCGGAAACTGGAACTGGAAGGTCTTGTCCTGATGATTCCAAGGAAGGGTGCCGAGGTGGCAGAAATCACAGAAAAGAATCTCAGGGATGTTCTGGAAGTGAGAAGGGCGCTGGAGGAACTTGCGGTGCGCCTTACCTGTGAACGTATTACGAAAGAACAGATTGAGGAGCTGAAAGTGGCCGCCGGAGAATTTGAGACGGCAACTAAGAGCAGTGACGTGACCAAAATCGCAGAGGCAGATGTGAGGTTTCATGATGTGATCTATCTGGCAACAGATAATGAAAGACTGATCCAGCTTCTGAATAATCTGCGCGAACAGATGTACCGCTATCGGGTGGAATATCTGAAACGGAAAGAAGTCTATCCAAAGCTGATCAAAGAGCATGAGGAGATTATTCAGGCGATCAGAGATGGGGAAAAGGATGCGGCATGCCAGATGGTGTGCGAGCATGTAGACAATCAGATGGAAGCTGTCAATAATACGATCAATGCAAAAAAATAGGAAATAAAAAGCAGTATGTATAACGTGCCGGGAATCTGTGTATACTCCTTTTATCAGAACAGGAAAGAAGGAATACATAGATGGATCAGTTAAGAATCAGACACGGAATACACGCCGCTGAAAATAGAATCAGACAGTTTACAGATAAGCTTACAGGTGGAAAAAAGGAGAAGAAGGCAGCACTTTTTCTTGCGCTTGTGATCGCAGGTACAGTAACAGCCATAACCGTGCATGACAGAAGCGTGGAAGTGGATGCGCGTATGGAAAAGACACAGAAGGAACTGGCAAGAGAGGTACTGCGTTTTCATATACTGGCCAACAGCGACAGTAAGGAAGACCAGGATTTGAAGATGCAGGTAAAAGAGGAAGTACTGAGTTTCATGAAAAGTGAGCTTCCTTATTCCCACAGTGTAGAGGAGACGAAAGAATGGGCTTCTTCACATTTGGAAGAAATTGAGGAACTGGCAGAGGAGCTGATCGTTCAGAAAGGGTATGATTACCCGGTTCATGCGGAGGTGACAAACTGCGAATTTCCGGACAAGACCTACGGAGATGTTACATTTCCGGCGGGGGAATACGAAGCGCTCCGGATTGAAATCGGACAGGCCCAGGGACATAACTGGTGGTGTGTCCTGTACCCGAATCTGTGTTTTGTAGACGCCACCAATGCAGTTGTGCCTGAAGAGGGGAAAGAGGAACTTCAGGAAGTGTTAACGGATGATGAATATCATATGATTACGGCAACATCGAAAGTAAAGATAAAGTGGTTTTTTGGAGGAAATGAATGACAGAATTTTTAATACGGCATTTTGTAAAAGAATATGCGGACGTAGAAAAGGTGTCTGTGCGTACGGCCTATGGAACACTGGCCAGTATCGTAGGCATCTTTTGTAATGTATTTTTGTTTATGATAAAGGCGGCAGTGGGAGTTGTTCTGCACAGTGTATCTGTAACAGCAGATGCATTCAATAACCTGTCAGATGCGGGATCTTCAGTGATCAGTCTGGTAGGGGTAAAGATGGCGAGCAAGCCGGCAGATGAAGACCATCCGTTTGGACATGGAAGGATTGAATATATTGCGGCATTGATCGTAGCATTTCTTGTACTTCAGGTGGGATTTACATTCTTTAAAGAGGCAGTTGGAAAGATACGGCAGCCAGAGGCGCTGAAATTCTCGCTTGTTTCCATCGCGATTCTGCTGGTATCCATCGGGGTAAAGCTGTGGCTTGGAATGTTTAATAAAAATCTTGGGAAACGGATTGACTCCAAAGTAATGATGGCGGCTGCCACCGATGCGATGGGGGATGTGATCACAACGAGTGCCACGATTGTTTCCCTTCTTATCTTTGGAATTACAGGACAAAACATTGACGGGATCATCGGGCTTGGTGTGTCCCTGGTTGTTATGTGGGCAGGGATCGGAATTGCGAAAGACACGCTGGAACCATTGATCGGGGAGGCGGTATCTCCGGAAGTGTATGTACAGATCACAGATTTTGTGGAGCACTATGATGGAATAGAGGGGACACATGATCTGATCGTACACAATTATGGCCCGGGCAGAAGTATGGCATCGATCCATGCGGAGGTTCCCAATGACGTGGATATTGAAGTGTCCCATGAAATTATAGACAAGATTGAGCGGGAGGCAATGAAATATCTTGGGATTTTCCTTGTGATACATATGGATCCGATCGAGACCAAGAATGAGCAGGTGCTGCTTGCGAAAAGCAACGTTGAAAAAGTATTAAAAGAGCTGGATCCGGATGTAGGTTTTCATGATTTCAGGATGGTTGACGGGAAAGAACAGATCAATCTGATATTTGACATGGTTGTCCCATACGGTTATGATAAAGAAAAGCAGAACCAGATCTGTCTGGAGCTGATGAACCGGCTTTCGGGGATAGACCCTCGCTATCAATGTGTCATTACACTGGATAAAAGTTTTGTGGCTGAGGAAAAAGAAGATGTGTAGCAGCAAATGGAGGCATGAAATATGTATATAACGAAAAATACCGTGCGTTTCAGCGAGGTAGACAGAGAGAAAAGAATGACACTTCCGGCGGTCATCAATTATTTTCAGGACTGCAGTATTTTCCAGTCGGAAGAACTTGGAGTCGGGCTTGAGAATCTTGCATCGCATCACAGGGCGTGGATGCTTTCCTCCTGGCAGATCGTGGTGGACCGGTATCCGGCATTTGCGGAGAAGATCGAAGTCGGAACATGGGCGACGGGGTTTGAAGGACTTTATGGCACGAGAAATTTCACAATGACAGGACAGGATGGGCAGATGGCTGTGTGGGCCAATTCCATCTGGGTGTACATGGATATGGAGACAGGACGTCCGGTCAGACCGGAGACATGGGAGATGGAAGTGTATAACGCAGAGGCTCCTCTGGAGATGGAATATGCTCCGAGAAAGATCAATATTCCAAAGGATTATGAGGATGTTCCGTCATTTCCGGTCAGAAGATACCACATTGATACGAATGACCATGTGAATAACGCGGTATATGTGCAGATGGCACAGGAAGTGCTGCAAAAAGAGATTACGGTACGTCAGGTCAGAGTGGATTATAAAAGAGCTGCCGTATTCGGAGATCAGATCTATCCAAGGATTACAGAAGAAAAGGAAAGAACTGTTGTGCAGCTGTGTGCCAAAAACGGCCGGCCGTATGCAGTTGTGGAGTTCACCGCAAAAGGAGAAAATGAAAATGAAGTTAGGTAAAAAACAAGTATTAACAGTCGTAAAACTGGTAGATTTCGGAGTGTATCTTGGAAGTGATGAGGAGAAGGTGCTTCTTCCGAGAAAACAGGTTCCGGAGGGAATTGAGATCGGTGACCCTGTGGAAGTATTCTTATATAAGGATTCAGATGACAGATTGATCGCCACAACAAATGAGCCAAAGCTTACACTTGGTGAACTTGCCGTGCTATCGGTTGCAGAAGTAGGAAAATTCGGTGCGTTTCTGGACTGGGGACTGGAGAAAGACCTTTTCCTGCCGTTCAAAGAACAGACGGCGAAAGTAAAAAAGGGAGATCAGTGCCTTGTAACTCTTTATATCGATAAAAGTGAGCGTCTCTGTGCGACAATGAAGGTCTATGAGATGCTTTCCACAGATTCCCCTTACCAGAAGGATGACAAAGTGAAGGGGATAATCTATGACACGAGCGATGAATTTGGAATTTTCGTTGCCGTAGATTACAAGTATTCGGCTCTGATACCAAGAAAAGAGGCAGTTGGACGCCTGATGGTGGGAGATGTCATTGAAGCAAGAGTTACTGCGGTAAAAGGAGATGGGAAACTGGACTTAAGTGTCCGGGACAAGATTCCGGAGCAGATGGACAAGGATGCAAGGTTCCTGATGGAAAAAATGCAGGCAAACGGAGGAGAACTTCCATTTACAGATAAGTCTGATTCAGAAGTGATCCGGGAAGAACTGGGACTTAGCAAGAATGCATTTAAACGGGCTGTCGGAAGACTGTTAAAAGCAGGGGAGATAGAAATCCGGGAAAAAAGCATTGCAATCAGGAAAAAATAGGTTATAATATTGTCAGAAGACGAATTGAAATGATTGATTTTTGAAAGGAGATACAACAATGAAAGTACAGAACATTACGAATATAGACAAATTTTTCGAGGTAGTAGACAGCTGCGAAGGAAGAGTAGAGCTGGTGACGGGCGAAGGCGACAGACTGAATCTGAAGTCAAAACTTGCACAGTATGTTTCTATGGCAAATATCTTTTCTAACGGAGAGATTCCGGAGCTTGAGATTATTGCATACGAGAAAGAAGATATTGATAAATTAGTTTCATTTATGATCAATGGCTAATTGAAATAGGATCAACAAAGTGGTTTTAGCTGTTTAGGCAGACGCCTATCCTGTGTGCGAGACAGGGTAGGCATTTTTTTATTACATAGGCAAGTTCTTCGAACTTGCCTATGTAATAAAAAGCCCTCC
>URQQ01000061.1 GCA_900549995.1 uncultured Lachnospiraceae bacterium | reverse complement strand
CTTGATTACTGATCAGCTTCAGCTGATTCTCTTCTTCCATATACTTGTATAAAAAGATCTCTGATCCGGCAGAAAAACAATCCCCTGTATAAAATACTATCTCTGCCGCGCCCGGGAGTATCCCTTCCTGCAGAAATGTCAGATACTGTACCTGATCCTGGCCTGTCAATTTCTCAATGGCCTCCTGATCTTTGGCACTTCCAAGAATCAGAAGATTTACATCTGTCATCTGTTCCTTCTCTATCTTCGTTCCATCGAATGACCACTGATATGCAAAAGCACCCTGTTCATCAAAGATCTTAAATTTCACGGTCTTACCGCTTTTTTGGGCGGCTTCAAATATTTCTCTGGCAGCTGTAAATGCATGCTCATCCGCTGCCGGAAGTTTCAGAAGAACCGTCACTTCACTTACATTTGCATCTAAAAGCTTCTCTGCTGTCAATGCAGAATCGATCGCAGAGGACATCGGTATCTCACATGCAGCCGGACTTACTGCAGGATCCTCCTTTTTTGGCGGTGTTGGCACGGGTTCCTTCTCCTCTTCTCCTGCTGCCACACGAATCTGAAACTTCTCATCGCTTCCTGCTGTCTGACTGCCGTGCGCATCAAATCCTGACACTTTGACTTCCAGTGTCTTGCCTGCCATCTCGTCGGTCACCTCAATCTCATGCTTGAATTCAAGCTCCGATGGATTCTCCCATCCTCCTGATTTTCTGTTCAGCATGACTTCCTTGTCCAGACTTTCCAGTACCTTCTCTCCGTCAGAGATCTCGTATTTCAGCGTCTGTATCTTATTCCCCAATGTATAAGAATTATCTCCATTGTCTTTCATATCTTCGGCGGCAATCTGAATCGGAGCTGTCACGCCATAGAGCGACACACTCTCTCCGGCTTTCACATCCACTCCATCGGCAAGATTAAGATCATAGACAGGAACCCTGGCATCATCCTGGTCATAGACTCCGTCACCTGTCTCTTCCTCCGTGATTTCTGCCCTTGTAAACTGAAGCTTGTCCCCTGTTTCAAATGCGGTAATCTCACTTTCCGTTCCATCTTTTAAAGCCGGCTCCCCATACTGGTAATAATAATTTACAAGCCGGTCCGGATCATCGATTGACTCTGTCTTCTGTATTGTGGCCAGTTCTACACTGTATGTAGCGCTCGTATTTTTCACATTATAAATGACAAAATGTACTCTTCCATCCACATATTCCTGGATATCCGCTGCGCGCATCTCAGTCTTGATCTCACAGCTGCCAAGCGGCCAGTATCCCGCAAACGCGTCATTGTAAATCCGGTATCCATTCGCTCCGGCAAATGCTGTCACTCTCTCCATATGATCTGCAGGAGAAAAGCGGCTCATTATCTTATCCGGCGTGCTTCCGATCGTGATAGTCCCAATGGTTCCTCTGTAAGTCTGCATCTCATCACTTTCTGCGGTCGTATAACTGTATTCCAGCCAGACCTCATAGCGTCCTTCTGGAAGGATGGAATACAGATTTCCTTCATCATCCGTAAATAAAAGGCCATCGCTTACAATTCCTTCCTGGCTTCCTCCCGAAACCAGCGCTGTAAACCCGGCATCATCATAGTACAGCTTACTGTCTGCATGATAAAAAGATTCCTCATTCTCGCCATCCCAGATCAGATCCGGCATCTTACTTTTAGCCAGATCTTCCGGGTTCCCCCATGTATCAGGAATTCCCGCTTCCGTGTTTACTTTCAGCGGAGGATTCTTCTTTGGGCCAGTCACTGTACGTGCCGCTCCTTCCATTCCTTCCGGGAACAGACTCACGGTGACTCCATTGTCCTCTGCCAGGATCTCACCGTCACCAAATGTTCCCGAAATATAGAAATTTCTGCCTTGCGCGATCATCGTCTCGGCAGCTGTCGGCTGAGTCATCGAAGGCTCAGCGGCAAAAACCACACCGGACACCGCAAGCGAAAACAGCACAGACGCCAGTATTCCTCGTATAAACTTTTTCATTCTTTTTTCCCTTCCTTTGATCCCATATTTATGTTTCATCATATCACTTTTTCATCTATGACATCAATGGACATGCTGTAAAAAGCCTGTTTTCCGTATAAACTGTTATTCTTTCATCTCTTCCCTTCAAATCCTGATATTACTTTACTGCTCATGATTCTGCCCATCTTAATTGAAAAAAGATAACACATCCTGGTCTGGACTTTCTGCATAAAGCTATGGCATATTACAAATCTATCTGAAAAGATATTCTTCGCAAGCCCATACCCAACAGATTTGGGATCTGCCTTGAATTCAGAAGGAATTGGAAATGGTTCTGAGGACTTTGTCCTGGTGATCGGCGGATGAATAATATGAAACGAAATGCCCTTGTCATGATATTCAATGTCCAGACATTTCGCCAGCGACTCTATGGCTCCTTTGCTGGATGCATATGGACTGATATTATAAAATCCCATGACTCCCACCCCAGAACTTACGAACAGAATTCTACCTTTCTGCTCCTTCTGCATATATGGGATTACCGCTTTTGCCAGCCGGAGTGCTCCGAAATAATTGGTATCAAATACTTCTTTGTATGTCTCCTCACTTGTACTTTCCATAGACGCAAACGTACAATCACAGGCATTATGGATTGCGATATCGATCGTTTGGAACCGCTTTGCAATCTCGCTTACGCAGGACTTTACACTGAAACTGTCCCGCACATCACAAGTATAAAACAAAAGCTGATCTTTGTACTTTTCTTTAAGTAACTGCAGATGGTCCGTCTCTAAGTCGAGCACTCCTACCAAATGCCCCTCTGTCAAAAATTTCTCCGCCATGTAATAGCCAATGCCCTGATTCGCTCCGGTAATGATAATATTAGACATTTATTTCCCTCCCATTTCCATAAAAAATCGGTTGATATGGCTGTATACTTCCTTACGGAAATCTTCTTTTCTATCTTCTGTCAGCTCACCCGTCAGGAGATACCGCTGAGTATAAAGAAAAACCGGGGCATAATACTTTACTGCCCAGGCATCGCTCTCCTCAGAATGCTCCTGATCCACTTGCAATAAAGCAGCAAATATTTTACTTTGAAATCTGAGCGGTTCCTCAAAAAACCACCGGTCATAAACTTTCCTTATCTCATCATCATGATTTTGTTCCATCGATAACAGACGCAGAAATCTGTTGCAAAAATCATCCATAAGATACTTTTCGAAAAAAATATGTGAAACTGCCTCCCCTGAGAATTCTTTCCCTTCACCTGGCATGGCAACCGCAGCATCAAGCTGGTTCATCATGCTTTCTGCTTTGTCCTCAAACCGCAGATGAAGTTCGTTAAGAACCGCCCTTTTATTTGCAAAATGATAATAGAGAGAACTTTCCTTTATCTTTACCTCTCTGCAGATATCACGAATGGAAACTGCATGGAATCCATGCTTTGAAAAGAGATTTAATGAAATCTCCAAAATTCTTTCTTTCGTACCGTCACCTGACATATAACCCCTCTTTTCTAACAAGTGTTAGGCTCAGTATATCTAACACTCGTTAGATTGTCAACCCAAACCTGCCGCAGGGCATAATTTAAGGGAGCTCCTGTCTTGCAAGACAGAGACTCCCTTTATTTCTTCCTGATTTTTTCCTGACTCTTCAGCTCCTGTTTCAACTGAAATATTGTTTTACAATAATCCCGGTATTCCATTTGGCTATGCACCTCGGCAGAATGCTTTTGCATATCCTCGAATGTTTTATCTATTCTTATATCTATCCGTATCAATATGCAGACCTCCATAAAAAGAATCCAAAGTATTTTGACATCTTTATTGGCTTTTTTTCATTCTTTCTGTCCTCTGATCCTGTTTGAAATTTATACTGATAAGGCTTAAAGATTCTATGGAAGCCAGTATTGTATCGTCTTGTGTAATAATGCTGTCATATGGTAATTCTGCTGTTTCACTTAGCGTTTCAACGAAACGTTCCAAAATACTTTTAATTGTAGACAGATCGGTAATTTCTTCATCTAACTCACTGATGTTCTGCTGGAAGATTTCAAGTGCTGTTACTGCCTCCGAATTCTCTAATATCTTTTTAATCTGGCGCAAAGATACCCGCAGCCTGCGCAGAAGTAAAATCTGTTTGATTTGTGAAACTGCCTTTTCGTCGTACACACGGTAGGCATATCCTTCCCGACGACAACTTTTTATCAGCCCTGCCTTTTCATAATAACGCAGCATCCTTGTAGATACTCCCAGAGTTTTCGACACCTGGCTTATCGTCATTGTTTCCATATTACACCTCCTTTTGTATTCAAGTACCCCCGGACTTCCAAGTTAAATTATAAATGGCGACACGGTGTCAAAGTCAATAGAGCCCACTTTGGTATGTAACGAAAAACAGCCGTTCAATTCTGAACGGCTGAAACCTAAATAAATACCTTCTATAATCCTGCCCCTGTCATCCTGGTCATCTTTTCATACTCTTTCCACCTCTGATTACCTTCTGGAAAGTGACAACGGAAGTTCAAGCCCGTTCGCCTCCAAAAGTCCCTGGTCAGAAAGAATTTCTTCCGTGCACCCATCCCGCACTATTTTCCCGTCCGATAACAGTATCGTCCTCTGACACGTATCCATAATCAGATCCAGATCATGGGAGGCAATCACCTTCAATCCCGGAAGTTTTAAAAGTACCTGAATCAGATTTCTCCGGTTTCGCGGATCCAGTGCCACCGACGGTTCATCGAGAAGAATGATCTCCGGGTCTGTAGATAAAATTGTCGCGATAGATGCCAGCTTCTTCTCACCGCCGGACAGACGGTAAATCTGAGCATCCCGAAGCCTTTCTATATGAACCATCTCCAACGCACGTAAAACCCTCTCATTTACTTCCTTATCAGGATACCGGTAATTGCGGGGCGCAAATGCGACATCCTCATAGACCGTAGACATGAAAAGCTGGCTGTCCGAATCCTGAAAGACATAACCTGTTTTTTCACGGATGACAGCCAGATTTTTCTTCTCCACATCCATCTGATTGACCTGCAGTACTCCGCCGTATCCCGATAGAAGCCCCACCATCAGCTTTAGCATCGTAGATTTACCAACACCGTTGGCTCCGATCAGCCCGACAGTTTCCTCCCCGGAAATGTAGAAACTCAGATCCGACAGCACCTCACGGTGCCCTCCATATGAAAATGTCAGATGTTTTGCCTCTATACTTTGCATTCGTCTCTATACCCTTTCCATTTACTTATCGTATCAATGAATCAACTATATTTCCTGCCAGAACAAATACCGGGACCATCCGGAAGATCAGAAGAACAAAAATCCAGCATACCGCATAAAGAATGCTGCGCTTTTTGGGGTATGCCGCATTTCCTCTGAACCCTCCGTCAAATCCTCTCAAAATCATGCTCTCGTACACAAGCTGCGCCCGGTCAATACTCCGAAGCAGAAGCTGTCCTGCAAGTGATCCCCATGCCTTCATATGAATTCCTTTCTGTCCCGGAGCCCGCATCTCATAAGCAAGCATGATCCTTTGTGTCTCCTTTAAAAGTACAATAATATAGCGGTAAATCAAAAGCAGTACCGTCACAAATGTCTTCGGAACATGAAGAAGACGAAGCGCATAGCAGATCTCTTCCACAGAAGTCGTCACAATCAGGCTGTACGAAGCAAGTACTGCAAAGACTCCTTTCAGCATCAGTGTTCCCATGGAAACCACTCCGCCGGACACAGCCACTTCTCCAAGATACACTACAGTTGTCCTGTCCAGGAATGGATTGGCAATTCCTACCGCACATACAATCAGAAGAATCATTTTCATCTGTCTTAAGCATCTCCCCGCCGGAATCTCCCCCAGCATAAAAATCATAAGCAGATAGATTCCCATTCCTGCAAGCCCCAAAAAATCATACTTGTGAAATGAAAGCACTGAAACGATAAACCAGACAGTGACGAGAAGTTTTGACAAAGGGTGAAGCTGGTTGATCCATTTCTCCTGTGCTGCCATCGCATCCATATAATGAATGGTGTGAATTGCTTCACCAATCTTACTCATTGATTATGACTTCCTTTTCTTAAAGAATTTAAACAGACTGCAGACCAGAATACAAAGCCCGGCCACAGCTAAGCCGCCGACAATTCCTGAAACGGATGTCCCAAGTACAGACTCATGTCCTTTGAACGCATAATCCGGCAGAACTGCCGTCATCTTCTGTATTCCTTCTGCGACGCTGTGAACCTGGCCGCCCGCTGCAAGTTCTGTACTTCCGGCCACTTTCTCCATCGACCACTCTAATCCATCCGGATTCGCAGAAGCTGCAAGCGATAAAAGACCTCCGATCACGGCTGCAGAAGCTGCAAGAACTGCAATTGTGTTCTTATAAGACATCTTTGCTTTTTCTGCCGTTGTCACAGTACTTCCCTGCGTCCACAGAAGTTCTGGACGCGCCTCATAAACAAAACAGAGGACAGCCGCAGTAATCAGCCCCTCCACAAGTCCGATTGCAAGATGAATCGGCTGCATCGCCGCCACAAATACTGAAAACGGCAGTTCTGTGATTCCAGAAGCAAGTGTTTCCAATGTCACTGAAAATGCTCCCATCTGCAGTGTCAGTATGCAGCCGATTACCGATGCCCCTATGATTTTTTTCTTCGACATCCCATTCTTCATCATAAGTTTCCATACTACAAGTGCGCCAATAAAACAGCCATAAAAAGCCATGTTCCAGATGTTTGCCCCCAATGCGAGAAGACCTCCGTCCGCAAACAGAAGGCATTGTATCAGCAAAACGCCCACCATCGTAAGAAATCCGGCCCACGGCCCGAGTACTGCCGAAAGAAGCATCCCTCCGCAGAGGTGGCCGGAAGAGCCTGTCCCTGGTATTGTAAAATTAATCATCTGGGTGGCAAATACAAATGCCCCCATCACTCCCATGACCGGAATCTTCTCCGGTGCACTCTCAAGTCTTACTTTTTTTACAGAATATCCCATCGCTGCCGCTGAGCAGGCATACATCACACCTGAAACAGCAGGCGATACCAGAGCGTCTGCCATATGCATAATTTAAGTTCTCCTTCCTTCTTTTTCTGAGATCTGATCGTCCATGCTGCCAGAGCGGAATCCTTCCAGATCTATCGTAATATACTGATATCCAAGCTTCTTAAGTACAGCAATGATTTCCTCTCTCTGTTCCAAAAGCCTGCCAAATGCTTCCTTATCGGTCTCTATCCTTGCGATATCTCCGTGAACCCGCAGTCTTACATTGTAAAATCCCAGGGTTTTCAGAAACTCCTCCCCATGCTCGACCCTCCGCATTGCCTCATACGTCAGAGCTGTCCCATAAGGGAACCTTGTCGCAAGGCAAGGTGTGGAAGGCTTCGTGGAAACTTCCATCTGATACTTTCCTGCCAGTGCCCGCACCTCACGCTTTGTAAGCCCCGCTTCCAGAAGAGGACTCCTGATTCCAAGCTCACGGACTGCTGCAATTCCCGGCCGGTATACATACATGTCATCTTCATTGGTTCCTTCCAGCACTTCCGTTACCTGAAGCTCTTGTGCCTTTTCCTGTAACTTTTGAAACAGGTATTTCTTACAGAGATAACAGCGGTTCACCGGATTCTCCTCAATCCCTGCATTTTCGAGTTCATCTACCTGAAGGACAAGAAAAATGGCACCCATTTCCTCTGCTGTTTTTCTTGCCTCTATCACTTCTCCTGACGGATGCAGCATCGTGTGAAGCATGACCGCATAAACCTTCTTCCCGGTTTCCCTGGCTGCTTCGCATGTAAGCTTCAGAATCAGGCTGCTGTCCACACCACCGGAAAATGCAACCATGACATCATTTTTTGCATATGCCCTGAGGATCTCTTTTAATTTTTCATGGTGCTCCTCGTAGATACTCATTCACTGACCCTTTCTGTTACTTCTTTCAGAATCTGATTCCACACTTCCAGATACGGAAGATTCTGTTCCCTGCTGATCTCTGCCACGCTCTCATATTCCGGGTAAATACGCACTCCGTTCTCCAGGCTGCAGATCTTTACCTCCGCTTTTCCAAGCGAAGTATTGAATTCCTCTGTCTTTCTTTGCAGGACAGTCCTTTCAACCTGAAATCTGCGGATTCCAATGGTCGTCGTCTCCATAAAAATAATCTGCTCCAGTTTCGGTATTACATCTTCGCTGCAGATGACATTCAGCTGGTATGCAGGACGGTTCTTCTTCATAAACACCGGCGTATAATGGACATCTCTTGCGCCTGCATGAAACAGCCTGTCCATCACATACCCAAGTACTTCTCCGCTGCAGTCATCAATAGTGGATTCCAGTTTCCAGATACTCTCTTCTTCCGTTTTTACGGGTTCTTCTATTAACATGGCGCGGAGAATTCCCGGCCTGTCATATTCTCTCTTTCCGGCGCCAATCCCTATTTTTCTTACCATGTACTGTTTCGGAAGCTGGCTTCTTGTCCTCACTGCCGCCACAATCGCCGCACCGGTCGGAGTCACCAGTTCCCCTTCTGTCTGCGTCTGCTGAAGCATAATCTGATGCTCCTGCACAATATTGGCAACCGCCGGCACCGGAACAGGCATCAGGCCGTGCTGGCACCGGATCGTTCCCTGCCCTTCATAAAGCTTTGGCACAATGACTTCTGTAATGCCAAGATTATCCAGACACACCGCAGCAGCCACAATATCTGCGATGGAATCCACTGCGCCGACCTCATGAAAATGAACTTCCGAAACAGGCATCCCATGCGCCTTTGCTTCTGCGTTTCCAAGAACTGTAAAAATCTTCTCTGCCGTCCGTTTCGCTGACTCCGTCATATCCGCATGTGAAATGATATGAAGAATCTCCAAAAGACCGCGGTGGGCATGCGCATGACCGTGTCCATGATCATGATGGTGCCCTGTCTCCGTTTCTGCCGTATGCTCATGATGTCCATGTTCCCCATGGTGGTGCGTATGTACCTCTGTCTCATGGCTGTGAGGATGATGTTCCCCATACAGATATTCCATATCATGGTCATGGTTTTCATGCTCTGCATCCAGAATGACATGAAAATCACATGCGTCAATTCCAGATTTCTTCACCCGGCTGATCCTGATCTCAAATCCATCTACATTCAGGCTGTTTAACGCCCTGTGAAGTACCTCCTGGTCTGCCCCAAGATCAATCAGAGCGGCCGCTGTCATATCTCCGCTGATTCCGCTCTGGCATTCTAAATATAATGTACTCATCTTCTTACCCCCAGTCTGTTGATCTGTGTCGCCATATATCCGGCACCAAATCCATTATCTATATTCACCACTGCAATCCCGTTCGCACAGGAATTAATCATCGTCAGAAGCGCTGACAGTCCATGCAGATTGGCCCCGTACCCTACCGAAGTCGGAACCGCAATCACCGGCTTATCCACAAGCCCTCCGATTACACTCGCCAGGGCACCTTCCATTCCCGCAACGGCAACCACACAGTTTGCGCTCTGAATCGTATCAAGTCTTGCAAGGAGCCTGTGTATCCCGCTCACCCCGACGTCATAGATGCGCTCCACATATGACCCGAAGTATTCGGCCACCTGTGCCGCCTCCTCTGCCACCGGGATATCCGCTGTCCCCGCAGTACAGACTGCGATACGTCCCTCCTTCTCTGTGCCGCACTTCTTTTCAATCTTTACAATACGGGAAATCTCATCATACTGAAGCATCGGGAACCTTTCCCTCAGCAGTTCATACTGCTCCTTTGAAGCTCTCGTCCCCAGTACTTCTCCATGTTCTTCATACAGCTTCTGAAAGATCTCCACCAGATGCCGGTCAGGCTTCCCGCTGCAAAATACAACTTCCGGGAATCCTGACCTGATCTCCCTGTGTGTATCCAGTTTTGCATAACCAAGATCTTCAAATGGCTGCCTGCGGAAATACTTTTCCGCTTCTTCCACCGAAACTTCTCCGTTTTTTAATTTCATAAGTATTTCTCTGGTTTCCATCGTTCCTCCATCCCGCAATTTATCCCCCGCTGTCTCTCCTGCACAATACTTCCATTTCATGCTTTCCCTGAATTTTACCATACTTGGTGCAAATATTCTATAGTTCTTCTATTGCGTATTGTCTTACTGATGGAATTATATAGTCACATTGTGAATCTTGTCAACTTCTTCCGATTCACCAGCTTAACACGATGCAGTGACTATCTTGACATTTGGGAGTATACTAAAACTATCTCAGCAAAGAAAGAAGGATGAAAAATGGAGTTGTCAGAATTGGCACATCACAGGAATATTCTTGATTTGGTACCCTGTGGTATCTGCCAGGTTGCACTGGATGATAATTTTACGATATTGTATGCAAACCGGTTATACTATAATATTTACGGCTATGATCCTGAAACTGCATATGAAAAAGGATTCATAAATGCCCGGTTCATCCTGCCGGAATCAGAATACCCATCGATCCATCAGACAGTCCTGGATCACATCAGACAGGGAGATCAGGACTTCCAGTTGGAATACCGCGGAGTGCACAGTTCTGGAAAATCTCTATGGCTTTTAGCACAGTGTTCTTATCATCCGGACAGCCCGGATACTATGCTCTGTTCCCTTGTGGATATTGCAGAACGCAAACAGATGGAAGAAGAACTCCGCATGAGCATGCAGGAAAACCGGATCGCATTCGAACTAACTGACAAAATCATGTACGTTTTTGAGGTGGAGAAGAGACGGCTGCACCAGCCAAAAGATACTGCCGATGAGTTTGGTCTGCCCTCTGTCGCCGAAAATGTTCCGTACAGTGTGGCAGCTTCTGGTGCCATTGATGAAGCAAGCAAAAATGATTATATCAAATTCTATGAATCTATCATACGCGGAGAGCCAGCCGGCTACGCCGTCGTAAAGAAACGAAGAACGGATGGTTCCTCCTGCTGGCACGATGCCAAATTTTCCACAATTTTTGACGGAGAGGGAAATCCAAAGCGGGCAATTATTTCCTGCGAAGATATCACGGAACAGCGTGAAAAAGAGCTTACATACCAGAAATGGAGCCAGTATTTTAAAACACAGGAGGGGAAAAGCATCGGATACTATGAGTATAATCTTACCCAGAACACCGTGGAAGAAAACGCAGGGGATGAACCTCCCGAATATCTGAAGCCGCTGAAAAAATATACACAGACGGTGCGGTATATCGCGAAGCATTTTGTCTATGAAGGGGACCAGGAACGGTTTTCCAATTTTTTCAACAGAGCCAAGCTGCTGACCCAGTATTATGACGGCCAGAGAGGTGCGACCCTGGATTATCTCAGAAAAAAGCCGGATGGAAGCCTTTTCTGGGTGCGTGTCATGACCCAGCTTATTGCAGATCCATATAACAGCGATGTAAGGTTATTCATGATGACCCTGGATATTGACCGTGAAAAGAAGGAAGATCTGCGCCTGCACCAGCAGTTGGAACAAGATAAAATGACCGGAACGCTCAACCGCGGAACTTTTGTCTCAAGAGTTATGAAAATACTGGAACAAAGTGCCGGAATACGGCAGCACGCCCTTATTATGCTGGATATCGACCAGTTTAAAAATCATAATGACAGCTATGGACACCTGTTCGGCGACCAGGTCATCAAAGATACTGCACAGATTCTGAAAAATTTTCTGAGAAAAAGTGATCTCTGCGGCCGGATGGGCGGGGACGAATTCATGGTATTCTTATCCGATATCTCATCAGAATCAGAGATGACTGCCAGAATCGAGGCACTCTGTGACCTGCTTAAGCGGGAATATCCCGGAAAGGCGAAAGTCACCTGCAGCCTGGGTGTTGTTTTCTATCCACACGACGGAATGGATTTCAAAGAACTTTACCAGAATGCAGACATTGCCCTGTATGAGGCAAAACACGCAGGACGGGCGGTCTACAGGATATTCCATTCTCCCTCCTGACGCAAACTTCAGCAGGAACACTCTTTACAGCTATTTATCCTTCATGCTAAAATACTACTATGCGAGTTCAAACTCTATACAGAAAGCAGGTGATGACTACGAAAATACGTGAATCAGCAGAAAATTATCTTGAAACAATTCTAGTACTGAAAAATCGATGCGGGCAGGTACGTTCTATTGATATTGCCAATGAGCTGTCTTATTCCAAGCCAAGTGTCAGTGTGGCAATGAAAAACCTGCGCGAAAATGGATATATCGATGTGGATAAGGATGGTTACATCACCTTATTGAACGACGGTCAGAAAATCGCGGAAGAAATATATGAACGGCACACGCTTCTCTCTGAGTGGCTGACAACTTTAGGGGTGTCTCCTGAAATTGCGGCAGAAGATGCATGCCGGATAGAGCATGTCATAAGCGCTGAGAGTTTCGAAGCAATCAAATCACATGCAAACCGCTGATCCAGACGAAAGAAGGCGGCTCACCAGCTGAATATTCAGCAGTGAGCCGCCTTCTTTTGCAAATGAATATGCCTTTATCTTTTACAGGCATTGACAAACTTTACAGGTACATCCATTCTTTTCGCTGTCTCCTCAACGGTCATTTCACTTTCAAGGAACCGACGGCACACCGCCTTTATATTCTCACCGACTTCCACTATATGCCGGTCCGGATCGTAGAACCGTACTGCCCTTTGGCCCCATGGTGCCTCTGCCACCGGATGAACATATGAAATCTCTTCCATGCCCTTTAATTTCTCAATGAATCCATCAAAATTATCTTCTTCAAAATAAATCTCTGCGTTCTTTCCTCCAAAAGATATTTCTTCCTCTGGAGCATTGATAAATTCAGCAAAACTTTCTCTCGTCTGAAAACAGATTCCTCCGGTCATCGTAATATTGCTTCCAAAGTCCATGATAACATGAAGTCCCAGCACCGTTTTATAAAAATCAACTGTACGCCCCATATCATTGACTACCAGAAGCGCATTCTTAAATTTCATCCCTCATCCTCCTATATTGCCTCAAAATTCCTCAGGAATTTCATTTTCTCAATCGCATGATATCCTTTCCACCAGTTCTCACTGATGGCAAATTCCCTGGAGTATTTCTCCATTTGATCAAACCAGGTCCATGTAATTCCCCAGACACTGCCTTCGGGCCTTGTATCTTTCAGATAGTTTAACTCCGTCTTTACAATCTCTGCGTTTTCTTCAAAAAACACACTCTCCGGACTTTGAATATAGCTCGATGGTCTCGTGACATAAGTTTCCCACTTCGTCGTATCATATTCAATTGAGTCCCTGATTTTTCCGGCAAGCACCTTTTTTAATGCTTCGCAGTCATATTGATTTAGTTTGGCTTCTTTAAGGCTTTCAACCAAAGTTATATATCCCGCAATCCCGGAATCGCCAAAATCTGCACCGGACATCAATTTCTCAAGCAGTGCATCGGTAAGATCCAGGGCCGTCCGATAAAGCGCAGATTCCCTGTCTCCCCATTTTAATATAAATGCGCAGAATTCTGCTGTGACACCAAAATACTGCTGTCTGTTAAACTCCTCGCTGTAATTCCACCACGGTGCATGAGGACCTCTGTCATTTCCTGGAACAGTAAAACACCACCCATATTCTCTCAGATCTTTCCCTGATTCCAGATAACTAAAGATTCCCTGATAAACCGGATGTTCCATGTCAAAAAACCCGATTTCTTCTAATATTTTCAGCGCATGCTGCGTTGTAATAGGAGTAGATTCCGGATTCCAGTTATCCGCTTCCAATGCATGTCCGAATCCTCCGTCCGCATTCTGGTAATGTAAGAGTGCCGATACAACGTCCTCCTTCTTCCCCTGTTCAAAATAATACTGCCAGAGACACAGGTCAACCGGTCTCGCATTACGGTACATCCATTCCCTTACTTCTTTATATATCTGTGCTTCCATACCTCAACGCTCCTTACCTATTCTTCCGTTCATCTTCTTCTATTCCTCAGAAAGATTCTGCAAAACATGTGAACAGTCTCAGATTATTTTACATCTTCTTTTCAACCGGCTCTTGTAAAAAAGCGACCTCTTTTAATGCATGCTGTTTTGCCTCTTTTAAGGTCATTGTATGGAACCTCTTGAAATCTTTCAGCAGATGGGACTGGTCCGTATACCCAAACTTATATATTTCATCTTGTATCTGAAAGTCTCTCTGATATACCACATCACTCCACAGATACTGAAACCGGATCAGGGAAGACATTTTTTTCGGAGATATGCCTATATTTTCCTTAAACAGCCTTTCCAGCTGTCTGGTGCTGACGTGCAGTGTTTTCCCGAGTTCTCCCGCCTTCAGGCTGCCTTTCTGCCTTAAAATCTCATAGATCCCTTCCATCACGAGTCTGTTTTCTCTCTCAGGATGCAGCAATCTAAGCAGGAATCTCTCGGCTGCCATTGCTCTGCTGTGGATGTCCGTCAGGTCAAACAAAAGCGGTTCCAGCTGGTCTTTCAGCCTTGAGAAATGGTACCCGGCATCAAAGAATGCATTTTTCACGCCGCTCATTGCTTCTTCGGAGAACAACACTGCCGTCCATGCATAAAAGCGAATGGCAAATGTTGAGATACACTGCCCTTTCCCGTGATCTTCCGAAACCGTAAATGACTGGTCATTGATACCGCAGAATTTGTCACACACAGTGTTCTCTGTATAATTTACATCGAATATGATATCCATGCATGTATCCGGCACAATCAGACTCTTCTTCGCCTCCTCTGCCACACTCCTGGTATAAGGCTTCTTTGTCCCCCAGAAACACCGGATGTATGGTTTCAGCGCATCGCACGGCTCAAGTTCCATGTACGTCTCATCCTCGGTAAACGGTGTCGCTGTGATCGGCCTGTATAATTGATTCAAATTCATCTTGCCATTCCTTCATCAAAATTTTCTTCTATAACAAATGACGCTTTTAACCATACTGAAAACAATACCGTAAAAAACCAGCCACAGGAAAATTACCATCGTCTGATGCAGCTGAAAAACATCTGTCTGCCCGTATACTACCGAAATCCTGTCCAGAGGCGGAACTATAAAAAGCACGGCTTTCAAAATTGGCACTTCTTGGGTAAGCACCGTTCTGATTGACGCTAGCACGGTAACAAGCACCGTCAGGACAATTGCCAGTTTCCGGTCTCTCAACACTCTTGGATGGAAAAGACTTCCGATGGAACCTCCCGCAAAGGAACAGCCCCCTAACAGCAGAAAGGCATTCAGCAGATCGTAAACTGTCAGCTGCCTTAAAAATAACTCGTTGTGATTCAGTATATTTTGCACGATGGGAAAAATCAGGCAGATCAGTTCCACGATCAGCCCCACTGCCATCAGAAATATTACCTTGCTGAAATAATAGTATACAGATTTTTGTACACGCAGAAGCTGAATCTGTTCCATCACAACGTCCTCCGAGGATGAGACAAGAAGACTGATCCAGACCATAATAAAAAACACAAGATACCCGGAGATGGAAAAGCTGTCCACGATTCCGGTTGGTTTGATCGAATACATCATATAAAGAAAAACCGCCATGATTACAAGCGGCATGATAAATTTACTTCCCCGGAAAAAAAGTGTCATCTGATATTTCACTAACTCAATTGTTTTCTTCATCATACATTCCCCTAAGTTTAAAGCCTTCCTGCAATAGTCTTGCAATCGTCTGATCGCACGTTGTCTCATCCGCTTTCAGGCGGTAATAACGTCCATATTTCGTCATCTGGTCTGTCATCTTCAGATGGCTTTGTCCTTCCACAATGATTGTGTAAACCTTTTCATGTTCCGGCACGTAATCCTTTAGACTTCCATTTTCAATTGTATATACTTCCTCAGAGATAGCCTCTACCAGCTTTCTTTCGTGGCAGGACATGAAAACAGCTGTGCCCTGCTCTCTCAGCTCATTTACTTTGCCTATAAAAACTTTCTGCGACGCAATGTCCTGGCCGGACAGCGGTTCATCCAGCAGTAAAACATCCGGCTTCTTAAGCAGTGCCTGTATGACCCCGATCTTCTGCAAAGTTCCTTTCGAAAGTGATTTCATGGGAATATCCAGCAGTTCTGCAAGGAAAAAATCATTTCCCAGCGTATGGATTCTCTTTGAAACCTCATCTTTTCCCATCCCATCCATCGCTCCCATCTGCATGAGGTATTTTCTCGCAGTCAGAGCCACCGGAAGAAACCTCTCCGGCACGTAATGAAACAAAAGCGGCCTTCCATAGGTGACCTTCCCTGAAGTCGGCGCGGTCAGTTTCGCAAGAATCCGCAGCAAAGTACTCTTCCCACATCCATTATGTCCCATAAAAGCAATGGACTGCCCTTCATAGAATACCTTGTCTATCTGGTTTAAGACCAGTTTCCCGTCATACTTTTTTGTCACATTATCAAATCTTATAAGTTCCATCTGTTTACCGCCTCATGTTCTTTTTATATTCCCGGATATGTTCCTCAATTGTCGTATAGTCGCGTTCAAACAATTCCTCACTGATCTGGGCTTTCAATACTTCCGGTGAAACTTTTAAAAGAATCTTCTCCGTCACGAACGCCTTGCTCTTCTCTTTATATCTTGGCATCTTGTTTAATTCCTGAATATGCGCAAGTTCCGGCCTCCACAGTATCCCAAGCTTCTTTTTAAGATTCAGTTTTGGATTTCTCCCGGCCTCTCTGAGAACATAGAAATCCACCAGGGATTCTTCCATTTCCGCAATAATAATGCCCCACCATTCCGGAACATGTTCCTCAATATGCATGGCATGTTTTGCACCTGCCACGATATAATTACTGTCATAATACTGGTTGTAATCTCTGACCTGGCGCTTCAGCCGGGTATATGTATCTGCGTCACTTTTAATCTCAATGCCCGTCACGGCGTCCGGCGTCACCATCACAATATCCGCCCTTGATTTTCCCATCTTCTTCTCTTCCAGTATCCGGATCTTCCCATACCGCTCCTCCAGAAATTCAAACAGCGGTTCACGGATGTCTCTGTCATATAACATACATTTACTCCGATTCTAATAATTCATTGCCTCTTCCCTTGTCAGCCAGAAATGAATCCCCGTCGTAGAGTCCATCCACCGGTCTTCATTAAAATCCTTCACAGATACCCATTCACCGACGCGGTATACGAAATTCTCATCGACCAGTGACCAGGCTTCTTTATAATTTTCTTTATAGTCAAATGATTTGATTGTCAGAACCTTCGCTTTATTGCAGCGGCAGGAATTCATTGTGGAAGAAGTCCGCTTGGCATCTGCCGGTATCAGAAGCTGCACCAGTCTGCCGTTAAAACACTTTTTATAGCCAAGGAATGCACCTTTTTCCGGGCAGTAAAGGCGGAACCACTTTGTCTCGTCATTGGAAATGATTCCGTCAAGCTTTGCATACTCAAGCACTGCACAGTGAAGATTGGCTCCTTCAATATTAGATTCTGTCAGATCAGCATAGCGAAGTATCGCGCATTCTAACTTTGCACCTCTTAAGTCGGCCCCGTGAAGTGTACAGTCTTTAAAAAGTACATGCGATACATCGCTTCCCCTAAGATTCGCTTTATTGAAATTCACTCTGTCAAAGGAGCTTAAAGTAAAATCAATTCCTGATAAATCCCAGCCAGTCAAATTCATGTCAGAAAGCGCTGTCTCCTGCAGCGAAAGCATTTCATTTTTTCCCCTGTTTTTCAAGGTTATCTTCAATTCATCCTGTGTCATTGTCCGCATCGTAAGTCCCTCCTTTGGAAAGATAATTCTTCACTTATTGTAACACAGGATGCCTTCTGTTGACTATGAAAAAGAATTCCATTCCGCCGCAGTGTGATCCTGGCAAAGCGTTTTTTGTTACATAGGATTCACTTTTCTATATAGTAAAAAGACTGAAGTCCCATATAACGGTACCTCAGCCTCAGACAAACTAAATTCCTTAAAGGTCATTTAAATTAATTATTCTGCATCCTTTATTTTCATAATAGCACAGCATTTCATCAATTTTTCTTTTATCATAGCTTATAATGCAATCCGATAAAACATGAACTTTATAACCTGCTTTGCGCAAATTGTAACAGGTTGATTTGACACAGGCAACAGCATCTGCCCCCGCAATATAAAAATTGTCTATCTCATTTTCATGGATAAAATCTGCAAACGCCTCACTGCTTAGTGCATTTCCTTTATATTTTGTAAAAATATTTTGTGACACTATTTTCAGATCCGGAGCCAATTCAGCTCCACGTGTATCAGGTTTAAAAGTTCTCGTGCCACTTGATAAGTTTTCACGTCTGATATAGACAACATGAATGCCTTTTTTGACTGCCCAGTCAATGGATTGGTTGATATTATCGATTATTTCCTTGTAATTCTTTGTTATGTCATTTTGAATATCTATGACTACTAATGCTTCTTTTAACATAGCGGTTCCTCCTGATAGTTTGATTTATTTACCGCTATTATAACTGATTATTAATGACAACAGTATGTCACTAGTCTCTGTAAAGATTTTGAATTTGCAAAGTTTTTTCTTTGAGTATATCGATAACCTCCTTTGGTTCCAGCACCTGAACAGAATCCCCGAAGCTCAGAAGCATGGAGAACCCCAACCGATCATTTTCTATCATGTTCGTCGCTATAATAAAGTCGCCGTTCTCGCGTTCTTCGACGATTTTTCCTTTGATGTATTCCATGATAGGAGTCCGTACTTCTGCTTTGCACAATAATTTTACAGGAATATACCGGCGGGTATCATTGCCCCATTGTTTTTCCAGCAGTTCCGGAACATTTCCGTGTTCGTATTTGATTGTTTTATCGGTAACATGCAAATCTGTCAAACGGTTGAGCTTGAAAAAACGGTAATCGTTTTTATCGGTACAATACGCCAGAAGGTACCAGGCATACCAGCGGTAATTCAAGGCCAGCGGTTCAACCACCCTGTGGCTTTTCTCACCTGCGCTGTCAGTATATTCAAACTCGACGATGTTTTTATTATGGATTGCTTCTTCGATTTCAATCAGAAACCGGGGAATCGTTCTTCCCTCTTTTACAACTCCGAAGTCAATAAATACTCTCTGTTCTTCCTCTTTATAATGCCCCGTTGTCAACAATTTTTCCAGAGTAGTATTTATTTTTTTATTGTCATAAGCAGAACACATTCCTTTGAGTGCAGTGATGATAAAAAGATAATCTTCCACTGTAGTAACCTGCTTATTCAGCTTGAATGTGTCAAGTATCTCATATCCTCCCGCAGCGCCGGTCGATGATGCTATCGGAATACCTGCAATGGATAGAGTTTCTATATCACGGACAATCGTCCGAACCGATACTTCAAATCTTTCGGCGAGTTCCTTTGCCGAAACAACATCGCGATTCAGCAGATACATTGTAATACCGATAAGACGGTCTATTTTCATGTATGATCACCCTGCTTCCTTTCCATTCTATTCATTTTCAGCAATCTCCAGTTTACTATATTTCAGGTACAGCGTCCATAACAAAAGTCCTGTTTATCCAAAAAGAAATGAGACATTGTATATCACCAGAATAAATATACAATGTCCCAATATATTAATGATTCTCTTTTATTCCAGGACTGAATTCCAACAGAATGACACTTTATCATTTTTCATCAACTACAGTTACAGCTCACCTCTCGCTTCACGTTCTTCCAGCTCTTCCATAATCTTCGGATACTTTTTATCCAGCTTATATAATGCGAGTGTAATAATCACAGTCACCCAGACTATCATAGGTCCAAATTTATAAATGCTGATTATCATATGAATTGCACTGTCTGGCTGTGTCACTGCGCCGGCTGCGGAGCTGATATAACCAGCCATGGAAAGCAGCCCTGTGATGATTGCTGATGTAAGACCCGCACCAACCTTCATCCCCACTGAACTTCCGGCAAATATCAGACTCTCCTGGCGCAGATGTGTCTTCCACTGCCCATACTCCACCACATCACCAAGGAACCCAAACACTATCGAATTCAGCGGTGCCAGGCCAATCGCCCTGATGATACAGCTTCCGAGCATCCAGACAAAGCTCTGGGGATTCAAACAGAATAAGATCTGTCCTGCCATCGCCACGCAGGCACCGACAAGAGACATATTCCGTTTTCCAAACCGTTTCAAAAGAACCGGACAGCAGAATGTACAGATTACAATCAGTAATGTCTCCGTCAGGTAAAGTGCACTGTACATCCATGTATCATTTCCAAATATGTATTTACAATAATATGGCATAATTGTTCCGGTAATACAGTAAATTCCATTCTGCATCGTCCACAGTATCACTACCGCCCAGAAATACTGGTTCGTTACAAGTGCTTTAAATGCACGTTTGGCTGGAATTTTCTCCTGATTTTTCTTTGCCTCAATCTCGACAGTTTCCTCACATTTGAGAAAACACACAATGAGTAAAACAAGAGCAATCGCCGCCCACAATGCCATCGTCTTCATCCAGGCAGCCTGATTGTCTCCAAAAAGTTTTACTACAGGCATCGTGCATGTGACAGCCAGAATTCTGCCGAAGGGGGACAGTCCCATACGTACAATACTCAGCATATCACGCTCCGACGAAACTCTCGTCATCATTGCAGAAAGACTGCTATAGGGAAGATTAATTGCCGTATAACAGATGGTCGTACAGAAATTATAAGTTACAAACATATAGATAAACTGTGTAAACTGCGTCGTATGGGGAACCGCAAACAAAAGCACTGCCGAGATGGCATAAGGCACACTCATCCATAAGATCCACGGCCTTGATTTTCCCCATCTTGATTTCGTATGTTCCACGATGATACCCATAATCATGTCTGACACACCGTCAAACATACGTGACAGCAACATCACAAGCCCAACAGTTGCAGCGCTGATGCCCACGTAATCTGTATAAAACAGTGTAAGTAATGTGCTGATCATACCAAACACAACATTGCAGGCCGTATCCCCGCATCCATATGCAAATCTGACTCCCCACCCAATCTTCGTTCCTGGCACAGCATTTTTCGTCTGCTCTTTCTTTTCCATCAACTCTTTCCTCACTTTCTTCCTGGGCGCGCATCCGGGATATGACCTGTCATCCTACAGAAGTTCCCGTTCAATCCGTTCTCTCGCTTCCGGCGCCTGTTGATTCATTTTCTCTGGGAAACCAAACATTGATACACAGGCAATATTATCTCCTCCGGCCTTGGGTGCATTATTTCCCTTTTGTTTCTTTGCAAAATCCATCTCTCGAAGTGTCTCAAATATCCCGTCAAAATTTACATCCCCTTCTCCCATTGCCAGATGCTGGTGTACCGTAACATCCGCCTTGCCATATCCATTCAGCCATGGCGGATTCAGGATATACCGGCAGTCCTTCGTCTGATTGAAGGTATCAGCGAATAATACATGCGTCAGTTCATCCCCGGCATACTGAAGCATAGATCGTACATCTCCCCTGCCCTGATCATAGAAAAATCCATGCGGTGAAGAATATACATATCCGAGATTCTTTGAGCGGAAAGATTTTACCATATCACATGTCTCGTTGTTCAGTTCGCAAAAATCATATGGATGAGACTGGATTTCCACGCGGATTCCCTCTCTCTCAATCAGCGGAAGCAGCTCTTCCATTGATTTGAACCACATGCCATTACAGAGCTCCTGCTGATTCGGATCTCCTGAGAGTTCTGTGTTAATTACTTTTACCCCCATATCTCCCGCAATCTGTATCATGCGTTTCCAGTTCGCAACTGCAAGCTGTCTCTGTTCTTCTGCAGGGCCTGACCAGCGGTATACGACGATAAAGGAAGAGATTTCTACCCCAGTCTCTTTCAAAGCTTTTCTATACTCCGCCTCACACTCTTTTGAGAACAGCGGGTGTTTATAAAAAGGATTAATTCTCGGATGCGGGGATTGTTCAATATATTTGTAGCCCCAGTCTGCCACCTGATGAACCATCCGGTTAATATCCATCTGTTTCGCAAGCACATCTACATCAAATGCAATTTTCATAGTGGTCTGTCTCCTTTTTGCGTCTTAATGATATCGCACTTAGCGGGTTTCCTGAAGAGCCTCATGCGATATCTGTAAGTCAGCCGATATTTTATTTACTGATTGTCTGATCCAGTGCCAAAATTGATGTCAGAACACCTGCTTCCACAGACATGGTCAGATCTTCCATCTCAAGTGATACATCTCCATTATATCCCATCATACTTAAGACTGAAAAGAACTCTTTCCACCACTTAAGATCTTTACCGCAGCCGACAGCTACATAGTTCCACACCCGATCTGCTGACTCTGTCACCGGTTTTGGTTCCAGAATTCCATTCACATCAGAAAGTCCTCTTTCAATTCTAGCATCTTTTCCATGCACATGATAGATACACCCTTTGAGTGCACGCGCTGCTGCAATCGGGTCTGCACCAAGAATCATCATATGTGATGGATCCAGATTGATTCCAATCATCGGATCTGTATTCTCACGCAGTTTCAGCATCGTTTCTGCTGACCATACCATCGTTCCCGGGAATTCTTCAATTGCAATCTGCTCGACACCGCACTTCTTACAATGTGCTGCAAATTCATTCCAGAATTCAATTGTGACACTCCACTGGTACTCATATGCAGGAGACATGAAGTCCGGCCATGATATTGTAGAGGTGATCCAGTTCGGTGTAGTATCTGTCTCATTCCCCGCCGGAAGCCCTGCCATGGCAACAATTTTCTTTACTCCTAATTTCCCTGCAAGTTCAGCGCAGGCATACATCGATTCCTTATACTCATCCCCCGTCTCAGACGGCCAGAGTGGATTACAGGATGTATTCAATGCTGAAATACGCATTCCTCTCTTGTCAAGTTCATGGATAAAATCTGCTCTCTTCCTTTCGTCTGCCAGTAACTCTGCAGTGTTACAGTGCTTTCTTGCACCCCACCCGCCTGCTGTCATTTCTACTGCATCGATTCCAAGAGATTTCACTTTATCAAGCATCTCTGTATAAGATAAATCTGCAAATACATCTGTACATATTGCTAACTGCATTTTTCATTCCTCCATTTTCTATGATTCGAAATCAACCCAGACTCCGCCTTTGTCTGCGGATTCCACACACTTTGTCACCCAGCGGATTCCTTCGATTCCAGCTGTAATATCAGGATATACAAGATTCTTCAGTGTCTCTTCATCTCCCCTGTCTTTCGCATCCATTGCGATTGCGAATTTCAGGTAGATATTAGACCAGCTCTCCGGAAGTCCTTCTGCATGGAGGGCTCCAAGTCTTTCATCCGCATTACACTCATCATAGAGGTAAGGCATTGCACGGATCATCTTGCGGATTGGCTCGCCCTGTACCTGATATAACAGTTCATTCGGCTGATTATCAGAAAATTCCACTGACGCTTTCGAACCGATGATACGGATTCTGTGGCCATCCATACAACCTGCATTCACTGCGGAAGCCCACATACGTCCCACAGCTCCATTTTCATAATGCATCATTACATATGCATTATCTTCCAGTGGCGCACGGGATTTGACAAAACTCTGGCGGTCACATAACAGTTCTTTTAACTTCAGTTCCGGGCAGATCAGCTCTGACATGTAGAATGTGTGCGTTGACAGATCTCCGATTACAAATGAAGGACCTGATTTTTCAGGATCAACACGCCATTTCTGGCCTTCTGAAACCTGATCTCCGATTTCGTCACATGCAAATCCATGTGTGTATTGAAGTTCTACCATATGGATGTCGCCAAGATCACCATTTTTTACCATCTGGCGCATCTGAAGGAGAAGCTGGCTTCCTGAGAAACCGTATGTAACACTGACAATCTTATTCATCTTCTCAGCTAATGCCCTGATCTCTTCCCCTTGCTCCACTTTGAAGAACAATGGTTTCTCACAGATGACATGAAGTCCTGCCTCTAAAGCTGCTTTTGTTATCTCATAATGTGTAAAGTTCGGTGTAGCAATGGATACTGCCTCGATTCCATCCGGACGTTTTGCTTCTTCTGCGAACATTGTCTTGTAATCCGGATACAGACGCTCTTCAGATACCCCAAGGTTTTTGCCAAAGTCTTTACAGCGGTCATAATCAACATCAAATGCTCCTGCC
>URQQ01000060.1 GCA_900549995.1 uncultured Lachnospiraceae bacterium | reverse complement strand
GGTAGCAAGCGAACTTGGAGTTCCGTTAACAGATGGTTATAACGGAGACCTTACTTCCAAACAGAACGGATCTGTTGGTGGTTATATGGTTAAGAAAATGATCGAACAGCAGGAGAAACAGATGGCTGGGAAATAGCATTTGCTATGATCAGAATTTGATCTGAAAAATTAGAAAAAGCGTGTGGGCGGTATAAGCGACGTCTGCGCGCTTTTTTCTATGTTTTTAGTTTTGGATATCAGAGAAAGACGGGATGTATTATAATAGGAAGAATGAAAAATATGCAGGCACTGTAGAAAACATAATTTGACATTTTTTCTGTCAGAAATTATAATGGGATAAGTATTGTAATACATAAAGGAAAATTCTGCCGGTATCTGCCGAATGTATTTTCTGAAATTGGAGAGATAAAGTATGAGAGTAATAGCCGGCAGTGCCAGAAGGCTGCCATTGAAAACGATAGAAGGAAGTGCCACAAGGCCGACGACGGACAGGATTAAAGAAACATTATTTAACATGATCGCAGAGTGGATTCCTGACTGCACATTTCTGGATCTTTTTGCGGGCAGCGGACAGATTGGAATTGAAGCATTGAGCAGAGGGGCAAAAGAAGCGGTTTTCGTGGAGAAAAATCCGAAAGCTTCGAATTGCATTGAAGAAAACTTGAAATTCACAAAACTTTCGGACCGGGGAGTACTGATGAAGACAGATGCCGTCAGTGCACTCAGGCGCCTGGAGGGGCAAAAGAAATTTGACTATATTTTTATGGATCCGCCATATGAAATGGGACTTGAACGGGGAATCCTTGAATATCTCGCTTCGTCGGAACTGATCAATGAAGGCGGCGTGATCATAATTGAGGCACGCCTGGAAGATGAGTTTCCATATGTTGAGGAACTTGGGTATTCGGTCATCAAAACAAAAAAATATAAAACAAATAAACATATATTCTTAGAGCGAGAGGAAAAGTAAAATGATAAGAGCTGTATATCCCGGCAGTTTTGATCCGGTCACATTCGGCCATCTGGATATAATTGTAAGATCCTGTAAAATTGTGGATGAGCTAATTGTCGGAGTATTGAATAATAAAGCAAAAACGCCGTTGTTTTCTGTCGAAGAACGTGTTAAAATGTTAGAGGAAACGACGAAAGACCTGCCAAATGTCAGTGTTGTTCCATTTGAGGGACTGCTGGTTGAATTTGCAAAAAAAATGGATGCAAAAGTAGTAGTAAGGGGACTGCGTGCAATCACAGATTTTGAATATGAGATCCAGATGTCGCAGACAAATAATAAGCTGGAGCCGGAGATTGAGACGATGTTTCTGACGACCAGTCTTGAATATGCGTATTTAAGCTCTACAACTGTCAAAGAAGTAGCCGCGTTCGGCGGGGATATCTCGCAGTTTGTTCCGGCAGTTGCAGAGTCCAGAATTAAAGAGAAGTATCAGTACAATAAAGGAGAGTGTAAATCATGAGCAGCCGCATTGAGCAAATTATTGAAGAAATTGAGGAGTATATTGACAGCTGTAAGTTTCAGCCGCTGTCTACATCTAAAATTATTGTAAACAAAGATCAGATGGATGAATTGTTACGTGAATTACGTATGAAGATTCCGGATGAGATTAAAAGATATCAGAAGATTATCGCGAACAAAGACGCTATTCTTGCAGATGCTCAGTCCAAAGCAGAAAGTATGCTGGAAGAAGCCCACATTCAGACGAATGAGCTTGTAAGTGAGCACGAGATCATGCAGCAGGCTTATGCCCAGGCAAATGAAATTGTGATGGCTGCAACGGAGCAGGCACAGCAGATTCTTGATAACGCTACAAGTGATGCCAATGATATCAGAATTGGTTCTATGCAGTATGCCAATGATGTTCTGGCAAATGCAGAGAATATCATTGGACATACACTGGACAGCTATACAACGAAGTATGACGGTCTTGTAAATTCACTTCAGGAATGTTTCGAGATTGTAAAGAATAACCGTGCGGAACTCGAAGTTCCGGATAAGTCCGACCGCGGTATGGAGGCGGATTTCGGAGAAATCAATTTTGACATGGATGAAAATGACACTGGTGCACATGAAATCTATGACGATGAGGATGATTTTTTAGAATAATATAATCTTAAAAAAAGAGCATATATCCTGCAGCCAACAAGCTGGTTACCATAGCGGTAATCAGCTTTTCTGCTATGTACGGCGTGATGCTAAGACCTGTTTCCTGAATCATACACTTCGTCTGGGCGATAGAGCAGAGTCCTCCAAAGGAGGTAAGGGCAAGCGAGAGGATATAACAGACTGCAAAACTGTCTCCATAACTGCAGATCAGGGGAATTCCGTTGGTGATCTCGAACATTGGCAGAAAGATCTGGTTCCAGAAAAAATTATTTACAGGGATCTGGCCGAGCAGTGTAATCAGTACAGAGAAAAGAATGATATACCCGCCTACTTTTGTAATTGTCTCAAAACCATCCATAATACAGGAATCCAGAATTCCAAATTCCATTTTCAGAGGTTTCGACCGGACAGAAGTCTGTCCAAATTTCCATTTTCGTATCCGCAGATAATAGAACCGGAAGAAGAAACTGCATATGACCGGTGCGGCGAAGAGTATCGCAATGGAGATGTAAGCCAGTTCTTCACGCTTCAGATTCTGCCATATTACATAACTTACGATAAACATAGGACTCGTGTTGTTGCAGAATGATAACAGATATGCCCCTTCTTCCTTGGAGATGAAACCTGTACGGATCAGATCAGAAGTTGTTTTTGCCCCCATGGGATAACCGCAGAGGAATCCGGTCACCACAGCAAAGGCACCATTTTCTGAGATTGAAAATATATGTTTTAAAACCGGTCCCAGAATCCTGGCAATATAGGTGATAGCATTTGTGTATACTAACAGATTCGAGATAATAATAAACGGGAGGAGTGTCGGGAGTACAATTTCAAACCATAAGAGCAGCCCTTTGCTAGCTCCGGCAAATACTTCTTTGGGAAACAGAAGCATAATAAAAAAAGACAGAATAATGAGAAACGGAACTGCAAGCTTTTTCATCAGCCACCTTTGAAATTTGCCATTCTTGATATAAATGTATGGAATGGGTTGCTTTTTTATGTCTGATATGACAAAATAGACTGTAGTACATAATATATCAAAGGGGGATACAAAATGCCTACGTTAGAAGAGTTAGAACCAAAGAAAGTATTTCATTATTTTTCGGAGTTGTGTAAGATTCCTCGTGGAACATTTGACACGAAGAGGGTCAGTGATTACTGTGCACAGTTTGCGAAAGAGAGAGGTCTTTCCTACGTTCAGGATGAAGCAAACAATGTAATTATCAAAAAACCGGGTACAGCTGGCTATGAAGACAGTGAGCCGGTAATCATCCAGGGACATCTGGATATGGTATGCCAGAAAACAGAAGGCTCCGATCATGATTTCAGCAAAGATCCGATTGAAGCTTATGTAGACGGAAATTTCATCAAAGCAAAGGATACAACACTTGGGGCAGATGATGGAATTGCTGTTGCATACGCACTTGCAATCCTTGACAGTGATGATATTCCGCATCCGCCGATCGAGGCTGTTTTCACAATCGATGAAGAAATCGGCATGGGAGGAGCAAAAGCGATTGATCTTTCGGATGTCAAAGGACATATGCTGATGAACATTGACTGTGATTTCGAGGGAACTATTTTCGCAGGATGCGCAGGCGGCGTCAATGATACGGTTACAGTGCCGGTGGAAAGAGAAGAAAAGACCGGGACAGTCATTGAATTTCAGATCAGGGGATTACTTGGGGGTCATTCCGGATCTGATATCGACAAGCAGCGCGGCAATGCCAATAAGTTAATGGGACGTCTTCTGATGGATCTTGCGCAGAAGGCTGACTATTCGCTGGTCAGCGTGGACGGTGGAGATAAGGAGAATGTAATTACAACACTGTGTACAGCTAAAATTGTCGCAGCACCTGAGAATGTGGAGGTACTGACAGACGAAGCAAACGCACTGCTGGCAGTGATGAAAGCAGAATTCGGTGCAGATGATCCAAACCTTGACATGACTGTGAATACTGCGGCAGATCAGACGGTACAGGCAATGGATGCGGCAAGCACAAAAAGAATTGTATTCTTTATTGTAAATACACCATACGGGATTCAGGGATTCAGCCGTGAGCTGAAAGGCCTTGTTGAGACATCCTTAAACCTTGGAATTGTTGCAACTTCAGAGGACAGTGTGTCAGGAACATTCATGGTGAGAAGTTCTGTAGAGACAAAGAAAGAAGAGATTAAACAGGTGCTTGGCCTGTGGGCGGATTATCTTGGTGGAGAAGCTGTTCTTACAAGTGACTATCCGGCATGGCAGTATAAATCAGTTTCCAAACTCCGTCCGATTATGATTGATACATACCGTGAGATGTATGGAGAAGAACCAATTGTGACAACCATCCATGCAGGACTTGAATGTGGTATTCTTTCAGGACAGAGACCGGATCTTGACTGTGTATCTTTCGGACCGAATATGTATGATATCCATTCAGTGAATGAGAGACTGGATATTGAGTCTACAAAACGCGTGTGGGAATACATTTTGATAGTTCTAAAGAATTGTAAATAATCATTCATACGGGGAAATGAAAAAGACATATAGTAATACAAAAAGGAGTTTTTCATGAAGAAAAAGCTTCAGGGAAATCTTATCCTTATTGTATTACTGATGTCTTTTTTTTGTGCTGTGGGGGAGCATAGTATTTATGACCAGGCAAAACTATCCAGGCTGACGGAGAAAACAATTACCAGCAGCGGATTCAGGCAGATGGAACTAAATGATGATATGATTACAATTTTGAGAGAGCGCAGAGGCGGGGAAAATGATATGGGAAAGACGGCAGGACTTTATCTGCTGGAATCAAAATTTTCTTACGATGGAAAAGGGAAAGCGGTCCGGAAAGAAACGGTCCCTTCTCTGGCAGAAAAATGGAAAAAAAGAGACAGTTTCCCCGGATATTTGAAAGAATGTAATGCCATATGGAATGATGTGCAGTATTTTCCGGTGCCGCTGTCTTCGACTGACAGCTCAATTACGGTGTCCTATGCCGACAGCTGGATGACGGAACGTACCTATGGAGGGAAGAGAGGGCATGAAGGGACTGACATTATGGCCAGTGAAAATGTGCCTGGGCTTTATCCGGTTGTCAGCATGACTGATGGGGTCATCAGGCAGAAAGGATGGCTTGAAAAGGGGGGATACCGGCTTCTGATCGAAGCGCCTCTTGGAGGGTGTTTTTATTATGCGCATCTTGATTCTTACGCAGATGTAAAGCAGGGAGATGAAGTACGGGCAGGACAGGTGATTGGATTTATGGGAAATACAGGATATGGGAAGAAAGAAGGGACGAAGGGAAAGTTTGACGTGCATCTGCATCTTGGTATTTACCTGTATCCGGGAGGCGAAGAGACCAGTATCAATCCATACTGGGTACTGAAGTACATCGAAGATACAAGAGTAAAGTGCGCTTATTCATGATACAATTTACTGGTGAAGAGACTGGATTTATGATATACTATTTCGAGATGCGGAGGATAGATATGAAATTACCAGAGAAATTTGAAAAGAAAATAAAAACACTGTTGAATGATGAATTTGACGATTATATAAAATGCTATGATGAAAAGCGCCTGTATGGGCTTCGTGTAAATACGGCGAAAATAAGTGTGGAGGAATTCAGGAGAATCTGTCCCTTTGAAATCTGGCCGATTCCCTGGATCAGCAATGGATTTTATTATGACGGTGAGTCTGTACAGCCGGGAAAACATCCCTATTATTATGCGGGACTTTACTATCTGCAGGAGCCGAGTGCAATGACGCCTGCCAGCCGGCTTCTGGTGGAGCCGGGAGACAAAGTTCTTGATGTCTGCGCTGCGCCGGGCGGCAAGGCGACAGAGCTTGGGGCCAGGTTAAACAGAGAAGGAGTGCTGGTGGCGAATGATATCAGTTCCTCCAGGGCGAAGGGACTTTTGAAAAACCTCGAAGTATTCGGGATTCCCAACATGCTGGTACTGAGTGAGGAACCGGGAAAGCTTCTGTTACATTTCCATGAGTATTTTGACAAGATACTGATTGACGCGCCGTGTTCGGGAGAGGGAATGTTCCGGAAAGATAAGAAAATGATGAAAGCCTGGGAAGAACATGGACCGGAGTTCTTCTCAAAGCTTCAGAGGAGCATTGTCACGCAGGCAGCGCAGATGCTCCGTCCGGGCGGCCTGATGCTGTATTCTACATGTACGTTTGATCCTCTGGAAAATGAAGGGACAGTCGAATACCTGCTGGAGCAGTATCCGGAATTTCAGATTATGGATATAAAGCCTTACGAGGGATTCTGCCACGGGCTGAAGGAAGTGACAAAAAATAAAGACCAGATGTATGAAAAGACGGTCCGCATCTGGCCGCATAAAATGCATGGAGAAGGGCATTATCTCGCACTGCTGAAAAAGGGAGAGGACAGCCAGAAGACAAAGCCTGTATCTTCCAAAACGGCAGTCTCACCGAGAAAGGGCAAAATTCCGAAAGAACTGTCAGAATTTTTAGAGATGATTTCCATAGAGTTTGATGAAACCAGAATCGAAATTCATGGAGAGAAGGTTTATTATATGCCGGATGAACTTCCGGATCTTACCGGAATCCGGTTTTTGAGAACCGGGCTTTATCTGGGAGATGTTAAGAAGAACCGTTTTGAACCAAGCCAGTCACTGGCTATGATGCTGAAAGAACAGGAATATAAAAACACAGTCAATCTCCCGGTGGATGACGAGAGAGTGATGAAGTACCTCAAAGGGGAAACGATCGAGCTTTCAGACCTGAAAGAGGAGAAAGAAAAAGGATGGTATCTTCTGACGGTGGACCACTTCCCGCTCGGCTGGGGTAAACTCTCAAAAGGTACATTGAAAAACAAGTATCTTCCAGGATGGAGATGTCAGTCATGATCAGATTGGACAAGTATCTTGCCGACATGGGCGCAGGTACCCGGACGGAAGTAAAAAAACTGATCCGTCAGGGACAGATTACCGTTGACGGTGAAGTAGTCAAAAAACCGGAAATGAAAGTGAACCCGGGGGAAAATGTGATCACCTGTCTCGGCAAAGAGATGACGTATCAGGAGTTTGAATATTTTATGCTTTATAAACCGGCAGGGGTGATTTCTGCCGCAGAAGATAAAAAGGAAACAACCGTGGTAGACCTGATCGAAGAGAAGAGCAGAAAGGATTTATTTCCGGTTGGAAGACTCGACCGGGATACAGAAGGGCTTCTTCTGATTACCAATGACGGCATGCTTGCGCATGAACTTTTGTCACCGAAAAAGCATGTGAGCAAAGTGTATTATGCCAGGGTGAAAGGGTGTGTAAACGAAACAGATATCCGCGCCTTTTTGGAAGGGGTGGATATCGGTGAGAAGCTTCCGACAATGCCGGCAAAACTCACCATTCTTCATGCGGGAGAGGAGTCAGAGATCACACTTGAGATTCAGGAAGGGAAATTCCATCAGGTGAAGCGGATGTTTGAAGCTGTTGGAAAAGAAGTGGTTTACTTAAAGAGACTGTCTATGGGAAGCCTCGTGCTGGATCAGACGTTAAAAGCCGGGGAATACAGAAGGCTTAGTAAAAAGGAGTTGGATGAATTATGCTGCGGAATAAAGAGGCAATAATCTTTGACCTGGATGGAACACTTGTTGATTCCATGTGGATCTGGCCTGCGATCGATGAAGAATATATGAGAAAATATTCTCTGCAGATGCCGGAAGGATTTCATGAGGCGATTGAAGGAATGAGTTATACAGAGACGGCACAGTATTTTCTGGATACATTTCCGGAGATTCCGCAGACGTTAAGGGAAGTACAAGAAGAATGGCTTGAAATGACCTTTGAAAAATATGCGACGGAAGTGAAGCTGAAAAAAGGTGTCTATGAATTTATCTGCGAACAGAGAAAACGGGGGATGAAATTCGGGATTGCAACGAGCAATGCAAGAGAACTTGTGGAGACTACACTAAAAGCTCTTCACATTGAAGAACTGTTCGATTCCGTGAGGACATCCTGCGAAGTATCCGCGGGGAAACCGGCGCCGGATGTCTATCTGAAAGTGGCGGAAGACCTGCAGGTGAATCCGGAGAACTGTCTTGTATTCGAGGACGTTCCGATGGGAATTCTGGCCGGAAAAAATGCAGGAATGACAGTATGCGGGGTAGACGATGAATTCTCAAGACCGCAGGAAGAAAAGAAAAAAGAGCTTGCAGATTATTATATCTGTGACTATGACGATATCAAAAACCAGACTTACGAGGTATTATAAATGAACCAGGGATTTTTACCAATATGCAGACAGGATATGAAAGACAGGGGCTGGGATGAAGTGGACTTTGTCTATGTAAGCGGTGACGCGTATGTGGATCATCCGTCTTTTGGACATGCCATCATCACCCGCCTTCTGGAGGCACATGGATTCAAAGTAGGAATCATAGCCCAGCCTGACTGGAAGAAGAAAGAAAGTATAATGGAGTATGGGGAACCGAGGCTTGCATTTCTTGTATCTGCGGGAAATATGGATTCTATGGTAAATCATTACAGTGTTTCCAAGAAAAAAAGAAAAACAGATGCCTATACGCCAGGCGGCGTGATGGGGAAACGTCCGGATTATGCAGTAACCGTGTATGGCAATCTGATCCGGCAGACTTATAAAGATACGCCGGTCATTCTGGGAGGGATTGAGGCATCTCTTCGGAGACTCGCCCATTATGATTACTGGTCGAATAAACTGAAACGGTCAGTGCTTCTGGATTCAGGTGCAGATCTGATCTCCTATGGGATGGGGGAAAAATCCATTCTGGAGATTGCCGAGGCTCTGGACGCCGGGATTGATATCAAAGATATTACCTATATTGACGGAACCGTATGCAAAGTATCGGATTTGTCGAGTGTGTATGATGAGATCCGGCTTCCTTCCTATGAGAAGTTAAAAGAAGACAAGCTGAATTATGCGAAAAGTTTTTACACACAATACTGTAATACAGATCCATTTACCGGAAAACGGCTGGTGGAACAATATTCGGATCATCTGTATGTAGTACAGAATCCTCCGTCGAAGCCGCTGTCGCAGGAAGAGATGGATGAAGTGTACGCATACCCGTATATGAGAACATATCATCCCTCCTATGACAGTATCGGCAAGGTTCCTGCAATAGAAGAGGTGAAATTCAGCCTGATCAGCAACAGAGGGTGTTTTGGCGGCTGCAGTTTCTGTGCGCTCACCTTTCATCAGGGCAGGATTATCCAGACGAGAAGCCATGAGTCGCTGATCGATGAGGCAAAACTTTTTACAGAGGATAAAGAGTTCAAGGGATATATCCATGACGTCGGAGGTCCGACCGCTGATTTCAGGGCTCCTGCATGTGAAAAGCAGCTGACCAATGGGGCATGTAAGGAGAAACAGTGCCTTTTCCCGAAACCCTGCAGAAATCTGAGGGCAGATCACAGAGATTACCTGAAGCTGCTTCGGGAACTTCGGAGTATTCCAAAGGTGAAGAAGGTGTTCATCCGTTCCGGAATCCGGTTTGACTATGTGATGGCAGACCCGGATGATACATTTTTCAGGGAGCTCTGTGAATACCATGTGAGCGGACAGCTGAAAGTTGCGCCGGAGCACATTGCAGGTCCGGTTCTTGAGAAAATGGGGAAACCTGAGCACAGTGTCTATGACGCATTTGCCAAAAAATATAAAAAGATCAATGAACAGATCGGAAAGAAACAGTTTCTTGTGCCATATCTGATGTCTTCCCACCCTGGTTCCACTTTAAAAGAAGCGATAGAACTTGCGGAATATCTGAGAGATCTTCATTATATGCCGGAACAGGTACAGGACTTTTATCCGACGCCGTCGACGCTTTCCACCTGCATGTACTACACGGGTGTGGATCCAAGGAATATGAAGCCGGTGTATGTACCGGTAAATCCGCATGAGAAAGCGATGCAGAGAGCGCTGATTCAGTACCGCAATCCGAAAAATTATGGGCTGGTGCTCGAGGCGCTCCGGAAAGCAGACCGGATGGATCTTGTGGGCTTTGGCCCGAAATGCCTGCTCCGCCCAAGAGGAGCGAAAAAGCCTCTGGAACAGAAAAGCAGGGAACCGGTAAAGCATAAAAAGAAAACAATCCGCAACGTGCATGGGAAAAAGAAAAGATAAGGGATTAAAAAAATGAGAATAGCGATTATTACAGGAGCATCTTCAGGGTTTGGAAGAGAATTTGCAAGAATGGCAGACCGTCTGTACCGGAATCTGGATGAGATCTGGCTGGTGGCAAGGAGGGAACACCGCCTGCTTGCGCTGTCAGAAGAACTTCATACAAAATGCAGAATTTTTTCGGGGGATCTGATGGAAAGAAGGTTCACCGGGGAACTTTTTCAGGCTTTGGAAGAGGAAAAACCTGAGATCAGACTTCTTGTAAATGCCGCAGGATATGGGAAGATCGGGAAATCGGAGGAAATTGAGAGAGAATCTCAGCTTGGAATGATTGATTTAAACTGCAGGGCTCTGACGGAGATGACATTAGGTTCGCTTCCCTATATGGGAAAAGGCGGGAGGATCATTCAGATTGCCTCGGCAGCGGCATTTTGTCCTCAGCCTGGATTCTCGGTCTATGCGGCGTCAAAATCTTATGTTCTGAGCTTTACAAGGGCGCTTGGAGAGGAGCTTAGGAAAAGACAGATCTCCGTAACTGCAGTCTGTCCCGGTCCGGCAGATACAGAGTTCTTTGACACGGCAGGAGAGAATCACAGTGTGTTAAAGAATGCGGTGATGGCGCCTCCAAAGGCGGTTGTCAAAAAGGCAGTGAAAGATGCGGTGAGAAGAAAACCTGTATCTATCTACGGCATACCTATGAAGGCTGCTTATGCGGCGTGCAGTGTACTGCCGGAAGGATTGCTGCTTAAGGCGATGAAAAGAATATGGCAAGGAGAAGAATCATGAAAATTACAAAAGGAGAACCAGGATATATTGATGCACAGAAGAAAAAAATGATCGTTATCACAGTGGCTGAATTCGCGGCTGTTGCAGTTCTTTTGCTGATCGGGTATTTTACAACCGGTTCGAGACTGAATATCTGGACAGTTGTGGCAGTGCTGGGATGTCTTCCGGCGAGCAAGGCGCTGGTCGGTGTGATTACTATTTTTCCTTACCATTCGGTTGACCTAAAGACGGCCAGAGAAGTGAAAGAAAAATCCAATCTTATCACATCGTCCTTTGATATGGTGGTTACCAGCAAAGAGAAGATTATGCAGGTGGACTGTGTTGTGATTTCCAATAATACAGTCTGCGGATATGCACACAGTCAGAAGACGGATCCGTCCTATGTATCAGGGCATATCAAGAAAATTCTCGCCCAGAACAGGCTTGGGAAAGTCTCCGTCAAGATTTTTCCGGACTATATGGCATTTTTAACACGGGCAGAAGGAATGAACAATATTGCCTCTGTCGAGCAGGGAGATACAAAAGAGAGGGAAGAACTGATCAAACAGATCATTTTAAATATATCGTTATAAATGACAGGAGAAAATCATGCGGGAGATTCGTGTAACTGGAAATGAGGCCGGGCAGCGGCTTGACAAATTGCTGGCAAAATACCTGAATGAGGCGTCCAAAAGCTTTCTTTACAAGATGCTTCGAAAAAAAAATATCAAGCTGAACGGTAAGAAGGCGCAGGGCAGTGAAAAGCTGTCGGAAGGTGATGTGGTTGCGCTTTATCTGGCAGAGGATACGATTCAGAAATTCTCTAAGAAAACCGGAATTGTAAGAAACGCTGTATCCCAAAAGCTGGATATAATATATGAAGACCAAAATATTCTCCTGATCAATAAGCCTTCCGGGATGCTTTCCCAGAAAGCGAAGCCGGAAGACATCTCACTTGTGGAAATTCTGACCGGATATCTTCTGGAAAGCGGGGCGCTTTATGAAGAGGAATTGTTAACGTTCCGGCCGGGGATCTGCAACCGTCTGGACCGCAACACAAGCGGCCTGGTTGCCGCCGGGAAAAGTCTGGCGGGGCTTCAGGAGATGAGCCGGCTGTTCAAGGAGCGGAGCCTTAAGAAATATTATCTTTGTATTGTCAAAGGAAATATTAAGGAGTCTGTGCATATCAGAGGATATCTTGTGAAGGATGAAGTGAAAAATACGGTGACAGTATCGACGGAAGAAATGCCGGATGGGCAGCCGATCGAGACCGCCTACAGCCCCGTCTGGTCAAATGGAGAAATGACGCTTCTGGAAGTGCATCTGATGACCGGACGGACGCATCAGATCCGTGCGCATCTGGCATCGCAGGGACATCCTCTGGCAGGGGACTGCAAATACGGTGATCCGGCATGGAATCAGAGGTTTAAAGAGAAGTATGGACTCAGGAACCAGCTTTTGCATTCTTACAGGCTCTGTATGCCGGTGTGCGAAGGCGTACTTGCCCCGATGTCAGAGAAAGCGTATACTGCGCCGCTTCCAAGACAGTTTCAAAGAATTCTGAAAGGAGAGGGTGCAGATCATGTCAACCTGGAATTCCAGAGGGCTTAGAGGTTCTACGCTTGAAGAACTGGTGAACCGTACAAATGAAAGATATCAGGAGATGGGACTTGCGCTGATCCAGAAGATTCCGACACCGATAACACCAGTCCGGTTTGACAAAACGAACCGGCATATTACACTTGCATATTTTGAGCAGCGCAGCACGGTAGATTATATCGGGGCTGTTCAGGGAATTCCGGTCTGCTTTGATGCGAAGGAATGCAATACGGATACATTTCCGCTGCAGAATATTCATGAACATCAGGTGAAGTTCATGGGAGAATTCGAGCGTCAGGGAGGCGTTGCGTTTCTCCTCATCTATTACAGCAAACGGGATGAATTTTACTATATGAGGTATGAAGAAATGCTGAAATTCTGGCAGCGTTCCAAGGACGGCGGCCGTAAGAGCATACGGTATGAGGAAGCTGACCCGGTTTTTTTCTTTCAGATGTCGGGAGGGATTATGATTCCATATCTGGATGCCATGCAGAAAGACCTGGATCTGAGGGATTGACAGAACAGAAAAAAATGCGTATAATCAGTTAAGGTTTAACGTGTTAGCACGGTAAAGTGAAAGGACAAGGAGGCAATATGAGACAGGAAATCATACATACACCGGAAGGTGTGAGGGACATCTATCATACGGAGTGCAGAAAGAAAATCATACTGGAGAACAGGCTTCATAAAGTACTTCATCATTACGGATATACAGATATCCAGACACCTACATTTGAATTTTACGATGTGTTCCGGGGAGAAGTGGGGTCGACGGCGTCAAAAGAAATGTATAAGTTCTTTGACCGGGAAGGCAATACCCTGGCTCTTCGTCCTGACATAACACCTTCTATCGCGAGGGCAGCAGCCACGCTTTTAGATGTTGAGAATATGCCGGCAAGGCTGTGCTATAAAGGCAGTACATTTATTAACCATTCAAGCTATCAGGGGCGGCTGAAAGAAAACACCCAGATGGGCGCAGAACAGATTGGAATGGACAGTGTGGAAGCAGATGCGGAAATGATCGCAATGGCTGCCGATTGTCTGAAAAAGGCGGGACTTACAGAATTTCAGATTAACATTGGACATGTCGGTTTTTTTGAAAGTCTGATTGAGGATGCGAAACTTGAGGAAGAAGCCGAAGACCGTCTCCGCGAACTGATCGCAAACCGTAATTATTTTGGAGCAGACGAGCTTCTTGCAACTGTGGATGTGAAGCCAAGTTCCAGAGAGGCATTTTCAAGGCTTCCGGAGTTGAACGGCGGGGTTGAAATTCTCGCAGAGGCAAGAAATACAGCGCCGAATGCGAAAGCATTGATGGCGGTGAGACGCCTGGAACAGATTTATGATATATTAGAGGCATACCATGTGGAAGAGTATGTGACATTCGATCTCAGCATGAGTGGAAATTATCTATACTATACGGGAATTATTTTCCGGGGTTATACTTTTGGTACGGGAGATGCGATTGTGAAAGGGGGCCGGTATGATGACCTTCTTGCGAAGTTTGGAAAGAAAGCGCCGTCGATCGGGTTTGCGATTGTTGTAGATGAGCTGATGAATGCGCTGGCCCGTCAGAAAATCAGCATTCCGGCCGGTCATAAAAATACACTCGTCATTTATGACGAACCACGCCAGAGAGACGCAATCTCTCTTGTGAGCGAACTGCGCGGAAATGAGAAAAACGCAGAACTTCTGAAGAAAGAACCTGACAGGGATCTTGAGAATTATTCCGGTTATGGAAGGAGTAATCTCTGCGGAACCCTTCTCTATCTGAAAGAGTCAGGGGAGATTGTGATGACAGAGCTTTTTACAGGAGTCACGAAGACAATGAAAAGCAAAGAACAGGAGGCAAAATGAGATATCTGACATTTGCCCTTTGTAAAGGGCGTCTTGCACATAAAACTTTGGAGTTACTGGAACAGCTTGATATTACATGTGAGGAAATGAAAGATAAAGACTCCAGGAAGCTGATCTTTGTAAATGAAGAACTGAAATTGAAATTTTTTCTGGCAAAAGGCCCGGATGTCCCGACTTATGTTGAGTATGGTGCGGCGGATATCGGAGTTGTCGGAAAGGATGTCATTTTGGAAGAAGCAAAAAAGGTTCATGAAGTTCTGGATCTGAGATTTGGAAAATGTAAAATGTGTGTCTGCGGACCAAAGGAAGCCCGCAGCCTTTTGAACCAGCACGAAGTCATCCGTGTGGCGACGAAATACCCGGGAATTGCGAAGAACTATTTTTATAATAAGAAACATCAGACAGTTGAGATCATCAAATTGAACGGTTCTATTGAGCTGGCTCCGATTGTCGGCCTGTCTGAAGTAATTGTGGACATTGTGGAGACTGGTTCTACATTAAAAGAGAATGGACTCGCAGTGCTGGAAGAAGTGTGTCCGCTTTCTGCAAGGATGATTGTCAATCCAGTAAGTATGAGAATGGAAAACGAAAGGATTAAGACGATTCTTGTAAAACTGCGTGAGCTGATACAGGAGGAGATGCAATGAGAATACAAAAGCTGAATGAAAATACAATGAAAGATCTGCAGGATGACCTGCTGAAACGCAGTCCCAATCACTATGTAGAATATGAAGAGCGTGTGGCGGCGATTCTCGGGGAAGTGAAAGAAAAAAGGGATGCGGCTGTCTTTGCATATACAAAACAGTTCGACGGTGCAGAGATTGATGCATCGAACATTCTTGTAACGGAAGAAGAAATACAGGAAGCGTACACTCTGGTAGATCCATCTCTGGTAGAAATTCTCAGAAAAGCGCTCAGTAATATTAAAAGTTATCATGAAAAGCAGCTGAGAAACAGCTGGTTTGATGCGAAACCTGACGGAACGATCCTTGGACAGAAAGTAACGCCTCTTCAGCGGGTCGGTGTCTATGTTCCGGGCGGCAAGGCGGTGTATCCGTCTTCTGTCTTAATGAATGTTGTGCCGGCAAAGGTGGCTGGTGTGGATGAGATTATCATGGTTACGCCTCCGGGAAAAGACGGCAAAGTGAATCCGAATACTCTGGTTGCGGCGATGGAAGCGGGAGCGGACGCAATCTATAAAGTTGGCGGGGCCCAGGCGGTAGCGGCACTTGCTTATGGAACGGAGAGTATACCGAAAGCAGATAAAATTGTAGGCCCGGGGAACATCTATGTAGCCCTGGCAAAGAAAGCTGTCTATGGGAATGTCAGCATTGATTCGATTGCTGGACCGAGCGAAATTCTTGTAATTGCAGATGAAGGCGCAAATCCACGGTATGTTGCGGCAGACCTTCTGTCTCAGGCAGAGCACGATGAGCTTGCGTCAGCGATTCTCGTCACCACAAGCATGGAACTGGCAGAGAAGGTTTCTGAGGAAGTCGATAAGTTCACAGAAATCTTGTCACGCAGGGAGATCATCCGAAAATCGCTGGATAACTATGGCTATATTCTTGTGGCCGATACGATGGAACAGGTGATCGAGGCTGCAAATGAAATCGCATCGGAGCATCTTGAGATCCAGACAAAAGATCCGTACGATGTTATGACGAAAATCCGGAATGCCGGGGCGATTTTTATCGGTGAGTATGCAAGTGAACCTCTGGGCGATTATTTCGCAGGTCCGAACCATATTCTTCCGACGAATGGAACTGCAAAGTTCTTCTCCCCGCTTTCGGTAGATGATTTTATCAAAAAATCAAGCATTATCGGATATTCCAGAGAAGCGCTTGAAGCAGTACATAAGGAGATTGAGAAGTTTGCCGAGGCAGAGCAGCTGACGGCACATGCGAATTCAATCAAAGTACGGTTTGAATAATCTGTGAAATAAGAAGGAGTGATTCCTATGGGACGAATTGGGTCATGCAGAAGAAAGACGAAAGAAACAGAAATTGAGATTACGATCGATCTGGATGGAACTGGTGAGAACGAGATACAGACAGGGATTGGATTTTTTGATCATATGCTGAACGGGTTTGCGAGACATGGTCTCTTTGACCTGAAAGTCAGCACAAAAGGCGATCTGGAAGTTGATTGCCATCATACGATTGAAGATACCGGGATTGCGATAGGTGAGGCAATTCTGAGTGCACTCGGCGACAAAAAAGGAATCAAAAGATATGGGAGCTTTATTTTGCCTATGGATGAGACGCTTGCGCTTTGTGCTGTAGATTTGTCCGGAAGGCCCTATCTGAATTTCGATGCCGGGTTTACGAAAGAGCATATCGGGGACATGGATACGGAGATGATCCGGGATTTCTTTTATGCAGTTTCGTACAGTGCAATGATGAATCTTCATTTGAAAATATTGGACGGCGGGAACAATCATCATATGGCGGAGGCGCTTTTCAAGGCATTTGGCAAGGCGCTTGATATGGCAGTGATGGAGGAACCGCGGATGAAAGAGGTCTGGTCTACAAAGGGCAGCCTGTAAAGGAGATATTATTATGAGTTATAAACGACTGATCCCTTGCATCTTTATCAGCCATGGCAAAGCGGTAAAATGGTTTGACAACATGGAAGTACTGTCAGAAGATGTGGTAGGGCTTGCAAAATACTACAGTGATCATGGGGCGGATGAGCTTCTTGTCTTTGATTTGTCTACAGCGGACGAGGAACACGATGAAGCGATCGATCTCATGAAGAAAATCAACCGGGTGATACGGATCCCGATGGTTGCCGGAGGCAATGTAAAGCGTCAGGAAGATGTGAAGAAGATACTCTATGCCGGAGCCAAACGTGCGATGCTGAATTTTTCCAAACCTTCCGGGGTGGATCTGATTGAGGATGCGGCGAAACGTTTTGGGAAAGAAAAGATCGCGGTGTCGCTGAATGACTTTGACGCATTATTTAAGCAGCAGCATCTGATTGATGAGTTCAGCAGTGAGATTGTATTTATGCACAGGCTGGATCTTGACTCTGTGATGAATATCACGGATATTCCGTGCGTTGTCGTGACAGATACCATGGAGCAGCCGGAGCTGATGAAAATCTTGAAGTGCCCGGGTGTGAAAGGGCTGTCCGGTAAGTACGTAAGCAAGACAGATATGGAATTTGTAGCATTTAAAGAGGAGTGTGCAAAAGAGGGGATCAAGATGACTTCCTTTGAGAGCATGATGGAATTTTCCGAGTTCAAGCTGAATTCCGAAGGACTTCTTCCGGTGATTGTACAGCATTATAAGACCGGAGAAGTGTTGATGATGGCATATATGAATGAAGAGGCCTTTTACCATACGATGAAAACCGGACGGATGACATATTACAGCAGAAGCCGTCAGGAACAGTGGGTGAAAGGGGAGACATCCGGGCATTATCAGTATGTAAAATCACTTACGATTGACTGTGATAAAGACACATTGCTGGCCAAAGTGGAGCAGGTAGGGGCAGCGTGCCATACCGGGAATCCGACCTGCTTTTTCCAGCCGATTGCAGGGTCTGATTATGATGAGACGAATCCGCTTCAGGTATTTGAATCTGTATATGAGACAATACTGGACAGAAAAAAGAATCCGAAGGAAGGATCATACACGAATTATCTGTTCGATAAAGGAATTGACAAGATATTGAAAAAGGTCGGCGAGGAGGCTACAGAACTTGTCATTGCAGCTAAAAATCCGAACCCGGAAGAAATCAAATATGAATTGTCTGATTTCTTGTACCATGCGATGGTTCTGATGGTAGAACGGGGAGTGACCTGGGAAGACATCACAAAAGAGCTGGCAGACAGATAGTCTGGTTCTAGCAAAAATCAGAGGGACATATACTCTATCAGGAGTATATGTCTTTTTATGATCAGGAAAATAGAAGCACTGGGAGGCGGATGTTATGAGCGAATCAGAACAGAGAAGGAGAGAACTTTTAAACGAAGCAAGGTATATGAACCGTGAAAGGAGTGGGATACCGGCGATTCATCCAAGGTACCGCAGTACATATTCAGGATTATACAATGACCGGGATTTTACAGACCGGCCGGACGGAGGAAGTACACTTGGAATCCGGGTTTTTATCTGTCTTCTTTTATTTGGACTGTACGTAGCGGCAGATCACGAGAGTCTGTCCCTGGGAAAGGTGGATGCTGTCAGTGTTGTGAAGCAGATTGAACATCAGACAGACATTCAGGAGGTGATTAAGACATTGCCTTGACAGGAAAAGCAGTTCTTTGGTATACTGTTAAAATTGTGGAAGCGTTGAATGATTTCAACGCTTTTACTTGTGATATGAACATACTGCAAAGGGATGAAGAATTCCGCTGGAATCAGAGAGGAGGATTACGAAGATGAGAGAATTAAAAATATGGCTGGCAGGTGCTGCCGGGCAGCTTGGACAGGCAATTAACGAAGTGGTTGATCCGCTTGAGATGGAGCTCCTTAACACAGATAAAGAAGAACTGGATATCACCGTGATTGATGATGTGCTGAGTTTTGGGGAGGTAAACCGGCCGGATGTTATTATTAACTGTGCAGGAGTGACGGATCTGAAGACATGTCATGATGATCCTGAGACAGCGTACAGGGTGAATGCTCTGGGTGCCAGAAATTTAAGTATAGTCGCGGCCAAGACCGGAGCCAAATTCGTACAGATATCGACAGATGATGTCTTTGACGGAAAGACGACGAAACCGTACAGTGAATTTGATGATACCAATCCGATTACGGTATACGGACGGTCCAAACTTGCCGGAGAAAATTATGTAAAGGAATTCACGGCAAAACATTTCATTATCCGGAGCAACTGGATTTATGGAAGCGGAAATAATTTTGTAAAACATATATTGGAGGCTGCCAAAAACAGGCAGGTACTGGATGTCGCATCTGACCAGTTCGGGTCACCGACCAGTGCGCTTGATCTTGCCAGACTCGTGCTTCATCTTGTGCAGACCAACGAATATGGTACTTATCATGCCACATGCCAGGGAGTCTGCAGCCGGTATGAATTTGCCCGGGAGATCTTAAAACTTGCGGGGAAAGAACTGAAAGTCAATCCGGTGCCTACGGAAGAATCAGAGTATTCATCGGTACGCCCTGCCTATGCAGTGCTTGATAATTTTATACTCAGAATTATCAATACGTATGAGATGCCGATGTGGAAAAAATCACTGGAAGAGTATATGAGCATAAGGAACGAGGAGGTATAAATGAAAAAAGAAAAAAACAGGAATCAAAAACTGGGACTTACAACACGGATATTTATCGCTTTGCTGCTTGGGGCATTGGCCGGAGTCATTCTTCACTACGCTGTGCCGTCAGGCCATATCAAAGATGAGATCATTATCAATGGAATTTTTTATGTTGTGGGACAGGGATTTATACGTCTCATGCAGATGCTTGTTGCGCCGCTTGTACTTTGTTCCCTGATCTGCGGCAGCATGGCGATTGGAGATACGAAGAAACTTGGACAAGTCGGTGTCCGCACATTGATTTTCTATCTGATTACAACTGCTCTGGCGATTACAGTTGCATTGTCGGTGGCGAATCTGATCAATCCAGGGATGGGGCTTGATATTTCGTCGATCAAATCCGCAACAGATGTGACAACGGATACGGCGCAGACAGCAAGTTTTTCAGAGACGCTTTTAAATATCATACCTAAGAATCCGTTTACATCACTGGCAGAGGGAAATATGCTGCAGATCATCGTATTTGCATTGATTGTAGGTGTAATTCTCGCCAAATTGGGGGACAGGACAGAAACCGTTGCCAATTTCTTCAGTCAGTTTAATGATATCATGATGGAAATGACAATGATTGTCATGAAAATTGCGCCAATCGGTGTCTTCTGTCTGATTGGGAAAACATTTGCGGGGATCGGGTTTGATGCTTTCGTTCCTTTGCTGAAATATATGGCCGCAGTACTGCTTGGACTTGCGGTACAGTGCCTGATTGTGTATCTTGGATTTTTGAAAATTTTTACAGGACTGAATCCGGTGAAATTTTTGAAAAATTTCTTTCCGGTCATGGCCTTTGCATTTTCTACGGCGACATCAAATGCGACGATCCCGCTGTCAATCGATACGCTTGCCAAGAAAATGGGAGTATCAAAAAAGATTTCCTCATTTACCATTCCGCTTGGGGCAACAATCAATATGGACGGAACCGCGATTATGCAGGGGGCGGCTGTTGTCTTTGTGGCACAGGCGTTTGGGATTCAGCTTAGTTTTACAGACTATGTGACCGTCATCGGCACGGCAACGCTGGCGTCCATCGGTACAGCCGGGGTTCCGGGGGTAGGGCTGATTACGCTTACGATGGTATTCAATTCGATCGGACTTCCGGTAGAAGGAATTGGGCTGATTATGGGAATTGACCGTATTCTGGATATGACCCGCACCGCGGTGAACATTACAGGAGATGCGGTATGTACAACCATTGTGGCCAATATGAATCAGGCTCTGGATAAAGAGGTATTCCGTAATTCGGGAAATAAGGAGATCCGACCGTCTTCCGCGCAGCAGTAAAAAACAGAAGGCATCCTGGCTTTCTAAAATATACAGGTCAGAGGTACTGCCGCAGCATTTGAAATAACTTTGTCATATCGACAGGCTTGGAAAGATATCCATTCATTCCGCTTTTCCTTGCTTTTGCAATGTCATCGGTAAAAGCGTTGGCCGAGAGGCCGATGATGGGGACAGAGGAGGCGTCCTGGCGGTTCAGGGAGCGGATGTTCCGGGTGGCCTGAAGCCCGTCCATTTCCGGCATCTGAATATCCATCAGTATGAGAGTGTATTCGTGGTCTCTGGAAGAGGAGAACTTTTCCAGGGCCTCTTTCCCGTTCTTTGCCAGATCAGTCCGGATCCCATTGTGTTCCAAAAATGTCATTGAAATTTCAGCATTGAGATCGTTATCTTCCGCGAGGAGAACGCAGACATCTGTCAGATTGGTGCTGGCAGGAAGCTGTGAATCGGACGGGAGAGTATCTGTGGACTGTCTGGAAATCACGTTCTCATCCGGCAGGCCGAGGGTAAGTTTTACGGTAAAACAGGATCCCTCCCCAGGTTTACTGTCAAGGGTAATATCGCCCTGCATCAATTTTACATAGTTATAGCTGATGGCCATGCCAAGTCCGGTGCCCCCGTATTTTCTTGTGGTGCAGGCGTCCGCCTGCTCAAAGGGCTGGAAAATCTTCTTTTGAAATTCCTCACTCATGCCGATTCCGGTATCTTTAATAATGAATTCCAGAGATACTTTTTGTGAACTGATATCCGTCTGTCTGATATCTAATATAACCTTCCCGCCGGATGGAGTAAATTTAAGAGCGTTTGAGATAATGTTAATCAGAATCTGCGTGATTCTTAATTCATCTCCGATCACGCTGGAGATGGAGATATCGTGGGAGACGACCTTGAATTGAATTCCTGCATCGTCTGCTTTCTGCTGGAAAACCGCACGGAGTCTTTCAGCCATATGCGCAAGCTCAAATGCCTCGCAGCATAATTCGACTTTTCCGCTTTCAATTCGAGACATATCCAGGACATCATTGAGCAATGACATGAGATAACCGGCGGAAAGTTCGATTTTATTCAGGCAGTCATTTAACTTATCTCTGTCATCGACCGACATTTTAGCGATTGCGGTCATTCCGATAATGCCATTCATGGGTGTCCTGATTTCGTGAGACATACTGGAGAAAAATTCACTTTTTACCCGGTTGACGTTTTCCGCTCTTTCCAGGGCCGCCTGTACTTTTTTCTGCTTTCGGCTGTAGAGAAAAAAGAGGCTGGCAGATAAGATGAAAACGAGATTCAGGCATAGCAACAGCCGGATCGCACTGCTGACGGATTTTTCTGAATATTCTTCTGCGGCAGAAACGGTAATATCTGCCAGTTCAAAATACTTTTCACTCAGATCATACAGATACTGGCTGTCGGCACCGCCGCGGTATCTGATGATTTCTTTTTTAATTTCAGACCAGTCATTCCTGAGCTGTTTTAAAAGATCCTGATATTTCTTATCCGGCAGGATAATCAGATGGTTATTGCCGTGCCCCTCGGCGAGTTCGGTTATAATCTCGTCCAGCTTTTGGATGAGCTCATCATTGGGGGTATGGTTTAACTCCTGCTTGATAAGGCGCTGTGTTGCTCCGCGGACAATCCCGGTATAATTGATGACACGTGCATTGCCTTGCAGATGGTTGATTATAGTAAGAGATATAAAACCGATTGCAAAGAAGAAAACAACCAGGAAAATCACAAGTATTTTTTTCATAAGTTCTTTGACATCTTTCACCATACCGGGGCCTCCTTGCTTTCGTGTGGAAAGTGGAAATCATATTAAACTAAGTATAGCATAATTTTCTACATTTTTATATTGAATACAAAATAAATATCATGTGATCCAGGCAGGAGGAAGCCCCTGCTTAACATACTGTGCGAATTGAATGAATGTGTCACAGAACGTGAATTGGGTATGCGGCGGCTTATAATCATGCATAAATATGCAAAAGCATTTTAAAATTCCGGATCGAGTTATAAGTATGGCTTATACACTATTTTTTACTATACGGAAAGACGTTCATGCGTTATAATGGATGAAAACGGATGAAATGAAGAAAGGGAAGAACAGTCATGGGAGAAAATGGTACAGTTTTACAAAAATTACGCAATTCAGAGGCAATTTATGTTATCATGTCCGGCTGTACACGGATGCCATATGTAGTATGCGATGAGGAGACATTTGATGATGAGATTTTCCTGTTCTTTAATGAAGAGGATGCAAAAAAAGAGATGAAAAGGCTGCTGGAGGAAAAGAATCCGGTGCAGGTTATGAAGGTAGAAAAACAAAGCTTTCTGGTATTTTATCTGACCCTTTTTCCAATGGGAGTTAACTGCATGGTCGTTGACAAGGGAACCAAGGGACAGACTTCCGTGCAGGTGGAGGATCTGGTGAGGCGGCCCAAAGAAGAAAAAATGCCGGATGGAAAGGTGAGAGTTGAGAATCCACAGTTTCATTTGACAGCCCTCTACTTTATGCAGGGGATGCGGAAGCAGCCCGCAGAGGAAGAAAAAGAGAAACTTCAGGAATTGTATGAAGAGATGATGGTCCATTTCCAGGAGGGAAGCTATATCGTTGCTGTGAAAGAAGAAAAGGAAGTGCCGATTCTCAAGCAAAAGGATGGACAGATCTTCCAGCCGGTATTCACAGATTATCCGGAATTCCAGAAATTCCAGAATTTTAATAAAACGGATAAATTCCGTGCGGCAGTTGTAGAAGCAGGAAAGATTCCAGAGATTCTGACGAAAGAAGCAGTGGGAGTAACCGTGAATCCCTTTGGAGTGAATCTTCAGCTTCAGATGCAGAAGAAATAAAATGAAAGGGCAGCAGAGTAAAATCTGCTGTTTTTTTATGCTTAAAATTATATTCCGCATGGAAGTTTCCTGACGGTTGATTTTATTTCGTGAAGTATCGTGTGCCTCCATAGTAATTTGATGTTGATTTGATTATACTGAGAGTAAAG
>URQQ01000059.1 GCA_900549995.1 uncultured Lachnospiraceae bacterium | reverse complement strand
TACTCGGACACGCAGAAGTGCGTCAGACATTCAAGGCATCCGGAGTCGGTACAATTGCTGGTTCCTATGTGCTTGACGGAACAATCGAACGTGACTGTCAGGTTCGTATTATCCGTGACGGAATTGTCATTTTCGATGGCAATCTGGCATCTCTGAAGCGTTTCAAAGATGATGTCAAAGAAGTTAAGACAGGATACGAATGTGGATTTGTATTTGAAAAGTTCAATGATGTAAAAGTAGAAGACAGAGTAGAAGCCTACAAGATGGTAGAAATCCCAAGATAGGCATGACTTATCAGGAGGCATAAAATTGAGAAAAAACAGTATTAAAAATACGCGGATTAATGCAGAAGTGATGCGTGAACTCGGTATGATTATCCGGGGCGGAATCAAAGACCCGCGTGTCGCGCCGATGACATCGGTTGTATCGGTGGAAGTCGCGCCGGATCTGAAGACGTGCAAGGCATATATCAGTGTACTTGGAGACAAGAAGGCGCAGGAAGATACAATCAAAGGACTGCAGAGTGCCGAAGGGTATATCCGCAGAGAACTTGCGCATTCACTGAACATGAGAAACACACCGGAAATCAAGTTCGTTGTAGACCAGTCGATTGAATACGGTGTGGAAATGTCCAAAAAAATTGCAGAGTTAACCAGGGACTTAAAAGAAGAGGATGATTCAGAATGTTAAGAGAACTCTTATCACAGGTTAAGACAGTTGCCATCGGTGGGCATATACGCCCGGATGGTGACTGTGCAGGTTCCTGCCTTGGGTTATACCAGTACATCAAGGAGCAGGAACCACAGATAGAAGCGGATCTGTATCTGGAAGAAATGGCAGACAGCTTTGCTTTTATGGAATCCTCAGATGAAATACTCCATGAAGCAAAAGAAGAGAAAATCTATGATCTTTTTATTGCGCTGGACTGCGGCGATGCGGGCAGGCTCGGTTTTTCAGAACCGCTGTTTAAAAAAGCAAAGAAAACACTTTGTATTGATCATCATATCAGCAACAGTTCATTTGCAGATGAGAATATCATTGATCCGGATGCAAGTTCTACTTCAGAGATGGTTTACAGAGAACTGCCAAAAGATAAAATCTCAAAAAGCACTGCAGAGTGCCTGTATCTTGGAATTGTACATGATACGGGAGTCTTTCAGTATTCCTGCACATCTCCGGAGACGATGGAGGCTGCGGCGGAACTGATGAGAAAAGGAATTGATGCGGCAGAGATTATACACCGCACGTTTTATGAGAAGACATATGCCCAGAATCAGATTCTTGGACGGTCATTGCTGGAAAGCATTCTGTTTCTGGATAAACAATGTATTGCTGCTTCTGTCACAAGACAGGAGATGGACTTCTATGGCGTGACTCCGAAAGATCTTGAAGGAATTGTAAGCCAGCTCCGGGTGACAAGGGGAGTTGAGGTTGCTGTATTCATGTATGAGACAGGAGCGCAGGAATTTAAAGTAAGTCTGCGTTCAGGAGGAAAAGTTGATGTAAGCCGTGTCGCACAGTATTTCGGTGGCGGCGGACATGTAAAAGCTGCAGGATTTACGATGGCTGGAAGTATCCATGATGTTTTGACGAATCTGGCACACCAGATAGAAGAGCAGCTGAATGCAGAATAGAATGGGGCAGATATGATACATGGCATAATAAATATTTATAAAGAAAAAGGGTTTACATCGCATGATGTGGTTGCAAAGCTCCGTGGTATTACAGGCCAGAAGAAGATCGGCCATACAGGAACGCTTGACCCGGATGCTGTCGGCGTCCTGCCGGTATGCTTCGGGAAAGCAACGAAGCTTTGTGACATGCTGACAGATAGAGATAAAACATATGAGGCTGTTCTGCTGCTTGGAAGAACGACAGACACGCAGGATATTACCGGTGAAACCCTCAAAGAATGTCCGGCTGACAGTCTGACCTGTGAGCAGACAGCAGAATGCATCGAAGGTTTTGTGGGAGAATATGCCCAGATTCCTCCGATGTATTCTGCGCTTAAAGTAAATGGGAAAAAGTTATACGAATTAGCCAGAGAAGGAAAGACAGTTGAGCGTAAGCCGCGGATTGTTACAATACATCAGATCAGAATTCTTGAGATGGATCTTCCAAGAGTTACCATGGAGGTTTCCTGTTCCAAGGGAACTTATATACGTACACTGTGCCACGACATCGGAGAACAGCTTGGAACCGGAGGATGTATGGAAAGTCTGATCCGTACAAAGGCGGGGCCGTTTGAGATCAGGGATAGTCTCTCCCTTTTAGAAGTTGAGAAACTGAAAAAAGAAGGAAAGCTTTCGGAGGCTGTAGTTCCGATTGACGGAATGTTTACCGAATACCAGTCTGTTGTGCTGAAAAGTGAAAGCGCTCCGCTTGGATATAACGGAAATGCTTTTTTTGTAAAAGACATTCAGACAGAAGCCATGCAGTTTGGCGATCAGGAGCAGGTCCGTGTCTATGATCACCGGGATGCATTTATCGGAATCTATAAGTATCTTGCCAAGACAAGGGAGTTTCGCATTGTAAAGATGTTTTACAGCAAAGAAGATTAGAGCGTGTTTGAAAATTGCTTTTTGCAGGCTGTGGTTCACATTTTGTAAGAGAATCCAAGAATAAATTTTCAAACACACTCTGAGCATAAGAGGAAGTAACATGCAGTATATTAAAGGAATTGAAGCATATAAAGAAAATCAAAGGACTGCGGTAACACTTGGGAAGTTCGACGGACTTCACAGGGGACATCAGAAGCTGATTGCAAAGGTAAAAGCGCATGCTGCCCATGAGGATGTGAAAAGTGTGGTGTTTGCGTTTGATATGGGGCCATTGTTCCAGAGAATCGGTAAAAAACAGGAATGTATTATGACGAATGAAGAGCGGAGGCTCCGGCTTGAAGGTGAGGTGGATTATCTGATCGAATGTCCGTTTACAGAAGAGATCTGTACGATGGAAGCAGAACGCTTCATCAGTGAAATTCTTGTGGACAGGCTCCATGTCAAATATGTGACGGTTGGAACGGATTTCCACTTCGGGCATGAGAAAAGGGGCGATTTCAGAATGCTCAGAGAATACGCCGGCCAGTATGGATACCAGGTTGAGGTTGTAGAGAAGGCACGCTGCAATGGGCGGGAGATCAGCAGTACCTATGTCAAGGAAGAACTGAAAAAGGGCAACATTGATACGGTCAATATGCTGCTTGGATATTCTTATCTGATTGCAGGGGAAGTGGAACATGGCAGAAAACTGGGCCGGACGATTGGATTTCCTACAATGAACGTGATTCCGCCGCCGCAGAAACTTCTTCCGCCCAATGGTGTCTACGTGAATGAAATTATGATTGAGGGTGCCTGTTACGAAGGGGTCTGCAATATTGGAGTCAAACCTACTGTGGGTACAGGGTTTCAGCCTTCAGTTGAAACATTTTTATTTGGATATGAAGGGGATGCATACGGTAAAAACATCTGCATCAAAGTACATGATTTTGAGAGAGAAGAGCGGAAGTTTTCTTCTGTTTCACTTTTGAAAGCACAGATGACAAAAGACATTGAATATGCGAAAGCGTATTTCAGGAGCAGACAGTAAAGGAGATACGAATGAATATAGTGACGATTTTTTCTCTGACAGGAGGTCTGGGGCTGTTTCTATATGGAATGAAGCTGATGAGTGAAGGACTGGAAAAGGCTGCAGGAGCCAGGATGCGGAGTATTCTGGAGTTTTTTACAAAAAACCGGTTTGTCGGCATGCTGGTAGGTGTGCTGTTCACGGCGATTATCCAGTCGTCCAGTGCGACAACAGTAATGGTTGTAAGTTTTGTGAACTCAGGGCTGATGACTCTTGCCCAGGCGGCAGGGGTGATTATGGGTGCCAATATTGGTACAACAGTCACTTCTCAGCTGATCGCATTCAACCTTTCAGATGTCGCGCCTCTTTTTATTATGATTGGTGTTATCATGGTAATGTTCTGCCAGAAAGTGAATGTCCAGAAAATCGGACAGGTAATCCTTGGATTTGGTATTCTCTTTGTGGGATTGTCAACAATGTCAGGGGCAATGTCATCGATTAAGGAATCGCCGCATATTGTGTCGCTTTTGTCATCCCTTGATAATTCAGTGATGGCCATTTTCGTCGGTTTTATCATTACGGCGATTCTGCAGAGTTCCTCAGCTACAGTCGGAATCATTCTTCTGATGGCGACGCAGGGGCTTTTGAATTATCCGATCTGTTTCTTCCTGATTCTGGGATGTAATATCGGTTCCTGTGTGTCTGCGCTTCTTGCAAGCCTTGGCGGAAAAAAAGATGCAAAGCGGGCTGCCTGGATTCATTTTCTTTTCAATATTATCGGTTCCGCAGTCTTGTTCATTGTTTTGTCAGTTGCCGTCAATCCGATTGCGGATAAGCTTTTTGCGCTGTCAGGAGGGAATATTGCGAGGGCAGTAGCCAATGCCCATACACTGATGAAGGTTGCGGAAGTTGTGATTTTGTTCCCATTTATGAACCTGGTTGTGAAGGCGACCTATGCCATTGTCAAAGGGGAAGATGCATCACCGGAGGATGAATTTGAACTGAAATATATCCGTGACGGTAAAGTGATTTCCCCGACTACAGCATCGGTTGATGTCATTAAAGAGATCGAACATATGGGGAAAATTGCGGCTGAGAATCTGAAGGCCGGTATGGATGCTTTGTGCGGCCTGGAAGAAGAGAAGATTGAAATCGTATACCAGAGAGAACGATACATAGATTTTCTGAATGATAAAATCACCAATTATCTGGTGAAAATGAACCAGATGGATCTGCCGATTCAGGATTCTGAGATGATTGGCGGACTGTTCCATGTGGTAAATGATATTGAACGGATCGGTGATCACGCGGAGAATTTTGCTGACTCGGCAAAAATGCGTATCAATGATCAAGTGACCTTTTCGGAAAAAGGTGAGAAACAGCTTCAGGAAATGTCTGCGTCTGTGATGAAGATTTTAGAATATTCCATTGATATGTTTTCTCATAAAAACCAGGAGCATATGAAAGAAATTCTCCAGCTGGAGAGTGAAATCGATGATAAGGAGAAGAAACTGCTTCGGTCCTATGTGAAACGGATGCGCAAGAATAAGTGCAGTCCGGAGGCGGGGATGATTTTTTCGGATACGATTTCAGGTCTCGAAAGAGTCGCTGACCATGCAACCAATATTGCGTTTGCGATTCTTCGTCCGGAAGAATACGATGATGACGACGAAGAGATGGAATAAGGTGCAGTCGACAAAATTTGTAACTGTATGGATGAATGTTTGATGAAAAAGATATTTACACCATAAGAAATCTATGCTATACTAACAAAGTATGAAATCAGCCGGTGTTCGGTGATCGGACTACTCCAGCCATTGCTTAATGCCAGGCGGTTATAAGAATAAGGAGGAAGAAACACATGATTACAAAAAGTCAAAAAGAGCAGATTATTTCTGAGTATGGAAGAACAGAAGGAGATACAGGATCTCCGGAAGTGCAGATTGCTATCTTAACAGCAAGAATCAATGATTTAACAGATCATTTCAAAAACAATCCTAAGGATCACCATTCAAGAAGAGGTCTTCTGAAAATGGTAGGTCAAAGAAGAGGTCTTCTGGCATATTTAAAGAAAACTGATATTGAAAGATACCGTTCTTTGATTGAGCGTTTAGGACTTAGAAAGTAATTGCGAAGACTTAAAACCAGGAGGCGGGAGACGTCTCCTGGTTTTATTAAGTAAAGAAAACATGGCAGAAGGACTGGACCGAGACCACTGAAAAGGGTATTTGGCTAAAAATATGTTTTTCAGTAGTTTCGGTATTTCCTGCCAGAAAAGAAAAGGAGAACACTTTATGTTTAAAAAATTTGAAATGGAATTAGCAGGGAGAACACTCCGTGTTGATGTGGGAAGAGTTGCCGCACAGGCAAATGGTGCTGCTTTCATGCATTATGGTGAGACTGTTGTTTTATCAACAGCGACAGCATCTGAGAAACCAAGAGAAGGAATTGATTTCTTTCCTCTGAGCGTGGAATATGAAGAAAAATTATATTCTGTAGGTAAAATCCCCGGAGGATTTAATAAGAGAGAGGGAAAAGCATCTGAGAATGCGATCCTGACTTCACGTGTCATCGACAGGCCGATGAGACCGCTGTTCCCGAAAGATTACAGAAATGATGTGACACTGAATAACCTTGTAATGTCAGTGGATCCGGACTGCAGTCCGGAACTTACGGCAATGCTTGGTTCTGCAATTGCCACAGCAATCTCTGATATTCCGTTTGACGGCCCGACATCTACAACACAGGTAGGTCTTGTAGACGGAGAATTTGTAATCAATCCGAATGCGGAACAGAAAGCAAAATCAGATATGCAGCTTACGGTTGCATCTACGAGAGATAAAGTGATTATGATTGAAGCCGGAGCAAATGAAGTTCCGGAGGATCAGATGCTTGAAGCAATCTTCAAAGCACATGAAGTAAACCAGGAAGTGATCAAGTTCATTGATACGATTGTTGCTGAGTGCGGAAAAGAAAAACATACGTACGAAAGCTGTGCAGTTCCGGAAGAACTTTTTGAGGCAATCAAAGAAGTTGTCACACCTGCAGAGATGGAAGAAGCTGTATTTACAGATGTAAAACAGGTGAGGGAAGCGAATATCAATGCAATCCAGGATAAACTGGAAGAGCATTTTGCGGAAAATGAAGAATGGCTTCCGCTGATCGGACCGGCTCTGTATCAGTATCAGAAGAAAACAGTGCGTAAGATGATTTTAAAAGACCACAAACGTCCGGATGGAAGAAAGATTGACCAGATCCGCCCGCTTGCAGCAGAGACAGATATTATTCCAAGAGTACATGGTTCTGCAATGTTCACACGTGGACAGACACAGATCTGTACAGTGACTACGCTGGCTCCGTTGTCTGATGCGCAGAGAATTGACGGTCTTGATGAGGCAGAAACATCCAAGAGATATATGCATCACTATAACTTCCCGTCATATTCTGTCGGCGAGACAAAACCTTCCAGAGGACCGGGACGCCGTGAAATCGGACATGGTGCACTGGCAGAAAAAGCCCTGATCCCGGTACTTCCAAGTGAAGCTGAATTCCCGTACGCAATCCGTACAGTATCTGAGACATTTGAGTCTAACGGATCAACATCACAGGCCAGTATCTGTGCATCCAGTATGTCACTGATGGCAGCAGGTGTGCCGATCAAAGCAGCAGTGGCTGGTATTTCAGCAGGTCTTGTGACAGGCGATACGGATGACGATTATATCGTGCTGACAGACATTCAGGGACTGGAAGACTTCTTTGGAGATATGGACTTTAAGGTCGCAGGTACTCATAAAGGTATCACTGCAATTCAGATGGATATTAAAATTCATGGTCTTACAAAAGCAATCATTGAAGAGGCGATTGCTTCTACGAAGAAAGCAAGAACTTACATCCTTGATGAAGTAATGTCCAAAACAATCGATGCTCCGAGAGCAGAGGTAGGGAAATATGCACCGAAGATCAGACAGATGCACATTGACCCACAGAAGATCGGTGATGTTGTCGGACAGCGCGGTAAGACGATCAATGCAATTATTGAGCAGACAGGTGTTAAAATCGACATCACAGATGACGGTGCTGTATCTATCTGCGGTATAGATAAAGAGAGCATGGACGAGGCTCAGAAGATGGTGACAATTATTACAACTGACTTTGAAGCAGGGCAGGTACTGGAAGGTAAAGTTGTCAGCATCAAAGAATTCGGTGCATTCCTTGAGTTCGCACCTGGAAAAGAGGGAATGGTTCACATTTCCAAGATTTCCAAAGAAAGAATCAAACAGGTAGAAGATGTTCTGACACTTGGAGATGTAGTGAAAGTTGTATGCCTTGGCAAAGATAAGATGGGCCGTATCAGCTTCAGCATGAAAGATGTGGCAGAATAGAATTTAATCAGGAATAACAGACACAGTTTACATGGTACGAAAGTACCGGTAAACTGTGTCTTTTTTAATGTTCTAAATTCGGATTCGCTTCATATATTGTCTTAAAGAGGTGGACAAATATGGAGAACAGGAACAAAGAAAAACAGATTATGAGGGTATTATCGAAGCCGATGCAGAGGGTGCTTTTTGAGAGTAAAACAGAATTTGAAAAGCTTCAGGAGATACGGATCAGGCAGGGGAAACCGCTGATCCTGCTTGGATATGACGGGGAGTACGAGCCGGCGTCCGGGCGTTATGTCGTGACAAAAGAGGACGTGCGTGAGGTACTTGATTATATCAGTCATTATTCACTTTATGCATTTGAAAATGAACTGAGACAGGGATTTATCACGATCGAGGGGGGCCACAGGGTTGGGATTGCGGGGAAGACAATTATCGATAACGGCAGGATTATGAATATGAAATATATTACCTCGGTCAATATCAGAGTGTCACATGAGATCCAGGGGTGTGCAGATGAGATACTGCCGCTGATTACCTGGAATAAACAGATTTACCATACCTTGATTATCTCTCCGCCGAGATGTGGAAAAACGACAATTTTGAGAGATCTGATACGACAGATTTCAAATGGAAACGCATATGTCAGAGGGTGCTCTGTCGGTGTCGTGGATGAGCGGTCGGAACTTGGAGGATGCTACATGGGAACCGTACAAAATGATCTGGGGGTCAGGACAGATATTCTGGACTGCTGTCCAAAAGCGGAAGGCATGATCATGCTGATCCGGTCTATGGCACCGCAGGTCATCGCAGTGGATGAGATCGGTTCCGGCGAAGAGGTACATGCTGTAGAATATGCCATGCACTGCGGCTGCCGTATGCTTGCTACGGTACACGGGGAATCCATGGAGGAACTCAGGAAAAAGCCATTATTTGAACAGATGATCCGGGAGAGACGGTTTGAACGTTATGTTGTATTAAGCGGCAGACATCAGGCGGGAACTGTGGAGGGGATTTATGATGAGCGCGGAACTACCATGTATCAGGGGAGAAGGGCACAGAGAGCGTGACAAAAGTTCTGGGAGCCGTACTGGTCATTGCCGCAAGTGCCGGGATTGGCTATATGACTGGACTTGATTATCAAAAATATCTGGAGGAACTGAGATATCTGCGGATGATGATATTGCAGATCAAAGGAGAAATCAGTTATACAAGGGGTGCACTTTCTGAAGTGTGTGAAAGGACGGCCGACAGGGTAAAGGAACCATACAGCTCATGGCTCAGGCATATGAGGGACGCGTTGAATGAACGGTCAGAACAGTCATTCGCCGGAATATGGACATCCTGTATTGAGTCTGATCTGAAGAATACGAGGCTTACGAGAGAAGATATGGAAGAATTGAAACAGATGGGGATAAGTCTTGGCTATCTGGATGTGTCCATGCAGCTTGGAATGCTTCAGTTATATCTGGAACGCCTGGAGTTGAAAATACATCAGATTCAGGGGGAAGTTGTTTCCAAAAGGAAAGTATGGAATTGCCTTGGAGTGCTGGGCGGGATATTTCTTACTATTATGCTTGTATAAAAGGATTGCAAAAGAAGTCACAAGAGTCTGAGTGCAGGAGGGGTACATGAGTGTAAATATCATCTTTAAAATTGCAGCTGTAGGAATTCTGGTGTCAGTGCTGAGCCAGGTATTAAAACACAGCGGACGGGAAGAACAGGCGTTTCTCACGAGTCTTGCAGGACTGATACTGGTACTTCTGTGGATCATTCCCTATATATATGATTTGTTTGAAACAATCAGGAACCTTTTTTCATTGTAAGGAAGTAGTGAGATGGATATCGTACAAGTTGCGGTCATCGGCGTCCTCGGGACCTTGATGGCGATACAGTTCAAAGGCGGGAAATCAGAATATGGAATGTATATCGGTGTTGCGGTCAGCCTGTTTATCTTCCTTAATATTATCGGCAGGCTGACAGTGATCATTGACACCATACAAGAGATATGCGGCGGAATGAATCTGAATATATCCTATATTTCAGCAATGGTAAAAATGCTCGGGATCACTTATATTGCAGAATTTGCTTCCGGGATCTGCAAAGATGCGGGATATCAGACCATCGCCCAGCAAATTGAAATATTCAGCAAGCTTGCCATCCTTGCATTGTCGATGCCGATACTCTCTGCTTTGCTTACGACGATAAAGACATTCTTATCCTAGAAAGTGGTGTGTCCGATGCGGTGCAGGCAGAAAGCAGAAAAGATTATGAAAAATAGATTGATAAAAACTGGATTAATGATAGGGATTGTACTCCTGCTCAGCCTGTCTGCTGCGGGGCAGGTGCGGGCAGAAGAACCTGATACGGCGAAAACAGAAGAAAGCCAGGAGGAGCTGCTGGAAGAATTTGATTTCGGGGAAATCAACGATGTGCTCGAAGATGTTTTTCCTGAGGAGAAACTGGATTTCGGAGACCTTGTCAGGGAGCTGGTCAGCGGAGACGTGAAAGGGGCGGCATCTATGGCTGTTGATCTGGTGAAGGATAAGCTGTTCTATGAGATCCGGGCCAACAAGGAAGGAATGGTACATATTCTCCTGATTGCAGTGATCGCAGCAGTGTTTACAAATTTCTCAAGTGTGTTTCAGAACCAGCAGATTTCAGAGACAGGCTTCTATATTCTGTATATCCTTCTGATGACGGTCTGTATCACTTCCTTTCAGGTAATTATGCAGTCCGTGTCGGACAGCCTTAACATCCTTCTGACATTTATGAAGATTCTGGGACCGGTTTATTTTCTCGGAGTTGCATTTGCAGCGGGGAGTGTGTCGGCGGTTGCATTTTATAATCTGGTACTGCTCCTGATCTTCCTGGTGGAGCTGCTGATTCTGAATTTCCTGATTCCTCTGATCCACGTGGAGATTATGATCAACATTCTGAATCATCTGTCACAGGAAGATTATCTGTCGAAACTTGGGGAACTGCTTCATACTGTGATTAGCTGGACGCTCAAGACCATGCTGGCATGTGTGATAGGCATGAATGTCATTCAGGGGCTTTTGAGCCCTGCGATTGATTCACTGAAGCACAGCGTCGTGACGAGAAGCGCGGAAGCCATTCCCGGAATCGGCGATGCACTTGGCGGCGTGGCGGAAGTGGTGCTTGGAACAGCGGTGCTGATTAAAAATGGAATTGGTGTCGCAGGGGCCGTGATATGTGTGATTATCTGTCTTGTGCCGGTGATTCAGGTTGCGGTGATGGCACTCATGTATAAGCTGGCTGCCGCTCTGATCCAACCGGTGTCAGACAAACGGATTGTGGGGTGTATCAGCAGTATCGGAGACGGCTGCCAGCTGGTACTGCGCACCGTATTCACGACAGGAGTTTTATTCCTGCTTACGATTGCAGTTGTGGCACAGACGACAGGTGCCTGAGTATAGCTGGGACTTTATTTCCGCCATCTGCCGGGAAGCAGTTTTCAAATGTGCGTTGGAGAAAGGGAAGGGAAAATGCTGTCATATCTTTATGAATGGGTACAGAATATTGCTTATTATATGATATTGGTCACTGTAGTGGTTCAGGTAATCCCAAAGTCAGGATACAAGAAATATATCCGCTTTTTTACAGGTCTTTTGCTGATTCTTCTGATGTGTGAACCGATTCTGAAGGTGGCCGGAATGGAAGATTCTTTTATGGAACTGTACCACAAGACTTCCTATGAACAGGAGCAAAAGGAAATGGAAGAAAAAACAAAATTTCTGGAGGATGCCGAGATACCTTCATCGGTATATAACAGCCTGAAGGAACGTGAGAATATACAGGAAGATACAGGAGATGATAATCAGGATATCGGGATTGGGGAGATTACAATTGGACAGTAAAACATCGTGGGCGGTAAAACTTCAGAATATGGGAAAAGGGAAAAGCCAGCTGCTGATCATTCTCCTGGCGGGAGTTCTTTTGATTGTGATTGCAATGCCGGTGAAAAAAAACACAGATAAAGGTGAGGGCAGTGCCCGGACGGTATTGCAGACGGAGACGGAAGACGCAGCATATGAAAAGGAACTGGAACAAAGACTTGAGGCGGCACTTGCACAGGCGGAAGGGGTAGGGAAAGTAAAAGTCATGGTGACATTGCAGTCATCCTCCGAGAAGGTGATAGAAAAGGACGCGGAAAATACAGGACAAAACATCGAGGAATCTGATAAATCAGGCGGGACACGCACGACCAAAGAAAACTCAATAAAAGAGGCAACTGTGTATGACAGTAAATCACAGGGAGAGCAGACACCCTATGTGAGGAAGGAAATCAGCCCGAAAATTGCCGGTGTGATTGTCGTGGCACAGGGAGGAGACAATGCGGTTGTCATTGAAAATATAACTGAAGCAGTTTGCGCATTATTTGATGTAGACACGCATAAAATTAAGGTAATGAAGATGAATTAATTTCTAAGGAGGGCAACACTTTGAAACGATTATTTAAGAAAAATCAGATCATCATCACGACACTGGCACTTATGATAGCGATTGCCGGATACCTGAACTATTCCGGTAAAATCTTTGGAAACAAAGAAGACACTCAGACAACAGCAAATGAACTTGCAAGCAAAGAACTTCTGGATATCTCGGAGGAAGATGCGGCATCTGCTAACAATGATATTGCAAGTCAGGACAATGAAGTTGCAGATACAGGTTCCGATGTCAATCAGACACCGGGTGAAGCAGTGCTGACAAGCAGCGAAGTGAGCAGCATCGCAGCAGAAGCAAAGGTGACAAGAGAACAGGTAAGATCCAAAAATAAAGAAACGCTGCAAAGTATTATCGACAGTGAGAATATCGGCGATGAACAGAAACAGGAGGCGGTAAACCAGCTGGTGGCCATGACAGAACTTTCAGAGAAAGAAGCGGCAGCAGAAACGCTTCTCGCATCCAAAGGATTTGAAAATGCAGTAGTTACACTTACTTCTGAGTCTGCTGATGTGGTAGTCAGCGGAGAGAACCTCTCAGATGCAAGCAGGGCGCAGATTGAAGATGTCATTACAAGAAAAACAGGAATCAGCCCTGAGAACATAGTGATCAATCCGATTCACGCACAGTCTAAAACAGAGAGCGGAACAGATGCGGCATCCGAGAATTCAGGTTCTGAAACATCTGACGAGAGTGGTCAGGAAGATACAAAATAAGATGCAGTTGCTAAAAAGCCCCAGATTGTGGTAGACTAATTACGTATGCTTAAAGCTTTGGTACAAATTAAGATAAATATAGGAGTAGATTATGTCAGATATTACGAATGAAATAAAAAAACGAAGGACATTTGCCATTATATCGCATCCCGATGCAGGAAAGACAACTTTGACAGAGAAATTCCTGCTCTATGGAGGGGCGATCAATCAGGCAGGGTCCGTGAAAGGAAAAGCGACCTCCAAACATGCGGTTTCTGACTGGATGGAAATTGAAAAAGAAAGAGGTATCTCAGTGACCTCTTCTGTGCTTCAGTTCAATTATGGAGGATACTGTATTAATATCCTGGATACACCGGGGCACCAGGATTTCTCAGAGGACACTTACCGGACGCTGATGGCTGCTGACTCGGCAGTCATGGTGATTGATGCGTCAAAGGGAGTTGAGGCACAGACGAGAAAACTGTTCAAGGTATGTGTCATGCGCCACATACCGATTTTTACGTTCATCAACAAAATGGACCGGGAGGCACAGGATACATTTGACCTTCTGGACGACATCGAAAAGAACCTTGGAATCGCGACTTGCCCAGTGAACTGGCCGATTGGTTCAGGGAAGGAATTCAAAGGTGTCTATGACAGGAACAAAAAAGAAGTGGAACTCTTTTCCGATACCAACAAGGGAACGACAATGGGAGCAGTGGAAAAAATCTCTGTGGAAGACGCAAAAGCGCTGGAACTGATCGGTGAAAGCGCGATGGAAAAACTTCAGGAGGAGATCGAACTTCTGGATGGGGCAAGCGCTGAATTTGATCAGGAGATGGTTGATAGAGGTGAGCTTTCGCCGGTATTTTTTGGTTCTGCGCTTACCAACTTTGGAGTGGAGACATTCCTTCAGCATTTCCTTCAGATGACAACATCACCGCTTCCGAGATTGTCAGATCAGGGAGTGATTGATCCGATGGAAGAAAAAGATTTTTCCGCGTTTGTATTCAAAATCCAGGCAAATATGAATAAGGCACACAGAGACCGGATTGCCTTTATGAGAATCTGTTCCGGGGAATTCGAGGCAGGGATGGAAGTGCTTCACATTCAGGGAGGAAGAAAAGTCCGTCTGTCTCAGCCGCAGCAGATGATGGCAAGTGAGCGAAAGATGATTGATAAAGCTTACGGCGGAGATATCATCGGCGTTTTTGATCCGGGAATTTTTTCCATTGGGGATACATTGACGTCATCTGATAAAAAATACGTATATGAGGGTATCCCGACGTTCGCACCCGAACATTTCGCAAGGGTACGCCAGATGGATACGATGAAGAGAAAACAGTTTGTCAAAGGAATCAACCAGATCGCTCAGGAAGGCGCAATCCAGATCTTCCAGGAGTACAATACCGGTATGGAAGAAATTATCGTCGGTGTTGTCGGTGTCCTGCAGTTTGACGTGTTAAAGTACAGGCTGTTAAATGAATACAACGTAGAAATCAGACTCGAAACTCTTCCATACGAACATATCCGCTGGATTGAGAATGAAGAAATCGATATGGATAAGATCGTGGGAACCTCTGATATGAAGCGGATCAAAGACCTGAAAGACCGCCCGCTTCTATTATTTGTAAACAGCTGGAGCATCCGAATGGTCCAAGACCGCAACCCCGACCTGGAACTCTCCGAATTTGGACGATAACTAAACAGCCACGCACAGATTATAAAGAACAAAGCGTGCAAGCTTGCTTGCTAAGATTTGTCCTTTGTAATCTGTATGCGGCGATTAGCCGCACTGAGATGGAGCGAAGCGGAGTCGAAGTGGCGTGGCGTCAAGAAAAGAATGTTTGCAAATAGAGACAGATTTGGTATAATAAACAGTAGGCATTGACCAGACAGGAGGTTTTGCGGTATGAGTAATATAAAAGAGGAAAGAAACACATATACATTGAAAATGGATGAGAACCTGGGAGAAGTCAAGATTGCAGACGAGGTTGTTGCAATTATAGCAGGTCTTGCAGCGATGGAAGTAGATGGCGTTGCATCTATGGCAGGCAATGCGACGAAAGAACTGATCAGCAAGCTTGGAATGAGAAGCCTTTCAAAAGGGGTTAAAGTAGATGTGCTGGATGGTATTGTCACAGTTTCTCTCGCACTGAACCTGAAATATGGATGCAGTATTCTGGATATTTCCGGAAAAGTCCAGGAGAAGGTAAAGACAGCAATTGAAAATATGACAGGGCTTACAGTAGCTGATGTAAACATCCGTATTGCAGGTGTTGATATGCAGGAAGAAAAGTAAGAATTGTACTGGGAATCAAGGTGAGTAATAGTGGCTTTGATTCTCAATTTTTTTAAATTGCAGGATCATAAAGTATCAATTTTATTGTTTTGACGACAACGTTGACTAGACTTTTAGCAAAGGGGAGATAAATATTTTGAATCTATATCATGGCAGCAATATGATGGTTGAAAATCCCAAAATACGTAAGAATCTTTGAGCGTTAGATTTTGGAGCAGGATTTTATCTGACATCTAGTCAGCGACAAGCAGCTAAGTGGGCAAAGACTGTAACAAAACGGCGTAGAGATGGTCTTGCGATACTGAATATGTGTGTATACGAAAGAAGAAGCAGTCAAACGATTGTTGCCACAAAATTTAACTGATCAATACGCATTCTTAACTAATAATGCATTAAAATTATTGGTATTTGAAGGGAGTGAAGTATTATGACGAAGATTGCTGCAAGAACTATTGATTTTTTTGATCGCCATGTTATCAGAATGATAGTTACGAAGTATGGATTTGATGAAATGAAAGCAATTAAGGCGTTTATCGGATCTGAAACTTATCAATTGTTAATTGATCCTGATCTGGAAATATATAAAATGAGTCCTCGTATAGTTTTTGATATGTGGGAAAGTGAGCAGATAACGGGAAACCCTCGTAATTCTCAATATATAAGGAGGAGCGAGGATGAGTAAAGAAACTGATTTTTTTATATATTTAATTGAACGTTATGCAGAAAGCAAAGGAAAAACAGCGGCTCAGGTTCTGCAATTGTGGGACTCGTTGAATTTAACTGACTTTATATATAATATGTATGAAATCTATCATACAGAACGTTTACAAAATGCATTTGATGATATTGACGAGCTTATTTCTGAAGAGCAGCAAAGGAATTAGAACAGTTCATCAGAAGGTAAACAGCTGGCAGGAAAATGGCAGGAAAAGGATATCAGTTGCCAAGATAGAATCAATTGTAGTATAATAAAGGGGTGTCGGCAGACATCCCTTTTAAGATTTGCCGGGAATCCGGCGGAAATAAAGTGGGAAGTATGTCAAAATATGAAACGGATAAAGGAGCAGTAATGGGCAGATCAGAGCTTAGAGAGCACATTTTCCGGATAATATTCCGGGTTGAATTTAATAAAACAGAGGAAATGCCGCAGCAGATCGAGATGTATCTGGAAGAACTTACGCAGGCAAAAGAGAAAGAAAAAGAGTATATTCAGAACAAATCAAAAGCAGTGATTGAAAAACTTCCAGAAATTGATGCAGCTTTGAATGAGCATACCACAGGATGGAAAACATCAAGAATGAATAAAGCAGATCTTGCAATACTAAGACTTGCGGTATATGAACTTACCTGGGATGATGAAGTTCCAAACGGAGTTGCAATCAATGAAGCAGTGGAACTTGGGAAAAAATACAGCAGCGAAGACGGCCCATCATTTATCAATGGAGTTTTGGCCAAATTCGTAAAATAGTGTTACTGATTGGGAGCAGTTGTTATGCGTAATGTTTATACTGTGAAACAGGTAAATGCCTACATTAAAAATATGTTCACACAGGATTTCATGATGAACCGCATCTATGTGAAGGGAGAAGTGTCGAACTGTAAATATCACAGTTCCGGGCACATCTATTTTTCGCTGAAGGATGAATCCGGTGTGATTGCCTGTGTGATGTTTGCAAGCCAGAGAAAAGGACTTGCCTTCCGCATGCAGGAAGGGCAGCAGGTGATTGTTCTTGGAAGTATTACAACATATGAAAGAGACGGAAAGTACCAGCTCTACGCCAAAGAAATCATTCTGGACGGCGCAGGGCTTCTATATGAAAAATATGAAGCACTGAAAAAAGAACTGGAAGAGATGGGGATGTTTGCGCCTGAATATAAACAGCCAATCCCGTTCTATGCAAAGAGAATTGGTATTGTCACGGCACCTACGGGAGCCGCGATCCGTGACATTATGAATATTGCGAAGCGAAGGAATCCTTATGTACAGCTTTTGCTTTACCCGGCACTTGTCCAGGGGGAAGGGGCAAAAACGAGTATTGTAAAGGGAATCCGGATGCTGGAAGAAAAAGATGTGGATGTGATCATTGTCGGCAGAGGCGGCGGTTCCATTGAGGATTTATGGGCATTTAATGAAGAAGAAGTGGCAAGGGCAATTTTTGAATGCAGTGTTCCGGTGGTATCGGCAGTCGGACATGAGACGGATACGACAATCGCGGATTATGTTGCAGATTTAAGGGCGCCGACGCCATCAGCGGCGGCAGAACTGACGGTTGCTGATTACAGCGCAGTGGCAGGTCGGGCGGAAGAAATTCACCTGATGTTAAAAAGACAGCTGGCAGGAAAGACGGATCGTCTGCGCCGCCAGACAGACCAGTATAAGGTCCGGCTTTCTTATCTGCATCCACGGAATAAAATTCGTGACCAGAGGCAGAAAACGCTGGATCTGGAAGAAAAACTGAGAAGCCAGATGGAGAATTCACTGTACCGTGCGAAACAGAAGATGGCACTTCGGACAGAGATGCTGAAGGGGCTTTCACCGCTTCAGAAACTCAGCCAGGGATATTCTTATGTTTCTACAGAGGCAGGCAGGGCAGTGAAAAGTGTGGATGCGGTAAGTCCCGGTGAGGAGCTTTCTATCCATGTGATAGATGGTAGCATCCGTGCAAGAGTACAGGAAATCCTGAGAGATCAACAGAAAGGAAATTAAAGGAGCAGCGGACATGGCAGGAAAGAAGATAGCAGAGAAAGAAAAGACGCTTGAAGAAGTATTCGGGGATCTGGATCAGGTGATGGAATCACTTCAGGCGGAAGATATATCGCTGGAAGATTCGTTCGCGCTGTATCACAGGGGAATGGAACTTCTGAAATTGTGCAATGATAAAATCGATACAGTAGAAAAAAAGATGCTTGTGTTGGATGAAGAGGGCGAAGAACATGAATTTTAATGAGGAAAGAGCGAAAAAGGTAGCTGAAATTGAGGCTGTGATACGTGAGTATATTCCGGAGCAATCGGGATATCAAAAGGATATTATGTCAGCGATGGAATATAGCCTCCTTGCAGGAGGGAAAAGGCTGCGTCCGATGCTGATGAAAGAGACGTATGAGATGTTCGGGGGGACTTCAAAGGCAATCCGCCCGTTTATGGCGGCGCTTGAGATGATCCACACCTATTCGCTTGTTCACGATGATCTTCCGGCGATGGACGATGATGACTACCGCAGGGGAAGGAAGACAACCCATGTCGTATATGGGGAGGCCATGGGAATTCTGGCCGGAGATGCATTGTTAAATTATGCGTTTGAGACGGCGGCAGGTGCGTTTGAACTGGAGCCTTCTGACAGTGCGAGGATCGGAAGAGCCATAGCAGTGCTTGCAGGGAAAGCCGGAATCTTTGGGATGATCGGCGGACAGGTAGTGGACGTGCAGTCAGAAGGAAAATCCATTGAAAAAGATGTTCTTGATTTTATCTACGAGCTGAAGACAAGTGCGCTGATTGAATCGGCAATGATGACAGGCGCCATTCTTGCCGGGGCATCAGAGGATGAAATAAGGGCAGTGGAGCAGATCGCCAGATATGTAGGCCTGGCGTTCCAGATTCAGGACGATATCCTCGATGTGACAAGTACGGCTGAGGTACTCGGCAAACCAGTGCACAGTGACGAAAAGAATGAGAAAACTACGTATGTGACGCTGGAAGGTATTGAGAAAGCGAAAAGAGATGTTGAGGAATTATCAAGAAAGGCAATCACTCTTCTTAACGGGCTTCAAAGAGAAAATCCATATCTCAGGTGGCTTCTGGAAGAATTGATTGACCGTAAGAACTAGGGGACGATAAAATGATCTTGGAAAAAATCCAGAAACCAAATGATATTAAGGATCTGAAACCGGAAGAACTTCCTCTTCTGGCTGCTGAAATCCGGGAATTTTTAATTCAGAAAATCAGCGGGACAGGGGGGCATCTGGCGTCGAATCTTGGAGTTGTAGAGCTTACAATGGCAATGCATCTTGCGTTTGAGCTTCCGAAGGATAAAATTATATGGGACGTGGGGCACCAGTCATATACGCACAAAATCCTGACCGGAAGAAAGGCTGGATTTGATGATCTCAGAAAATACGGGGGAATGAGCGGATTTCCCAAACGCAAGGAGAGCGACTGTGATGCATTTGACACAGGACACAGTTCGACTTCTATATCAGCCGGACTTGGGTACGTGGAAGCAAGGGAAATCAAAGGGGAAGATTACCATGTCATTTCGGTGATCGGAGATGGTTCCCTCACGGGCGGGATGGCTTATGAGGCGTTGAACAATGCATCCCATCTGAGAAGTAATTTTATTATAGTACTGAACGATAATAACATGTCTATTTCCGAAAATGTCGGCGGAATGTCAAAATACCTGGACAGTATCAGGACAGCGAAAACATATACCGGACTGAAAAAGGGAGTGGAGACGACTTTGAAAAAGGTGCCTGGAGTCGGAGATAAGATGGTGGAACATATCCGCAAAACCAAAAGCGGTATCAAGCATCTGTTCGTACCGGGGATGTTCTTTGAAGATATGGGAATTACTTATCTTGGTCCGGTAGACGGGCACAATGTAAAAGAGCTATACCGGGCTTTCCGCGAGGCGAAGAAGATGAACAATGCGGTGCTGATCCATGTGATGACCAAGAAAGGCAAAGGCTACCGCCCGGCAGAACTGGAACCGTCACGCTTTCATGGGACAGGGCCATTTGATGTCAAGACCGGAAGGCAGAAATCCGGGGGCGGAAAAGACACTTATACCGATGTTTTTGGAAAAGTTATGTGCAGTATCGGCAGGGAGAATCAGGATGTAGTTGCAATCACTGCGGCGATGTCTGATGGGACAGGCCTTTCTGCATTTAAGAGAAGGTATCCGGGAAGATTTTTTGATGTGGGAATCGCAGAGGAACATGGGGTGACATTTGCGGCCGGACTTGCGGCAGCAGGGCTTCGTCCGGTGTTTGCAGTCTATTCCTCCTTCCTTCAGCGTGGATTTGACCAGATGATCCATGATGTCTGTCTTCAGAAGCTGCCAGTCGTGTTTGCGGTTGATCGTGCAGGCCTTGTAGGGGCGGACGGGGAGACGCATCAGGGTATTTTTGACCTGTCATACCTTTCAGGGATTCCGAATATGACAGTGATGTCGCCGAAAAATAAATGGGAACTTGCGGATATGATCCGGTTTGCTGTGGATTTTGGCGGACCGGTTGCGGTAAGGTATCCCAGAGGAGCGGCATTTGACGAAATGAAGGAATTCCGGGAGCCGATCCGGTATGGGAAAAGTGAACCCATTTATGAGGAAGACGGAATCGCAGTGATCTCTGTCGGACATATGATGGAGACGGCGGTGAAGGTGAGAGGGATCCTGAAGGCTACAGGATATAACTGCAGCCTGATCAACTGCCGGTTTGTGAAGCCGCTGGATACAGAAATGCTGGAGGAACTGTCGAAAGACCATAAGCTGATTGTAACGATTGAGGAAAATGTAAAAACCGGCGGCTTTGGTGAGAAGGTGATGGATTACGCTGTGACAGGCAGGCTCCCTTCGGATGTTCTGGCGATTGCGCTCCCGGATGATTATATTGAACATGGGAACGTGGATGTGCTTCGCAAAGAAGCAATGATGGATCCGGAGTCCATTGTAAAACAGATTATTACGGCATATGTAGGACGATAGGTGAATAGATGAAAGAAAGATTAGATGTACTGTTAGTAAAAAGAAACCTGGTTTCTTCCAGAGAAAAAGCAAAAGCGGTCATTATGTCCGGTGAAGTATTTGTCGATGGACAGCGGGAAGACAAGGCAGGCACTGCATTTCCGGAAGAAGTACAGATTGAAGTGAGAGGCCATGCACTCCCGTATGTCAGCAGAGGCGGACTGAAATTGGAGAAAGCCATTCAGAACTTTCATGTGAGCGTGGACGGCAAGGTGTGTACGGATGTAGGTTCCTCCACCGGAGGATTTACAGACTGCATGCTTCAGAATGGGGCAGTGAAAGTATATGCGATTGATGTGGGACGCGGACAGCTGGACTGGAAACTCAGGCAGGATGAACGGGTTGTCTGCATGGAGAAGACGAATATCCGCTATGTTGTGCCGGAAGATCTGGGAGATGTGATAGATTTTTCGTCGATTGATGTTTCCTTTATTTCTTTGACGAAAGTGCTCCCTGCAATCCGCGCATATCTCAGAGATGACGGGGAGATTGTTGCCCTCATTAAGCCACAGTTTGAGGCAGGAAGAGAGAAAGTTGGTAAGAAAGGTGTCGTAAGGGAAAAAAGTACACACCATGAAGTGATAGATAAGATTGTAACATTTGCCCTTGCAGAAGGATTTCAGGTGTTGGATATTGATTACTCTCCGATCAAAGGACCAGAGGGGAACATTGAATATCTGATCCACCTGAAAAAATCAGAACAGCCGCAGATTGCAGATGATGTTAGGAAAAAGACCAGCCAGGTTGTGGAAGAAGCATTTGAAACACTGGCGAAATAGGAGAGTTGAGGGGACGGCATGGAGAGATTCTATATTATTACGAACCGGAGTAAAGATAAGAATAATGAAGTGACAATGCAGATCAAAGGCTATCTGGAAGAAAAGGGAAAGACATGCATTCTCTGTCAGAAAGACGAAGAGGGGAATCTGATTCCGGGTACGGTGCCAAAGAACATTGACTGTGCACTGGTGCTTGGAGGAGACGGAACACTAATCCGTGCCGCAAGACAGCTTCGGGAGTACAGGATTCCGCTTCTGGGAATTAATCTTGGTACACTCGGGTATCTGACGGAAGTGGAAATCCAGAATATGCAGACGGCGATCGACCAGCTGGTGAGCGAGGAACCAGTCATAGAAGAACGGATGATGCTCAAAGGTGTTATGCCAAACGGCCAGGAGGGGATTGCCCTGAATGATATTGTCGTTGCGAGACAGTCGGCACTTCGCATTATTCATTTTAATATTTATGTGAATGGGGAACTTCTGAATGATTATCAGGCAGACGGAGTGATTCTCTCTACGCCGACAGGCTCTACCGGATATAATCTGTCGGCAGGGGGGCCGATTGTCGAGCCGAAAGCATCGATGATTGTAATTACGCCGATCTGTTCTCATGCGCTCAATACAAGAAGCATTATACTTTCCGATGAGGATGAAGTAGTGATTGAGATCGCGGAAGGTAAAAACAGTGGTGTTGAGAAGGCTTTGATTACATTTGACGGAACTGAGATGACAGAACTGAAGACCGGTGACCAGGTGGTGATACGGAAAGCAGAAGAGCAGACAAGGTTCTTAAAACTGAGCAAAATCAGTTTTCTGGAAATATTACGCAGAAAAATGAAAGGAAACTAGAACATGAAAATTAACCGACATGCAAAGATCATTGAGCTCATCAGCAAGTACAATATAGAGACGCAGGAGGAACTTGCGGAACGTCTGAATCAGGATGGATTCAGCGTCACGCAGGCAACGGTATCGCGCGATATCAGGGATTTAAAACTGACGAAGGTGCCGGGAGAAAACGGACGGCAGAAATACGCGGTGATCCAGAAAGCGGATAACGTGATGAGTGAAAAATACATACGGGTTCTGAAGGAAGGTTATGCTTCCATGGATATGGCACAGAATATACTTGTAATCAAGACAGTATCCGGGATGGCTATGGCTGTGGCAGCCGCTGTAGATGCAATGAATTGGCATGAGGTTGTGGGGTGTATTGCCGGGGATGACACCATCATGTGTGCGGTAAGAAGTGTGGATGAAACGATCGAAGTAATGGAAAAAATCAAAAAAATTGTGATGTAGTTTTTGCTGGGAGACAAAAACAGATCAGATGTGCCAAAAGTCTGCAGGAGGAAATATGTTACTGAATTTACATGTGAAAAATCTTGCCTTGATTGATGAGGCGGAAGTAGAATTTAAAAATGGCCTGAATATCCTGACCGGGGAAACCGGGGCGGGTAAATCAATCATCCTTGGTTCTGTGAATCTGGCACTGGGAGGAAGATACAATGCCGATATCTTAAGGCATGGTGCCGAATATGGATTTGTAGAGCTTACATTTCTTGTGGAAAACAGGGAGCAGGCTGAAAAGCTGAAACAGCTTGATATTTTTCCGGAAGAGGGACAGGTGGTACTGAGCAGAAGGATGATGGCGAACAGAAGCGTCAGCCGGATCAATGGCGAGACTGTTTCACTTTCGGCACTCAAGGATGCGGCCTCGGTGCTGATCGATATTTATGGGCAGCATGAACATCAGACATTGCTTCATAAAAAGAATCATCTTGCGATTCTGGATGACTATGCGGGAGAGGATGCAGCCAAAGCCAGAGAACAGGTAAACCTGGCTTATCAGGAGTATAAACAATGCCTGGAAGAACTGAAGACGGCATCCCTGAATGAGGAAGAACAGAAAAAAGAGATGGCACTTCTGGAATATGAAATCAATGAAATTACAGAGGCGTCGCTCACCGCAGGGGAAGAGGAATCTCTGGAAAATCAGTACCGCCTGATGATCAATGGCAAGAAAATTGTGGAAGCAGTCCAGGAGGCGTACCAGCATACGGGAGAACCCGGGACAGAGAACGCGAGTGAAGCTATCAGCAGGGCCGTCAGATGCCTTCAGGAGGCGTCAGAATGTGACGGGCAGATAAAAGTGCTGTATGATCAGTTAATTGAGGTAGACAGCCTTTTAAATGATTTTAACAGAGAATTGTCAAATTATGGAAAAGGGTTTGAGTTCTCTTCCGAAGATTTTTATGAAGTCGAAAACAGACTGAATGAAGTGAACCGTCTCAGGGCAAAATATGGTGGAACTGCACAAGACATTCTTACGTACTGCCAGGAAAAGGAAGAGCGTCTTCTTGTTCTGAGAGATTATGACCAGTATAAAGAAAAACTGCAAAAAAACTGTGACAGAGCGGAACAGAAACTGAAAAAGACTTCGGATGATTTGAGCCGGATCAGAAAAAGAAAGGCAGCAGATTTTAAAAAGTCAGTGAGCGGGGGATTAAAGGAACTTAATTTCCTGGATGTGGTGTTCGATGTCCGTTTTACTTCTCTTGACCGGTATACAGCTTACGGGACAGACGACGTCGAATTTATGATCTCATTGAATCCTGGAATGCCGGTCCGGCCGCTTGCTGAAGTTGCCTCCGGCGGTGAACTGTCCCGGATTATGCTTGCCATCAAAGCGGTGATGGCTGAAAAAGATGATATCGAGACATTGATTTTTGATGAAATTGATGTCGGAATCAGCGGACGTACAGCACAGAAAGTTTCGGAAAAAATGGCAGTCATTGGGAAATGCCATCAGGTTCTCTGCATTACCCATCTTGCCCAGATTGCGGCTATGGC
>URQQ01000058.1 GCA_900549995.1 uncultured Lachnospiraceae bacterium | reverse complement strand
GTTTTCGCCACAAGATCGCCCGCCCGTCCTAACCCTATTGCTTTGACAACATCAGAAATTATCAGTATTGATCTTAACAGGGGAATTATTCGGCTTACTTTTATTGACGCGAACGACAACACTCCCGTATTGGATATAAAGCCATATACGCCGAGTTTTGACAGAGTGGAAACCCCCGGCGTTCCCGTATGGTGCAGCGAATGGCCGAGAAGCACAGAAGCGTCCGGCTGCTTTAATTGGGAACAAGTATTCAATTTTTAAGGGGGCTTTATGAAACTACAAGATTATATTCAGAACAAACCGATACTTGATACAGAAAGGCTCCTATTACGTCCTTTGCAGTATGATGATATTGATGATTTGAAAGAATGGTTGGGCGACAAATCGTTGTATCAATATTGGGGGAAACGTCCCGGAAAAAGTGACTTAAACCCGGAATTGTTATTTCAAAAAAAGGAACGGCCTACAAAGAGCTTTCATTGGGGAATTGTTTATAAAAAGGACAATAAAGTAATTGGTGAGATGTGGGTATATCTCATTGAAAATGATCGTATGGCAAAGGTGGCGTTCCGGCTTTCCCCGATTTATCAAGGAAATGGGCTTATGGCAGAAGCATTAACTGAAGTAGTGATTTTCTGTTTTGAAAAAACAGAATTGCAACGATTATGGGCTGATGTCCATGTTCTAAATATCGCGTCATATAAAACACTGGAAAAAGCAGGGTTTAAGCGTGAGGGACATATCCGCGACGGTAAAATGGTGAATACCTATTGCGATTACTATTTATATGGTATGACGAGAACCGATTATTATGAAACAAAGGGTATGACACAGCTGCAAAGCAAGTAATAAAAAATAGTGTTGTTTCGCGTCACTCTCAAAAGGTCTAACGTACTCTATACAATCGCATAAAACATTGGAAAGCCGCATGAAATGTAGGCTGTCATAAGGATTGTTGAAGAAACATTGAAAAATAAAGGGTTAAAGACTGTCACAGGCAAGGCTTGTAGTAACTTGAACATGGAATTGTAGATAAGCACATCTGATATTGAAGACAGGTGTGCTTTTCTATTGTTGAAAAACAGCATAAAGATTCATTTCTGCTTGATTACCATGTACTTATCAGAGCAGGATTTGTCAAGAGCCTGTTGCGTGAGCAATGCTTGCACTCTTGATAAAGCATGAACTGATAAGTATACTCTCGTCAGCAGAAAAAGAAGCAATTTGAAAGGCAGAACGGGCAGACACCGTACGGAGTGCAAGGTGTCTGTCTGTTCTAGCCTTGCAGGAGTGGCTTTAGCCGCGACTGCTTTCGCCCCCAGTATCTAACAGGGGGGCACAAATACAATAGGAAACAGTAATCTATATTCCCGAAACCCTGATGTTTTAAGGCTTTAACCTATATGGAAGAGAATGTGACAAATTTGCAAAATGTCACATAACATTCGAGATGCACCTTGAGGTTGCGGAAAAGAACTGAAAAGTTGATAGTGTTTGTAAATCAAACTTGTTATAATTATTTAACAAGAGAGGAAGTGAACTAAATGAAACTATCAGAAAAAATACAGATACTACGTAAACGAGATGGATATTCGCAAGAGGAATTAGCAGAAATCTGTAATGTTAGCAGACAATCAATATCTAAATGGGAAGCGGATATTGCACTTCCAGAAACTGAAAAGTTAATTATTTTAAGCAATACATTCAAAGTTACTGTTGATGTTTTACTGAAAGATACTCTTTCAGTTGAGGGAATTAAGGAAGTTTCTTCCTGTGGGAATAATGCAATCAAAAAGAAAAAATCGGCTTTATTTGAAGGTGCGTTAATTAAAGAGAGCATTGAGGATGAGAATATATTAGATTATATTTATGTACACAAAGTTGAGTTATGGAATACTGGTGGAAAACCGAAATATTGGACAGTTATATTTTTTACTTCTGCTCAACCGGATTTCCCTGAATTAGTTTCAAAAGTAATGATTTCAGACAAAAATCGTGGTGGAAATTGGTTTGTTGATTTTAAACAGGAAAATACTAAATTCATTGTATTTAGAAACAAAATATTAAAATATGAAATTGGAAATGCTAAAGAGAAATCAATTGTTTGTGATGAGTGTCGCAAATTAGGAATCCCAGATGAACAAATGCACTGGCAAGAATGATATAGAATTACTAAGTGGAGGTTCTAATGAAAAATAAAGTGTATATAGGCTATATCATTGATAAAAGTCAAAAAGATAAAACTATATTTAACAACTTGACGGTAACAAACAAAAAAAGTATCTGGTTAGGATTGATTACGATTTATGAAATTCAAGTAAATGAAGAGAAAATAAATACCGTAATTAATTGTTTGCAAAAAAATATGGTAGACCAAATTGGATTTGTAAAACAGGAGTTTTATTTTCACTTTTATTGTGAGAATGAGTTGATTGTTGTTTATAGGAATAAGATATTTCATGCAACTGCTGACAAATCAACATGGGAACCAGCCTATAATTATGGAAAAAGTCTGGGAATAAAAGAAAAGCAGTTAGATTTTTTGACACCCAGCGAAAACAAAGAACGCTATTTCTCATAAAACAACAAGTATTCAATCAACAACATTTTTAAGAAATTTGGTGAAAATCCTATAAGGTCAATACAGAAAGCAATACTGCATAGCGGTAAAGAAAAAAACCGTTATCTGAAGTATCGTTTTTATGTGCAATAAAATACTTAGACGACGGTTAATAAGCCGTCGTTTTATTTTGCCAATCATAGGTTTTATTTTAACGGCTCTTGGAGGCAGCCGTTTTAATGAACCTATCTAATGAACCGTTTTTAAAGTACTCATTATTGTCAAAAAAGTTCATTTTGATTCGATAGTCTTTTATACCCTTGTATGTGGTTTTTTACATCATATAAATCTAAAAAGCATCCTTATGAAATCCTTACTAACACTGGGTTTGTGCGACTTTTCTTTTTCTTTCCCTCCATCGTTTTATGTGGGATTTTCGAGGTCAAATCGTGAAATAGTGCCCACATTCCACGAGGGGTTGTTAAGAGCTTCACGGAGCGGTAAGAACTTATACCGTTTACCGCTCCATTTCATGGCTCTTTTTCTTCTGCGCCGGTTTCGCTCTATCCGGCCCCGGTTCCTTGGCCCCGGCCTGTTTCAGCGTGGGGTGGACGGCGGCGTGGTAGGCTTCCAGCACTTCCTGTTTCCGTTCCAGACGCACATCGACGTACCGGGTGGTGACGGCTTCAAAGTTCATGGAGAGGCCCAGCGACGCGCCGATACCGGCGAGGGTATGGCCCAGCACCTCACCGACCGTATAGAAGTCCCCGGTCAGCTGGTGCATGTTCGTGGCCGCCGTGTGCCGCAAATCGTGATAACGGATATGCGGCATATCCAGCCCGGCCAGCAGTTTGCCGAAGCCGGAGGAAATCCAGTTTGCCGATTGGGGCGCACCGTTGTCTTTCGCCACAACAAGGTCATTATCATAGAAGGGCTTTCCCTGCTTTGCTGCCGCCTCCTTCTGTGCGGCTTTTCAAGTAGCCCAATGGAATCACCCCTTTTCCCGTGGAATAGGGGGATATGAAAGGAACCGGTCTCCGCCAAAGCAGAAATCGGCCCATGCCCGCAAGCGCAGGAGAGCACGGCGGAGGACACCCTGTTTACCGGCTGGAAACGGAATGAGAATACACTATGAGATTGTGCGAAAGTTACGGTATAGGCTCCCGGCATGTGACGTCCTCCTTGTGCCGCCGTTGGCAAACGCTGTCAAACAACGGCTTTATCCGTCAAAGATTGCCAGCGAGTGATTCAAATTATCAAAAGAAAAAGCCGATAACCATGAGAATTAAGCTCATAGGTTGTCGGCTCTGCGTCTTAGCGTCTGGCTCTTTGATAACTGATATATGTAGTTGTTTTATGCAGATTAAGGTTTCCTGTTTACACTTTGGGCAGTATAGCGGGAAGTTTATCAACCCCGTATCTTCTCGTATTTTCAACCTTGTTTTGTTACCGCATATAGGACACATTATCCATTGTTCTCCGCACACTAAACCACCTCAATTCATATTGGCAACTTCGGCTAATTTCTTGATTTCGTCTGCATTTATTTCAGGTTCGATAAAACCTTCATTGAATCCGTCAATTTTCTTTAACGACTGGAAGAGCTTTCTGTAAAGAAAATTCATCTTATCATAATCCATTTTGCCACCAACCGAGGTTACGTAGGACGCATGATGTAATAGCTCAAGTGGAAAAAGTGTTTCAAAAAAGCCTTCTGTATCCTTTGGAGTATAACAACACGCAAATAGACCTATCTTTTTGTGTAATAAATGCTTCAAATTGCGTTTGCAGAAATGGGTAATTTCCTTTTGTATTTTGCCCATATATACAGAACCGCCGATAAAAACCGTGTCATATTGCGCTAAACTGATTTTGTCAGATTTTGCTGATAATATGTCTGCTTCGCCATTAAGATAAGTCTTTAGCATTTCAGCACATTTTTTTGTGCAGCCGTATTTTGTAGCGTATACGATTGCAGCTTTCATAAGATCGCCTCCTTACGATAAATCATGTCGAACTGTTCTATATGCTTTCCCAATATTGCTATCGCTTCTTTTTCTTTTTCAACAATGCCGTCATATTTATTTAATAAAAGAAAAATTGGTGCAAAGAATTGTAGTGCCATTATTTCCGGGTCTGCTTGCCGCATAAAACCTTGATTTATCATTTCTTCAAAAAGCGCGGCCTGATAAGAAATGGCAGTATCAATATAGACTTCTCGGTAGATACGGTCGATTTCTTGATTTTTGTATTTCTCAATAGAAAGCATTTTGCGAAATTGAGAGGCATAAGGGTCTTTTAAGTAAAAGTGAAAAATCTCACTACTGATCTTTTTTAATATCTCGTTGCCACCCGTTGCGTATTCCTTTGCCATCTCCCGCAATTCTCCATTGGGCAGCTGAAAAGATGTGGAAGCGTCCCTAAAGCGGGATTGCATTGTATCAACCAATGTATCAAAAATTTCCTGCTTGCTTTTATAATGTTTGTATAAAGAACTTTGTTTAATTCCAACTTCTGCCGCAATATCGCGCACTGTTACTCCATCATAACCTTTATCTGCAAACAGCTTTAGGGACTCAAATAAAATGATGTCTTTTGTATTTCTTTTAGCCATGTCGATACCCCACTTACAAATAATCAAAATGAGCAGGAGCAGAGCAATAAAGCCATATACGAGAGCCTTCAATAAATGCTATTTGAACAAGGCTCACGATAGCAATAATGTAAAAGATATGTTGTCTATATTCCAGCTTAAAGATTGATACTATTCCGAGCAACCACACAATTACACTTGCTGCCCAAAAAACAATAGATTGAATACTGCTAACAGAAAATAACCCCATTTCTACGCTGCCGTCAGTGGCAAATATAATAGAGTTAGAATATAGATCACGGACGTTTGCAAAATACCAAAATGCCCCATGCAGCAAGATAAAGAGAAGAAGAATCATGCCCCATTTTTGAATTGTCTGCCGACCTAAATATCCCCATAACATATAGGCAATATTTGCACCTAACAAAAGTGTACTTATAATTGTAATGCTGTTCCCGAAATATAGTTTTAACATGTTCATATACTCCTTTTCCATTTGGCTACCGTTTGTTCTCCTTCTATTTTAGCTACTATTTGTTCGCCTGTCAATCCCCTAAACGGAAAAAGTAAAGCATTTTAATGGGAAATGTATTATTCAATGTATCTAAAGTGCATATTACATCACTCCCGGCGTATCATATGAATTATAAAATGTATAGGGGTGATGTGATATGCCAAAAGAGCGAGAGAAAGAGAGCTTTGCCAGCTTGGGCGACGACATTAAGGCGGCCCGGCAAGTTCTGAACATATCCCGCAGAGAATTGGCCAAAATGGTGAACATCGACCCTCGTTACCTTGCGAATATTGAGAACAGCGGCAGCCTTCCGGTTTTTTACCAGCTGGTGAAGATATGCAAGTTGCCCGTGGAACGATACTTTTTCCCGGAGGCCGGGGAGCAGGACGACCCGGAGCGGCAGCGGACGGCCCATAAATTGAGCCTATGCCCGAAACAGTATTTGCTGGTGATTGAGGGGACCATTGACGGGGCAATCGGGATTGAGGAAGCGGAGGACGCCTAACGGCGGCCCCGCTTTTTTCACGCCTATCCGAAGGGCCGGAAACGAAGTGCAACATAACGGCCATTTTTCAATTTTTCGCTGCCGCTCAAAACTGAAAAATTTGCTTGTTGGTGGCTCGCCCCCAATCCCCCGGACAAGTGCGCTGCGCGCCCCTGTCGAAACGCCCCTGCGGGCGGCTGCGCGTCCTGCGGACGCTTCCCAAAATCACACAGCCCGGCGTCACCGCTGGGCCTGTTCCTTCTCTTTTTCCGGCTGGGTCGGGGCGGTGGATAACAGCCTGTCCACGTTGGCCTTGGCCGTCAAAATCTCCTGCATATCCTTCTTGGCCTTGACGTATTCCGCATAGTCTTTTTTCTTCCCGGCCAGCAGTTCGGCATACTCCGCTTGCAGGGCCTTGATGGTGGGGAGCTTCTTTAGGCCCAGCTCGTCAAAGGCAGCTTTGGCGGCCTTATGAATCAGGATTTCCGTTTCATGCTCCCCATAGAATTTCCGGCTATACCCGTCCTTGCGGTAGGCGGCGTAAACGTCGCGGGTCTTGGCGTAGCCCACGATCTGCTTTTGCTGCGCGGCTCGTACTCCATGCCCTTGAAATGGCCGAAGTGTTGGAGAATCCTTTTCTCGTTCTCCTTGAAATCGTTGTAGTCGAACCGGCGCGGCCCGCCGTCGTCAAAATTCAGGGTGACGAAGGCGGCGGGAAGGGTGGCCCGCTTCACATGCTCGGCGTGTTGCAGACATCGTGTCCTCTCTAATCCTAATACGGTTTCGCTCCCACAAAGAGAGAATAAGAGCCATCCCATATTACTTGTTACTCCCATCTGAAAAAACGAAAGGACACACCGATACAAATGACAGCAAGTACCGCCATGACAATAAGAGGAACAAAAATATTCTCAATCGGAAGTCCTAACGAAGCAGCTTTCAAAATCTTTATCCCCTGTGTCAAAGGCAGAATATCCGCTATCTTTTGCAATGCACTCGGCATTACCTCATACGGCAGGGTTGCTCCAGAAAAAATAAGCATTGGGAAATAGAGCAGGCTTGCAATTACGCTCGCTGTCTGAGAGTTGGGAGATATTCCCCCAACCATCATACCGATGCTGAATATGGAGAGCATTACCAATATATATCCGCCAAGGAAAGCAGGCAGAGAACCAAGCAGGTGGAAGCCAAAAAAGAGCGTTGATACTATATAGAGCAATGCAAGCGATGCAACGGAATAAATTATGTAAATCACCACCTGCACCGTTAAAATCATTACGGGGCTGACAGGAGTGACCTTAAAGCGTTTCAATATCTTTCTGCTTCGGTAATCGGATACCACAAGAGGCAACCCCATAACGCCGCCTGCACAAATCGCAATCGTTGACAAAGCTCCAAAGGACTGATCGAGAAATGTGTACTCTGCACCTTCAAAAGCTGGTTTGTCGCCGTAAATAACGCCAAGTATAATCAAAACCACGAGTGGAATACAGATTGCAAATATGACCATGTTCATATCCCTCAGGGACAGTTTCATTTCGTTTTTCAGCATTGTTTTAAATGTTCTCATTTTCGCTTACCCCCTCGTCAGAATACCATAAGTACGCATCTTCAAATTTGTCATAAGGACTGCCTGCAATGGCTTCTTCTACTGTTCCATAAAAGACGGCTTTCCCCTTTTTTAGTATGCAGATTGTGTCGCATAATGCTTCTACCTCATCCATAAAATGCGAGGTCAGAAAAATGGTCAGTCCTTTTTCTTTGAGGTCAGATAAGATTTTCCATACCTCTCGTCTGGCTTTTGCGTCAAGCCCCGTGGTCAGCTCGTCCAGAAAAACAACTTTAGGCTGCGGTATCAAAGCCAAAACAATAAACAGCTTTTGCCGCTGTCCTCCTGAAAGCTCCTTTACCATACTTTTTGCTTTATCAAAGATGCCAAACTGTTTCAGAAGTTCCCCATAATCTGCAGCATTCTTATAGAGCGACTGTGTTACTTCGCACAATTCGGAAACCGTCACTTTATCTTGATAATTCGCTTCCTGGAATTGAACACCGACATTTTCAAAAAGCTGTTTTCTTTGCAGGAGTGGGGCCATCCCTAAAATGGAAACCGTACCTGCATCGGGTTTTCTTGTGCCTAACATACATTCGATTGTGGTGCTTTTTCCTGCACCGTTTGCCCCAAGCAACCCGAAGACCGAACCTTGTGTTACTGACAAATCCAGGCCCTGCACGGCATTCAATCTGCCATAAGATTTTGAAAGTTGTTTTACGCTGATGATTTCTTCCATCAACCTGTCCTCCTTTTTCGTTTTTACTACATTATTTTAGCAGTTCAAAAAAGGTTGGTGTAAAGGTGGAGGGTTAGGAAAATATACTTTTCATATCATTAAGAATGCCTATCATTTTCTTGGCATTTTCCGCTGCCTTTTGCAATGAGATAATCAGTCTGTCGCATACGGATATAATATCCGTATCGTCTTTTGGAGTATTAAGTACCCGTTTTATATTGGTATGAGGGTCGTCTGAGAGCGCATGGAGCATACGCAGGATTGCTTCCAATGAATAATTGGCACACCGAAGTGATCTTATTATTTTTAATCGCTTTATGTCTTCGTCTGTGTAATAGCGATAGCCATTTTGCTTACGCTTTATTCGCATCAGACCGTTTAGTTCCCAATTTCGGAGTGTATCCATGGAAATATTCAGATATTCCGAAACTTCTTTACGTTTCAGGCAACGCGGCGGTGTTTCGGATATTGCTTTCCCCTCTAAAATCTGCATTGTTATAGCAATAGCTTCTTCCGCATTTCTTTCTTCCTTTTGTATCTGACTCAGATATTCATTTGCCAAAACAAGTGCTTGATCAAAGTCTTTCTTTGCTGAAACCTTAACCGTTTCCACAATCTTTTTTCTCAGTCCGTTCTGAAGGACCTCTATTTGAAATGCGGTACGGGCAAGCCGAAACTGTTCAATATGGAAATCGGTAAATATACGATAACCGTTTGCTTTACGCTCTGCATTTGGTATCAGTCCCCATTCTTCATAAAGCCGTACAGTATTCGGATGTATGCCTATCATCTTTGCTACTTCCGAAGTAGTATATGTATTCATTTGTAACCACCTCCGTTCTGTTAAGCATACCATATATAAAAAGTATGGTGTTATAGTGTAGGGTTTATTATAATAAAATTTCTTTGCATTCACAAATGTGCCAACGCCGACAAATGGTTCAACTCACAAGTTTACCGGCTCTGTATCTTTGCAGTCGGTTTGGATTCAGCCCATTGAAATGGGCCCCTCAAGGCGCAAAAAACGGTGCAATCATCAGACTGCACCGCTTTTTCATTCTACTTTAGAACATTGGATCAGAAGCGTATTCTGCTTCTCCCTGCTTCTCCTGATACTGTGGGTTTTCCTGTGCCTGTGCTGTTCGCTGGTTGCCCGGATGATATTGGTTTGCATACCATGCACCCAGCCATGCTGAATAGTGCAGCCTTGTCGTAAGCAACAGTTCACTGAATGTTTCAAATGTCATACTGACTGCCACATGATTTTCCGGCTTACTTCCGAACTTGGGAACGATTAAACCTTTCTGATCTGTTTCACCAGGTCCGCTATCCGCTACAAACAGGAAATCCGATTTGCTTCCTGCCAATAGCTGTGCTGTTCTGGACAGGCTTTTTCCATCTGCCCGAGAACGCCCGTATTTTGCAAGCTTTTCGGCAGAAGTACCACCCAGGCACTGATAAAGCGGTGTTTTATCCCCGCTTGTCTTCTTATTCTTTAGCAGATAACGAAGTTCCCCACCTTCCAGCTTGCGGCATAATTCCAGAAACTCGTCCACCGCAATGTAAATATGGATGTTGTTTGTCTGCCGTTGTCCAATCGGACGGCTCAAATCGTAGGTCGCAAAAGCAAGATGGATCCTCCCAATCTCAAAAGCATCATTTAAGCTCTCCACAAAGCAGTTGCGAGCATCCTTTCGGATAACCTGATGCTGGTTACGATCCTCATTCATTTGCTCTACCGCCTTCCTTTATGGGCGCCATCTGCAGCAGTGCAGTGATTTCCCGGACATTCTTTTCAAACTGCGGCAGAAATTCCTGATCAGTTTCATAATGCAGATATAAGCCGACAAAAGCCGCTGTCCATGACAGCTCCATGATACGCTCACTGGCCGTCTTTTCCGCTTCACGGAAAAACTGCCCGAATTCCATGATTGCCTGCTGCCACTTGACAAAAAACTCATCCTCCAGTGACATTCCAAACTCTCCAAGCCATTCCCGCACCGTATGGGTTTCAGCATTATCACCGCACCCAGGATTGGTAAAAATATACTGTATCTGGCTTGCTGAAATTTTCTCTGAAGGATTTGAATCCTTTTCAAACATCAGGCATCTTCCTATCGGAAACAGAGCGCATACCGCCGGTTTTGCCTTATGGACAGAGCATTTTCTGTCTTTCATCAACGGGCATCTTTTTATGGAGCCACGAGGCTTCAATCTGACTATAGGCACACGGGAGTCGCAGCCAATATAAGTCTCACAATAGGTTTCAAACAGCTCTTTAGTCGTTATCCCAAGCTCCTTTGCCATGTTATAGATATCTCGCGGCGTCAAAAGGATATCCTCCCGATTGATGCAGCATTTGCCGCACATGGTGCAATGAAATGGAAACGGCTCATCCACACCGATTTTCATTGCCTCAAAATTGTCTACGATATTTTTTAATCTTTCATCCATGGTATTTCCTCCTAAAAATAATTAAGGCGCCGAATTTCGACGCCTTGTTGTTGTGTCATACTGACTTGAAAATTTAGTTATCTTTGTCATCCGCCATTTTGCGCAGAACCTCCAGCAGCTTATCGTTATTGCTTTTAAACTGTGGAAGGAAAGACTTATCCAGATCGTAATCCGAGTACTTGTAGAAAAGGAACATCATCACGGCCCTTGTCCGGTTATGCTCAGGAATCTTCTTCAATAATTTTTCTATCTCCTGTGCTGAACCAATATCCGTGTTCAAAAATTCAAAATCCTGTTTACTACAGCGTTTTTGAATCCATTTTTTCACAGACATCTGTGGACCCGAATAGTGATGTGGCTGCTCCATACTGAGATACTGTTCATACCCGCCAAGTTCATATGGTCCGACAGCAATGGGATATGTACGGCACGCCCGCGGATGAACAGAATGAATCGTACACCGATTATCTTTCAGAAAAATGCACGCTTCATCCGCTCCAACCGTTTTCAGCATAAATACCGTATACCCGTTTTCACTAAGTAAGACAGGCTCTGCGTAGGCAGCAAGCACATCTTCCACACAGCTCACATTTTCACCTTTGTCCCTCAGATGTTTGGCAAGCCGAAAAGCATCCAGACTCTCCAGCGGCACACTTTCCCTGACATGCCGGCAGCAAGCGCCGCACATCCTGCATTTGAATGGAAATCGGTCTGACAGATTGACAGGAACCATTTTTGTCATGAATTCTTTCATACGTCCTCCTCGCTTACCAGATATCCCGACACGGAACAAACTCCACAACGGTATCTTCGGCAATCGGCGTATCCGGCTCTCCATCAAACTCATTATTGTACTTCGTACAGATATTCGGTTTCCAGCCTTTGCGTGGATCCACATCCACATACAGTCGGCCTTCCGATTCATAAACCGGTCTGTCCCAGCTGTCGCGCCCTTTATAGTTCAATATCAGTTTCTTCATGATTGTATCCTTTCTGCGCCCTACAGGCGCCCAAAATCAGCTTTTTCCTTTTCAAACGCAATCTCCTCAAATCCGAACCGGTCGCAGAAGAAAAACCTGCTTTCCTTTTCGGAACGGATGACCTCGACTACATCCGACATGGTCATGGACCGTCCACGGAAGCCTTCCGGATGCGATACGTTAAAACGTACATATACCGCTTCCAGTTCGGCAAGTTCTTGATCCATTTTGTTTTTGGCATTCCGGGGCACGGCGATGTCCAGATCCCCGCTGAATACTGCTTCGTAAATCTCAGCCGGAACATGTCCGCCGCTTGCCGCCCGGATGCTTCTCAAATCGCTGAATATCAAGTATCTGTTTTCCGGTTCCGGGATGATTTGATACAACGTGATTTTCATGATGGTATCCCCCTTTCTACGCAGAGCTCATCTGTCTTCAAGAGCTGCAGACAGTATGGGAGCATACAATCTCCTTCCCCTGGGAAGATATTGTTCGCATCCGGTATGATGACCCGCAAGACCTTGCGCCCGGTTTCATCATACTCATCCAAGCGCACATCGCAGTCTTCATAAATTCCGGAAACCATATCTCCAGACCGGAAGCGTTCTCCAGACTGAACTCTTAGCCCCAAAGTATTGAGGATTCGTCCAATCTCCTCCGTCGGCAAAAAAAGTACCATTTGGAAATCCAAGTGCCCATAGCGTTCCAGCCCGTGGGTGTGAGCATTGCACATATAGGGCAAAAAGTCTGTTTCTACCTCACCACATTCATCACAGGCGCCGTTGGCCACCAGATGGATGAGCCAGTCAATTTTCTGATTCATGTTGCTCCTCCTCTCTGCGGTAAAACGCCCTCATGCCCTGCATGGCGGAGCGTAAATCCCGGTCGAAGCTATCCCACTCCGTTATGAGATTCTCCATAGATTCTCTGTCACACATTTTGGCATCATCCAGACAAAGCAGCTCATAGTCCACCTTATCCGCATCGTCATAAGGAAGAGCCAGAACGCCCTCCTTTACGAGAACGAAAAACGTGCCAAGATGCAGCCCATCAGAGATTGGATAGTTCCAGCAGAGTTCGTTGTGATACCGCTCCCTGTAATCCGCGCAGAAATCCATCAGCGTGGAATGTGTTGGACCGTTTTCGTGGAGATAAGCAATCAATTCACTTTTGCTCCTAAGGTTATCCAAGCAAATATCATGCGGGCTGATCTCAACAATCCGTTTATAGACTGCCGGTCGTTTTTCCCGAATGTTGACCAACCAAAGAGTCGATTCCGTGGTACTCTCATGGCACCATGACAGTCTTAAAGCTTTTTCCAACAGAGCACGGGACAAACTCTCTCCGATTGCGGCTGATTTATCCGAATCCTGAGGAATTGCTTCTTGTTGCATCTCCTCATCCCCATTAACAAACCGGATAAGCTTGTCTATTTCGGCAATGGTAAAACGATCAGTGGTCACCTGAAAGCCCCAGTAATGATCATCCTCATAACCCGCTGTGCCATGAATCGTTCTGTTTAAAATTTTGCCTGCACATTCTGCGATCAGTCTGGACACTTCTTTCCAGTCCAGTTTGAGTGTGCGGCAGTATATGTAATTACTCATTTGATTCCCTTTCTGCCATATATGGCTTGTAATAAACTGTGTCTTCCTTGTCAGACTGGTAAGCTCCAATGCAGACCTCGTGGCAGGGACCGCGTTCAGGATTGTATTCTGCAAAACAGATTGGCCCATCAATCTCCGGCTTTTCTGTATCCCAGTAAACATTGATTGCAGGAAAATTCTCATCGTCGATTGCAACTGCCCTAAGACTGCTTCCATCCGGCAGAGGCAGTACGATGGTCGGATATTTCGGCAGGGAAGCATACTGTTCGTCCGACAGCGAAAACCTTTTCTTGTAAGACTGGGTATATCGCTTCTGCGCTCTGTCCAATTCATCCCGCAATGTAGCAAAAATCTGCTGTACCTGCTCTTGCGTAAAAGCATATACGGCAAGATTGGAACAATTTCCAAGCAGTCTTACCATTTTGATAATCTTGTTGACCCGGGCTTCTGCCACACGGCGGAAGCGGTCTGGCCTTGACTCCCTCATGCTGTGACACCACCGTTCTGTACGCATTCGATTTCAAATGCGTATCCTGAAAAGAATTTTTGATTGCTGTCCAAATAGTCCTGTGCCGCCTTTTCGGTCTTGAACTTCCGAATCATCTGTGATTTCGGCTTTTGAAACCTTGCAAACCAGATCTTTCGGCTGCTCCGCTTCACAAAATACCCCTGCGCTGCCCGCAGCACATAAAACTCCGGCAGTGTGCCGAAATCAAAGGGCGTTCCCTTGCGCCGCATGGGCGGATGGGTAACATGGCGGTCGTCCCAGAAAGATACTGTAATGCTGTGGCCTGAAAGCTCCTTGATCTTATCCAGCAATTCCTCTGTCGTAGACACACAGTGCCTTTGCCAATAGTCATGGTCATAATCAATCACTGTCACGGTATTCCCGTGTTTTCTGTAGTCCTCCACGGTATGTGCCGATTTCATCCCTGCCAGGATCCAGCGCCCAAACTCGCCTTCTTCAAAAGACCGATTTCGGCTTTTGCGTGTCCCGCCCCGGTTATTCCTATTGGCTTCCTCATGGACGGCTGCTATCTCCTGCATTTCTTCTGCAGTAAACAGCATCCTCCCGGTATGAGGGTAGTTCAGAACCGACCAATGCTTTTCCGGGATCTCACGACCCCGACTATCAAAGTCAAAGCAGTTTGACGAGCCATGATTTACAACGGGGATATATTTCTCCCCGACAAGGATGAATGCCTTGTCATAAAAAATTTCACTGCTCATGCCGTCACCTCCTGCCGGATAAGATGCAGGCGGTAGTTGGTATTACAGGTCTCAAAACGGATCTCATCAGGAGAAATCCTCTCCATCCGAAGAACATTACTTGTCCTGCGTATCCCACCATTTTCTGCGATAAAAGCTGCAGTTCCAACAGACAGTGGACAGATAAGCCTGCCAGTGATTTCAAGATTCTTTTTTTGTTGGTTCATATTCTTTGTCTCCTTTCTGCTCCTCAGACTGATTTCGGAACTCACATCCCGCTGCGCTGAAGCCACAATTGGCACAATCCCAAATGTCATTCTCATCAGGATAATGCGTAACCTCGACGCACTCATTTAGAGATTCCAGAAAGGTTCCGTTACAGTCGATCTTCCAGTCCTGCGTGACATGAGCTGTCACCTCAAAGCTTTCTGCTCCGCAAGCAGGACAGCGATATTTTGGATTCATCCTCTTTTCCTTTCTATGAAAAAGTGAAAAGCGGAGCAGAAAATCTGCCCCGCCACTGTTATTCCGGCGAATTTACGCCAGCATTGCTTCAAATTCTTCCTCCGTCAGTGTTCTGATACCGAGCTGCTGCGCTTTCGTAAGCTTACTGCCGGCCTTTTCACCAACAATCAGATAATCGGTCTTTTTCGTTACCGAACTTGCCGGTTTTGCCCCCAGCTGCATCAGCTTCATCTGGATGCCGTCACGGGTGTAATTCTCCAGTTTGCCGGTTGCCACTACGGTCTTGCCGTAGAAGGGATTTGCTGTATTTGTATTCATATCAAAATTCTCCTTTTCAAATTCAATTTTTTCAAGCAGCGGGCGCCAGAGTTTTTCTTCCTCTGTATCCGCATACCATGTATAAATGTTGTTGTGCATCGTCTCGCCGAAATCCGGTAGCTGCGTAAAGTCGAAGCCGTCCTGAATCGCCTGTTCAAACGCTTCCCACGAGCCGTGGAAATGCCTGTCCAGGTCACGCCCGGCATGTCTGCCGACCATGGGGATCCCCAGACCGGCAATGAACTTCGCCAGCGTGCAGTGGCGGCTCTTTTCGATGGACGCCTGCAGGCGCTCAAAGGATTTCTCCCCGAAGCCTTCCGTCTGCACGATCTCATCACGGTGTTGATCCAGCGCATAAAGATCTGCAAACGTCCGAATCCAGCCATGACTTACAAACTGCTCCAGAGTTTTTTCCGACAGTCCCTCGATATTCATCCTCGTTTTCTCACAAAAGTGGACAAATTTTCGCACCAGTTTGGCAGAACAATGCGGATTTTCACAGAACAGCTGGCGAATACCGCCGCTGCTTTTCCGGAAACTCAGCATCTTGCCACAGCAGGGACAATTGAGCGGAACACAGCAGGTTCCGGTCTTATTGAGGTTCTCTGCAATCTGCGGAATGATCATGTTCGCCTTATACACGCGGATTTTATCACCACGCCCCAATGCAAGGTCCAGATAATTCTCATAGTTATGCAGATACGCCCGGCTTACTTGAGTGCCGTCAATAGACACCGGCTCAAAGATGCCTGTCAGACTGACCATTCCAGTGCGAGTGACTGCCACATCCAAGCCAATGAATGTGGTTTCATACAGTTCATCTTCCCACTTCAATGCAATCAAACGGTTTTCATGATGCCCTGTGGCTCCCAGACCTTTTCCGTAGGCAACATCATCATATTCCATGATAATTCCGTCTACCGGGTAAGGGAACTTCTTCGGATCCATAGCAGAAATTGCATCACGCACCATTGTTTCATCGTGAACCGCATCCAGATAGATGTAGGGCACAACAGAAAAACCGTTATGTGCCAAAAACTGCTGCTGGGCAAGCTTACTCTCCGACTCCAGATAATCGCTCACAAGCTCAAACGCCCAAAACTCAAGCAATCGCTTTTTGGCTTCGCCGGCGTCGAGCTTACGCGTGCTGCCGGATGCCAGGTTCCTGGGATGGGTATAGGGCTCCTCCAGACCGGAATTGATTTTCTCAAAGTTTGCCCATGAGATGACGCCCTCACCTCGGACTTCAAACGAATCTTTCGTAGGAATGGTAAGCGGCACATTAAGAAAAGTGCGCACAGTATGTGTCACATCCTCACCAATGGTCCCTTCACGCCCGCGGGTGATCGCCTGAACCAGCTGGCCGTTCTCATAACGGAGTACCAGCGTCAGACCGTCCATTTTCCAGCTTATCAGCACCGGCTGCTTGGCAGCAAACTTCACCAGATCCTCAACAGATTTTGTTTTATCCGCTGAAAGCATAGGTTTACTGTGGCGTACCTCGGCCAGGCTTTCCAATATTTCTCCAGACACCTTTTGAGTCGGGGAACCGGAAAGAACCAACCCGATTCGGCTCTCAATGTCTTTCAATTCGTCCATCAGGATATCGTAATCCCGGTCTGTCATAATGGGATTATCATCCCGATAATAGGCAATATCTGCCTTTGTGAGTTGCTCGATCAGCTCAAGCATACGCTCATGGTTTGTTTTATATTTCGCACCCATGTGCATTCTCCTTTCAGTCAATTCTGTACATCAATTCCCGAATCGCCTCATACCGGAACTGAAGATCTTTTTCCATCTCTTCCGTCCGTTCCATTGAGTCAAAATCAAGAATTTCCGCATACAACTCAGTTTCTGTTTTTGTGCTGTAGATTTCTTCCACCCTTCCGCCTTTTACAATGATAAACAGCTTATCCATTTCCGCTCACCTCCTTGGGCGTGCAGACCTGAAACGGGGAACACCGGCCGCATATCGGGCATGTAATCCCTAAAGCGTTTCCGGCAGACTGATCCAGCTGCTCCTGTGTAATTTGCCCGGGTATCCCGCAGCATTCTGTTTGAACCCATACCAGTCTGGCAGATTCCAGAACCTCCGGCCGATACTTGCGGTTGAAAGGGATATAGGCCACCCAGAGCGGATCATCAAAAATTCTGGCCATGTGAAGTTCCAGTGCAGTCACCTCCATCTCTTTGAGGGAACTATTGCAATAATTATGCTCCTGCTCCCATTCCAACAGATTTTTCTGCAGCTGTTGCTCTCCGCTTTTTTGAATCAAACCCGTGGCCAGCTGTATCCAATCTTTTTCCTCCAGGTCTCCCAGATCTGTCTTAACGCCTTTTCGGTAGCCGTAAACATTCCTTCTATACTCCTGTCTGATCAGAAAAGCACGTCCGGTTCCGTAATGGACTCGCAGATCAGCAAAGGTCAAATCGTCCAAAGATTTTTCTGTACTATCCACTTGTCGCCGCCCCTTTCTCTGTGCTATTGACAGCGCATTCCCTTTTTATGAAAGGAACAGACGCCAACGGAGTGTACCATCGGGACCATTCTTTCATTGCTAAGGTGTCGCCATGAATGACCACCGCCGGAATTCCATACAGACTGAGCTGGATATATGCCATCCACACACAGCGGATGTCAATATCCTGGGCAACAAAAAAACTCTTGTGCCGAAAATCGAAATCTTTCTGCTTCATGGCCCATACTGCACCAATCACCATCGTACCCGAACCGCAAGTAGGCTCGTTGATCATGATAGGGGCTTCCGTTTCAGAGCGCTCATCCACTGGGTTTACAAGCCGCGCCATCATCCGGCAAATATTATCGGGAGTGAAATACTGTCCGTTCCACTCGTTATTTAAGCGAAGCTCATGATAGATACTGCCAAGAATATCGCAGGGATCCTCCTCATGCTCATGAATAGCAAGAGCCAGCAGAGCGAGCATATGCGCATAGCCGTTGAGGGTTTTAGGATCCATAGCAGATGTCATTTCCTCATACCGCTTCTCGCGTTCTTCTGCGTTTGACGGATCCATCTCTGCAGAGATACAGGTTGCTGAAATCTCCAAAAAAGTAGTGAAGACATGATTCAGCCCTTGTGACTGCCCCAGACCTCTGATTTCATCAACCAGCTCGCCTCTGTACGTTTTTTTCTTACCCATAGACGCCACTTCCTTCCGCACTGCCGCCTTCACTGACCCGTTCAAAATGAAACGGAATCCCGGCTTGATATGGATACAGTGTAAAGTCATGGTCACTCCATATACGCATTGCATGGCCGCCCTTGAATTTTGAAATCAGGACCCGCTTACTCTTGTCGAACAGCATGTCCATCTGTGCCGAACTATACCGGCTTACATACTCAAGCAATTCAAAAATATATGACTTCTCCGTTTCCTTTACTGACATAACAATCCGGTATCGGTCAAATATTCCGTTATCGTGTTCGGCGATATATTTTCCGCTTTTCAACATGCGATCACCTCACCACTTTCGTTCTGATAAACAATGTTTCCATGTAAAATCGGAGCTTCAAACGCCAATAGCCTGCCATCGTCTTCAAATTCCATCGAAGTGATACAGATATTGAGAGGAGTATCGCTTTCAGAATACAAACCGATATCGGTTATTTTCATATCCTGCAGCTGCTCCAGTCTGCCATTGGCATAGACCTCTCCAAAATACACCCCTTTGTATCGGGCACTGAAACCGTCGTCAGCCCGCCCAATATCACTTTCATCCCAATTAAGAGAGGCGGTTTCTCCGTTTGCCAATTCCACCTCAATATAATCAATTATCAGATCCTTGACGGTAGTTCTGGCATCCAAATAAAGAATCATAGGCATTTCCTTTCTGCATTCCTGCGTGGTTTTATCTATATACACGGGTATGCCGAAAGGCTCCCCGGAACAAAGATTAGGGGAGCCGTAAAAGCTCCGATCTATATAAAAAAAGCACCCAAAGAACCGAAATTCTCTGAGTGCCTTTATTGCCCGAGGGCCTGATATGAAATTGTAGCAGATGGGCGGAGGGCTTGTGCCTCCGGACTCCCCATTCTGTGCTTCTTGGAAAAGAAGCAGAAGAAACAAAAAAAGTGCCTGAAAGTATATACTCTCAGACACTGTGCAACCGGAAAAACTCTAATCGCTCGAAAGCAATTACTGATACTGATGTAGGTAGTATAACATATCTATTTCAGATTTTCAAGTGGTGATATATGCTCTAAGTGACTTCTTAATCATGGTTTTTCTCATGGTTACTGAAAACACTTAGAGCATTTTTCATGCAAGGATGACGCGAATATGAGAAACGAGAAAATCACCCCATTGTACGAGCGATTAAGCCATTAAACGAGTTTGTCGAGAAAATCCTTGTGCATGAACGCGCCCGCAAGGGCAGCATTGAAACCACGCAGGAGGTTGAAATCTATTTTAACTTTGTGGGCCGATATGTGCCTCCCCACTTCGGAGAAGTAAACCTCACCCCAGAGGAACAGGAGGCCCTACGGAAGAAAGAGGAACGCAAGAACAGACTGCACCAGAACTATCTACGCCGCAAAGCTAATGGAAAACAACGCGAGTATGAGGACAGGATAAAGACCGAGAAGCGGCGGCAGATGGAGGCCAAGAAAGCAGCTTTACGAGCCGAGGACATGGCCAATGGTGTGTATGCCCTCACTAGCAGCCTGCAGAGGAAAGAACCACAAAAAGGCATTCTATCAGCCCGAAGCGCTGTTATTTGAGTAAAAATATGCCGCAACACGAATGCAACCTATAATTGCGTAATAGTTGGTAGCTGCAACACGACAATTTTGATAAAATAAAGCCATAACAAAGAAGAAAGGAGGCGTACCCATATGAAATCTTCTATAACGTCTATTTTGGTTGGTGTAATCTTTATCGGCGTGTTTGTTACTTTGTTTGTTCTCATTGTTCGTGCTTTCCTGAAATATCTAAAATCGAGTAATGTTCGTAAAGAGAAAGCTGCCGTGAGTCAATCTCTCGGAGAAACATTAAAAGCGTACCGAACCCATTGTCAAATGACACAAGAGTTTGTGGCAGAAACAATAGGGGTCAGCAGACAAGCAGTATCAAAATGGGAAAATGGAACATCAGACCCAAGTACTTCAAACTTGTTTGCATTAGCAAAGCTATATGGTATATCGGTAGAAGAATTAATAAAAGATGTAAAATAACTTCAATAGTTGCCGCACGACGGCAAAGAAAAAAAGCCGTCGTGTAGCAACTATATTTCCACGCACCTTATTAGTTTCGGTGGCTTTGAAATAATCAAGGCCTCTTTTTTATGCGGCCAGTGGAGGGTCGCAATGAGCAAATATCCCTTTTGACGCGCCTCTTACATGGGCGACAAGCCACAATAAAATAGCGAAAACGTCCACCACGGCGCAAGTGAAAAGCCAATCACTTGCGCCCTTTTTTATGCGACAATACATGAGCTATTCCGTTGCGGTTCGTCTGCGATTGCAGACGAGTGCCGGGGATATTTGCAGAAATTCAGAGCCTTTGTTTTTACCGGGCCTCCAGTTTACAAGAAAATAAAAAAATTCGGCGCAGGAGGGCCGGAAACCTCTCTTTTTCAGACGGTAAAATTCGGGTCAAGTTGACCCGATGTTCGGCACTGTTGCCGCTCTCCGCTCCCCCCGTTTCGATTCGCACCAACCCCAATCGAAACGGAGGAAAGGCAGATGGAAGTCATCATCAAAATAAACGGACAAGCCCTGTCCGTGGAAGTCAGCGTTGAGGTCTATGAGTTCCTTGACCGGGCCGACCACAAGGAGGAAAACCTATCCCATGAGCAGCGGCGGCATTGGGACATAAGGGAGTTTGACGAGTACATAGTCGCCGCCGAGGACCGCACCAACCAAGAAACGCCAGAGCAATACGTTTGCCGGAGGGAAACGCTGGACGAACTGCTTTCCATGTTGGAGAGCTGCACCGCCACACAGCGCCGCCGGTTCCTGCTCTACGCGCTGGACGGATTGAGCTATGAGCAGATCGCCCGGCTGGACGGCTGCTCCAAGTACACCGTGAGGGATTCCGTGGAGGCGGCCAGAAAAAAGTTTCAAGATTTTTTCAAAAACAGACCCCACGAAACACGATTTTCAGGCTAACCAAGTGAGGGGAACAATCTCCATCACCGAGAGGGACAGGCAGTAGCAAGCTGCTTGTCCCTCTCGCCATTTTAGGAGGTCAGCCCATGACAGTAATCAATTTGAAACGCTACTACTATCCCCTTGTAAAAACGGACATGTTTGTGGTGGTGACAATTTGATGCTACTGGATATTTTTGCGTTTTTACGCATTTTAGGTCAGCAGAAAGGCTTTGGAAATCGTTTTACCATCGTTCTTTTACAAGTCGTTGAGAATCATCTTTCCACCTGTAAGCCCATCGCTGCTAAATTGCCGCAATTATTCAGATCCACTTCTATAAAAATCGTAAGGTTAGATCACTATGGAAATGAAACGTAATCTGCACTTGATATAGGAGCAGAGAGTTTTCATTACGAATTATCGGGGAAACGCACCTTTTTTCGTAATAGCATCCCCCCAATTCAATCCATTATTCTATTTTCTTCTGAATCCGTTACTCTTCCGGCTTTAATATGCCAAGCAATACAAACCTGGCATTGTTAAACTCGTAGCTGCAGGTAGATAACGTCAGCATCCGGTCTGTGACTGCCGGAGTAATTCCGCTGGTGAAGCACGAGCGTTCTTTTGCCTTATCCAGCCACCCTGTAAAATCCGGGTCTGAGGGGAAAGCCAATTCCCAGGCTTTATCCTGGACACTGGCCACATATCCGGCGAAAATTTCTATCTCATAATTTTTATCCGGTGTCAGCAGCAAAGCCACAGAATGTGAATCATAAAACTCCTGCTTCTTATATTCCGTAAGCCCGGAAAACATGCTGCCATTTTTCATATGATGTCCATAAATGATGCTGTGCCGGTCTGAGAAATCCACTCTGTTTCTGCTGTCCAGAAAGATGCAGCCAGATCCGTTCCACTCACCGCTGAACAAATGCTTCAGGTAATACTGGTTATCGTTACCTTGCACAACCGGATAATTGATTTCTGTCCCTTCAATATAAATCCATCCTACAATATCCGGATTGATTTCCTGCAGGGAAGCAAAATCTACAGCCGGCCACTCCCGTCCCCCAGACTCAGTTTCATCATCCACTGGGGATGCGGAAGGAGCCTCCGGTTCCTCCGGCAGCTTCACATAGTCCTCCAAATCAGTATAGGAGTCCTCGCCTTCAGAATACTCATGGTACTGCTTATATAACTGAATGGCGCCTATCACAATGCCGCTAGTAAATATTAAAATCAGCATGATGCAAATAATCTTTTTTTTCTTCATGTCCATTCGCCTCCTTATTTTCATTACACGATTCGGCAGGACAATCTACAACCTCTTAAATTAAAAAAGCCCACACAAAACATATGATTTGTACGAGCCTTTAAAGCTGTATTGCATTCGATTTTTTGTAAAGATTTATTAAATTGTATTTGATTGTATAGAATGGTACTTAAAGATTTCCATAAAGTTAACCCCCCTTAAAGCACTTTCTAGGATCTAAAACATCATTCTACAACATAACAAATTTCAATAAACCTTAATACATCTTGTCGTCCTCGCTATCTTTTGAACGATTGTTAGAATTTCTCTTTTGGTTATATTTCTTCATAATTACAAGTTTAAGTAAACCAACGACAATTAAAACCACGACAATGATAATCCACCAGTATTGTTCCATAACCTACTTCCCTCCTTTCCCTTTCAATAGTCTTAAATCATCTTCCCTGTCCTATGTAGAATAGAGAAGTTCATTCGCATTAACATGTACCATACAATGTTTACATTGTGGAAAGTTGTTTTCAATCGTTTGATGGACTGCCTCAGCAATTCCATGAGCATCATAAAGAGCTAAATTACCATCAGCTAATATTTCAATATCTACATACATTTTCGTTCCAAACATGCGGGTTTTTAAATCATCAATACCTTCAACCCCTTGCTGTTGAAGTACAAGTTCCCTAATTCTTGTTTCTGTAGTATTGTCACAGCTATGATCCACCATTTTGTTAATGCTTTCTCTGAAAATGTCCAAAGCAGCTTTTAAGATACAACCGCAAATCACAACGCTTGCAATAGAATCGAGAATAGCAAAGCCTAAACGCGCTCCTAAAATGCCAATTAAGGAACCAACCGACGAGAGTGCATCAGAGCGGTGGTGCCATGCGTCAGCCATAAGCGCATCAGAATTTGTATGCTTTGCAGCATTTCTTGTAAACCAGTACATCCACTCTTTTATAACAATGGATAAGACTGCCGCCGTAAGTGCGATTCCACTAGGAATAGAAAGCGTATTGTACTGTCCTGAAAAGATTTTCTTGATCCCTGAATATCCTATTCCAACACCCGTTATAGCCAAGGCAACAGAGAGAATAATGGAAGCCACACATTCCATACGTTCATGCCCATAAGGATGTTCTTTATCAGGCTGTTTTTCTGATATTTTAATTCCAACCATCACAACGATTGTGCTTAATACATCAGAAGCCGAATGTACAGCGTCCGACAGCATGGCACTTGACTTTCCTATATATCCGGCAGCAAATTTAAGTAGCGATAAACCCAGGTTGATGATTAGTGTGATTTTGGAAACCTGAATAGCCTTATTTATATTTTCGTTTTGCAGAAGTCTACCTTTTTCCATAATATGCCTCCTTATCCTGCCAGCTTCCGAAACAGGCGTTTTGTAAGGAAGTAGTACCAGACTAAAGCTACCACAAATCCTATAGAGAAATAAAGAAACGCTTCACTCTGCATGGCTTTCGCTACCCAAAATGATGGAAGAAAGCCAACCGCGAACTGGTAGTAACTATCAATAAAGAAAGGGGCAGGTATTCCGAGCAATGTAAGTGCAGCTAGTTTTGTAACTGCCATACCCTCTAATTTATTGCCTGATAATGTGATAATCATAAGCGAAACAATAATTGCCTGTACTGAGCCGAGAAGCGCCAAGCATACTGTCATTCCAACGGACAACTTTTCTAATGAAAAAAACAACAGTACAATAAAAGCAATGACCGCCGAAATAATTGAGGGTACTCCCAACCTTGTAAAGAGATACCCCGACTTACCAAGAGGGGTAATCGAAAAGTACCGTGACACTTTATCGTCGATTTCCTCTAATGTAATCATTGCAAATGCAAAGCAAAGCAATACAGGCGCCATGATAGAAAGCAATAAATCAAAAATCGGATAATATGCTTGCAAAGAAAACTTCGTTATTCTTTCAAGAAATGGAATACCAAATTTAATTAAAGTTCCCATGACAAACGGCATAA
>URQQ01000057.1 GCA_900549995.1 uncultured Lachnospiraceae bacterium | reverse complement strand
GATGTTCCTGTGCGATCCGGTTGATGATACCGATAAATTCATCGATATCGTGGTCATTGATCGCAATCTGCATTCCCTGTCCGCCAAGTACATACGACGGTCTTACAAGTACCGGATAACCAAGTTCATTGGCAACTTTCTTCGCCTCTTCGGCAGTGAACACTGTGCCACCCTGCGGACGCGGGATCCCACATTTTTCAAGAATTTCATCAAACAGTTCCCGGTCTTCCGCAGCATCTACGTTCTCCGCAGATGTTCCAAGGATCGGCACACCCATCTTCATCAGCGCCTCTGTCAGCTTGATTGCGGTCTGTCCGCCGAACTGTACAACTGCTCCATCCGGCTTCTCAAAGTCTACAATACTCTCCACATCTTCCGGTGTCAGAGGTTCAAAATAAAGTTTATCAGCAATATCAAAGTCTGTACTTACAGTCTCCGGGTTATTGTTTACGATAATGGTTTCAAATCCTTCTTTGGCAAATGCCCATGTACAGTGTACGGAACAGAAGTCGAACTCAATTCCCTGTCCGATACGGATCGGGCCGGAGCCGAGAACAAGAACTTTCTTCCTGTCATTTGTCTCTGCCGCTTCATTCTCGCTGCCAAAGACAGAATAATAGTATGGTGTCTCTGCCGCAAATTCTGCCGCACATGTATCTACCATCTTATATGCCGCGTGAATTCCATATTCCATTCTCATATCATGGATCTGGCGTTCTGTATTCCCTGTAAGCTCTGCGATTACATTGTCCGGGAATTCCATTCTCTTTGCTTCTTTTAAAATCTCAGCCGATAATGTGTGGTTCTTCAGTGTCTGCTCCATCTCTACAAGAAGCGCAATTTTATCGATGAACCAGAGATCAATCTTTGTGACTGCATGAATTTCTTCCGGATCGAAGCCTCTTCGGATTGCTTCCGCAATTCTCCAGATTCTCATGTCATCCACAATCGCAAGCTGGTCTCTTAATTCGTCCGCAGAAAGACTTGTGAAATCATAAGACATCAGGCTGTCTACGTGCTGCTCCAGTGAACGGATTGCTTTCATCAAAGCACCCTCAAAATTATCACAGATACTCATGACCTCGCCGGTTGCTTTCATCTGAGTGGTCAGAGTTCTCTTTGCACTGATGAATTTATCAAACGGAAGTCTTGGAATCTTCACTACGCAGTAGTCAAGCATCGGCTCAAAACTTGCATATGTCTTCAATGTAATTGCATTCTTAATTTCATCTAATGTATATCCAAGTGCAATCTTCGCCGCAACTTTAGCGATCGGATAGCCGGTTGCCTTAGATGCCAGCGCAGAGGAACGGCTCACACGAGGATTTACTTCTATAACACAATACTCAAAACTGTCCGGATTCAGGGCATACTGCACATTACAGCCACCCGTGATATTCAGCTCGCTGATAATATTCAGAGCCGAAGTACGAAGCATCTGGTATTCCTTATCCCCCAACGTCTGGGACGGTGCCACGACAATACTGTCACCTGTGTGGACGCCGACAGGGTCAATGTTTTCCATATTACATACTGTAATACAGTTGCCGTTGCTGTCACGCATCACTTCATACTCAATCTCTTTCCATCCTGCAATACAGCGCTCCACAAGCACCTGCCCTACACGGGACAGACGAAGGCCATTTTCCAGGATTTCACGGAGCTGTTCTTCATTGTCAGCGATACCGCCGCCGCTTCCGCCAAGCGTGTACGCCGGACGAAGCACCACCGGATATCCGATGGATGCCGCAAATTCCACACCATCTTCTACTGTTTCCACGACGAGTGATGCCGCAACAGGTTCCCCGATTTTCTCCATCGTAGATTTAAACTCCAGACGGTCCTCCGCCTTCTTGATCGTCTCAGAAGTTGTTCCGATCAGTTTTACACCGTTCTCCTTTAAGAAGCCTGCCTCCTCAAGTTCCATGGCAAGATTCAGTCCGGCCTGACCTCCAAGCGTCGGAAGCACACTGTCCGGTTTCTCTTTTAAAATCAGCTGTTCTACCACTTCCACGGTCAGCGGTTCAATATAGACACGGTCTGCAATATCCTTGTCCGTCATGATTGTCGCCGGGTTGGAATTCAGAAGAACAACCTCAAGACCTTCTTCCTTCAATGAACGGCAGGCCTGTGTTCCCGCATAATCAAATTCTGCTGCCTGTCCGATTATAATAGGGCCGGAACCAAGGACTAATACTTTCTTAATATCTTTATTCTTTGGCATTATTTCGTTCCCTCCATCATTTTCATAAACCGATCAAATAAGTAACTTGAATCCTGCGGTCCAGGGCATGCTTCCGGGTGGAACTGAACTGTAAAAATATTCTTTCCGACATATTCAAGTCCCTCATTTGTACCGTCATTGACATTCACGAATGCCGGAACTGCAACACTGGAATCCAGACGATCCGTATCCACCACATACCCATGGTTCTGTGAGGAAATATATACTCTGTTTGTTCTTAAATCTTTCACCGGATGGTTCCCACCGCGGTGGCCATATTTTAATTTGTGGGTATCTGCACCATTTGCCAGAGCCATCAGCTGATGTCCGAGACAAATTGCAAAAATAGGAATATCAGTATTGTACAACTTTTTAAGTTCTTCAATAATAGACACACAGTCTTTCGGATCTCCAGGTCCGTTGGACAGCATAATGCCATCCGGCTGTGAAGAAATGATTTCTTCAGCAGAAGTCTGTGCCGGATAGATCGTCACATGACATCCACGTTTGTTCAAAGATTTGGCAATATTATTCTTTGCACCGAAATCCATCAGCGCTACCTTCGGGCCATCCCCCTCCAGTACTTGTTTCTCACTACATGTAACTTTAGATACTACATCCCCAACCGTGTAAGCTTTTAATTTCGGAAGAATCTCCTCAAGATCAAAATTCTCATTTGTTGTGATCATTCCATTCATTGTACCTTTTTCTCTCAGGATCTTCGTAAGTGCTCTTGTGTCAACTCCTGCGATCCCCGGAATATCCTGTTCTTTGAGGAACTCCTGAATGGAACCTTCACACCGGAAATTGCTTGGTATTCTTGACAGTTCCCGGACAATATATCCGTCAGGCCATGCCTGCTTTGACTCCATATCTTCATAACAGATACCATAATTACCAATCAACGGATAGGTCATTACCACGGCCTGTCCTGCATAAGAAGGGTCAGTTAACACCTCTAAATATCCTGTCATTGAGGTATTAAATACAATTTCACTAATCATATCCCGCGTTGAACCAATGCTCGTACCTGTAAACACAGTCCCGTCTTCTAATATTAGAAATGCTTTCATCTTTCCACCTTTGTCCCTTCGTAATTTTTTGCATAGGAAAGGCGCTCCCTAAGAAGTCTTTTTTAGAGCGCCCTCATTCTCATCCCAAATTGTAAAGATTCTATCATATTTCCAGTCTATTTTCAACCTTTATTCGACAAAACTTGTGAGTTTTTTTCTGAAGTCTTTACTCATAATTCCAGTAAATCACAATCTTTAGCATTGTCGGATCTTCCTGATAAGAATACTGGACCTCCTCCAGTCCATAGACATCACACAGATACCGGGCCGCCTCCTTTACAAGCGTTCCAAGGATTACATCGTGTGCCTGCGTGTACAGGCTGGAGGTTGAAAATTTAAACGCGGTAAACGGCTGCCGGCTGTCAATCGAGGCAGACATGGCATTGACGAATGCATCTCTGTCATACGTTTCATAGTACATCCCATTCAAAACGTAATAGTTATATCTCATCGACGTACTCTCCGGAAATAAAACCGTCTCATCTTTGACATGTGTCTTGCCGATCTCCTCGTCATTGCAGCAGAGATAATCGTAGTTGATCAGGTTTTGATCTGCCGGAATATTCTCTTCCTGCAAAAAGACAGGGTCCCCCCAGGTCGTATCTACATAATAGTATTCCCCGTCACACCGCACAAGATTCCATGCATGTGCCTGGGCACTTCCATCCTCAGTATATGCAGTTCCTGTCACATAGGCACAGAAAATACCAAGCCGGTTCATCAGATACTGTGTCGCCTTCGCATATCCGGCACATACAGACTTATTGTTTACAAATACGCTGTAGATATTCTGGTTATCCGGTGCCGAGAGATCATAATCTGTTACATTAATGATATACTCATAAACTGCCTTAATCCTGCCATATTCCGTCCCGTCTCCGTTCAGATTCGGCAGCCATGCATTTACGGCCGCATCGATTTCCGCCTGCATTGTGTCCGACTCTTCTTTCGTATATTGATATCCCGGTTCGAAAAGTATGTATTGTTCCCCCATCTGTCCATAGGAGGTGACCTGTCCGCTTCCGTCACACCAGAACAGCTCCGGCCAGTCATACATCACATAGTCAACCAACTTTTTCACTGCGTCAAGATCATCAAAATGTACCGGTATCTGCGGTTCATGTGCCTGCACTCCCTGGAGGATCTCCTTATATCCCAGAGCCTCATTCTCATCCAGAAGACTATAATAGTATCTTCCATCCAGACTCTCCTCTGAAATTGTGATTTCAGGTGCAGATGTCTGAATCTTGGGATCACCGACAACTGCCTTTACTTTCTCCCCTAATTCTGTTTTCGAAACAAATCGAACAAATAAAGCTGCAGATATAACTCCCAATATTAATATAGTAAATAATGCTGAGATACAGCCGCATCCTTTTTTCCTGCGCCCCATATAGATACTCCTTTGCCTCCAGTATAATGCTGATTCAATCCATCAGGACAAGCTGTGCATTTCCACGGTTTCCAAAGCCCGGAATGCTTCGATATCATTCTTGTCATGAGTTACAATGATCATCGTTTTCCCCGCCGTCTTTTCCAGAATATAAGAAATCGTCTGTTTTCTTGTATTTTCATCCAGTCCTTTCAGCGGCTCATCCATAAGGATCAAGTCTGCATCCATAAAAAGTGCTCTTAAGACAGACACCCTCTGCCTCATTCCCCCGCTCAGTTCCCGCACCGGCTTATCAAATGCATCCGAAAGCCCTACCTGTTTCATTGCCTCCCGGATTTCTCCGGAATCCACCGTGCGCGGAAGAACCAGACGGATATTTCTCTCCCCACTTAAATTCTCACATAATCTGTCTTCCTGAAACACTGCAGCAATGCGCCCCGGCATTCCTGTCACTTCTCCCTGCTCCGGTTTTTCCAGTCCCATTAGTATACGAAGCAATGTTGTCTTCCCGCAGCCTGACCGTCCGGTAATGCAGGTAGTTTCGTGTTCCTTAAATGTATGGGTAAATCCGTTAAGGACAATCTGTCCGCCGAACTCCTTCCTGAGATTCTCTGCTCTTACATCCATATCCGTCACCTTCTCTCTATCCATCCAATTCCCGTCCTCATCAGAAAAAGGAAGCACTTTTCAAATGCAAAACTGACTGCGATAATCACAATCGTCCAGGCAAATAAATCTGGCGTATTCAGATAGATTTTTGCATGATAAAGCTTTTCTCCGATGGATCCCGCCGGCACCCCGATTACTTCTGCGGCCACACCTGCTTTCCAGCAAAGCCCCAGTGACACCGTGCAGGCCGACATCAGATATGGAAGAATCTGTGAAAGATAAATATACAGCACTCTTCTTGAAAAGGGTATCTGAAATACTTGCGCCATCTCCAGAAGTTTATTGTCTGTCTTTCGAATTCCTTCCAGTATATTCGTATATACAACCGGCAATACCATCAAAAAAGAAATAAATACAGACAGATTTCTGGAGGGAATCCAGATCAGGCATAAAATGATAAATGAAGCAACCGGTGTAGATTTTATCACTGTAATCAATGGATTCGCAAGAACTGCCGCCAGCTTGAAACGAAACGATACGACCGCCAGAAGGATTCCAGCCACAAGCGCCAGCAAAAAACCCGTTACAATTCTGAAAAAACTAAATGCCGTTGCTTCCCAGAACTCCAATTCTCTTACAAGCCCGCCAAGTCTGGCTGCAACAGAAACAGGAGATGCTAATAAGATCTCCTGTTTTAATGCCATGCTGGCGGCCTGCCAGACGAGGAGCCAGAATAACACTGCCCCCGCCCTCTGCATATTCAGTTTCAGTTTATCACCGTTCATAGTAGAAATCATCACCCGGCAGAGAACCTCCTATAATTTCCGGATTCTGCGCATTCAGTGTGTTCAGATATCCTGAAAGCATCGTTTTCATTTCTGAACCTTCAATGAACGTAATACTGCACTCCGGAATTGCTTTTGCTGCTACTTCCTGTGCAATGATATCATGTTTCCCAATGATTTCTGCTGCACCTGCCGTATCACTGTTCACATATTCTACAGAATCCTGATAGGCATCCAGAAAAGCATTGACTTCTTCCTGATGCCCGTCCAGATATTCATTTCTCACGACAGCAACGCCTGTCACAAGGCTGCTGCCATCGGTCTGCGACGCTTCCCAGAGATCATTTAAATCAAGTGCCACTCTCATCTGGTCATTTTTCATCAGCGCAGTTGTCACAAATGGCTGCGGAATCATTCCGACAGCTTCCGTATCCTGCGCAAGCGCTGCAACTACTTCGGCATGCTCTGATTTATACTCGATCGTCACATCTGAAGCCGGATCAATCCCATTCGCTGTGAGAACTGTATTCAATGCATACTCCGGAGTTGCCCCTTTTCCGCTGGCATAAATCGTCTTTCCTTTTAAATCTTCTATGGAATGCACCGTATCTCCATTTTCAACAATATACAGCACTCCCAATGTATTGATCGCCACAACGCTGATCTCCTTCTGCGTCTTCTGGTATAATACGGAGGCCAGATTCGCCGGTACTGCTGCAATATCCACTTTGCCCTGAATAATTGCCGGAAGGATCTCATCCGGTGATGCCGCAAGTGTAAATTCATATTTCTCATCATCTAAAAGCTTCGCCATGCCCATCGCTGTCGGGCCTTTGAGCGCTCCCACTTTTATCGCCTCCTGCGGCTTTGTATCTTCCTTTTGGCTCTCCTTACTGTCCGCTTTACTGCTCTCTTCCTTTGGCTGATCCGAAGCACATCCTGCCAGAAGTGCCAGGCACATGCAGATACAGATCAGTACACTACATCCTTTTTTCTTCATAATATTCTCCCTCTTTTCTTTCATAAAATACTTCCTAAGTTTATCACATTTTGATGAAACTGTCATTTGAGAATTCGAAACCCTTCCATTGCTTCCCCGGGCAGACTGGTCTATAATAAAGAAAAAGAAACTCAGCAGGAGGAAGAAAATGAATAAAAAAGCAGAAAAATTCAGAAAAAAACCGGTGATCGTAGAGGCATACCAGACAGACACAGAATTAATTATCCATACATTGGAAGGCGATATGAAAGCCTCACCCGGAGACTGGATTATCACAGGTGTCGCCGGCGAGCAGTATCCCTGCAAACCTGATATTTTTGAGAAAACATATGAAAGAATCAATTAGGATCAGCTGGGATCTTCCTGGCTGTCTGTATTTTCCTGATTTACATTTATTTTTTCCTAGTGGCTATTTTCAGAAGTGATAATATTTTCAATATTTCTGACAAAAATATTCTCTTTCGTTTCGGTGCCGGCATTATATGGATATGATTCTGTTAAATACAGCTGTTTCTGTGATTTCAGCATTTCACAGGATGTACGGTACTCTATCCAATTTTCATGGTACCTGTTTAATTTGGAAATGGATCCAATCACAGCAATAGCCACACCAAATGTCCCGACAATAAAAGGCATATATTTAATATCGGAACTATATCCAGATAAAAGTGGTATCATCGACGCCAGAACTATTTCTGTGATCTGCAGTCTTTTATACCATTTCTGCGAAGCCCGCGCTTTCGTATCATACCATTCTATCTGGTCATTTACCCTCTGCTCTATATATTCATTCATCTCCAAAGCCTTCTCTCACCATCCTTTTATGCGCCAGGTGCCAATGCACCCGGCTGCCGCATTTCCTTCTCTATGCGTGTTTCCCACACAGCGCATAGATCGTTTTCTTATATGGTTCCAGGTCATCCCAGACATATCTGTTGGAATCAACCGACCGTTCTCCACAGTCGATTACCTCTGTACGGCTCTTCATTTCCTGAAGCAGTGCTTTCAGCGGAGAACTCTTCAGCATCTTTGCCAGATCGGCAAAATGATCCAGATATACATGTCCCAGAATTTCAATCGCGAGAGAATCCCTGCTGATCTTCAGCGGATAACCAAACATTTGACTGTAAGTTTTTAATATATGATCTGCAAGCATCAGTGAACCTTTTGTTTTCGGATCATCCAGAAAATCAGTAAGAGCAGAATTATTCTTAATTCTTACAATTTTTTCCTCATATGCCACTGAAATATTATGGTATTCCTTTTTCCATTCACACATAGAAACATCTTCCTTATCTTTTGTTTATATCATTACGTTTTCCCATAAATCAGGCCGGATTCACCAGTTCCTCTAAAAGTTTCGGTACCATTGCCTCCATATGTTCATCATCAAACTGGCAGGTTCCGACTGCCTTATGTCCGCCGCCGCCATATTTCAGCATCAGGCTTCCTACGTCAATATCGGAAGTCCTGTTCAAAATACTGTATCCGACTGCAACAGAACAGCCCTTCCCGCCTTTTCCATTGACAATCCAGGCCGAAATATTCTGTTCGGGATACATGCTGTAGATCAGGAACCTGTTCCCTGTATAAATCGGGTCCACTCCTCTTAAATCTGTGATAATCACATCTTTCTCTGTCCTTGTATGCGCCGTTATCATTTCCTTGAATTTCTCTGTCTGCTCGAAATACACCTCAATCCGTTCTTTTACATCCGGAAGATTTAAAATTTCCTCTGTGCTCATTGTCCTGCATGCATCGATCAGTTTTTCCATCAACTGGTAATTGGAGATTGTAAAATTCCTCCACCGGCCAAGCCCTGTCCTTGGATCCATCAGAAAACCGATCAGAATCCACCCGGAAGGATTCAGAATCTCCTCCGCCGTCAGATTCCCTGAATCAACTTTATCCACAGCCTCCATCATCTCATCGAAGTGAGAAAATCTCTCTGCACCGCCGTAATAGTCATAGACGATTCTTGCACAGGACGGCGTAAGCCTGCTCTCTCCTTTATATTTTCCAGCAAGGCTGTTTCTCTCAAATTCGCTGGAGTGATGGTCAAACCAAAGTCCGCAGCCTTCTACAAACGGCACATTTGCCAGACAGTCGTCTTCCGTAATCTCCACCAGACCATCCTGAAGATCTTTTGGATGTGCAAATTTCCAACAATCAATAATTCCAGCTTCTTTTAACAACGCGCCGCATACGAGCCCGTCGAAATCTGAACGTGTAACCAGTCTCATACTCTTCCACTCCTCATCTTTCATTGCGTAATATTCTCTGTTTGTCTTCTTCAGTTACCTTCTACTATCATAGCACATTTTTAAAAATTGACTACTGTTTTCCTTACATTTCTCTTTCTGTTTCAAGATATAAATTTCCCCGCACTTTTCTCTTTGTTTTGGCATACAATAAAAAGAAGAGCAGATATGCGAGGTCCTTGTAAATGAACCTGATAAAAGCCATGCAGGAACGTGATAATGCTGTTGATCTTGGCCAGCTCCAGATCAATATCACATCTGACATCACCTCCCGGCCAGTTGTCGATGCCAGCATCAGTATTTCTTATACCGGAGTTCCGGACAGTACACTGGAACAGTTGAGTACCAATGCTTCCGGACAGACCGAGACGATTGAGCTGGCCGCACCTCCCCTGGAATACAGCCTGAATCCTGCCATAGAAGAACAGCCTTATTCCGAGTATACGCTGAACATCCAGGCAGAGGGATTTGAACCGGTCATCATTTCCGGCGCAGAGATTCTTCCAAGCGTAAAGGCCATCCAGAATGTGACACTCAGCCCAATTGAGCCGCGCGACGAAGAAGCAGTATTTGTCATTCCTGCACATACACTTTACGGAGAATATCCTCCCAAAATTCCGGAAGATGAGATCAAACCAGTGAATGAGACCGGCGAGATCGTACTGAGCCGGGTTGTTGTTCCTGAATATGTTGTTGTACATGACGGATCCCCGCGGGATTCCACAGCCTCCAACTATTATGTGAAGTACAAAGACTATATCAAAAATGTGGCTTCCAGCGAAATCTACGCTACCTGGCCTGAAGATACCATCCGGGCAAATGTACTTGCCATCATGTCATTTACATTAAACCGGGTCTATACAGAATGGTACCGGAATCAGGGATATGATTTTACCATCACATCTTCCACTGCATTTGACCACAAATGGATTCCGGAACGAAATATATTTGACACGATATCTGTCATTGTAGATGAACTTTTTGCCGACTATCTCTCAAGGCCGAATGTACGCCAGCCTATTCTGACACAGTACTGTGACGGCAGACGTGTCAGCTGCCCGAACTGGATGACACAGTGGGGTTCAATGGCTCTTGGAGAACAGGGTTACTCCCCGATTGAGATTCTCCGCTACTATTACGGTGACGATATGTACATCAATACGGCACAGGAGATCTCCGGTATCCCTTCCTCCTGGCCTGGTTATACGCTGGAAATCGGCTCTTCCGGCGACAAAGTCCGCCAGATGCAGGAACAGCTCAACGTGATCGCAGGCGCTTATCCATTAATTCCCAAAATCACTGCCGATGGAGTCTATGGGCCTGCAACCGCCGAGGCAGTCACCGTCTTTCAGTCTGTATTTGGGCTGCCGCAGACAGGAACTGTTGATTACCGTACCTGGTATAAAATCTCTGAGATCTACGTAGGTGTTTCAAGAATTGCAGAGTTGGTCTAAACTGTCAGAATGTAACTTTGGCAGCAGCACCACTCAGACCAAAAAAGATCCGGCTCCGGGAATCCTTTCCCCGAAGCCGGATCTTTTTTGATATATCATCACATGATAATCCGCTTGATATCGTTAAACATTACAAATATCATAAGTCCAAACAGCAGAACCATGCCTGCAAGATGAACCATGCCTTCCTTCTCCGGCGGAACCCTTTTCCCCCGGATGGCTTCGAAAAACAAAAAGACAAGCCTTCCTCCGTCAAGCGCCGGAAACGGGAGAAGATTCATAACGCCAAGGTTGGCAGACAGCAGCACGGCAAAATTCATCAGATTAATGATCACCACACCGATGCCGCCGGGCTTGCTTTGCTGATACGTATCTTCCACCACATTGACAATTCCGACCGGACCTGCCAGACTGTCAGCACCGATCTTCCCGGTCAGAAGCATTTTGAGACTGTCCACCGTCGTACAGATCCAGTACTTCACTTCATATAACCCATACTGGAACACCTGCCCTGCGCTGGCTTTCTGATACGCTCCGCCCTCGATTCCAAGCCGGTAATAACTGTCATTTTCTTTCATCTGAGGAGTCAGTACAGCCTCGTGACGTTTCCCGTCCCTCTCATAAGTGACGGTGACCTTCTCACCAGGATGCAGCTGGTTATACATACTGATTTCACGGAAAATATTGATATGCTTATCATTTAATTTCACGATTTTATCCCCGGCCTGCAATCCTGCTGCCTCGGCCGCATACCCTTCGGAAATTCTGGACACTACTGCAGGGTCACAACCAACCCACGCCACAAGAATTGCAGAAAAAATAAATGCCAGTATAAAGTTAAAGACAGGCCCCGCTGCAATGACACTGATTCTCGCCCACACAGACTTGGAGTTAAAGCTTCCCTCTGATATGTTCTCGGGATCGTCTTCCCCCATCATACATGCACCGCCGATCGGCAGAAGCCTCAAGCTGTATTTTGTTCCTCCCATCACCTTGGATGCAATACACGGCCCCATTCCGACAGAGAATTCCTCCACTTCGATTCCATTCTTCTTTGCTATCAGAAAATGCCCAAGCTCATGTGAGATCACGACAATTCCAAACAATACCAACGCCAGTAAAATTCCTACTATCATCCTACCACCTGCTTTCTATTCGCTCATATACCTCTCTCTCTACTTCCAGTATTTCCTCCACAGATGGATTTATCCTGTTCTTATGTGCATCCATGCAGTCTTCTATTATCTCTGTGATTGCAGGATAAGAAATCCTGCGGTCGAGAAACCTCGCAACAGCTGCCTCATTGGCGGCATTAAATACTGTTGGAAGTGAACCTTCTGCTTTGCCTGCACGAAGCGCCAGTTTTAATCCCGTAAATGTCTCCATATCCGGCTCTTCAAATGTAATCGACCCGATTTTTGCAAAATCAAGCCGCTCTCCCGGAAGGTAACGTCTCTCGGGATAATAAAGAGCATATTGGATCGGGAGCTTCATGTCCGGTGTCCCAAGCTGCGCAATCACTGCCCCGTCTTCATACTCTACCATAGAATGTATGATGCTCTGGGGCTGTACAACAACCTGAATCTGCTCAATATTTACACGAAACAGCCATTTTGCCTCGATTACCTCAAGCCCCTTATTCACCATTGTGGAAGAATCGATCGTAATCTTCCTCCCCATCTCCCAGTTCGGATGTTTCAGCGCATCCTCTACCTGAATCTTTTGAAGTTCCGGCTTCTTTCTGCCGCGGAACGGTCCTCCGGACGCTGTCAGCAGTATTTTATGAAGCGCTTTCTCCTGCCCTCCCTGAAGAGACTGGAAAATCGCGCTGTGTTCACTGTCCACCGGAAGGATGGATACTCCGTATTCCCTGGCAAGCGGCATAATAATATGTCCCGCAGTCACCAGTGTCTCCTTGTTGGCCAGCGCAATATCTTTCCCTGCCCTGATGGCAGCAATCGTAGGCTTGATCCCGATCATTCCTACAATTGCCGTGACAAGAATCTCACTGTCTTTGCAGACAGCCGTCTCAATCAGCCCATCCATTCCGGATAAAATGCGTACATCCAGATCTTTGGTTCTCTCCCTGAGCTCCCGTGCCTTTTCCTCTTCCCACACAGCTGCTGATTTGGGATGGAATTCTCTGATCTGTTCTTCCAGAAGCTTAATATTGCTTCCGGCAGAGAGTGCCGTCACTTCAATATCTCCATTTTCTCTTACAACTTCCAGTGTCTGGGTTCCGATCGAACCAGTGGAACCCAGGATTGCTATTTTCTTCATCCTGTTCCTCCCTACATCAGTGCCACAGACAGATAGTAAATGATCGGTGCAGTAAATATCACACTGTCAAAACGGTCAAGAATTCCGCCGTGTCCGGGAATCAGCTTCCCATAGTCTTTGATCTCATGGTTTCTCTTAATCGCAGAGGCTGCCAGGTCTCCGATCTGGGAAATCGCCCCGCCTGCGCCGCCAATCACTGCATATGACACAACATCCAGACTCACATTGGCCGCCGTCTTATTGACAATCAGCGCATACACAGCACCGATTGCTGCCGCCCCGATAATTCCGCCGATTCCGCCTTCCACAGACTTTTTCGGACTGAGTTTCGGCGCCATCTTGTGTTTCCCGATCAGCATTCCCACGCAGTAAGCACAGGTATCACATCCCCAGGAGCAGATAAATACAAGCCATACCGTAAAAGCCCCGTTCTGCAAAAGCCGTATCTGGTATATATACGACAGCATCACAGCTACGTAAAAGAATCCGAAGTAAGTCATCATGACCTGATCTGCCTTATACTGAGGATAGGAAAATACATATACGGCCATCAGGATCACAAGAAACGCGATTGCAGCCATCATCACCATATCCTGTTTTTGAAAACGGATCAGGAAATAGTAGACAGCCGCGGCTGCATACCCGACAATTCCAAGAAGCTTTTTATTCACATGAAGTATTTTATACAATTCACTCATACCAATCAGGCTGATAATTAATAATGTGGCAAACAGAATATCCCCGCCGCCAATTACCGTGATCAGAGCTATGATTACCAGCACGATTCCGCTGAGCAGTCTTGTCTTAAACATTATTCTTCCTCCTTTACCCCGCCGAAACGTCTGTCTCTTTCATTATATTGCTCGATTGCCCTGGCCAATTCCTTTTTTGTGAAATCCGGCCATAATACATCGGTAAAATAAAATTCGGTATATGCCAGCTGCCATAACAGGAAATTGGAAATCCTCTGTTCACCGCTTGTACGGATCAGAAGATCCGGATCCGGAATCCCGGCCGTATCCAGATAATCTGCATACATCTCATCCGTGATCGTCTCGGGATTCACCCTGCCTTCTGCACAGTCTTTCCCGAACTTTTTCATTGCTCTTAACATCTCGTCCCGGCTTCCGTAATTGATGGCAATCTGAAAATTGAGCCCGTCATTGTCTTTCGACGCTTCTTCAAGCTGCATAATCCTGTTCCTGATATCATCGTCCAGCCCATCCAGGTCACCAAGCACCCGTACTCTCATACGGTTTTTTTCTGCCGTTTTCAGGCATGTTTTCATATAATTGCGCAGAAGAGTCATCAGTGCATCCACTTCACTCTTCGGCCGGTTCCAGTTCTCCGTAGAGAAAGCATACACTGTGAGATACTTTACCCCCATCTTATATGCATCCTCACAGATTCTCTCTACATTCTTGCTGCCCTGGGCATGTCCGTAATTCCTGGGCATATTTCTGGCCTTCGCCCATCTCCCATTCCCGTCTAATATAATCGCAATATGCTGTGGTACATTCATATTATTTTCCTCCCAACAATCGTAACGCCCCGCCATGGTCTCAGAACCACATCACAGTGACCGAAAATAAAGAGGAGCACACTTACAGCCCGCCCCTCTCATCTCTTCCTTTTACTTCTTATTATTTTAACCTTATACAGTAAGTACCTCTTTTGATTTTGCTTCTAAGATTTTGTCTACTTCTGCAATATATTTGTCTGTCAGTTTCTGGAGCTGGTCTTCCAGATCTGCGATCTCGTCCTCTGACACATCACTTCCTTTTAACTTTTTGAATGCATCATTGCCGTCACGTCTGATGTTGCGGATTGCTACCTTTGCAGCTTCCCCTTTTTTCTTAACATCTTTTACAAGTTCTTTTCTTCGTTCCTCTGTAAGCTCAGGGAATACGAGACGGATCATCTGGCCGTCATTTGTCGGATTAATTCCGATATCAGACATCTGGATCGCTTTTTCAATCTCCTTCACCATGCTTTTTTCCCATGGCTGGATCTGGATCATTCTTGCCTCAGGCACAGACACATTTGCCACCTGCTGGATTGGTGTCGGTGTTCCGTAATATTCTACAGTGAGTCTGTCCAGAATATGTGGATTCGCACGGCCTGCTCGGATTGTCGCAAGCTCAGACTCCAGGCTGTGAATTGTTTTTGTCATTTTGCTGTCGTAAACTGTTAATTTTTCATTCATCATCATATCCTCCATATCATCCCATGATTTATTCTTTTTATACCGTCACTTTTGTCCCTGTAAATGTTCCGCTGATTGTCTCTACTATACTGTTCTCTTCATTCAGCCCGAACACCAGCATCGGCATCTTATTCTCCATGCACATAATGGATGCAGTTAAATCTACCGCCGCAAGCTTCTGGTCAATCACTTCCTGAATACTGATCTCATCATACTTCTTTGCCTCCGGGTTTACCTTAGGATCACTGTCATAGATTCCGTCAATTGCCTTGGCAAGCAGCATTGCGTCTGCCTCGATTTCAATTGCACGGAGCACAGCACCTGTATCTGTCGAAAAATAAGGATGGCCTGTCCCGCCTGCAAAGAAAATAACTTTCCCTTCCGAAAGAGCTTCGACAGAAGCATCTTTAGAAAATAATTTTGTAAATGCCCCGCAGGTAAACGGCGTAAATATCTCTGTCTTCATTCCCACATGCCTGAAGATGTCTGAGACATAAATACAATTCATGACAGTTGCAAGCATCCCGATCTGGTCTGCCTTCGTACGGTCAATCGTCTCACTTGTCCTTCCACGCCAGAAGTTTCCCCCGCCGGTAACTACCGCAACCTGGATTCCCTGATCAACAAGCGTCTTCACCTGTCTGGCAACTCCTATGCATGTAGCTTCATCAAAACCGGTTTTTTTATCGCCCGCCAGTGCCTCGCCACTTAGCTTTAACAATACTCTTTTCATCTGTCTGCTCCTTATTCTGTTTTCTTGTTTTCATACTTACTGTAGAGTATATCATATCTTTTTTCAAAATGGAATACAAAACAAAAGAACTGATGCTTTGCGGCACTGTAGTTCATAAAAATTTTACGATTATTTATATTTTTAGTATATCCTTTCTTCTATCCATATGGTATCCTTTTGCCATAAGGAGTGAATTGTAATGAAAGAAAAATTACAGCGTTTTATGATTGGCAGATATGGAGCGGACTCGTTTTCCAAATTCATTGTCGGAACTGTATTTGCCTGTATTATTATTAATCTTTTCCTGCCAGGCCAGTCTCTGCGGCAGGTCTTAAGTTTTGTATCACTGGCTTTGCTGGTCTATCTGTATTTCCGGATGTTCTCACGCAATATCCAGAAACGTTATCAGGAGAATGTAAAATTCCTGCAGATCAAGAACAAAGTGACTGCCCCGTTTCTCCGCAGCAAAAGTCATATGCAGGATCGGAAAACAAACCATATCTACACCTGTCCGAACTGCCGTCAGAAGATCCGGATTCCAAAAGGAAAGGGCCGCATCTGCATCACCTGTCCCAAGTGCCATACACAGTTTGAGCGGAAAAGCTGACAAAAAAAAGAGTCTCAGAGAACCATGATTGTTCCCTGAGACTCTTTTTCTCTGCTTAGATTCCCTAAGCTGTTTCTGCTATTTTCTTATTTAACTTCCTTAATTCATGTACAACAAAACACAATACTGCAAGGAACGAACTGATGTCTGCCACGGGTCCCGCATACAGAATCCCCTGAAGTCCAAAGAATATGGGAAGAATCAGAATCATTGGAATTAAGAGCAGCAGCTGGCGCAGTGTGGAGAGAATCGATGCTTTTACCGGCTGCCCGGTCGCCTGGAAATAGCTGGTAGATACCACCTGGAACCCTGCTGTAAATACTCCAAGCATATAAATCCTCATACATTTTATTGCAAACTCACTGAACTTTTCACTCTGTGTTCCGAAAATGGATAAAATCGGTCCCGGGAAAATCTGGCAGGCCAGCCACCCAATGATGCAGAATACCGTCGCTGCCGTAACCGCCAGCACGAACGTCCTCCGGATCCGTTTATAATTCCCTGCTCCCCGGTTGAACCCAAGAATCGGCTGGGCCCCGATCCCAATTCCAATGCAGATGGACACGATAATCATGCTTACTTTCATTACAATCCCCATCGCACTCAGTGCAATATCACCGCCGACATCCGTCTTGTTCCCGTAGAAGACAAGCGAATTGTTCAGTACAATCTGAAGAATAGTACTCGAAATCTGTGTGATTCCGCTGGAAATTCCAAGAGCTGCCGCGTTCCTGCAGATCATCCCGTCAAAATGAAGACATTTCTTATTCAGTCGCATATGCTTGCCCTTCTTTACAAAGTAGACAATGAGGACAACTGCAGAGATAATCTGAGAGGTGATCGTTGCGATTGCCGCACCTGCAACACCCCAGTGAAATACAAAGATATAAATCGGGTCAAGAATTGTATTTAACACTGCCCCGATCACAATGCTGTACATGGAAAGCGACGGACTTCCATCTGTTCTTGCCATATTCGAAAGACCAACCCCCAGCATATTAAACGGCGCGCCGATCAGTATAATTGAGGTATACTGCCTTGCATATTCCATCGTATTTTCCGTAGCACCGAACACTTTCAGCATCGGAGTCATAAACAGATAGCCAAGTATCAGAATTAAAAGCCCGATCCCTACAAGAAGCAGAAACACATTCCCGAGCGTTTTTTCCGCTTCCTCCTCTTTCTTCTCTCCCATCTTAATTGCGGCATAGGAACTTCCGCCCGCCCCAAGCAGTGTTGAAGCTGCCAGGATAATCGTCATAATCGGGAACGCAATCGTTGTCGCCGCATTTCCCAGATATCCAATCCCCTGTCCGATAAAAATCTGATCCACAATATTGTACAGGGAGTTCACAAGCATTGAGATAACTGACGGCAGCGCGAACTGCATCAGAAGTTTCCCAATTGGCGCATATCCCAGCGGATTTCCCTTCTTTTGTATCGTTTCCATTAAATTTCCTCCTTCCGGCGCATCGCCTCCGTATAATTATGGGCATTTGCTGCCATACGGCTTAAAAGATGCTCCTCCAGCATTTTTTCTTCTTCTGTAAATCCTTCTGTTATAATGTCAGTCCAGGCCTCCACAGACTTCCAAGTCTCATCCATAAGACTCTGCGCCTCTTCTGTGAGATAAATGTGGCGCACCCTTTTGTCTTCCTCATCCATCAAAAGCCTGACATACCCCTCTTCCTCCAGCTTTCTCACAGCTCTCGTAGCCGTGGCTTTGTCGAAATGTCCGGCATGGGCAAGTTCCTGAAAACTGCACCCCGGATGCCTGGATATATGGAGCAGGAAGACCTGCTGCCCTCCTCTGAGTCCGTATTCATAAAGCCTGCGTGAAAAAAATGAATTATTCATGCGGTACAACATTGAAATATACTTGCCGATCGCAAGATGTTTTTCTATCATCTGATTTTGATCCTCCCATTACAGATGAGCATCCCGGCTGCGTTCACAGTTTTCGTCCGCCCATCCTCTGCTGCAAAAAGTTGCACACGCAACCAGTCTATAATAGCACAGACTAGTTGCGTGCGCAACTCTTTTTTCTGACCTCAATGATCGCTGCGGAAACATTACTTTTTTATGAAATACTGTCCATACAAAGCTGGTGCATCTGATCATGCACGTTGCCCTCATCCCTCTCATCGGTCATCGTCACAATCTCATCACTGGCCAGAATGACAGTCTTTCCTTTCGGAATCACTTCTTTCCCTCCTCTTTGGATCGCCACAAGCAGACAATTATCCGGCCATCTGATATCCCGGACCTGTTTTCCCACGAGAGATGCCCCGTGCATCACGACAAACCGTGAAAGGACTTTCTGCCCTCCGGTCTCAATCTCCTTATCCGTCATTTTCTTCCCCTGCTTCTTCAAAAGCCGGTCCAGAAGGCTCTCATAGATTGGTTCTGAATGCATCAGCGACGCCACAATATAAGCCACTATCGAAATCACAGACAGAGACAACATCTGGCTTACCGACCCGGTCATCTCAAAAATCAATATAATTCCGGTCAGCGGTGCCCGGACAATCGCAGTAAAATACCCGGCCATTGCAAGCATGATAAAATTATTCACATAATCCATATCCATTCCGAAATACCGGACACAAAACAGGCCAAACGCGCCTCCAATGAATGCCCCGATGACGAGAAGCGGAAAGAAAATCCCTCCCGGCGCGCCGGACCCAAAACTTACTGCCGAAAATACAAAACGTACAAAAAGCAGAAGCAATACTCCTTGGAGCACCATATTGCCGCTTGTGAGATCCATAATCAGGTCATGTCCGCTTCCTAAGACTTCCGGCATCGTAAACCCAAGAATGCCTGCCAGCATAAACGGTATCATCAGGCGGGTGATCTCATTGAGCCATCCGGCTTTCTGATACAGTGACTGCACTTTCAATGTAAACCAGTTGTAAAACACACCGAGCAAACCCAGAATGACACCAAGGACAATGAGAAGCGCATAATGATCGTATGGCAGAACATTTCCGATGGAGAAATTAAATACCGGCTCCATGCCGAGAATATTGGCTGATAAAAAGTCTGCCGTGACAGACGCCGTCATGACTGAGACAAGAACAGACACCGAGAAGTTTTTATGTACTTCTTCCAGACAAAACATCACGCCTGCAAGCGGAGCATGAAACGCCGCCGAAAGACCTGCACTTGCACCGCAGGTAAGCAGGAATTTCTCTTCCGTCTTCCCCCGGTCAAGTCCTTTGGAGATCCCTTTGCCGACCATAGCGCCAAGCTGGATCGAGGGACCTTCCCTTCCAAGAGACAATCCTGCGAACAAAGACAGTGCTCCGCCGACGAATTTCGCCGCCAGAACCCGCCACCAGTTCTGTGTAAGCTTTCCGGCCATCTCCCCCTCTAACTGGGGAATCCCGCTCCCGGAGATCATCGGTTCCATCTTCACAAGCAGTCCGACAATGACTGCCAGAACTGCCAGCACCACGAACCAGAGTGCCATTGTCACCGGCGATCTCCGCGCATATTCCAAGATACTCTGAAGCCACTCCGCAGCATATGTGAGTACGATCCGGTATGCCAGAATTACAAGGCCTGCGGCCGCCCCCACAAGCAGCCCTTCCCCGATCAATATGACATAGAACCGTTCCGCTCTTTTTATCGTGTGGGATGTATCCTTTTTCAAGTCAAATCCTCCTTTTTTTGCAGACAGAATGTGCCCACGGCGTTCGCCGGAGGCACATTTCGTTCTTACCTTATAATAATATTATAATCAGAGGAGGAAAAAATTGCAAATATTGTTACTCATCTTTTCCAAGAGCGCTTCGTCCAAACAGCTGTTTGTATGGCTTCAGTAAGTAAAGCATCATCACTGTCGCAAGAATGGATGCTCCTAAAAGAACTCCCATCATTGTATAGACTGCCTGCTGTTCTCCGATTGCTTTTGTCATCGCTGACACTAAATATGGAAGGAATGTACTTGCAAATCCCATCCATGTATAATAGATTCCCGCATTTCTTCCCTTCGGTCCGGGACAGATCAGCTGGCGGAGTGCCAGACCTGTCTGAAGCGCGCCTCCGGCCGCAAAGAATCCGAGAAGTGCAATGGCTACATAGACAACACCTACGTTTGGAACAAGAAGTACAATTGCAAGCGCTACTGCTGTAAATACAGAGTCAATCAATAATACTTTCAGCGGATTCCAGCGCAGTTTTCCCATCATAAATGCCCAGAATACAACTGCTGTGATAGACCCGACCGTGTAGATGGATGTAAGCCCGGCTGCCTGAAGCTCTGTAAGGCCGCGGTTTGTAAGACCGAACGCTTTCGTGTACTGCTGTCCGCCATACATGATAACCATACATACAAATCCGTAGAACATTGTGAGGAAATTTACAAATTTACTTGCAGATCCGTTCATTTTCGCTTTGATCTCTGCAATCTCAGCTTCGGCTGCATTTTTAATCTTAGAATCAGAACCGCCGGAGCCGATGGACTGTTTCTTCATGTCATCATAGACAAATGGAGATACTGCTGCCAGCACCGCACAGATGATTGAGAAGACCAGCGGAATCCAGATATTAATGTGCCAGTTCCCGGAACTGATATTATGTACTGCAATCAGCGGATACGCAACTCCCGAGATCGATACGAAGAATTTAACGCCTACCAGTGCTGAAGAAGAATATTTTGGCACTGCTTCCTGTACTGCCGGATACAAAGCGCCATCCCAGAATCCGGAAGTTGCCACACCTGCAAGGAAACCAAAAACACATGCAAGCGGCATGCTTGAGGTGAATAAAAGTCCTGCAAAGCAAATGATGTAAAGAAGCGCACCTCCCACTGCCATCCGTTTACGGCCGACTTTATCCGAGATCTCGCCCCCGATCCATACGCTTAAAAACTTACCGAATCCGGTGGCTGTAATTGCGAGGGATACGGCGGCAGCTCCCGCCGTCGCATCGGTATATCCCCACTGTGTAAAGAACTGTTCTTTATTCTGACTTAATATGATCGCCTGCATCCCATGTGTAAAGTAACACATATATACGGTGACGAGAGACCAGATATACTTTTTCTCTTTCATACCCTTTACTCCTGTAAAATTTTCTATTGATACTTATGCCTGTTCTGCCTGAAATTTATTATACTCGTCCAGAGGCATCTTTCTGCCGACGAACAGCTCATAATTCACTGCTCCCTGCTGCTGAAGCATACCCTTTCCTCCGACAACTTTACATCCGGCTTCTTCCGCCTCGATAATCATTCTTGTCTTCTCCGGGCTATATACGGTGTCTGCGACGATCAGATCTGTACGTAATAAAGATTTGTCGATCAATGTGACATCTTCATATGGTTTCATTCCCATAATTGTCGCGTTGATCAAAATATCGCAATTCTTTACAGCCTCTTCAAGTTTTTCTTTCTCTTCCAGCGGATCCACTGTGACAACACATTCCGGGCATCTCTCTGCGAGTTTTGCTTTCGTCCCTTCTGCTCTCTGGTAAAACTCATCTTTTATATTGAAGATCTTCACTTCTTTGGCTCCATCCAGTGCAAGCTGTACCTGAATCGCTGTTGCGGCTCCGCCTGCTCCAAGAACTACCGTCTTTTTGTCTTTTACATCTACACCGTGAAGCTTTAGATTTTTCACAAACCCGACGCCATCTGTCACATGCCCTGTAATTACTCCGTCATCATTTACGAACACATTGCACGCACCGATAATTTCTGCCGCCGGTGACAGTTTATCCACAAGCTCGGCTGCCACATTCTTGCACGGCATTGTGAAATTTCCGCCTCTCATATTCAAAAGCTTAATTGCCTTAAACGCTTCTGGCATCTGCTCTACATTTACATCGAATGCCATATATGCATAATCCAGTCCGTCGTGCTGGAAGCTGAAGTTATACATTGCCGGGGAACCGGAGTGTCCCACCGGTGTCCCGAACAATGCCATTAATCCTGTATGACCTGAAATTCTTTTTTCCATGAATCCTTCCTCCAATTATTAAATCTGTACCGCAGCTTCGTATGCCTCTTTTGTGGCATCTAAAGCCCTGCGTGCTCTTGTCGCATCGCCGACTACATAGGTTTCTTTTCCAAGCTTCTCAATTTCTTCCGCAAATGGATTATAATTTCGAAAGCCCATAGACAATACAACGGAATCAAATCCTCTGACATCATGTTTCGTTCCGTCCGGTGATTCATATGTCACACCGTCCTCGTAGAACTGGCATACTTTCGCATTGACAATCTGGTCAATTCCATAGTTCTCAAAGTCTTCCATCAGGAATACTTTATGTTCATGAATCACATCTGCACCGCATTCACCACGGAATTCGATGACAGTGACATCATGTCCCTGTTCTCCAAGAAATGCCGCTGTCTCACAGCCAACCATGCCTCCGCCGACTACAAGCACTTTTTTCCCGGCTGCCCTTTTCCCGTCTAAAAGATCGGAGCCATGGATAATTGCCTCGTTTTCAATTCCCGGAATCGGAAGAATCAAAGTCTTAGAACCTGTGGATACAAGGACTGCATCCGGATTTTCCTCTTTGATCAGTTCCAGATCCACTTCTTTATTCATCTCAATCTTCACTCCGGCTTTCTGGCATTTCACAATATAACTGCGGATCATATTGGTGATATCACCTTTTCCAGGAGGGAATGCCGCAAGACGCATATTGCCGCCGAGTGTATCGGAAGCTTCATATAAAGTAACGTCGTGTCCTCTCATCGCACAGATATAAGCTCCGTACATTCCGGCCACACCGCCGCCGATCACCATGACTTTCTTCTTCGTCTCTGCTTCCTTGAATCCCTCTGCCTCATGTCCAAGCTGAGGATTCGTCAGGCAGCAGATTGGCTTTCCTGCATACATGTTGGCAACACAGCCCTGAAGACATGCAATACAGGGAGTCATATCTTCCAGTCTCTCCTGCATTGCTTTGTTCGGAAGTTCAGGATCTGCAAGACTCTGACGGCCAAATGCCACCAGATCGGCTCTTCCTTCTTTGATCATCAGTTCTGCATATTGAGGCTCTGTAAAACGTCCGACTGTGATCACCGGGATTTGAACTGCTTTTTTAATCTCTGTCACAAGGTCTGCTGAGAAACCGCCGTGGATTGTCGTCGGCGCCCACATGTATTCATCACGCAGATGAACCGCACGGGATACATGGAGTGCATCTACTTTGCAGACAGTCTCAAGATAAGAAGCAATCGCAGCACTGTCATGCACATCAATACCGCCCATCATCTCATCGGAACTGTTGATACGTGCAATGACAGCAACTTTATCTCCAACTGCTTTTCTTACATTCTCTACAATCAGACGAGGAAAACGCATTCTGTTTTCGAAGCTTCCGCCAAACTCATCTACACGTTTGTTCGTTCTCGGTGAAATAAAAGAACTTACCAGGTATCCATGAGCCATATGGATCTCAACAGCATCTGCCCCTGCTTCCATCGCGCGTCTTGCCGCTTCTCCATAGCCTTCTGCCAGCTTATACACATCCGCTGTCGGTACCGCCTGCGGCGTATCCTTCCCAAATGCATTCGGAATCGCAGATGCCGCCTGGATCGGTGCTCCCGCATTTTTTGCATTGCCATCCGGCCCCGCATTCTGAAGCTGGATCGATACTTTTGCTCCGTGTACATGACAGGCGTCAATGACCTTTTTAAAACTTTCCACGGTTGAATCATCATACAGACATGGTTTTCTCGGGCCGCCTTTTGCCCCTTTATGTACCACTGTAGCCTCGAAAGTGATCAGGCCAAAACCGCCTTTTGCACGTGCTCCGTAATATGCCACAGACTGTTCGCTCATAGATCCGTCTGTATTCGCGAAATTGTTTCCCATCGGGGGAACTACAAATCTATTTTTCACCGTCATATTCCCAATCTGAACCGGTGTAAACATTGCTTCGAATTTCATTATTTTTCCTCCTTTGCTTCCCTCATCTGGCTGCTCTTAATCTTCCAGAAGTTCCGGCCATGCCTCTTTTAAGACGTTCACTGTATTTTCATATGTATATGAAGCTGCATAATCCACGCCCTTGCCTACATATGCATCTGAAATTACTTCTACACCGACTACCTTCGGATCTACACCTGCATCTTTGATCATCTTCACAAAGCCTGCTGTATCTTTCGCTCCTGTTCCAGGCGCAAGTCTGTCATGCATGGACTCATCTCTTAAAATAGAAGCTGCGTATGGTCTCTCGTAAGCATCGTTGATCTGGATTGAGATTACTTTTTCTGCCTGCTCTTTTGTCAGGATATCATATGACTGGTTCGCACGTACCCAGTGCCATGTATCCAGAATCATGTAAGCGTTATCTGCGCCTGATCCTTTTACGACTGCCCATGCTTTCGCAAGATCCGGGATT
>URQQ01000056.1 GCA_900549995.1 uncultured Lachnospiraceae bacterium | reverse complement strand
CATCACTTAATGCAGGAGTAATCCCTGTCCAATGAAACCAATCCACATCCGTAAATATTTTGTCCCAGTCATATTCTGAAGAATCAGCCATTGCAATCGAGGAATACGCGCGATCATATATGACCTTCGACGGTCTCTGAGATGCGCCTTTCTCAACGAAATATATTCCAAGTCTTGAGCCGCCTCTTACAATCTTACTTGTATCAACCCCATATCTTCTAAGAGAATCAATGGCACTTTGCCCCACCTCATTATCCGGTACTGTAGTGACAAACGCAGCATCTATACCATAGTTTGCCAAAGATACTGCAACGTTTGCCTCCCCTCCCGCGTAAGTTACTTTAAATTCATCCGACTGTCTTATTCTGCCATAACCCTCTGGATTAAGACGCATCATAATCTCTCCAAATGTTATTACTTTCATATCTTAGCCCTTTCTCATAAATAATAAATTCCTTTTAAAATCATATGAGGTTGGGGTCAAAAAGTATTTTGCCCCCAATGCCTACGGATTTCTCCGCACTTCGTGCTCCTGAAATCCTAAAAACATTCAAAATCCGCCCTGATTGGGCTGCTTTCTCATGTTTTACGGGTCCCAAAGTCATCCAATTGCATGCAAGCATGCATTGTATGACCTTTTGACCCTGGCATCATCATATTAGAAACTCGCAACAAACTTTTTAGCAAGTTCAGTAAGTTCTGTATATCGATCTGCATTGATTAGTTTCTCATCAACCAAATTACCCCCAATTCCGAATCCAACTGCACCATTTTCAAGAAAGGCGCGCGTATTATTTTCATTCACTCCCCCTACTGCCACCAATGGAATATGGCTTAAAGGTCCACCTACCGCTTTAAAGTAAGAAGGTCCTGCTTCTGATGCCGGGAAAATCTTGACAAAATCTGCCCCTGCTTCATAAGCTTCCTCCAATTCTGTGGGAGAGTATCCTCCGGGCATTGTCATCATTCCAAGTTCATTCGCACATTTAATCACTTCCGTATTGATTGACGGAGTAATAATAAATTCGGCACCTGCATCATGCGCCAGCACAACCTGGTCTACAGTCAAAACCGTACCGGCTCCAACAATCAGTTTTCTATCCCCCTTCCCCTGCACAATAGCTCGAATACTATCTAATGTTGACTGAAACCCGTTTTCTCTTTCTTTCATGTTAAAAGTTACTTCACATAAAGAAATACCACCTTCATACAAGGCATTCGCTGCTTTTGATACCCTGCTGACATCAATCCCCCTAAAAATTGCCACAATTTTTTTCTCATAGACTAAATCAATTACTTTTTGCTTATTATTCATAATTTACCTCTTTCTAACTTAGATATTCTCTTCTTTTTGTTCGTATTTACGAACGCTGTTCCTATTTTCATCTCTCACATATATAATAACATCTCCAATTTATTGTGTCTATATATATAATCCCCATATTATTTATTATTTTTTTGTATATTTTTCCTATTTATTTGAGCTTTTCGCTTTTCAATTGTACTTATATGCGAACATGCAATGTTATAAAGCACACTTTATTTTTGAAGCAGGCACGAATATACGGATAGAAATGTTGGGAAATATTAGAAGAAGACTAGATTTTCTAGATAGCTATGATATATAATATCTGTATGAGTAACAGTACAATACAAAGGGGCGACAAATATGAATAGCAATGATAGAAATCACCATCGGACAACAGACAGGATATTAGATATCGTTGAGTTAATTGCAGAGCAGCCGAATCAATTGACTTTATCTGACATAAGCAGTCATCTTAACATTCCCAAAAGCTCACTTTCCCCCATCCTCTATACCTTGATGGATCGGAGGTTTATTGCCATTGACAACGCATCCAAATACACGATAGGGTATTCCTTCTATCATATAGGCAACTGTTTCTTACAGCAGTTTAGTTTCATGGATGAATTAGACAAGATTCTCACTTCTCTCTCAGAGGTGTGTCTCGAGACTTCACACTTTGCTATTCTTGCAGGACAGGATGTCCTGTATTTAAAGAAGATCGATTCTCCCCAATCAATACGAATGGTTTCTGTTGTTGGGAATAAACTCCCTGCCTATGGAACTGCTCTCGGCAAAGCGTTATTGATGAACTTTTCAGAAGCCGAGCTAAAGAAATTGTATCCCAACGGACTCACTCCTCTGACGCAGAATACCATCACGGATTTTGACATCCTATATGCTCAAATCCAAAACGCCAGACTGACCGGGTTTACTTATGAGGTTGAGGAATCCAACCAATATATCTGTTGTATCGCTGTTCCCATTTACAAAGGAAATACCATTGTCGCTGCGATAAGCGTTGCAATTCCGATCTTTCGATATGATGATGAAAAGGAGGCTTTAATTAAAGCCTTACTGACAGATGCAAAGCACAAGGTCGAAGCCATTCTTGTAGATATCGAGGATATAGATCTTGCTTCCATGAGTATAAATTAAGGGGCTGTTGCTTCAACGATTGAAAAAATGTAAAAAATTTGCAAGCAGCATAAAAACTGCCAGCAGATTGACACCTGCTGGCAGTTTTTATGCTTTTTAATTGTCTACTTGACGGGAAGCAGTTCAGTATCAAATAGTATGGACATCTGCTCCTGTATAATCCATACTGCTTGTTGATCTGGTGTAATTTTACGGACTAAAACATAATTCTCGATTTTAAATCTTGGGATTGATACTCTGGTATTTAAATACCTCCTCAATACTCAATCCTAAAATAATCCAGATATGTTTTGTATTTATCCTGAGCCGTCAGACATGTATCAGTCAGATAGCCATTTTCATTGTCCCATTCTTTTAGTCCGCGATAATAAAACATCTTCAAATTATCTTCAATAATAAATGGAACGATATTATACTTCAGGCACTCCTTAAACATAATCAATCTTCCTACACGGCCATTGCCATCCTGAAACGGATGAATTCTCTCAAACTTCACATGGAAGTCCAAAATATCTTCAAAAGTCTTTTCCTTCTTTGCATTGTATTCAGTAAGCAATATTTTCATTTTATCGGCAACTTCTTCCGGCAGTGCAGTGCCTAATCCGCCCACCTCATTTGGAAGCTTCTTATAATCCCCGACAGCAAACCAATCTTTTCTGGAATCACTTGTGCCGCTTTTCAGTATCAGATGAAGTTCCTTGATGAACCTTTCAGTCAGCATTGCTTTCGCATTGTCAATAATCACGTTGATGCATTGAAAGTGGTTTGAAGTTTCAATCACATCATCCACATTGAGAACTTCATTTTCAACACCGATGGTATTGGTTTCAAAAATACATCTTGTCTGATCATAGGTCAAACGGCTCCCCTCAATATGGTTCGAATTGTATGTCAGATCGATCTGTGTCTTGTGATAAATACCGCCGGAATATTTATTTATCTTTTCTTCCTGCATAATATCTAACAATGTCTTCGGACAGTATTTTCGCTTATTACTGCGCTCTGGCTTTTTTGCATTCTCCGGAATGTTCCAAGTCTTGCCAGTGAGAAACGCTCCTGTTACACGTCCCTGGGCACAGTAATTCCTTACACTGCGTTCTGACACATTCCATTTTTGTGCTATCTCAATCACTGAAAGATATCGCATCTGACTTCCTCCATATTAAACCATAATTTTTACTAATCTTATATATAGTATATCATATTATCGGCAATAAATTCAACAAGCTTCAATTGTCCACATATTATTTTTGCCGTTTTCGGAAGATTTGCAAAAAAATTATCTTACTCTCCAAATAATACCGTTCCCTATTATCAGAACAATATCAACGCCATCGGAATAATACTTCCCACTTATCGGAACAATACAAAAGCCCGGAAGACACCTATGCATCCCCCGGACCATATTCCTGTTTTTCCATCTTCTCCCCTTCAAAAACCAAAATGATCCCTTTTTTCAGCCTGCACTTTTCCAAATCCTGCCCGGACATACTCTTTATTTTCCCCTCTGAAACCAGCTGTGCGTATTCTTTCCGTGATAACTTCAATTTCTCTCTCACAATAGATGACACCTTAACAGGCAATTCATATTCGCTTTTAATTTCCAGTTCTATCTCTTCTCCAGGTAAAAAGTCTTCTCCCATAACAGTGTACTTTGGCAGACCGGCTTCTGCTCCGTTCTTACTTAAAAACGTGCTGCTCATAGCATATTTTCTTGCGAGTGTTTTGTCATTTTCATGAAATTTATCAAGCAATTCCGTGCTTAACGCCTGCGGTGAAATCCGTGAATAAACTTCTGCATTCCAAGTTGTTTCGCACCCAGAACATTTGTAAATCAGCCAGATATCCAAATCTCTCCGCTGTGCATTCACGCGGAATTGTTCGGAACAAATAAACTCCATTTTTCTGCCGCATTTTTTACAATATCTTATCACCGGCGGCAGGGAAAGGAATTGCACCTCCCAAACTTTTTTCATCATACTGTACCTCCTCTATCTGCCTCTATGCAGATAAATTGTAGCATTACAGTATGACGGGTACGACCTAATAGTCTTTTGGTAAACAAACATAAGAAATGGACTGATATAGTTTACGCAACCATACCAGCCCACTTTTATTTATTATGTTCTCTTTTCATATTCCCAATAATCCTCTGTATACTTTTTAAAGACAGATAATATTGATCAGCCAGGGAACTCATATCATTTCCGGCCAGATAATCTTCATAAATACGCTCATTTCTGTCCCGCAATTCCTGCCGGGTGGAAGTTGTTTCTCCCCAGCCTTTCTTGCGATCTGAAACTCTGGGAATGTAAAGGAATTCTCCATCAACATACTCCTGGACTTTCAATAATAAGTCATGAGGTAAAACACATGCTGCTTTCTTATAGCTCATCTTGCACTCCTATTATTACGTTATTCTTTCACAGGAAAAGCAAAGTCTATCTGCAACATTTATTCATTTTTTATTTGCTGCGGCGGCTTTGCTTACGCAGCGATAACGATAGGATTAAGCATAAACTCCAAATCCTCCTTTCTGTTCATTCATATACTTCGTTTATTTTAACATGTCCTTTGACAAAGGAAAACCTCAAATTCATTTATGAAGAAAAGATAAGGTGTATTATCTCTTTACCTCGATATTTCCATTTTTTGTCCCAGCCTTCACTGTCACTTCCGGATGATTCCCAACCTGTCCACTGGCAGACTTTTCCTTTACCAGCAGTTCATCCTGAAAATCCGTTTTGATTGAACCATTCTTCGTATTTGCTTCAAACTCAAAGCTTAAATACTGGGGCAGTGTCAGGTTCACATTATCATTTTTATTATAAAGGCTAAGATCACCTGTCACTTCTTTATAAACCACAGATAATTTTCCCGAATTCTCCGCCTTATAGGTCCCGGAACCTGATGCACTCATAAACTCTGCATCCCCACTGGTGGACGTATAAACTACATCCCCCTTCACCTTCCCGCAGGCGACATTCCCCTGTGTTGTCTCAATGAAAATGCGTGTTCCAATGAGATTGGCAAGTTCAAGTTCTCCGCTGGTAGATGACAGATAAATATCTTCAGCCGTAATTTTACCTGACTTAACTTCCCCGGATGTACAGTCAATCCGAACTGATTTCATTTCCAATTCCACATCAGACATATCAATATTTCCATCTGTTACATCCACTTCCAGTTTTTCAGAATAGTCCTCTGGCAGATATACTTCTATGTATCTCGTAAATCCACTCTTCAGCACAGGCTTTCTGCCTTCACTGATATAAATACTGGTATCTTTTTGGCGGACTTTTGCATAATAACTTTTTTTATCTTTGCTCATATATTCTTTTACTATGAGCTTATTGCTGCCACTCTCAAAAAAACTGATATCTTCATCATCATAAGAAATCGTAAGTGTCTCAATATGGTCTAAAGAAAGTTCAATCTCATTGATTAGTTTTGTTGCCCTCCCATTTCCACATGCAGATAAGAAGAAACACATCATTAATACTCCAAACAGTACCATTATTTTTTTACTATGCATAAACTATACTCTCCTTCAAAGTTATTATAAATGAATTATTCATTCATATTAATATTAAAAATTTAGAGGGCTTTAAAGCCCAGCTAAATTAGTTACTTTTTGTACGCTGTAATAATATTATCCATGCAGACTTTCTTTGCTGCTTCCATCGGTATATCGGTAATTTCAAAAGATATGTAACGCCGGTCCATCGCCCACCAGCTTAAGATTTCTACAATCATAACAGTGGTAAGTTCCATGTCATCAATAGCACGGACAATCCCCTTCTCCAGAAATGCATTTAAATAGTCTTTCATTGCGGTCAGAAATTCTTCCCGGTATCTTTGGTACTGTTTTGCCAGAAATGGAAAATCATACCGGTTTTTTTCAATAAACAGACACCCCGCCGCATACCGTGACAAGAGGTCAAAAGCATCTGAAATTAGTGCCTCAAAGCTGTAACCTTCTAAATGATTCAACAGAGGAATTTTAAATTCTGCTGTAGAATGTTTCAACACCTCCGCTATCTCCTGCTCCAAACCAGAAAAACTATCATCACTGATCGGTGTCTCGAGTTTCTGTTTCGAGAATTCCGGATCTATTGTACATTTGAGAACATAATGCAGTATTTCTTTTTTTCCTGCAAAATCGTGATATATCGTACCGACCGAAACCCCTACTTCTTTCGCTATATGACTTATCTGCGTTTTCGTGTAACCCTGCCTTAAAAATAAAGATGTTGACGCATTGACAATATCCATAATCCTCTCGGTCATTGTCTCTTCTCCTCTCTATGAATGAATCATTCATTACAATAATACATCTGCGTACTTCCGCTGTCAAGATTTTTATGAACATTTGACAGCTAACAATTGCCGGATATCCTCAAAATGTTCTTTACAGGTAACCCGATAATGAATCCATCCCCCGTCCCCGCAGGGATATCTGTTGTCTATATACTCTTTCGTATACTCCAGCATCCTTTCATATACCGCACCAAACTGTTGATCTGACAGTCTCATCATAACAGTAAAAGCATTATTTTCAGCAAAAATATTACAGATCAATTTCTTCCCTTTTCTATGTGCGATTCCCCATCCATAACTGTTCCCATATGGAAATGTGATTTTCTGTACTGTGTCACAGGTTTCTGCCAGCCATTCATTTATCCTGGTAAATAATTCAGCATTTTCCCCGCAATATATTGTCATCTCTTCCACCGAAGGCATTTCCTGCTTATTTAACATTCTCTCGTACATACGCATCCTCCATCTCTCCAAATGTATAAGCATATTATATATCACCGACAGCAAAAAGAACATCCGTTACCATTCTTATTTGAGAACTTTATCATATGCGTACTTTACGCTGTTTTCAAACCAGATAGTTCCGCGGAATCCGAATCCATTTTTTTCAAGTACATGCCGCATAATCGCATTCCCCTCATCCGTATCTACACGGATACTTGTTACGCCTTTTTTCATACACAGCTCCTCTGTCAGCCGAAATATTTCCCCCGATATTCCCTTTCCCTTATATACATTGCTGATGGCCATCCGGTGAATCGTTGCATATACAGGATCACTTTTCCATTCACCTTTGAGCGTCTCATAGGCCGGCTCTCCTTCGAAATCGATGCACAGATAAGCAAACCGATGAACGCCGTCTGTCACAAAAAAACCACGTTTTCTAAGAATATCTTCCCGGATAATCTTTTGATCCGGATACCCAGTCTGCCATTGGTCAACACCTTGTTCTTTTAAAAATTGCTTCCCCTCATTTATAAGGTGCATCGCCGCCTCTGTCTCTTTCATTTCTGCCTGCTGTAAATAAATATGCTCCATTATGAAATCTCCTTTCTCTCTCCGTAATTCATACCGCTTGCCGTCTTCTCTCTTCCCTGCTATAATAGCATCGAAGAACACTTTTATCAAATTGATATTTTTAAACTATATCTTCAATTTTTTTGAAGTATACGAGGTTACTAATTATGGAATTAAAATATCTGCAAACATTTCTCACCATAGTAGAAGAAGGAAGCTTTTCCAAAGCTGCCGCAAAACTGAATTATACCCAGTCTACAATTACCTTTCAGGTCGGCCAGCTGGAACAGGAACTGTCTGCAAAGCTTTTTGAAAAAATCGGCAGGCGTATGATGCTGACAAAGGCCGGCGAGCAGCTGGTTCCCTATGTCAATGACGTAATCAGTTCCGTTCATAAAATGCGGAGCTTTGAGCAGGAACTGTCAGAATACCGGGGCGATATACAGATCGGTGTAGGAGAAACACTGCTGTGTTACAAGCTGCCGTCCATAGTGAAAGAATTTCATAAACTGGCGCCGAAAACAAGATTATTCCTGCGCTCTATGAACTGCTATGATATCCGGGATGAGCTCATAAACGGGACACTTGACCTCGGAGTATTCTACGAAGATGTGAGAGGATTCGGAAATCATCTCACCGTCTGTCCCTTAGACACCTATCCGGTTGTCCTGGTTTCCTCACCGGAAACATACCAGCAGTATTGTGATTTTATCACGCCGGATCAGAAAATACCTCTTCCCTTTATCATTAATGAACCGACCTGCATCTTCCGTCAGATTTTTGAAAAATACCTCAATGAACGCTCCATCATCCTTGACTATACCATTGAGCTTTGGAATATTCCTACGATCAAGAATCTTGTAAAGAGTAATGTGGGGATCTCTTTTCTTCCCAGATTTACCGTGTCAGAGGAATTGGCGAATGGAGAACTTGTAGAAATACCAACACAGATAACTGATTCCTGTGTTTCGGCCATCTGCGGATATCATAAAGATAAATGGATCAGCCCTGCAATGCAGCTGTTTATCGATCTGATTCAAAAAAGGATGGGGCATCATCCGGAAATATCTGTAACTCAAAACAGCCAGAGATAAGACCCCTGCGGGTGATCTGATCTCTGGCTGACAATTTTGCCAAATGATTCTATATAATATATTTTATAACGATTCCCGCAATGACAATCCACAATACAAGAATCAAGGGAACTCCGATATAAAACTTCGGTTTTTTCGTTTTATGATGAAAGGTATACATTCCGGCATAAGCACCCGCAGCACCTCCGCACAGTGCTATCCCAAGAAGTGCCGCCTCACTGATTCTCCACCTGTCATGCACTGCCTTCCATTTATCAATTCCATAGAGCAAGAAGGCTGCTGCGTTCATGAAAATCACAATACAGAACACCAGGGTATTCACTGTCATAGTTCTTCTCCGGCATCACCCAGATTCCAGCCGGATACCATCTGAGAGAGTTTCTCTTTCTCCGACTGAATTTCTCTTGCCTGCTCAATGGTAACCGTCTCTGGTTTTGCCTTGGAAAGAAGCTTTCCAAGCTGTTTCATTTCCGTTTTTATCTGCACTTTTTCATCTCTTCCGATTGTTTTCTTACGATCATTAAATTCTTTCTGGACTTTGGCCAGCAGGCTGCCCGCCTCAGTTAATATCTCCAGGGCTTCTTTTTTATTCTGATCCTGATTCTCAAACTGAGCTGCCTCATTCACGGCTCTTTCGATCTCTGATTCAGACATGTTTGTGCTTGCTGTGATCGTAATATGCTGCTCTTTTCCTGTGCCGAGGTCTTTGGCCGATACTTTCAGTATTCCGTTAACATCAATGTCAAATGTAACCTCGATCTGCGGCACTCCTCTCGGCGCCCGTTTGATTCCTTTTAATTTAAAGTTCCCAATCAGTTTATTATCTCTCGCCATGGGGCGTTCTCCCTGCAGAACTTTAATTTCCACAGAAGTCTGGAAATCCCCGGCTGTAGAAAATACCTGGCTGTATCTTGTCGGAATTGTAGAGTTCCTCTCAATCAGCCGTGTTGCGACGCCTCCGACCGTCTCTATCGAAAGGGAAAGCGGTGTGACATCCATCAGAAGAATCTCATTCAGCCCGGCTTCGCCCGCCAGTTTTCCTCCCTGGATTGCAGCCCCCATCGCAACACACTCGTCTGGGTTGAGCATTTTACTTGGCTCTTTCCCTGTAAGATTCTGTACCTTCTGCTGAATCGAGATCATTCTTGTAGAACCGCCCACAAGCAAGACCCGGTTTAATTCAGAAGCACTGATTCCTGCATCACTCAATGCATTCTGCACTGGAATCGCCGTTCTTTCCACAAGATCATATGTCAGTTCATCGAATCTGGCCCTGGTCAGCGAAAGCTGAAGATGTTTTCCACCTTCTTTCGTTGTCGTAATAAATGGCAGATTAATCTCAGACATGCTGGCAGCTGAAAGTTCTTTTTTTACCCGCTCAGCTTCTTCCCGTATCCTCTGGACAGCCATACAGTCTTTGGACAAATCAATGCGTTCTCTCCTTTTAAACTCATCGATCATATACCGTGCGATTCGTTCATCAAAATCATCTCCGCCAAGGTGGTTGTCTCCCGATGTTGCAAGAACCTCAATCACACCGCCTCCGATTTCAATGACAGAGACATCAAACGTACCGCCTCCAAGGTCAAATACCATAACCTTCTGCGCACCTTCATTTTCCAGGCCGTAAGCAAGCGCTGCCGCCGTAGGCTCGTTGATAATCCGGTCCACTTTAAGCCCGGCAATTCTCCCTGCATCTTTTGTTGCCTGCCTCTGGGAATCGTTAAAATACGCCGGCACGGTAATTACCGCCGAAGTTACTTCCTCCCCAATGTACTCTTCCGCATCCGCTTTCAGCTTTTTCAGAAGCATTGCTGAGATCTCCTGCGGTGTATATTTTTTCCCGTCAATGTTTACCTTGAAATCTGTACCCATTTCTCTCTTGATGGAAGAAATAGTACGGTCCGAATTGGTAACCGCCTGACGCTTTGCCGTATCTCCGACAAGACGCTCTCCGCTCTTTTTAAAAGCTACAACTGAAGGGGTTGTCCTGAATCCTTCCCCGTTCGTGATCACAGATGGCTTGCCGCCTTCCATCACCGCCACACATGAATTTGTCGTTCCGAGATCTATTCCAATGATTTTACCCATAATTCTCCTCCTGGTATCTGTCTTTCCCCTTGTATGCTGCCACGATACCACGGATTCCTCCGCACTTCGTGCTCTCGTAATCCTAAACATTCGAATTCCGCCCTTCCGGGCTTCCTTCTCATGTTTGGCGGGTCCCAAAGTCATGCTTTTTCATGCGCGCATGAAACGCATGACCTTTTGACCCTGGTATCTACATATATGGTGAACCGCAGCAGGCTCCGGTTCCGCAGCAGAGATTGCATATCATGTTCGCAATACAGAGCTTGCAGCAGAAATCACTTCCTCCTGCGCCAAATGGAACTCCGTAGTTACTCTGTTGCTGCTGGTACCACATCCCGCCGCTTTCCATCGTCTGTTTCAGCTGCTGGTACTGCTGGTTTGACGGCTCCATTGCTGCTGCCTGCCTTGCATCTGAAAGTGCCCCAATCTGATTTCCAAGTCCCTGATTGGCAAGAGAACTATAGTAATACCATCTTGCCTTCCGCTCTCTAATGCCGTCGAGAACAGTTCTGGCCTCCTGGTAATATCTCGTATTGATATAATTAGCGGCTGCGCGCAGATGAATATCTTCCTCCTGTGAAAACTGGCTTCCCTGATATTGCTGCTGAGACCCGCCTCCAAATCCTCCGAAGAAATCACCAAATCCTCCAAACGGCCCTCCGCTGCCATAAGCATTCTGTCCGGCACCTGTGCTGCCCGCTCCCGGTCCTTCTGTACGCTCTTTCATAATCTGTTGATATGCCTGCTGAATCTGTTTGAATTTCTCTTCTGCCAGTTCCTTATGCGGATTATTAATATTTGCATCCGGATGGTACTGTCTGCTGAGAGTTCTGTAAGCCTTTTTTATCTCTTCTTCGCTCGCATCCCGCGAAACGCCAAGAACCTGGTAGGGATCACTCATCTTTCTTCTCCTCAATTTCTTATCTCATTCAGGGCCAATGCCCACTCGTACATCGCAGCTGAAACAACTGCGCTATTTATTGAGATTGATTTTTCGAGAGTGCAGGTGCAAAAACGTAATCACAGCGGGCTGCGCTTAGGATATTGCACCTGTACTCTCGGAAAATCACGCCAGTAAAAAGCATAGTTCTTTCACAAACGATGTACTGGAGTGTGTTCTAAAAATACTTACTTTCAAACAGTCAAACAGCAATTTTAAAACACACTCCAATTTTTAGCATACCATAATAAGGCAGTTTAGCAATTAATATTTTAAAAATAATTCGAAAATTTCTATGAACTCCTTATCAGATACTGATCGTCTCCTGTAATTTAAACGAATAAATCAATTTTTCTTTTACCTGTTTTCCCGTCAGCCGCCTGATTGCTTCCGCATAATATTCCAGCTGACTGCGATATTTTTCTCTTAGTTCTTCCCCTGATCGTACATTATCTGTCTTATAATCAAGCAATACGATTTCCTCTCCCTCTTCAAAATACACATCGATAATCCCCTGAATGAGAATCATCTCACTGCTTGTATCTCCTGGATAGACAACAGAGGAATCTACGCCCAGGACAAAGGGCTGCTCTTTATAAAGCCTGCCTTCACAAGCTGCTGCCCGCATCCGTCCGGCCAATGGATGGGAAAAGAAAAATGCGAGATCAGATGGCCGGATGGCTTTTTTCATTTCTTCCGTAATTTTTCCCGAGCGGACAAGCGTACTCAGCTCTGCCTCGATCCCATCCGGCTCAATTTCCTGTGTAAAATCATGCAGTTCAAGGAATCTGTGATAAGCAGTTCCGCGCCCGGCTCCCTCCAGTTTCTGCTCTTTTTGAAGAAATTTCGGCACCAGCGGCACTGCTTCCGGCTCGCCAAATAATAACTCGCTTTCCTCTTCCTTCAGATATTCCCTTTTCTTCAGTTCAGATACTGTAAATTTAATCTTCTGGACTGCTGAGGACTGGTAAGGATATTCGTAGCCAAACTGTTCCTCAAGCTGTTCTTTCATCTTCTCGTCATAAGTGGCTTTTACATCCCAGTTTCTCAGCTCTTCCAGCTCAAATGCATTCCCCGCATCTTTTACCATCTCTTCAAAGGCCAGTTCTTCTGGCATGACAAGCCGTATCCGAAATTCCACATCCGTATCATACAGCGGATTGGTAAACGGAGCCGGTATCTGGTAGTTTGAAAGAATTTCTGCAAATGAATGATGCCGGATCAGGGAAGGGATGACCCAGTCAAAATAAGAGACTGCTTTTGTGAGCTGGCTGAAAGACAGTTCCTGCTCCTCCTGTATCCTGACATTTTCGAAACTTCTGAGTCTCTTTTCCAGGTCTTTTTGTGTTCCCGTCATGATCAGCTTCTCTTTCGCCCTTGTAAGTGCCACATAGAGAACTCTCAGTTCTTCCCCCAGATTCTCATTCAGAATCTCTTTTTGCATTACTTTCTTCAGAAATGAAGGTGCTTTGGTGCGCTTTTTCAGATCTACAGCATCAAGTCCGATCCCAAGCTCCGGGTGAATCAGGATACTTCCTTTCCCGTCCTGGGTATTAAAACGTTTGCTCATCCCCGAGACAAAGACAATCGGAAATTCAAGCCCTTTGCTTTTGTGGATGCTCATAATCCGGACGGTATCTGCCTGCTCATCCGCAATGTTTGCTTCTCCGTAATCTACATCGTACTTTTTCAGCTGCTCTATATAACGCACGAAATGAAACAGCCCCTTATAGCTTGTCTTTTCGAATGCCCTGGCCTTTTCCACCAGCATGTCAAGATTGGCCTTCCTCTGTTCTCCTCCCGGCATCGCCTGTACAAACTCCTCATATCCCGTCTCCGTCAGAATCTGATACAGCAGGTCATGGATAGACGTATACGGAACCCTTTCACGGTATCCGGAGATCTGTTCTCTGAAATTCACAAGTTTCTCCAAAAGGCCGTCTTTTTCTCCCGACTCTTCATAAGCCGCCACAGCCTCATGAAATGGAAGTTCCGGAAAACTGCTTCTGATTTCAGCCATTTCCTCACTTGTGAATCCTCCGATCCATGAGCTCATTACCGCCGCAAGCGGAAGATCCTGTTTCTGGTTATCGAGAACCCTCAGGTAATCGAGAATAATCCCGATTTCCAATGTGCCAAAATATCCTTCTTTTGATCCGGTAAATGCTGGGATTCCTTCCTGTCCCAGTATTTTTGCAAAGACATCCGTAAATCCTTTCAGCCCTCTGGATAAAATAACGATATCGCCGTATCTTGCCGGCCGGTACTCTCCTGTCTTTTTGTCCAGTACCAGATGATGTCCAACCATTTCCTGAATCCGCATCGCCACGGCCTTTGCTTCCAGCTCCCGCTCTGTATCTTCCGCCTCGATCCCCTCTGTGAGATCTGATTTTGTCTGCACAATCATAAGCTCGGCTTCATTATCTTCGGCCTCGCTATACCCGGCCCCGAGATAAAGAGCAGCCTTATCATCATACGTGATTCCCCCAAGCGGGCTGGTCATGATCTGCCGGAAGATATAGTTCGTACTATCTAAAACCTCCCTCCGGCTTCGGAAGTTTTTATGCAGGTCAATTCTCTGGGTTTTGCTCTCCTTCTGGCTGTACGTATTGAATTTCTCCATGAAAAGCTCAGGTCTTGACAGACGGAAGCGGTAGATGCTCTGCTTTACATCTCCGACCATAAAGATATTATAATCTCCCCTGGAAACCTTCGATACACTCGTAAGGATTGCCTCCTGGATCAGATTGCTGTCCTGATACTCATCAATCATCACTTCATCAAACTGCTCCTGATATTCTTTTGCCACCTCTGACGGAACAAGCTCCTCTCCCTCTTTTTGTGTCAGGATCCGAAGGGCATACTGTTCCATATCACTGAAATCAATCAGGTTCTTTTCCCGCTTCTCCTGTTCCAGATGAGCTGCAAACTCCTGTACAAGACTCGTCAGTACGTTCGCATACCCCTGGCACCTCCGCATATCTTCTTTGATTTCTTCCGGCTCATCATAAAAATACTGCTCCGTCAGATCAGAAATATTCTTCTTTACTTCTGCCCTGATTTCTTTGACAAATTCCGCCTTCTCAGGCGACACAGATTTATCCCGGCAGGACGCAATTCTGCTCCATTTTAAGTCCTTCAGCACATCATACATACCGATGTAATGTTCCGCATTTAAAAGTCTGTCAACAACATCCAGATCCAGGCGGAGAGTGTCTTCGTACATATACGGGCCTTCCGGTTCCCGGCACACATGCATCCCTTCCTTTAAAAGTCTTTTGGCATCCTCTGCATACTGGCGCACCCGGCTTTCGGCGATTTCTACCGCCTGGCTCTCACAGAATTGTTCCATAGAATGGACGTGATAATGACCTGCACATGTTTCAAGCCACGCTTCTGCATCCGGATAACTCCTGGAAAATTCAAACAGACGCAGCACCAGCTCTTCCAGATTCTTATCATCTCTGCCCGCCGCATATGCTTCCACAAAATCCAGATACTCCCGGCTCCCTTCGTCATACCGGCGTTCCAGAACATCCTGTATGACATCATGTTTTAGAAGCTTTAACTCCCCTTCTTCTGCGATACGGAATCCCGGGTCCAGATCAATCGTATGAAAATGATCCCGGATCACGGACAGACAGAAACTGTGAATCGTCGTGACCTTCGCATTGTGCACAAGAGTTGCCTGTCTCTGCAGGTGTTCATTCTCCGGATGTGCCTCCAGTTCCTTCTCAATCGCATCCCTGATTCTGTCCTTCATCTCGGCTGCCGCCGCCTCTGTATACGTCACGATCAGCATCCGGTCAATCTCTGAGGGCGGTTCATCCTGCGTAAGTTTTGTGATAATTCTCTGTACAAGCACTGCTGTCTTTCCGGAACCTGCAGCCGCAGATACCAGAATATTTCTGTTCCTGAGCTTGATTACCTGCTGTTGTTCCTCTGTCCACTGTACCGCCATCACCTGATCTCCTTTCTCATTTTTTCCAGCACTTCTTCCTGCATCAGTTTTGCAAGCCTCCGGTATTCATAGCCTTCAATCTTCTCATCAAATCCACAGATATTTTTGTATCTGCAATAATCACATCCGGTCCGTCCGCCAAATTCATATGGAGAAACAGATGCGTTTCCTTCCTGGATTTCTCTTTTGATTTTGCCAATCGTATGCACGGCATACTCGGCCATCACCTTGAACTCTTCCGTGGAAGCAGTCCGGGATTTCTTCGAAAGGCTGGTATCTTTATTTCTGGCAGCAGGCACAACAAGCGAACTTCCCTGAAGTCCCCGGTCGAGATGTTCGATGACCTCTTCCGCAGAGTTGACCAGTCCATCCAGTTTTAATTCTTTTAAAATTGCCTCTTCCAGCTTTTTCTCATCCATCTCTTTTGAGACGATCGGATCTTTCATCTGATAATAAAAGATCCCTGCAGGAATGATCTCTTTTTGTGGATAACGCTTCTGTTCCATCGCAAGTGCAGCATCCAGATAGACGACAAGCTGCAGCTGCAGTCCATGGTACAGCGCAGTGATATCAAATGATTTGGAGCCCGTCTTATAATCCATAATCTTTACGTACACCTTATCCGCATCTTCGCAGATATCAATCCGGTCAATTTTTCCGTTTCCAAAGTTCACCTCATACCCATCCGGCACGAAGTCTCCGCGTTCCAGCTGTTTTATCACCGCCCAGACCGTCCTGTTTACCATGCGTGTAAGCCTGACGATCATGTATTCGTTCCTCGCACTGCTGTAGAGCACGGAATTCTCATAATCCGCAATGCTCTCCGCCACACTTTCCTCTACAAAACGATCCTGTTCCTCTCTTGGGATATTGGTCCACTGATACCCATGGTGTTCAACCTTTTTAGAAAACCGCTCCATCGCCCGGTGGAACACATTGCCAAGGTCCATTGCCTGAAACTCATATTCCTGCCGTTCTTTCAGCCCAAGACCGTAGGTAAGAAAATGTGCATACGGGCAGGAAGCAAATGACTCCATCCTCGTCACACTCGCCGTACTCATCTGTTGATACAGTTTTTCTGCCATCTGGGAAGTCAGAGAGGTATCCTTTGGGCGCAAAAATGCAGCCGACAGTATTTTCTCCATCCGCTCCTTCCACTCTTCTCTTTTCCAGTACCATGTATACAATTCTTCCCATGCAGGCTGGCAGCGGTTTTCTTTCATTCCGCCGATCAGGAATTCCACCGCCGTCTCCGGCGTGAGTTCCCTCTCCTTCAGGGTTCTTTTTTCCTCCTCTTCCTCTTTCAAGGCAGGAAAAAGCTTGTGTATCTCCTGAATCAGGTAAGACGGCCGCATACTTTTCCCCTGTGCCGAAGATTTACTGTAGGAAAGGCAAAGCATCTGCTCAGGTTTCGTCATATGCAGATACAGATAGAATTTCTGTATATAGACAAGCTCTTTTGCTCCCGGCGCAAGTGTAATATCCCTCTTTTTCAGAGTCTCCCTGTCTTTCTCAGACAATATGCCCTGTTTCCCCGGATTCCCCGGAACGAATACATCATTCATTCCCGCGATAAACAAGACCTTGACATCTGTAAGCCTGGTTCTCTCAATATCACCGACTACAACCTGGTCAATACTTGGAGGAATCACACCGATCCTTGCCTCCTCAAGTCCTGCATCCAGAAGATCACAGTACTCCTTCAGGGACAGTTCTTCTTCCCCCAGAAGTTCAACGATATGATCCAGAAGATCAATCACTACCGCGTAAACCTGTGCATACTCCTTCTCCATCGCCAGATTCCCATGCTTTCCAAAAAGAAGTTCCTGCTCCTTTACTTTCGCCTGCATGTCTTCCTGCACAAAAAACTCATACAGCGCCCCGGAGATATCGGCTACCGTCTTCTTCCTCTTCCTCAGGACACCTGTAAGTTTCTCCATCTTCTGAATGAATTTCTCTCTCAGGCCGTTCACCGCTTTTAACTCTTCTTCCGTCATGCCCCTCATCCTGCGAAGCCATGGTTCCTGCCACTTTTTAAATCCTCTGATCCCAAGCGCAATCACGTAGTTCTCCAGATCATCGACCTCTGCCTCTGTAAATTCCGTAAGCCCCGTTCTCAGAAACCGGAATACACTCTCATAGCTGAATCTCTGTTCCGTCATCGCCAGAAGGCTCCGGACATATTCTACAAAGGAATTCAGCAGTACACTTCTCTTGTAATCACTGAATACCGGGATCTGGTATCTTGAGAATACATTCTCGACAGTATCGGCATACGTTTCCATATCACAGACGACCACCGCGATCTCACGGTATCTGAACTTTTTGGTCCTCACAAGCCTCCGTATCTCCTCCGCCAGAAATGTAACCTCTTCCACAGGATTCCTCGCATTATGAATCTGGACCTCCTCTGTCTCTTTCCCGTACTTCTTATGAGAATAACGGAAAATCTCTGACTGCAGAAACGCAAGAGCCGGCTGATTTAGATAACGCAGGGCCGGAATCGAATCCAGTCTGACTGCATCCAGAATCTCTGCCTTCTGTTCCCCTGCAATCTTCACAAGACTTGTCACCATCTGTTTACTCAGCGCAAAAAGCTGGTACTTATGCCTGAGAACATACGGATCCTCCCCTGGAGCAATGGTAACTGTCACAACAACTTTTTTGCAGACAGACATTAATTTCCCAAGTAATTTATTTTGTACCGGCGTAAATCCGGTAAACCCATCCAGGACTACGACACTGTTTTTTAAAATCTCTGACTGTAAAGCCGCCTCGCAAAGTACATCCAGTATTTCCTCCCCTGTAATGAATTTTCCCTGCAGATACTCTTCAAATCCTGCATACAGAGTCTGCAAATCTCTCATTTTATAGTAAAATCCGGAATCCTTTGGAATCTGTTCCAGCGCATCCGTGAGATCCCCCGGATGTATATCATACTGTGTAAACTCTGAAATTGCAGACTTTACTTCACTGATATACCCCAGTTTCTTAATATTTCTTCCAAGCGCCGGGAGGCTGCCTGCATAATCCGATGCAATCTTCCGGAGAATAAAGTTTTTCCCCACATCATCAAGCACAATGCGGCCATTATCCCCAGTCTCCTCAAAGACGCGGTAAGCAAGTCTTCCAAAACTCAACACATCGATATTCATAATCCCGTTCCCGGGATGTGCTTCTACCAGATCCTTCTGTGTCTGCATTGTAAATTGTTCCGGTACAAGCACAATATAATTCCCCTGTGGGTTGTCCATGGACTCTTTTATAACCATCTGATAAAGGTAGCTGGATTTCCCAGAACCAGAATCACCAAAAATAAATTGTAAAGACATGCTTCTCCTCTCTGCGTTCGTCTGTCTTCAGGCAATCTCTGCCTGTTAAAACCCGTATTCCTCCCAATGTTCAATCACATGTTTTTGAAGTTCTTCCGGATAACCACGGAAGGATGCCTCTACCGGCTGCTGATCTTTGGGCCATTTATGGAATGGTGTCAAACAGTTATAAATCACCCTCGTTGATATCGCTTCACTTTTCTCTTCTGCGCTTAAGTAAGCGACAAGCGGGAAGATATACTGATTTGGAATCGCAATCCTTCTGTCCGGATGGTGCCGTGTCGCAAGCGCCCACACCACCTGATTGATGTTGCTGGGGTCAATGTCATCATCGACAACAATGACTTTCGGAATATAGGAACCACCCTTGGAAGCAAACACAGCTTTTCCGATTTCAAGTGCCAGCTGCTCATCATCCTCATTCTGCCGGCTGCGGTCTACAGAGACGACAAACCAATGTGCCGCAGACTCCATCGGAATAAAGCATTCTTTGACCGGAAGATTCTGTTTTTTCAGCACATTCCATATGCTCGCCGCGATGCTCACTCCCCAGTTGGTATGGTTTTCTTCTGTCGGAACCCCGGCTACACACAATGGCATGATTGGCTGATCTCTGTATGTCATGGCAGCCACCTTAAAACACGGAACCTCTTTATTTCGCCCGGACCACACATATCCTCCATATTCACCCATCGGCCCTTCCGGAACCATCTCATCAAGAGATGCAAAGCCTTCGATAATGATCTCAGAAGAAGCAGGCACAAGCAGATCATTCGTCTCACATTTGACTACCTCCACCGCTTCTTTGTACCACCCGCCGATCACATCGCCTTCATTGATGCCAGAGGGCAGAGGATAGCCTGCAATCATCGCAATAGCCGGGTCCACACCCAGACACAGGGCAAACGGCATCTCTTTTCCTTCTTTCTTCCACTCTGCATAAATCTTGCCAAAATCCTGTGTTGGTATCACCACCCCCGCAATCGTCTGCGGCCCATCAAGCATGGAACGCGTAATCGCCCAGTTCACCCACGAACCATCCGGCGTACGGGCGATAAAAATGCCATAAGTATTAATATAACGTCCTCCATCCCCATAGTGAATCCATGGAATCGGAAGCTTTGTCAGATCAATTTCACTTCCAAACAATTTGTTTTCTTTGCACGGTCCGCTCTCAACAAGACGCGGCGGTATCGGTGTGACATCCGGAAGCTTCGCCCATTCCTCCACAAGTGCTGTAGCTTTCGTGTCTACCGGCATCCCAAGAGAAAGCGCCAGCCGTATAAACGGATGTTCTTTATCAGGGCTCATTCCTACCGGAGCTCCCAATACCTGAAATCCCGGTGTACTGTCCTTAATATTTTTAAATAATGGTGCCGGAGACGGTAAATCATAAGCACGTCTGGTGATTGCCCCCATCTCCAGATTCCAGTCCACCTCTTTGTCAATTGAGACAACTTCATTGTATTCTTTTAATTTTTCTACATACTCACGGAAACTTTTTATTGGCTGCATAAATTTCTCCTCCTCTGAAAGCATTCTAATAAGATATTATCATATAATCCGCGAAATGAACATATTGCAAAGTCTGTTCCTGAATAAAAATGCCCCCTTTCGAAACGATAAGTCTTCTGCTTATCTGTACGAAAGAGAGCATCATTTTTCTTAACTCTGGACTGCGCGGATCATTTCTACAAATTCACTGCTCAGTTTAATTTTTCCGACATAGAATGCATCCCCGGTCAGATATACCTTCCAGTCATCCTCAATCTCCACCTGCAGGTCACCGCCTGCCATATGCACATTCACGCCGCTTTTTGTTTTGCCAAGTTTGTAGGCAACTCCTGCCGCCGCACATGCACTTGTACCGGACGCAAGCGTATACCCGGCACCACGTTCAAAAATCTCAATCTCAATATGGTCTTCATCAATGACTTTCATGATCTCCGTATTAATACGGTTCGGGAAACACCTCGCGATCTCTGAATATTCTCCGATCTTGCATACGAGAGGTTTGGATATCTCATTCATCGAAATCACACAGTGAGGATTTCCAATCGAAACGCAGGTCACCGGATACAATGTTCTTCCAAATACCATATCTTCATAAATGACCTCTCTGCGTTCACCTGTGACCGGAATCTCATCACTCCAGAAGGAAAGTTTTCCCATGGAAACTTTTACCCGGCTTCCTTCTTCGTTCAGATAAGCTACCTCAACCGGCCCGTTCATCGTATAAAATGTGAAATGTTTTTTCTGTACATATCCGGCATCTTTCAGATATTTGGCTATAATCCTTGCACCGGTTCCGCTCTGCTCCGTCTCACTTCCATCCGGGTTCCAGATTTTAAAATAGATCCCTTCCTCTTTCATAACCGGACCTTCCAGAATTCCGTCCGATCCCATTCCGAAATTTCGGTTGCAGATCATTTTCACATTCTCTTCTGTGAGTACCAGTTCATTTTTATTCGGGTCAAAGACAAAATAATCATTCCCCAGACCATGATATTTTTTCAGTATAACTTCCACAATGCATACCTCCTGCTTTTTGATAAAAGGCCAGACCTTTCTTAGCAAACTGCTTATAGTTCTATCATAACAGGCACTATCCGTTCTTAATATAGAAATAGTGCTTTCTATATTGCAAATAATGCTATATAATAGGTTTATTCAAAAAGGAGGCTGATATTCATGGGATCTTATGAGAAACGAGGGTATCTGAACAGCGAGTTTCGTCTGTTCCATCTGACAGACACCCGCCTTGAAAAACTGGATTTTCATTATCATGATTTCGATAAAATCATGATATTTATCAAAGGAAAAGTCACTTATATGATCGAGGGCAAATCCTATGACCTGAAGCCATATGATATCGTCCTCGTAAACCACAACAACATCCACCGCCCGGTTGTCGATTCATCGGTACCATACGAGCGGATTATTGTATATATTTCTCCGGGATTCATAAGCGCGTACCAGACAGATGACTACGACCTGAACTTTTGTTTTGAGCAGGCCAGAAAAGAAAAATCCAACGTTCTCCGTATCCATTCAGAAGCCAAACAGGTACTTCTGCGTATTACAAAGGATCTGGAAAATTCTTTTCTTTCACCTGGCTATGCCGGGAGCCTGTACCAGCAGGTGCTGTTTCTGGAATTTATGATCCATTTAAACCGCGCGGCACTTGACCATCATCTGGAATACCTCAATACAGATGCCAGCAATCAGAAAATCATTCTGCTGATGCAGTATATCAACAGCCATCTCACCGAAGACCTGAACATCGACAGCCTTGCCGAACGTTTTTTTATCAGCAGGTATTACATGATGCGTCTTTTTAAATCAGAGACCGGATATACGATCGGTAATTATATTAATTACAAGCGTCTCTTGCTTGCCAAAGAGGCAATTGCCCAGGGAACGCCGATCACACAGGCGTGCTTCGACTGCGGTTTCCATGATTACTCGACCTTCTCAAGAGCATATAAGAAATTATTTGGAAAATCGCCAAGGCAGAGTTAGAATCCGGTATCCTGTTCTAACTCTACGGCCCTGCCCTCTTTCAGGCTTTTCTTCACATCAATCAGCCGCTGGTTCGAGCTTCCGCGGAAGCGAAGGCTTAAGTCCTTCTTTTCTTCCACGAACTCCCCGTCCACCAGAACATCCAGATATTCCAGAACGTGTTCCTCGTCCTCCATTAACTCTTCAAACAGGTACGAGGAATACATCCAGATATCTTTCCCGGGATATGTCTCCTTCAGCCGTCTCAAAAGTCTGGTTACTGTTTTCCGGTTCAATGGCTCCATTGGTTCCCCGCCAAGGATGGTCGCACCCTTGATGTGCGGTTTTCCTGTCAGTTCGACAAACTCATCCTCCGTCTGTTTCGTCCACTCCATTCCGCCGCCGAAATCCCATGTCTCAGGATTAAAGCATCCCTTGCAGTGTCTCGTACACCCCTGGACAAAAAGCGAGGTGCGGATTCCGGCTCCGTTCGCGACATCACATTTACGCATCTGCGCATATCTCATTACTCACCCACCGCCTTATATACCTGGTTGTCAAGATGTACATAACGGTCCCCAATCTCCTGTGTACGGCCCTTATTCCAGAAGTTATCTCCCAGATATCCGCAGGTTCTCCGGCACACATTCATGGTCTTCTGGTTCCGGTTGCCGCAGTTCGGACAATACCACTCATAATTTTCATCGAGCAGTATCTCACCGTCATATCCACATTCCTGGCAATAATCCGACTTTGTATTGATCTCCGCATACTGGATTGTTTCATACATATAGTCAACTAATTCCGACATCGCATCCGGATTTCCCGTAAGATTGGTAACTTCCACATAGCTGATCGCTCCGCCGGAAGAAATCTTCTGGAACTGAGCTTCAAATGCCAGCTTGCCGAATGCATCGATCTCTTCTTCTACATTTACATGGTAAGAATTTGTCAGATAATCTTTATCTGTAATTCCTTCCACCACACCAAACTTTTTGCGCAGTGCCTTGGCAAATGTATAGGTCGTAGACTCTGCCGGTGTTCCGTAAAGTCCGAATCCAATCGTCGTTTTTTCTTTCCAGCTGTCACATGCCTTTCGCAGTCTGTTCATCACTTTCACAGCAAAAGCTTCCCCTTCTTCCGAAGTATGGCTCTTGCCAAGCATTGCGATCGTACACTCAAACAGGCCGATATATCCGAGAGATATTGTAGAGTAGCCATTGTACAGCAGTGAATCGATGCATTCTCCCTGTTTCAGCCTGGCCAGCGCACCATGCTGCCAGTGGATCGGGGATACATCAGAAACTGTCCCCTTCAGACTCTCATGTCTGAGCATCAGAGCCTCATAACACAGATTGAGCCTCTCATCCAGAATACGGAAGAATTTATCCATATCTTTCTCCGCAGAAAGTCCCACATCTGCAAGGTTCAGCGTCACTACCCCCTGATTGAATCTGCCATACCACTGATATTCACCGTTCTCATTCTTCCATGGAGATAAAAAGCTTCTGCAGCCCATACACGGGAATACTTCTCCGTCATAATTCTCCCGCATGATTTTTGCTGAGATAAAGTCCGGCATCATCCTCTTAGACACACATTTCACAGCAAGGTCTGTCAGGTATCTGTATTCACTGTCTTTTGGCACATTGTTATCATCCAGAACATATAAAAGTTTCGGGAACGCAGGTGTCACATAGACTCCGGCTTCATTCTTCATTCCAAGATAGCGCTGTTTCAGGATCTCCTGAATCAGCATGGCCGTCTCTTTTTCATACTCCGGCTCCTCCCTCAGATACATGAATACCGATAAAAACGGTGCCTGGCCGTTTGTCGTGGAAAACGTGTTAATCTGATACTGAATCGTCTGGACACCTGCTTCCACTTCCTCTTCCAGTCTTCTCTGTGCAATTTTCTCCACTTCCGCTTCCGAATAAATGCGTCCGACGAGATGTCCTTCTGCCCTGACATTTTCCTTGTGTTTCTCATGGCTGACTCTCACATATGGTGCCAGATGGGCAATGGAAATTGTCTGTCCGCCGTACTGTCCGTTCGCTACCTGCTGGACGATCTGAGTTGCCACAGTACATGCCGTCTGCAGTGATTTTGGTGTCTCGATCAGTTTCTTATTGATCACGGTACCATTGGCAAAGATATCCTTCAGATTCACCAGATCACAGTTATGCATCTGCTGGACATAATAATCCATATCATGAAAATGGATAATTCCTTCATCATGTGCCTGTACAATCTTGGTCGGTATCTTTGTCCTTCTGCAGTAATCTTTTGAAAATTCTCCCGCAATCAGATCCCTCTGTGTCGCCAGAATATAGGCATCTTTGTTAGAATTTTCCGCCATGGCTTCTTTGTTCTTCCCTGTTACAATCCCGTAGATCTCTTCATCAATCGTATTGGTTGCACGTTGGAATTCTCTGACTTTACGGTATCCCTCATAAGATTTTGCCGTCAGAATCTGCTCCTTCTCAATCAGTTTCTTAAATACCATATCTTCAATGTGGTAAATACTGATGTCTCCGTCTTTCCCATATTCAGCTACCGCTTCTCTTTCTATCTCACCGGCAATTTCTGCCGCTGTCTCCTCATGAACAATTCCGCTCCCATAGCGCATTGCCTTCACAATTGCCCGCTCAATTTTCTCTGCCTGAAATGGCGCAAGGCTTTCATTACGCTTTACTACCTGCATCATTTTTCCCCACTTTCTTGTTTATATCGATTAGGGTGTCAAAACACCCTAATCGTGATTACACGGATTGTTTCGTGCTCCGC